>CAZQXO010000017.1:0-40002 GCA_964597445.1 uncultured Bifidobacteriaceae bacterium | reverse complement strand
GGGATGAGCGGGGACCGACTCAGCTGTAGACGTGGGGGGCGAGGGTGCCCACGCAGCGCAGGTTCCGGAAGCGCTCGGCATAGTCGAGGCCGTAGCCCACGACGAACTCGTTGGGGATGTCGAATCCGATGTAGCGGGGGTTCACGTTGACCTTCTGGGCATCCGGCTTGCGCAGGAGGGTGAACACCTCGACGGACGCCGGATTGCGCGAGCTGAGATTCTTGATCAGCCACGAGAGGGTGAGCCCGGAGTCGAGGATGTCCTCGACGATGAGCACATGCCGCCCGTTGATGTCGGCGTCGAGATCCTTGAGGATCCGGACGACACCGCTGGACGTGGTGCCCGAGCCGTAGGACGACACCGCCATCCAGTCCATGTCGGACGAGCGGGTCAGGGAGCGGGCGAGATCGGCCATGACCATCACAGCGCCCTTGAGCACACCCACGAGGAGGAGGTCCTTGCCCTCGTAGTCGCGGTCGATCTCGGCCGCGATCTCCTGGAGGCGATCGTGAATCTGCTGCTCGGTGAGAAGGACGTGCGCGAGCTCCGACGAGGCGTCCTCATGATCCACCGCTGTTGCTCCCGTCCGGGTCCGATGACTGGACCCTCAGCCTGCCACACGAGCGATCCGCGCGGACGCCACCCGGCAGTCGTGCCTCCCCCTGCCCGTGCCACTGCGTGATGAGGGCGTCGACCGTGCGCACGTGGTCGATTCCGACCGACTCGGCCGGGGCACCCGCCTCGATGATCAGGGCCCGCAGGACGCGGGAGCGCAGGGCCGGATGCAGGGCGGCGAGGTCGTCGCACGCAGCACCCCGAACGCCGTCCTGCCGGTCGACGATGCGCTGCAGGGCCGCGCCTGCGAGCTCGTCCAGCAGGTCAGCGTCGTCCCGCAGCAGATCGGCCGTGCGGGCGAGCCCGAGGACGGCGCCTCCCCCGACGGCAGCGTCGAGCTCGGGCAGCAGCGCACGCACGCGCACGCGGGCGAAGGACGGATCCTCGTTGTGGGGATCGGACCACGGCTGGAGTCCCCACGGCTCGAGCGCGTCCGCGGCGGCCCTGCGCACCGTCGCACGCGGCAGGGACAGGAACGGCCTGCGCCACAGGCCGCCCGCCGGCGCCATGGCCGCGAGGGAACGAGCACCGGATCCCCGCGCCAGTCGGAGGAGGACCGTCTCGGCCTGATCCTCGAGGGTGTGGCCCAGCAGGACGACCCGGGCGTCGGACTCCTGCGCCGCCCGGCTGAGCGCCGCATAGCGCGCCTCGCGCGCGGCCGCCTCGGGCCCCCCCGCTGCGCCGACCTCCACGCGGACGATCGTGGGAGGGGCGCCGAGTGCGTCGCAGGCCTGCGCCGCCGCGACCGCGACCTCCGCGGAGTCGGGCTGGAGGCCGTGGTCGACGACGATCGCGCGGACGTCGAGGCCGAGGCGGCTGCCGACCCAGGACGAGGCGGAGGTCAGGGCGATGGAGTCGGGGCCACCCGAGCAGGCGACGAGAACCGTGCCCCCGCCCTCGAGATCCGCCAGCGAGGCGCGCACCGCCGTGCGGCACGCGACCGTCTCCGGTCCTGCTGCCCGACGACTCATCGCGGAACCCTCATGCCACCAGACCCATGCGCGCCGTCCACCGATCAGGATCGTGGATCTCGGCGCGCGAGGGCAGGTGCTCGGGCGACGCCCAGACGGTGTTCAAGCCGGCCATTCCCACGCGGTCGACGACGTGACGCACGAAGGCCGCACCATCGGAGTACTGGCGCATCTTGGCGTCCATGCCGAGAGCCCGTCGCGCCACGTGATCCAGGGCGCCCACCTGCTCTCGTCGCGTCGTGAACCTCTCGCGGATCCTCGCGACGGAGGGCACGACCGCCGGGCCGACGTCGTCCATCACCACGTCGGCGTGACCCTCGAGGAGCGACATCAGTCCGGTGAGCTCGTCGAAGATCTCGCGCTGCTGCGGGGTCTGCAGGGCCTCGATGACCTGGACGTCGTCAGACCGGATCGAGCGGATCAGCGCGTACACGAAGGCCACCAGCCGCTCGAGCGTCTCGCGGGTGGAGAGGTCCGATGCGGCGAGCAGCGCCGTGATGCGGCCGTTGAGGTGATCGGCCAACCACGGCACCGCACCGAACTGCACGCGATGCGTCTCCTCGTGCAGGCACACCCAGAGCCGGAAGTCCCTCGGGTCGACATCGAGCTGTCGCTCGACCTGGACGATGGTGGGAGCGACGAGCAGCAGGCGGCCCGGCTCACCCGCGGCGCGCCCGAACGTCTCGAACTGCCCGAGCACCTTGGTCGACAGCCAGGCCAGGACCGCTCCCAGCTGAAGCGCCGTGCCACGTGATCCCAGGCCGCGAACGACGGCCGGCGCAGCCTGCGTGCGTTCGGTCAGGGCGTCCCAGGATCCGAGCAGGGCGCGCATGCTGGCCACGTTCGAGGCGATCCACGTGCCACGATCCACGACCACCGCAGGCGAGGACTCCGGGGCGATGAGCCCGGTGACCTCGCGCACGGGCGCGATCGCCTCCGTCGCCGCGCGACGCAGCATCGCGACCGCCTCGACCGCCTCGTCGGGAGGAAGGTCCGGACCCGACGGGGCGAAGCGTCGCGCCGTGGCGAGCGCGAGATCCCAGTCCACCGCCTCCGGAGCAGCCTCGCCCGGCGTGGTCCGCGGGTCAGCGAGCATCGCGCGGCGCGTCCGGGGCCGGCGGACGGCACACCACCCCGACCATCGGGGATCCGCCCTCCGAGTGCAGGGAGAGATCGCCTGCCGCGAACGGGACGAGGACGACATCGCCACGGGCCACCTCGAGAGCACCGGAGGTCGAGCCCAGGATCCCGCGGCCCTCGAGGACGAGGACGATCGCGAACCCCGCGTCGACGGCGACCGGGCCGCCTGACGTGTCGAACCGGTGCGCCCGGAAGTAGGCGTCGGCTGCCGCCGGCATCGCCGAGTGCAGGCCGGCACCGTCGATGGCCTCCCGGGGAAGGACGAGTCGGTCGAGATCCCCGTCCGACACCGCGGAGAGATCGACCGCCTGCAGCGCCACGTCGAATCCGAGGTCGAGGTGGCCGTCCTTCGTCCCGTCGACGGCGAAGCCCTGCCACTCGAGCAGGATCGAGAGGTCGGTCGGCTCCTGCAGCTCGAGGACGAAGACTCCGGAGGCGACGGTGTGGGGCAGGCCGGCCGGCACGAGCATGGCGTCACCCGGTCGCACGACGCGTCGACGCAGCGACGACAGCAGGGCATCGCTGTCCTCCGAGGCGACCCAGGACGCGACCTGCTCACGGGACATCTCCTCGGCGAACCCGACGCCGACCTCTCCTCCCTCAGGCGCGTCCAGCACGTACCACGCCTCCGTCTTGCCGTGCGCGAGTCCGAGATGGGTGCGCGAGAAGGCCCGGTTCGGATGCAGGTGCACGGGAAGGCGCTGGTCGAGGTCGAGCAGCTTGATCAGCACCTCGGTGCTGGTCCCGTAGCGCTCGACGTGGTCGGGACCGAGCCATGCCTGCGGATCGGATTCGATCGCCTCGATCAGCAGGCGCCCGTCGGGCAGCACGCTGAACCCCTGCGGCGCCTGGCCGAAGCGAGCGGTCGTGGAGCCGATCCACTCCTCCGGACGCTGGGGCCCGCCCGGACCGTGACGCAGCGCGCCGATGCGATCCCCACCCCGGTAGAAGTGGTCGAACTGGTTCACCGGCAGCAGCACGGGCATCGGGGCGGTCGTCATCGGGACTCTCCTCCGCGGGACGTCGTTCCGCTGACCTCGGTCGAGGGCACGGGTCAGTCGCAGCCGCAGGCGGCGAGCCTGCTCGCGACGGTGTCCATTGTCGCGCGGACCTGGTCCAGGGATCGAGCCCTGTCGTCGATCATCGCGAAGACGAGCGTGCGGCCCTCGGCATCGAGCACCGTTCCCGCGAGGCCGCTGACCCCGGTGAGCGTTCCGGTCTTGGCCTGGACGAACCCGCGACCCGGACGCGTCGACGCCGAGGTGAACCGATCGGCCAGCGTCCCGGTGAGTCCGGCGACCGCGAGGCCCGGGGGCAGGAGCGAGAGATCCGGGTCCGGAGTCGTCAGCGCGGTCGCGACGATGTCGGCGAGGGCAGCGGCCGGGATGCGGTTGCGCCGGGAGAGCCCGCTCCCGTCCGCGAGGTCCACCCCCGTGATGTCGATGCCAGCGGACCGCAGCGCCTGCTCGGTGGCCCGAGCTCCCCCGGCGAAGGACGCCTCGCCCACGAGCGCCCCGCCCACCAGATGGGCGAGCACCTCCGCTGCGGTGTTGTCGGAGTCGGTCAGCGTCTGCTGCACGATGTCGGCCACCGGCGGGGACTCCACCCGCGCGACCTCGCGAGCCGCGGTGGCGTCCAGAGCCCCGGCGCGCACCCGGCGCACCTGCAGGCCCTCCGCACGCAGCAGGTCCGCGAAGAGCGTGCCGGCCTGCCGAGCCGGATCCGCGACGCGGGAGCTGGCGCCCGGCCGCACCCGACCCTGATCGACCATGAGGGCGGTCACCGGAGCCACGACGCCCAGCCGAGGGAAGCTGGCGGACCAGCCCGGGCCCAGGGTCGGGCCCGTGAAGGCCGAGGCGTCGTAGCGGACCGTGACGACTCCCGGCGTCCCGACATCCTTCGCCACCCGTCCGGCCAGTTCCGCGAGGTCGGCGCGCGTCAGGGTCGGATCGCCGCCCCCCACCAGGGTCACGGCCCGGTCATCGCGGTACGCCACCGTCGGCAGTCGGGTCTGCGACCCCAGCACGTCCAGCGCCGCCGCGGCCGTGGCGAGCTTCGCGGTCGAGGCCGGGATGCGCGGCCGCGACCCACGCGCGTCGAGCAGCACCTCGCCGCTGCCCGGGTCGACGACGATGACGGAGGCGCGGGCCAGCCCGCGTCGCACGAGCGGGCCGATGGCCTCCTGCACCCCCTGCGGCGTCGGCCGCACAGTGACGCTCGGGGCCAGGGGCAGCACGCTCGGGGCCGGGGCCGGAGGCGGCGTGTCAGCCCCCATGCTCGGGGCCGCCGTGAGGACGAGGGTCGCCAGCGTGACCCCTGCCACAGCTGCACCCCACGGAGACCGCACCGGTCCTCCTTCCCCGACGACGTACGGAACACTAGGCCAACGACGACGTGCCGATCCGATGCCTCGGGATGGTCCCGCTGCGCACCCGTCGGCACCGATCCCCGGGAGGGCCCATGGAACCGCTGATCTTCGACGTCACCATCGAGATCCCCGGGGGAAGCCGCAACAAGTACGAGATGGACCACCACACGGGGCGCATCCGGCTCGATCGGATGCTGTTCACATCGACCCGCTATCCGCACGACTACGGCTTCATCGACAACTCCCTCGGCCTCGACGGGGACCCCCTCGACGCGCTCGTTCTCGTGCAGGAGCCGACGTTCCCCGGCGTGCTCATCTCGTGCCGCGCCGTCGGGATGTTCCGGATGACGGACGAGGCCGGGGGCGACGACAAGGTGCTGTGCGTGCCAGCCGGGGATCCCCGGCTGGAGCACCTGCGCGACATCCACCACGTCGGGGAGTTCGACCGCCTGGAGATCCAGCACTTCTTCGAGGTCTACAAGGACCTCGAGCCGGGCAAGAGCGTCGAGGGGGCCACGTGGGTCGGACGCACCGAGGCCGAGCGGGAGATCCGGGAGTCCTGGGACCGCTTCCGGGCGGCTGCCCCCTGAGCTGCGCCCCGCACCTGTGCTCCCCACAAAGTGAACGACAGGTGAACTACGTCCGAAGCAGAGGTTTCCGGAATATGGCGTGACCGTGCTACTGTGGAAAAGGCGTCGATCCGGACGCCCCACCGCTCACGTGAGCGGGTCACAGGAGAGCAGGTGCCCCATGAACCTCCCCTTCCTCCGCCGGGACCGGCACCTGACCGACCTGCAGCCCCCCTTGCACGAGGCGGCCCACGTGATCTCCTCGGGGTTCAGCTACGCCCAGTGCCGCTTCACCCTCGACTGCACGTGTGGGGCGCACTTCGACACCCCGTACATCGACGAGGCCCTGGAGTACCGCGAGATGCATGAGCGTCTGGCCCCCCTCGCCGACCAGCTCTCCGCCTGAACCCCGGGGCGCTGCCCCGTCACCCGAGTCCGCTCGACCGAAGGTCCCCTCAGGTCATGCCCCCGAGGGGACCTTCGTCATGTGAGATCGCGAACTTCGACCCCAGAGACAGGGGGCGACCCGGTGCCACCATCGAGACATGAAGACGTTGCTGATCCTCGGCGGAGGCACCGCCGGCACCATCACCGCCAACAAGCTGCGTCGCAGGCTCTCCGCGGCCGACTGGGCGATCACCGTCGTCGACGCGGACGACGACCACCGCTACCAGCCGGGCTACCTGTTCCTGCCCTTCGGCACCTACACGCCGTCGCAGGTCACCAGGAGTCGCCGCAAGAACCTGCGCAAGGACGTGCCCCTCGTCTACGGCGAGATCGACCGGGTCGAGGCCGAGGAGAACGCGGTGCTGCTGACCGACGGCCGTCGCCTCGACTACGACGTACTGATCATCGCGACCGGCGTGACTCCCCGCCCCGACCAGACCGACGGGATGATGGGCGAGCAATGGCGCGACAGCGTTCATGAGTTCTACACGTACGAGGGCTCGGTGGCTCTGGCCACGAAGCTCGAGACCTGGCCGGGCGGTCGCCTCGTCATCAACATCGTCGAGATGCCGATCAAGTGCCCTGTCGCTCCGCTCGAGTTCGCCTTCCTCGCCGACTCCTACTTCACCAGCAAGGGGATGCGCGACAAGGTCGAGATGACCTACGTGACCCCGCTGCCAGGCGCCTTCACCAAGCCGATCGCGGCGCAGGCGTTCGGCAGCACCCTCGAGGAGAAGGCGATCGCGGTCGAGCCCGACTTCATGCTCATGGAGGTCGACAACGAGCGGAGGGCGCTGGTCTCCTACGACGAGCGCGAGGTTCCCTTCGACCTCCTCGTCACCGTCCCCCTGAACATGGGCGCGGACTACGTGGCGCGCTCAGGCCTCGGCAATGAGATCAACCTGGTGCCCGTCGACAAGTTCACCCAGCAGAGCAAGGCCTACGACAACATCTTCGCTCTCGGGGACGCCAACGACATCCCCGCCTCCAAGGCCGGATCTGTCGCGCACTTCGAAATCGATGTGTTCGTCGAGAACTTCCTGCAGTTCATCCGCGGACAGGAGATGACCCACACGTTCGACGGTCACGCCAACTGCTTCATCGAGACAGGTGATCGGAAGGCGATGCTGATCGACTTCAACTACGACTGGGAGCCCCTCCCCGGCAAGTACCCCCTGCCCGGGATCGGACCCATGAGCCTCCTGAAGAAGACGCGCCTCAATCACCTGGGCAAGCTCGCCTTCCGGTGGATGTACTGGAACATCCTCATCCCCGGCCGCCCCATGGGACTCCCGCCACGCATGTCCACCGCTGGCAAGCGCACCGATCTCGTGGGCAGCAGCACGTAGAGATCCCGACCCACACCTCACATCAGGACCCACGACAGCAAGGAGAAGGCAATGCCCACCACGATGATCAACGGCCACGACGTCACCATCGACGACGAGGGCTTCATGACCGTGTACGACGAATGGGACGAGGCAACGGGCGCGGCCCTCGCCCAGGCCATCGGTGTCGACATGACCGACGAGCACTGGCAGGTCATCCGCTTCCTGCGGGATGACTTCAAGGCGCAGGGCGCCACCCCGACGATCCGCCGCGTGTCCACGGCCGGCGGCGTCGACACCAAGAAGCTCTTCCAACTGTTCCCGAAGAAGCCGGCCAAGAAGATGGCCTACATCGCGGGGCTGCCCAAGCCCGCCGGCTGCGTCTGAGAGGCGAAGACATGACTGCCACCGCTGACATGATCGTCCCGGCCTTCGACGACCGGGTCGAGACCGGTCGCAAGCTCGCCATCATCGTCTCCAAGGGAAGCCTGGACATGGCCTACCCCGGCCTGATCCTCGGCAACGCCGCCCTCGGGGAGGGAGTCGAGGTCGACCTCTTCTTCACCTTCTGGGGATTCGACGTCATCACCAAGGGTCGGATGGAGCACCTGAAGTTCTCCCCCGTCGGCAATCCCGCGGCTCACATCCCCGCAGCCCTCGCGCCGATCCCCGGCATGACCACGATGGCCACGCGCATGATGCACACGGCCCTCGCCGAGCTCGACATCCCCGATGTCCCGGAGTTCCTCGAGCTCGTCAAGGCCTCGGGCGCACGCATCTGGGCCTGCCGCCTCAGCGCGGACATGAACCATCTCACGGCCGACGACCTGTGGGACGGCGTCGACGGCATCATCAACGCCAGTGACTTCATCGAGATGACGGACGGAGCGCAGCTCCTGTTCATCTAGGCCTGACGGATGGAGCGCGGTCGCTACTCGGCGACCGCGCTCTCGGCCTCCTGAGGCGTCATGCCCTGGTCGATCTCGGTGTCGACGATCTGCTCGTCCAGGGCGGGATCCTCCGGGGACTCGCCGGCCGGCACCTGATCAGCGGGCACCGCCGCGCCATCAGCGCCCGGCACCGTGACCTTGAGCGGACCGAAGGTCTGCACGCGGATGGGCTCCGGGAGCGGCGTCACGCCGAAGGTCTCCAGAGCACCCTGCCCCGCGAGGCGCAGCGCGTACTGCGTGAAGGCGAGCGCACCGGGATCGCTGGGGTTGTCGCAGGTCAGGAGGTGGGCCACACCGTTGACCGGCCAGCCGAGCAGCGGCTGTCCCTCGCCCAGCACGATCTTCGACGCGGCCAGGTCGAAGTTCCCCTCGACCGGGACGCCGCCGACCGCGGGGCTCGCGAACATGTTGCCCGTCTCCGGATCGATGGTGATCTCCATCGCGCCCGACCCGACCTTGTAGAGCTGGACGTCGTCGGCGGTGATGACGAGCTCGCTTCCATCCTCCTGCGTCACGGGGAGATTTGCCGTGGGGAGGACGTTGGTGAAGGACTGGAAGACCGGCATGACCGTGATAGCGCTCTCCAGCAGGGTGAGCTCCGCGATGAGGTCCATCGAGGTCGGGAACTTCTGCCCACCCTCGAGAACCTCGACCGTGCCGGACGTCCAGGCCTCAGGGGCCTGCTGCGAGAGCCAGGCGGTCATGGCCTGCACGGCCCCCGTCGGCGCCTCGAGATCCATCAGGGTCATCTCGGGGAGGGCGGTGAAGTCGAAGCCCTCGTTCGCCGCGAGGATGAGGGGATCCTCCCAGGACGTGATCGTGCCGTTGAGGATGCCCGCGACGATCTCCGGTGTCATGACCACGCCCTCGAGGCCGATGACGTTGTAGGCCATCGAGACGGGGTAGGCGAAGGCCGGGACGACGATCGTGCTTCCGGACGGGCAGCTCGTCGCCGTGAAGGCGTCGATGACCTCCTGGCTGGGAGTGCGATCGACGAGTGCCACGGGCGCTGCGTCGCCCTCCGGAACCTCGAGGACGGTCGACTCAGGGCACACGCCGCCGAGTCCGAGGCCGATGGCGTCCATGGACCCGGTGAAGCCCTCCGGCACCGCGACCTTCACCTCACCCGGCTCGCACACGATCTGCGACTCGGCCAGCGCGGCCAGGACGTCAGGAGGCATGGGCGGTGTGCACGCTGCCAGGGTGAGGGCCGCCACCCCCGCGAACGAGGTGAGGACGATGCCTCGAGTCTTGTTGGACTGCCGAGACATCGTCCTCACCTTCATGATCGCTCAGGTCGTACGGGTACTGCAGCGGACGCAGCGTCCGGTACTACTTGATCTTCTGGACGAACTCACGAGCCTTCGCGAGCACCTTGCCCGCCACCGGAACGTAGCCCAGGGCAGCCGCGCGGGACGGGCCGCACTTGGCCAGGGTGTAGTCCCAGAACTGCCGGACGCCGAGGCCATCGGGGCCCTTGCCGTCCGTGCGCGCCAGCGCGTAGCTGAAGATCGAGATCGGGTAGGCCCCGGACTGCTTCAGGTTGTAGTTCAGATTGACCAGGCCATTGGCCTGAATGTCGGTCTGGTTGGCCAGGTTCTTGGCTGCCGAGGCCGAGGACGGGGCAACGAACTCCCCGTTGGCGTTCTGGATGCGCGCCGAGGGGTAGCCCTTGGCGTCACCGAGGTCGACGTAGCCGATCGTGCCCTCCTTGGCGAGCACGTTGGCCATGACCCCGGAGTTGCCACGACCCGCGACCGAGTTGGCCGGGGGCTTACCGCCCGGGAAGGCGGTGCCCATGTCGTCCTGGACCTTCGGGAAGATCGTCGGAGCCCAGGCGTTCAGGTACTGAAGGAAGTTGTTCGTGGTGCCGGACGAGTCCGAGCGGTACGAGATGGTGATCGGAGTCGACGGCAGGGAGGACGCGATGCGCGCATTGTCCTTCTTGATCTCGGGGTGGTTCCAGGTCGTGATGGCGCCGCCGAAGATCTTGGCCAGCGTGGTCTGCTTGAGCTGGATGGAGGAGCCGAGAGTGCGGCCCGTCTTGGCATTCTTCAGGTTGATCGGGACGGTGATCGCACCGCCGATGGCCGGGATGTACTCCCAGTCCCACGTGGGCTCGCCTGAGGAGTACTTGCTGTCGGTCATGGCCGTCACGAAGGTGCCCTTCGTGAAGTTGCCCTTGCCGGTGCCGGAGCCGGTCGAGGTATAGGTCACGCTGAAGTTGTTCTGCGACGCGTTGAAGTCCGCGGCGCACTGGGAGATGAAGACGAACGGGAACGACGCGCCTCCGGCCGGGATCTTGCTCTGGGCCGAGGCGGGCGCCGCCAGCGCGACCGTGGACACGGCCACGGCGGTGGAGGCGAGGATGGCGAGTGTGCGACGCACGTGAATCTCCTTATGTCTGGGACTGCGACACCGCGAAACTACGGAGCCTGATTGACGCGCCGGTGGGGGTGCGGTTTCGCTCAGGCGTGATCCAGATGAACACTCCGTGTATCGGTGAACGTCCGGTTAACCGAAACGGCCGTTGACGTAGTCGAGGGTCCGCTGGTCGTGGGGGTTGCCGAAGATTTCGGTGGTCAGGCCCTGCTCGACGACATGGCCGGGCTCGTTCTCGGCAGCCAGGAAGAAGGCCGTGTGGTCGGAGACGCGCACCGCCTGCTGCATGTTGTGGGTCACGATGATGATCGTGACGTCCTTGGACAGCTCGCGGATCGTCTCCTCGATCTTGAGGGTCGAGGCCGGGTCGAGCGCCGAGCACGGCTCATCCATGAGGAGGACGTGCGGCTGCACGGCCAGGGCACGGGCGATGACCAGGCGCTGGGCCTGACCGCCGGAGAGCTCCCCCGCCGCCGCACCCAGGCGGTCCTTGACCTCGGTCCACAGGCCGGCGGAAGTCAGGGTCTCCTCGACGATGTCGTCGTGGTTGCTGCGCTTCATGCCCGAGAGCTTGAGCCCGGAGAGGACGTTGCCGCGGATCGTCATCGACGGGAAGGGGTTCGGCTTCTGGAAGACCATGCCGACCTTCAGCCGGATCTGGACCGGATCGACATCACGGTCGTAGATGTCACGGCCCTCGTAGAGCACGCTGCCGGCCAGTGCGGCACCCGGGATCAGCTCATGGAGGCGGTTGAGCGTGCGGATGAAGGTCGACTTGCCGCAGCCCGACGGACCGATGAGCGCCGTGACCGAGTTCTTCGGGAAGTCGATGCTGACGCCCTCGAGCACCTTGCGCTTGCCGAACCACACGCTCAGGTCTCGGGTGGCCATCTCGATCTCGGTGGGCGCGGCCGAGCGCGACTCCTCCATCTGGGTCTCCAGCACCTCGATGCCCTCCACGTTCTCGATATCGGCCGTGTCCATGACGTGACTCTCCTTCTACTTGCTGCTGAGTCGCCCGCGCCCGACGATGCGAGCGAGGACGAACAGGATTCCGACGAGAACGAGCAGTACGAGGGCGGAAGCCCACGCCCGAGCCACGGCGTCAGGATACGGCAGGGCGACGTTGTTGAAGATGTACGTAGGCACCGACGCGATCGGGCCACCGAAGGGGTTGAGAAGGGTCGAATCAAGGGACCCGGCTGCGAGCAGCAGCGGTGCCGTCTCGCCGATGACCCGCGCGATGCCCAGGATGATCGCCGTGATGATGCCCGTGCGTGCCGCAGGGAGAACGACCTTGAACACCGTCCGTGCTCGAGTCGATCCAAGCGCCAACGCGCCGGTACGGAGGTCCTCCGGGACCAGCTTGAGGACCTCCTCGGCTGTACGGGCCACGGTCGGCAGCATGAGGATGGCGTAGGCCAGACCGCCCGCGAAGGCTCCCTGCTGGAAGGCGCCGGTCGCCACGATGATGGTGAGGATGAAGAGGCCGGCGACGACGGAGGGCACGCCTGCCATCGACTGGACGAAGAACCGGACGTAGGGGACGGCCCGTCCGCGCACCTCGGTGATGTAGATCGCGGTGGCCACGCCGATGGGGACGGCGATGAGCGTGGAGATGCCGACGATCAGCAGAGTGCCGATGACCGCATGCCCGATGCCGCCGTACTCGAGGGGAGTGCTCGGGCTGACGTACACGTTGTTCTGGTAGAGGAAGTGCAGGCTCAGCGCGGAGATTCCGCGAACGATGAGGGAGCCGATCACCGAGATCAGCACGATGAGGCTGAACAGGGTGGCGCCGATCGCGTTGACGATGATGATCGAGTCGAGGATGCCCCGCTTGCCCCGGGTCGCGAACGCTGCGATGCCCGAGGCGACCATCTGCAGCGGGAAGTAGACGATCGTCATGACGATGGCACCCGGAATGTCCGTGCCGACGTAGACGAGCGCCACGATGACCAGCGGGATCACCGAGGCCAGGATCACCGACCACGTGAAGATCGGCGGCTTCTTTCGCCAGGGATGGGCGATCTTCTGCTGCTGCAGCTCGGGCAGCGTCTCAGCATCGAAGGTCACGGTCACTTCTGGAGCCTTCCCGTGCGGGCGACGATCAGGTTCGCGATCACGTTCACGACGAGCGTGAGCACGAACAGGAAGAAGCCGGCGGCCAGGAGGAGGCTGAGTTCGAACTCACCCGAGACCTCACCGAAGCGCGACACGATGAGCGTGGCCACGGAGCCGCCGCCGGACTCGATGATGTTGTACCAGTTGACGTCGAAGACAATCTTCAGGACGAAGAACACGGCGATTGTCTCGCCCAGCGCGCGACCCAGGCCGAGCATCACGCCGCCCACGATGCCGCCCCGGCCATAGGGCAGGGCGACGTAGCGGAGCATCGTCCACAGCGAGGATCCGAGGGCCTCGGATGCATTGATGAGATCCGGTGGCGTGCGCGCCATGACCTCGCGGGACACCGACGTCACGATCGGGATCATCATGATCGCTAGGACGAACCCCGCGATGAAGGGGGTGCCGAGGAAGTTGCCGCTCGTGTTCTGGAAGATCGGGATCCAGCCGAGGTACTGGTTCAGCAGGCGCTGCCACTCGTCGGCCGTCGGATTGAGGATGTAGAACGCCCAGAGGCCGAGGATCACCGACGGGATGGCCGCCATCAGGTCGATCAGGTTGGTCAGGACCGCCGCGAGCTTCTTCGGAGCGAGGAAGACCATGAAGATGCTCAGGAGGATCGAGGCGGGGACCGCGATCACGAGACCGATGACCGCGAGCAGCACGGAGCCGTAGAGCATGCCCCAGATGCCAGCGGTCGGCGGATCGGTGTTGATGTCCCAGGCGGTGGTGGTGAGGAACGAGATCCCCTGCGACTCGAAGGCGGGGATGGTCTGGAGCCCGAGGAAGACCGCGATGCCGGCGAGGACCAGGAGGGCTGTGAAGGCAAGAGCAGTGATCGTGCGGTTGAAGACGCGGTCACCGCGGTGGGAGGTCGCGGCTGACTTGAGGTCGCGGAACTCGGTCTCCGTCACGGACATACCGGAACCCTCGTGGGTGCCGGTATACGTGCCCCCACACCGTCCGGAACGGAGCGCCACGCTTCTATGAACAGAAGATGAACGGGGTTCCCCGCCTGCCGTCGCTCCGCAACATGAACACGAGGTGAACGGCGATCAGTCGCTCACGCCTTCCAGCGCCTTGAAGAAGCGGTCGCGCCAGCGATCGGCCTTGGCCCTCAGGGAGGCGAGCTCGATCATCTCGTCCTTGTCCAGCGCCGGGAAGCAGTCCTCACCCATGAGGGGCGCGACCCGCTCGGCGTACTTCGCCTCGAAGTGCCGCCACCGCTCGAGCGGATCGGCGTCCTTGGACTTGGCCATTCCTCGAACATACAACTCGAAGGTGAACAGATGGCCGGGGTCGGCGTTCAGCCCCGCAGGTCCACCGCCTCGACCTCATCGCCGACCCGGACGACCGAGACGTCCTCGGGGACGACGATCAGGGCGTCGGCCACGGCGAGCCCCCCAAGCACGTGGGATCCCTGGCCCGCGCCCACGGGGGCGACCTCACCGGTAGGCAGGATCACGGCCCGGGCGTACTGCCGCTTGCCGGACGGCGACGTCAGCTCCGCCGCTGCGCGCAGGCGCAGGCGTGGTCGATAGAGATCCGTGAGCCCGCGCATGCGGCGGATGGCCGGCCGCACGAAGTTCTCGAACGAGATGTAGCTGCTGACCGGGTTGCCCGGAAGCGTGATGATCGGGACGCGATCCTGCCCCACATAGCCGTGGCCCTGGGGCATGCCCGGATTCATGGCGACCTTCATGAAGTCCACCGATCCGAGCTGGCTCAGCACCGCCTTGACGGTGTCGTATGCGCCCATGCTGACGCCACCGCTGGTGAGCAGCAGGTCGCAGCGGTGCCACTGGTCCTCCACGGCCGCGAGGAAGGCCTCCTCGTCATCCGGCACCGGTCCGACGCGATAGGCGTCGGCCCCCGCCTCGCGGCACGCGGCGACGAGCAGGTAGCTGTTGCTGTCGCTGATGAAGCCGTGGGTCAGCGGCGTGCCGGGATCCACCAGTTCCGAGCCGGTCGAGATCACCGCGACGCGCGGCTGGGGATGCACGCGCACATGCCCACTGCCCACCGCCGCGAGGATGGCCATCTGGCGGGCACCGATGAGCGTCCCGCGCCGCAGGACCGTATCCCCCGTGCCGACGTCCTCACCCGCGCGACGGATGTATGCGCCGGTATCGACGGCGGCCGTGATGCGCACGACCTCTGTTCCGGCGTCGCTGCGCTCGACCGGGACGACCGCGTCGGCACCCACCGGGACCGGCGCACCCGTCATGATCCGGATGGCGGTTCCGGGGCGCACCTCCTCGCTGGCCTGGCGGCCGGCGGGAACGTCATCGATGACCTCGAGGGAGACAGGTGACTCCTCGGTCGCCCGGGCGATGTCCTCCGCGCGCACGGCGTACCCGTCCATCGAGGAGTTGTCGAAGGACGGGAGGGGCCAGGGAGCGGAGACGTCCTCCGCGAGCACGCATCCCTGGGCCGCGGAGAGCGGGAGCTCGAGCACGTCGAGTGGTGCCACGCTGTCGAGGATGCGGGCGAGGTAGTCGTCGACGGAGAGCACGGCAGGACTCTAGGGCGACGCCCCGATCAGCGCTCAGCCATGCTCGTGACGCCCTTGGCCCCCATCGTCACCGTCAGGAACTGCGCCCGGGCGTCGCCCTTGTTGCTGATGTTGTGCCAGACCCCCCGCGCCTGAAGGAACGAGGTGCCGGCCGGGAACTCCTTGACGACTCCTGCGTCGTACTCGACCGAGAGGACGCCCTCGAGGACATGGACGTACGCGGGAACCCGGTACTTGCGCCAGCCCGATTCCTGACCGGGCTCGAGCACCTCGATCTCGCTGCTGATCTGCGCCTGCCCCTTCTTCGGGTACGCGACCCTCTGGTCGAGCGCAGTGAGGGCCTGCGCATCCAGCAGGACGGCCGCTCCCTCGATCGCGACGGTCTCCGCCGTCGTCGCAGCGGCGCCCTCGGCGGGCACCTCGTCACCACCGCCGCAGGCACTGAGCGCACCGGCAGTGAGCATCAGCGCCGCAACCGTTCCGATGATCCGGACCATCACCCTCGCACTGTAACCCCGGAAGGCGGCGTCGCGCAGCAAAGCGCGGACCCGTGCCAGACTCCGCGCATGCGCCGACGCTGGAGTGCCCTCGCGCCCTCGCACACGGTGCCCCACACCTCGTGGCGGTCGGACTCCCGCTGGCGCACCGGGCCGGGAACCTTCGGCCTGCTCGTCCTCGGGCTGTGGCTCTTCGGCACCGGCGAGGCGCTGCTCGTCTCGGCTGGGCTCGGCAACGGCCCCTGGACCGTGCTGGCGCAGGGCCTCACCACGAAGCTGCCCATCTCCATCGGCGTGGCCACCTTCGCCATCAGCGTCACCGTGCTCCTGCTGTGGATCCCGCTGCGCGAGCGCCCCGGCCTCGGCACCATCATGAACGCGATCGTCATCGCGACAGCACTGCAGGTGATGCTGCTCCTGCTTCCCAGCCCCACCGGCGACGGCATCGGACTGCTGCTCGTCCGTCTCGCCATGGTGCTGGCGGGCATCGCCCTCATCGGCCTGGGCAGTGGCATCTACCTGACCACTGGTCTCGGTCCGGGTCCGCGCGACGGATGGATGACCGGCATCCACCAGCGCACGGGGTGGCCCGTGAGCCGAGTGCGCCTGGCGATCGAGTCGGTCGTGCTCGTGCTCGGCTGGCTGCTCGGAGGCACGGTGGGCATCGGCACCGTCCTGTTCGCCCTGCTCGTCGGGCCTGCGGTCGGCTACGGTCTGCGCGTCATGGGGGCGGTCAGCGGCCGTTCCTCGTCCCGCACCACCGTCACGCGCGCGGTGGAGCGCGACGTGCATCCCGAACTGGAGGCGTGATGCCATCCCCCCGCATCTGGCTGATCCGTCATGGCGAGACCGAGTGGAGCAGGTCCGGACGCCACACCGGGCGCACGGACATACCGCTCACCTCCGGCGGTGAGCAGGTCGCCGCGTCGCTCGCCCCGTCACTCACCTCGCTCGAGCCCGGTCTCGTCCTGAGCAGTCCGCTCAGTCGTGCCCGCCGTACGGCGGAGCTGGCGGGACTGCACCCCGATGCCACGACGCCCGACCTGCTCGAATGGGACTACGGAGCCTGGGAGGGGCGCACGACCGCGGAGATCCGCTCGGAGTTCGCCGACCCCGCGTGGCTCATCTGGGACCACCCGGTTCCCGCCGGTGAGACCCCCGGTGAGCAGCTCGCGGATGTGGGCGCGCGCACCAGGCGCGTCCTGGATCGCTGCACTCCCGTTCTGGCCGACGGACAGGACTGCGTGCTGGTCGCCCACGGCCACGTGCTGCGCATCCTCACCGCCACGTGGCTGGGCCTGCCGCCGATCGACGGGCGACTGTTCGCCCTCGACGCCGGTCGACTCTCCGCTCTCGGTCACGAGCATGAGACGCCGGTGATCGCTCTGTGGAACTCCACCGGCTGAGGGCGCGCGTCGTCGCCGTTTGACAGGATGGCGTCATGGCCGACGCCCCCGACGCGAATGACAGCACCCGCCGTCTGCTCCGCTTCTCGCTGTTCCTCCAGGGCTTCGCCCTCCTGATGATGGGAGGCGCCCTCATCGTCCGCGTCTCGGTTCTCGGCTGGGACACGGGAGCGCTCCTGTTCGCCGGGCTTGTCGCCGTGATCGCGGGCGCCATGGGATGGACTGTGAATCGACTGCGGAATGACTGATCCCGACGCGACCCTGTGGCGGGGTTTCGCGAGCGACAACTACGCCGGCGTGCACCCCGAGGTTCTTGCCGCCATGACCGCCGCGAACGCCGGGCATCAGACGTCGTACGGCGACGATGACGTCACGGCACGCCTGCGCGAGGTCATCCGCGGTCACTTCGGACCCACGGCAGAGGTGTTCCCCGTGTTCAACGGCACGGGAGCGAACGTCGTCGCACTGCAGGCGACCGCCCGACGCTGGGAGTCGATCATCTGCCCGTCGACGGCGCACGTGAACATGGATGAGGGTGGGGCACCCGAGGTGATGGCCGGCCTCAAGCTCTGGACCATTCCGACGCCCGACGGCAAGCTCACGACTGACCTCATCGACACCGAGGCCTGGGGCTTCGGCGTCGTGCATCGATCGCAGCCCGGTGTCGTCTCCGTGACCCAGTCGACCGAGTACGGGACGGCCTACACACCTGCCGAGCTCAGCACCCTCGCGGACCATGTGCATCGACTCGGCATGCGCTTCCATGTCGACGGTGCCCGGCTCGCCAACGCGGCAGCATCTCTGGGCTGCACCCTCGCCGAGGCCGCTGTGGGCGCCGATGTCATCTCACTCGGCGCCACGAAGAACGGCGGCATGATGAGCGAGGCCGTGGTCGTGCTCGATCCCGCTGCAGCACCGGGTGTCGACTTCCTGCGCAAGACGTCCATGCAGCTGGCCAGCAAGATGCGTTTCATCAGCGCCCAGCTGCTCGCCCTGTTCGAGGGCGACCTCTGGCGCCGTAACGCGGAGCACGCCAACGCGATGGCCCAGCTGCTCGCGTCACGCGTTCGGCACCTGGACGGCGTGCGCATCACCCAGGCGGTGGAGGCCAATGCAGTGTTCGCCGTCCTCGATCCCGACGTGACGACGCGGCTTCAGCAGGAGCACCGCTTCTACACCTGGAACGAGCACACCGGCGAGGTCCGGTGGATGTGCGCCTGGGACACCACGGTGGATGACATCGACCGCTTCGTCGCCGCGATCGAGGCCTCACTCGCGTCCTAGCTCGGGTTGGCCCATCGAGTGGACGTGTCGGAGCCTCGGGCCAGCCGGGCCCGCTCGGCCTGCGCGTCGCCGATCTCCCGGGCTGTCACGGAATCGAGGTGCAGGGCGCGCACCCGCACCGGGCCGGGAGCCACGTCGACATGCAGCGTCGCGAGATCCAAGGCTCGCTCCCATGGGCCCTGGGTGAGGCGCACCGACTGCGTGCGGGCGTGCGGCACAACGGCCAGCCGACGGGTCACGCGCCCGCGGCGCGCAGCGAGCACCTGCGCATCCCACGCGACCGCGAGTCGGCGCCACTGAATCGGCGAGCGCCAGCGACTGCGCTCCGGTGCTGCGATCCAGGCCATCGACTCGATGTCCATTCCCGGCAGCAGTCGGTGGACCAGAGCGATCGCGACCTCGCGCGGGGCGACCGGCATGAGGAGGGTCTCCCGGTTGCCGCTGTTCCGATCGTCGGCGCCCACTCCGGCGATCGTGAGTCGCACGCGCACCCACGTCCACCTGCGCCAGAGGAAGGGCTCGACGAACTCCACGGCCTGGACCCGCCCGGGCGGAACCGTGCGGGTCTCCGTGCGGGCGAGACCGAACCTGAGGCGCAGGCCGTCCGGCGACTCGCTCACCGTGAAGCGGAAGTACCGCATGAACTCCGCGATGACGACGATGATCGGGACGCCTCCGGTGACCAGCACGAGGGCGAGTCCCTCCCAGCCCTGGAACAGGACAGTGCCGACGAGCAGGACGGCCGTGACGAGCAGCAGGCCGGCCGTGACGCTGCGCATCAGGAGCGAGAGGGCGAGGTCACGCGTGGGCACCGTGGCGACGACGACCTCAGGAGCCTCGCCCGCCTCCGGCCGCAGGCCCGCGGCGCGCGCGAGCACCTCGCTCCGCAGCGCCCGTGCATCCTGCAAGCGCAGGTAGCGCATCTTCACCCGCGAGTCACCGGTGCCGGCAACCTCGATCGACACCTCGGCCATCGCGAACAGGCGGGCGAACAGCGGCTGCGCCACGTCGACCGCCTGCAGCCGGCTGAGCTGCAGTCGGCGCGAGCGATGCGTGATCACGCCTGAGTCGACCCGGAAGTCTCCGTCCTCGTCGAACCAGAACCACAGGTTCCGCCACGCCAGGTACGACCACGCCGTCACCGCGATGCCGATGAGAACAACGAGCAGGACGCCGGCCGCGAACGCCCCCAGCCCGAGGGTGACGAGCAGGCCGCTGCCCCAGGCGAAGGAGATGAGTGCCGCCACCGGCAGGGCCGTCACTCCGTGCACGAGCGGTGTCACGGGATGAACCCGGCGTCGTCCCTGCTCATCCGCCCCGGCACCACTGGGAAGCACGAGACCGAGACCGAGATCGTCACCGATGCTCGAGGCGGGTGGCTGCGGCTCCGTCACAGGCCGGCCGACCTCTTCTCGCCGCGCCGGGCCAGGCGGTCCCGCAGGGCCGCCGCGTCCGCGGGAATGAGGCCCGGGATGCTCGCATCGGTGGTCGCGGCCGCGGTGTGCAGCTGGACGGTGGTGACCCCGAGCCATCGGTCGATGGGGCCGGCCTTGACGTCGACAAGCTGCATGCGCCCGTAGGGGACGATCACCAGGCGCCGGAACAGGATGCCGCTCGTGACGAGCAGGTCATCGCCCCGCTCCGCGTAGCCGAAGGAGCGCACGCGGCGACCGATGAGCCACCACAGCCAGACGAGGACGACCAGCGCCGCCCCGAGCACGACGTACGCAGCCCACCGCGGGACATCCGGGATCACGAACAGCGCCACCACGACCGCAGCGACGACCAGGTAGGAGAGAAGGAGCACGATGCGCCGGGCCGTGATGAGCCGGGGGGAGACCGGGGTCCACCCCTCCGTGGAGGTGAAGGCAGCATCCGCGGGCACCTCTCGAGGCTACTCACCGACCCGCGGGTGCGTCACCAGGGCGGGCGTACTAACCTCACCTGCGAAGGGGAGCTCGCGAGATCGGCGGGCTGAGAGGGTGGCCGCTCCCACCGACCCATGAACCTGATCTGGGTAATGCCAGCGGAGGGAAGGGATCCCACACATGCGTCGTCGCATCATCGTTGTTCCGGTCCTGGCCATGGGGCTCGCCCTTGCCGGGTGCTCCAGCACCGAGCCGGAGGCCGCGCCCGCACCCGGGGCGCCCAGCACCGTGCGCCTCCTGGCGCATGACTCGTTCGTCCTGAGTGAGGATCTGCTCACGCAGCTCACCGCCGATACCGGCATCACCCTCGAGATCGTGAGCGGCACCGATGCCGGGAGCATGGTCGCCGGGGCCGTCCTCGCGGCGGGCAACCCGACGGCCGACGTGATGTTCGGCATCGACAACACGCTGCTGAGCCGAGCCCTGGATGCCGGGGTGTTCGAGCCCTACGAGTCGCCCGAGCTGGACACGCTCGTGCCGGAGCTGCAGGGCGATACCGGCGGCGGCGTCGTCACCCCGATCGACTTCGGTGATGTGTGCGTCAACATCGACGATGCGGAGCTGACCGCTCGCGGCGTGCCCGCACCGACGACCCTCGATGACCTCATCGATCCGACCTACCGCGACATGCTGGTCGTGCAGGATCCGGCAACCTCGTCACCGGGACTGGCCTTCCTCCTCGCGACCATCGCCCGCTACGGCGACGGCTGGACGGATTACTGGACCTCCCTGCGCGAGAACGGCGTGAGCATCGCCGGCTCCTGGACCGATGCCTACTACGGCGAGTTCAGCGGGGGCGGCGAGGGAACACGGCCCCTCGTCGTCTCCTACGCGACGTCCCCTCCGGCCGAGATCGTCTACGCGGAGGATCCCAAGCCTGAGCGTCCGTCCACCTCGGCGATGACGGACGGCTGCTACCGGCAGGTCGAGTACGCAGGAGTGCTGGCCGGGGCGGCGAACCCGGAGGGCGCTCGCACCGTCATCGACTGGCTCCTCTCCGAGCCGGTGCAGGCCGATGTGCCCCTCTCGATGTTCGTCTTCCCCGCGCGCATGGGCGTGCCCCTGCCGGACGTCTTCCAGCAGTTCGCTGCGACGGTGGATGACCCCTTGCAGCTCCCCGCTGACGAGGTCGCCGCGAACCTCGCCGACTGGCTGGCCGAGTGGGGTTCGGTGATGGGGCGCTGACCATGCCCCGGTGGGTGCGGTGGGCCTGGGTCGTGCCGGCGGTCTTCTTGGCCGCCTTCCTCGCCTATCCCCTCATCACCCTGGGTGTCACGGTCAGCTCGAGCGCCGACGTCAGCCTCCTCGATCAGCTGGCGAGTGCGTCCCTCTGGGAGATCGCCGGACTGGCCACCGCGCAGGCGCTGGCGAGCACCGCTCTCGCCCTTGCGGTCGGACTCCCTCTCGCCAACGTCACCTCCCGCTACCGCTACCGCGGTCGGGCCTTCGTGCAGGCGCTGGTCACCGTGCCGTTCGTCCTCCCCACCGTCGTCGTCGCTCTTGCGATGCGCAGCCTCCTCGGCGGCGGGACGGTCGAGGGCTTCGGCATCGTCGTGCTCGCGCATGCCTACGTCAACATCGCTGTCGTCACCCGCATCGTCGGTGCGCAGTGGGCGCAGCACTCCGGCGACTACGAACTGGTCGCCCGGACGCTCGGTGCGTCACGCGTTCGCGCCTTCGTGGACGTCACCCTTCCCAGCCTGCGATCGTCGATCGCCTCGAGCGCCGCGGTCGTGTTCGTCTTCTCGTTCACGTCTCTCGGCATCGTGCTGCTGCTGGGTGACGCGTCGACGCGAACCCTCGAGGCCCAGGTCCTGCGGCAGACGTCCGTGCTGCTCGACTTCCCCGGTGCCGCAGCAACCGCACTCGTCCAGCTCGCAGTCGTCTCGACCGTGCTGATTCTCGGCGCCGTGGCCTCGCGTCGGTCACCCGCACGACGCGGACGACCCATCGCGCTGCGTCCGCTGCCCCGACAGTTCACGGCACGCGTGGCCGTCCTCGGCACGGCTGCCCTCGGCGTCGTCATCGTGGCCGCACCGGTGCTTGCCCTCGTGGCGGCATCGATCCGGGGGTCCGACGGCTGGACACTGGCCTGGTGGTCCTCGCTCGGATCCATCGACGCCGGAACCACGCGACTGGGCTCGCCCGCCGCTGCGATCGGGATCTCGCTGACCTACGCGCTCGCCACGGCCGTCGTCGCGGCAGTCGTGGGAACGCTCGCGGCGGTCGCCGTCCTCGCGTCCGGACGCGCTCGCGTCATCACACTTCTGGCCATCGTCCCGCTCGGCGTCTCGGCCGCCACCATCGGACTCGGCCTCCTGCTCGCCTTCAGCCGACCGCCCTGGGACCTGCGATCCACCGGACTGCTCATCCCCCTGGCCCATGCCCTCGTGGCCGTGCCGCTCGTCGTGGCCGTCGTCGCGCCCGGACTCCGGAGCACCGACATACGGCTGACCGCGGTGGCGGCGACGCTGGGCGCCACGCCCAGCCGCGCCTTCTGGACCGTCTACGGACCGGTGCTGCGCGTGGTGGTCGTGGCCTCGGCCGCGCTGGCCGGAGCCGTCTCCCTCGGCGAGTTCGGCGCGGCCGCGTTCCTGGGACGCACGGCTTCGCCGACGGTGCCGGTGCAGATCGTCCGGCTCCTCGGACGACCGGGCGAGCAGTCCCTCGGCGTCGCCGCCGTTCTGGCGGTAGTGCTCGTCATCCTCACCCTGACCTTGGTGCTCCTCGTGGATCGCTGGGGAGCACCCGCGAGTCGACGTATCCGACAGGAGGTCCACGCATGACACGACCACGACTCGACGTCGACGGCCTCGCCCTCGGATACGAGGGTGTCGTGTTCCTGCGCGACATCCGCCTGCAGGTCGGCGCCTCGGAGATCGTCGCGATCCTCGGGCCGAGCGGGAGCGGCAAGTCGACCCTGCTCGGGGAGATCGCCGGGGTCGTCCCCGTGCCCGCAGGCCGCATCGTCATCGATGGCGCGGATGTCACCGATACGCCCATCCACGAGCGCGGGGTGGGACTGATCTTCCAGGAGCCGCTGCTGTTCCCTCACCTCGACGTGCAGGGCAACGTGATGTACGGCCTGCGACGCCATGGCTGGACGCGGGCGGCCGCGGCCGAGCGTGCAGTCGAGCTGCTGGAGTGGCTGGGCCTGCCGGGCCTCGAGCACCGGCGCACCGACGAGCTGAGCGGAGGCCAGGCCCAGCGCGTGGCCCTCGCCCGCGCCCTGGCTCCCCGACCGGCGGTGCTGGGCCTCGACGAGCCCTTCAGCGCCCTCGACACCGACCTTCGACGGCGGCTCGTCGCTGACGTCGGTGCCATGCTGCGTGAGGCCGGTGTCGCCGCCCTGCACGTGACCCATGATCGCGAGGAGGCGGCCGCCATCGCCGACCGGGTGATCGAGCTGTCCTCGCTGGGCACCGCGCCCTAGGGTCGACTCATGGCCTCCGTCACGATCCGATCCGGACCCTGGTCATCCGACGAGGTGACGGGCTTCCTGAACTCCAGCGTCATCCCCCTGCGACTCGCCTCGGCGGGCAAGCACCTGCTCGTGCAGTCGCTGTGGTTCGACTTCGACGGCACCTCCCTGTGGTGCGCCAGCCAGTCCGACTCCGTTCTCGTGCGCCGACTCCGCAAGGACGACCGGGTCGGGTTCGAGGTGTCAGCCGACCAGCCGCCCTACCGCGGCGTTCGCGGGCACGGCCGAGCCCATCTCGATCCGCCGCGAGCCGCCGACCTGCTGCCCCGACTCATCGAGCGGTACCTCGGCACGCAGCCCTCATCCCTCGCCGACTGGCTGCTCTCCCGGGTCGACTCGGAGGTGGCCATACGGATCGACAGCCTCACGGTCACGTCGTGGGACTACTCCGCCCGCATGTGACCTGAGAGGATCCACGGATGGACGAAGGCCGGTACACCGAGATCATGCTCGTGGTGGCTCAGGCGTTCGAGGTCGTCGCAGCAGCGATCCTCGTCGTCGGGCTGATCCTCGCCTTCGCCCTCGCTGCGCGGACCTACCTGCGCACGCACGATGGCCGCGCCACCTACACGATCCTGCGTCAGTTCTTCGGGGGCGTTCTGCTGCTCGGCCTCGAGGTCCTCGTCGCGGGCGACCTCATCCGGACGGTCGCCGTGGCTCCGACGCTCGACAACGTGCTGGTGCTCGGCATCATCGTCCTGATCCGCACCTTCCTCTCCTTCAGCCTCGAGATCGAGATCGAGGGCGTTCCCCCGTGGCGACGGGCGTTCGTCAGCGGGGCCACCGTCGCTGCCCAGGCCGCACGGAAGGCGGGTTCGGCATGAGTGTCGACGGCTACTCGCGGCCGCTCGAGCCCGGAGTCAAGCGCGACTTCACCGAGGCGATGTCGTACGGCGACTACCTGCGACTGGACCTCGTTCTGTCGGCCCAGCAGCCGCTCAGCGATCCCGAGCGTCACGACGAGCTCCTGTTCATCGTGCAGCATCAGGTCACCGAGCTGTGGCTCAAGCTCATGCTCCACGAACTTCGCGAGGCACGCCAGCTCCTCGCCGCGGACGACCTCTCCCCCGCACTCAAGTGCCTGGCGCGCGTCAAGCACATCCAGCACACCCTCGCCGAGCAGTGGGGTGTGCTGACCACCCTGACACCGAGCGAGTACGCGGAGTTCCGCTCCTACCTCCAGAGCTCGTCCGGGTTCCAGTCGTGGCAGTACCGTGCGGTCGAGTTCATCCTGGGCAACAAGGACGAGCAGATGCTGCAGGTGTTCTCCCACGACTCGCAGATCCACGAGCTGCTCACCGCCCTCTACGAGGAGCCCACGCTCTACGACGAGTTCCTTCGCTTCCTCCATCGCCTGGGGCATCCCATTCCGCACGAGATCCTCACGCGCGATGTGCGTCAGCGCTGGCACCTGCATCCCTCGCTGCTCCCTGTCTTCCTCGAGATCTACGACCAGACGAACAGCCACTGGCGCGAGTACGAGGCTTGCGAGACCCTCGTCGACGTCGAGGACAACTTCCAGCTCTGGCGCTTCCGGCACCTGAAGACCGTCGAGCGCATCATCGGCTCCAAGAGCGGAACGGGCGGATCCAGCGGCGTCCCCTTCCTGCGCAAGGCGCTCGATCTCACCTTCTTCCCCGAGCTCTACGCCGTGCGTGCGGAGATCGGTGCGTGAGCGCGACGACGTCCGTCCTCGTCGCGTACGACCAGCTGGACCGGCACCACGGCGCCCTCGCCGGGGCGCAGCCGGGTGAGCACGACGTTCTCCTCGTCGAGAGCGAGGGAATGCTCCGCTCCCGGACGTGGCACGCTCAGCGCATTCACCTCCTTCTCTCAGCAGCCGAGCACCTCGCACGCGACCTCGAGGAGCAGGGATTCACCGTCCACCGAGTTGCCGCCGCATCGACCGCGGCCGGAGTCGAGGAGCACCGCGCACGGAAGCCCAGCGTGCGCATCGTCGCTGCCGAGCCGTCCTCCCACGGGCTCATGCGCAGCTGGCAGGAGGCCGGTGTCGAACTCCTGCCGGACGATCGCTTCCTCACCTCACGTGCGGACTTCGCCGCCTGGGCCGACCAGCAGCGCACGCTGCGCATGGATGCCTTCTACCGGCAGCAGCGCCTGCGACTGGGCATCCTGCTCGAGGGATCGTCACCGATCGGCGGCAAGTGGAGCCTGGACGCCGACAACCGCCTGCCCCCACCACGCGGGGAGCACGCCTGGCCGGAACCCCTCACCTTCGACAGGGACGACATCGACGACGAGGTCTGGCGATCCATCGCCGATCGAGGCCTGCCGGTCACCGGCGCGCCCCCCAGCGGCATCTG
This sequence comes from uncultured Bifidobacteriaceae bacterium, assembly GCA_964597445.1. Classification (GTDB taxonomy): domain Bacteria; phylum Actinomycetota; class Actinomycetes; order S36-B12; family S36-B12; genus UBA10649. The sequence continues at coordinate 13,670 of CAZQXO010000017.1, read as the reverse complement.
GGCCACGACTCGGGCCGGCGCCCTGCGCCAGCTGCAGCATTTCGTCGACCACGTGCTTCCTGAGTTCGGTCCCTACGAGGACGCCATGCCCGCCGACTCCTGGTCGGTGCACCACTCGCTGCTGAGCCCGTACCTCAACATCGGCCTGCTGCATCCGTCCGAGGTCGTGTCCGCCGCCCTCGCCCGGTACGAGCAGGGAGGCGTTCCCCTGAGCTCGATCGAGGGGTTCGTGCGCCAGATCATCGGGTGGCGCGAGTATGTCAACGGGCTGTACTGGTGGCTCCCCGACGGCTACCGCGACCGCAACGGGCTCGATGCTCGGCGTTCCCTGCCGCCCGCCTTCACGGACTCGTCCGCCACCGGCATGGCCTGCGTCAGCGGCGTCGTGGACGACATCCATGCTCGCGGATGGGTCCACCACATCCCACGGCTCATGGTCCTCGCGAACCTGTCGCTGATCGCCGGCATCCGACCGCAGGACGTCCTCGACTGGATGCGCCGGATGTTCATCGACGCTGCGGACTGGGTGATGGTGCCGAACGTGATCGGCATGGGTGTCCACGCCGACGATGGCCTGATGATGACGAAGCCCTACGCCGCAGGTGGGGCCTACCTGAACCGCATGGGCCGCTACTGCAGTGGGTGCCGCTTCGATCCGAAGAAGCGCACCGGTGAGGATGCCTGCCCCTTCACGACCCTCTACTGGGACTTCCTCGATCGACACCGTGCCGAGTTCGCCTCGAACCCGCGCATGGCCCAGCAGGTGCGGGGTCTCGATCGACTGAGCGACCTCGACGAGCTTCGGGTTCGAGCGGCACAGGTCCTCGACCTGCTGGAGCGCGGGGAGCTGTGACCCCAGGCTCAGGACTCGGCTGCAACTAGTCGTCCGCGCGGGCGAAGATCAGGAAGAAGATCACGCCGATCACCGCGGCGATGCCTGCATAGAGCAGTCCGCTCACGAAGGCCTCTGCATCGACCGTTCCCGAGATGGCATTCATGAGGATCCAGATCGGGTAGAAGATCACGGCGACGATGATCGCCTCGCCCCACCAGCGGGCGGGGAGCCTTCTGCCGAGCCAGCTGGCGAGCAGGCCGTAGATGATCGTCGACGCCGAGGCAGCGAAGAGGCCGTAGGCCTGCTCTCCGTCGGGTCCCTCGGTGGCGAGCTCGACGATCCCGGCAACCGTCGAGAAGATGAGGAAGAACGCGAACATCGAGATGGCGATGGACGTGGAGCGTGCGACGATCGTCTGGTCAGTCATCGAGCCCTCCCGGGGCAGGCAACAGCTCTGGTTCCCGCCAACGTAGTACCGGAGGAATCCACCGACGGGATGCCACGCGCAGAGACCTCGACGCCCTCCCTGCCCCAGCAGGACGCGACTAGTTCGAGAAGACGCTGCCCTTGATCGGCTTGGGCAGGGGGCGCCTCTTGTCATTCGGGCGATCGTCACGGCTGCCCCGGTCCGCACGCGCACTGCACACGCGCGAGATGAGCTCCGCAGGATCCACCGCGGCGGACTCGCCACCGCTGCGCCAGTACTCGAAGTGGAGATGGACCGCCCCCGGCGAGCCGGAGTCGCCCATGGTCCCGATGACGTCGCCGGCCTTGACGCGCTGTCCACCGTCGACCAGCACCTTGTCCATATGGCCGTAGTAGAACTTCGCGCCGCTGACGCCCTTCATCACGATCTGCAGGGCGCCGTTGTCCTGGCGCTTGGTGCGGTCGATCACGCCGTCCTCGATCGCGAGGATGGGGGTGCCGCGCTCGCCCCCGAGATCGATGCCCATGTGGGAGCGACTTCCTCGATCCGCACCCCAGCCGTCGCCGATGACGAAGTCGACCGCGGGGCACACCCGCTGATTGGCCTGGGCTGTCGGAGCCGCCACGACCACAGCGCCCAGGGCCACGCCGCCGGCCACGAGGGCCGCGAGCGCGCGGGCGGAACGGGTCGTGCTGGTCATGCGGCCTCCCGGAGGGGATGTCTCATGGTCCGACGTCCCCTCGACGCTACCCGACGGGTTTCCCCCTGCCAAATGCGCCTCGTGAGCCAGAATCCCGCCATGGCCCTCTTCCGGCGATTCGCCCCGCTCAGCCGGTGGGCCTCCGACTCCCCCACTCAGGTGGGGGTCGCCGCGGCCTCGTGGTCGGTGGCCGGGACCTTCGCCCGTGGGCTGCTCCCTCGGCACCTGCCCCAGCAGGCGGTCGCGACGGGCGTCGTGGCGGCCGCCCACTACGAGCTGGCCGCGACCACCTGGGCGTCCCTGCAGGCACTGGCGACCCGGCCCGGCGGGCGGCCGAGTGCCCAGGCCAGCCTCAGCGTCGCCGCCCTGGGCATCGCCGGCGGCGTCGGCGCCTCGGCCCTGGCGCATCGATGGGGGGCGCGCAGTCTCCCGGCGTCCGCTCTCGGCGCGATCGGTCGCGTGACGGCGTTCTCGGCACTGGCCGGTGGCGCCTCCGTCGCCTGGGACCACCTGCTCCATCGTCGTCTCGGCCTGCGCCCCGGACTCGACACGACCCTGCTGCCTGCGGTCGCGACCGGTGCCGTCGTCGTCGGCGTCAGCGTGCTGAACCGGAGCCGACGCGCGGCGAGGTTCGGCGTCGTCGCTCCGGAACGGCACGCCGTGGACCACGGGAGCGGGCGCGCGATCGCGCAGGCCGTGGCCGTGGGATCCGCGTCGGCGCTCGCCCTCGGTGTCGCGACAGCAACCGAGCAGGGCGCCGCCCATCTCCTCGAGCGGGGATTCGACCGGGCCCTCGGACGTCCCACCGGAGCCCTCGGGACGCTCCTCGCGCACGCACTCATCCTCAGCGGCGTCTCCGCCGCCGGGGTCGCGGGCGTGAGTGCCGTGACCCAGCGCGTCCAGAAGCGGGACGACATCGTCGAGCCCGCCTACCCGGCGCCGCCCACATCACCGCACGTCTCCTCCGGCCCCGCCAGCGCGATGCCCTTCTCCAGTCTCGGCAAGGAGGGTCGTCGCTTCGTCCTGATGTCGCTCACGGCACAGGACATCGAGGGGGTCATGGGCGAGCCGGCGATCGAGCCTGTGCGCGTGGTCGGGGGATTCGAGTCCTCGGACGACATCACCGAGCGGGCCCGCCTGATCCTGCAGGACATGATCGACGTCGGGGCCTTCGAGCGCTCATGGATCTGCGTGGGTGTTCCGACGGGGGTCGGGTACTTCAACTACTCCGTCGCCGAGGCGTTCGAGTACCTCAGCCGCGGCGACTGCGCGATCGTCGTGCCGCAGTACGCACTCGTGCCCTCGGCCCTCGCGCTGACCCGCACCGAGGAGGCCATCCACCTGACTCGCCTCGTGCTCGAGGGGATCCGGGAGCACCTGCTCGCCCGGTCGGACGCCACACGAACGACCGTCGTGATCATCGGCGAGAGCCTCGGTGCCAACGTCGCACTCGATCTCACGGCCTCGCACGACGGGACGATCGACTCCCGCCGACTGGTCGACCTCGGCGTGCAGGGCGGTCTCTATCTGGGGGTTCCGTTCCGCACCCGGTTCTGGCGACGGTGGCGTGCAGCGCCGTCGACCGTGGATCCTGACGGGCTCGTGACACTGGTGAGCCAGCCGGATGAGATCGACGCACCCGAGGGCGACGCCCTGATGCACCTCATGGTCGTGCACCACGACGACCCGGTGAACAAGTACGACTACGCGATGGTCCTTCAGGCTCCCTGGTGGATGGGGCCCCCGGCCACGCGTCCCCCGCTCGTGCCGCGGGAGGCGAAGTTCCGCCCCCTCACCACGTTCGTCCTCGCGACGATCGACCTGCTCAACGGCATGCAGTCCAAGCCGGGCACCTTCGTGCGCCGCGCCCACGACTACCGCATCGACATCGTCACGGGCTTGATCCGCGCCTTCGCCTTCTCCGCGACACCGACGCAGGAGGCCGCCGTCGAGCAGGCTCTGCGCGATCGGGAGCAGGAGTGGGCGACGCGACGCATGATCGCGCGGAAGCTCGACAAGGCCCGTCGGGCCATCGAGCGGCAGCTCGCCGAGTGGGGCTCGACCACCATCGACGTGGCCGACCTCGACCCGACGATGACGAGCCCACCGCAGGGACTCAGCAGGCTGAGCCTGATCAGTGCCCCACCCGGTTCCTGATCAGGAGCGGATCCGCATGTTGCCGGGGTCGTACATCGGACGCAGGGACACGGAGATCGGCCAGCGCCGGCCGGCGATCTCGACCTCCCAGGCCGACGCGTCGATCAGGGACGAGGTCACGGGCTCCTCCGCCTCGATCATCGCCAGGCCCACGCTCCCGCCCAGCGTGTGTCCGTAGGACCCCGCGCGCACGTAACCCACGGGTGCACCATCGCGCAGCACGATCTCCGCGTGATGCAGCATCGGCTCGGGATCCTCGACGAGCACCTGCACGAGGCGACGGCGAGGCGCTCCATGCGAACGCAGTGCTCGGATGGCCTCACGGCCGATGAAGTCGTGCTCGTCGTCCACCGTGAAGGCCAGGCCGACAGAGACCACGTCGTCGGTGTTGTCGATGTCGTGTCCGTAGTCCCGGTAGGCCTTCTCCAGGCGCAGGCTCGCGAGCGCCTTGAGGCCCACATGACGCATCCCCGACCCGGCACCGGCGTCCAGCAGCTGCTCGTACACGTGCACGGCGAGTTCCGTGGGAATGTGCAGCTCGTAGCCCAGTTCGCCGAGGTAGGTGATGCGGGCGCAGAGCACGCGTGCGAAGCCGATGTCGATCGTGCGGGCAGCGCGGAAGCCGAAGGCCTCGTCCGAGAGGTCGACCGAGGTGACGCGCTGGAGGACCTCCCGGGAGAGCGGACCCTGCACGTTGATCTGCGTGATCCCCGAGGTGACATCCGCGATGTCGACGTCGAACGAGCCTCGATGGCGCCTCATCCACTCGCCCACGTGCCGATGAGCGGTGTCCGATGCGACGACCAGGAAGGAACCCTCGTCCCGCTTCGTCACGGTGAGATCAGCCTCGATGGTGCCGGCCTCATTCAGCCACTGCGTGTAGGTGATCACTCCCGCATCCCCGTCGACTCGCGCAGTGGAGAGCCGATCCAGGAAGGCACCCGCATCCGGTCCGGTCACGGAGAAGTCCGCCATGAACGACATGTCCATGAGCCCGACGCCCTCGCGCACGGCGCGATGCTCCTCCGCCCAGGTGTCGAACCACGCAGGGCGACCCCAGGTCAGGGGTCCGGGCTCGGGCGTCCGACCGGGACCGGCGTACCAGTCCGCGCCCTCCCATCCGCTCACATCGCGGAAGTGCGCACCCTGCGCCGCCAGTCGGTCGTGCAGCGGGGATCGACGAACCCCCCGAGCCGTCGACATCGAGCGACCGGGCAGGTGAGGTGCGTAGACCATGCCCAGGGTCTCGACCGTGCGCTCAGCCCGGTACCGGGGCGCCAGCTGGTAGTCCGCCATCCGGTCGATGGCGAATCCGGTGACGTCGACATCCGGGCGCCCGTCAACGATCCACTGGGCCACGATCCGGCCCAGTCCCCCACCGGTGAGGATGCCGACGGAGTTCATGCCGGCGGCCACGAAGTAGCCGTCGAGGCCGGGCGCAGGCCCCACGATCGGTGCGAGGTCGGGCGTGAAGGACTCCGGACCGCAGAAGAAGGTGCGCACGCCCACGTCGAGCGTCGCCGGCACGCGTGACATCGCGCGCTCGACGAAGGGACCCATGCGTTCCCAGTCCGGGGTGATCTGACCGAAGGAGAAGTCGTCCGGGACGCCACTGACGGACCACGGCGCGCACACGGGCTCGAAGAGCCCGACCATCAGGCCGCCGCCCTCCTCGCGGTAGTACCCATGGCGACCTGGGTCTTCGAGGATCGGCAGGCCGGCATGCACCCCGGGCATCTCCTCGGTGATCAGGTAGTAGTGCTCGGCCGCCTGAAGGGGAATGGCGACGCCGTTCCGCTCCCCCAACTGCCGGGCCCACATCCCTGCCGCGTTGACGACGACATCGCACTCGATGTCACCTGCGCTCGTCTGCACTCCCACGACACGGGACCCCTGGGTCAGGACGCGCTCGACGGCCACGTTCTCGACGACGGTCACCCCCCGACCGCGAGCGCCCTTGGCGAGCGCCATCGTCACGTCGACCGGGTTCACGCGCCCGTCGCCCGGGACGTAGAAGCCGGCCAGCAGGTCGGAGGTGTCGGCGAGCGGGAACATCCGAGCGACCTCGGCCGGTGAGATCTCGTGCACCTCGAGGCCGACCAGGCGATTGAAGGCCGCCACCCGCCGGTACTCCTCGAGCCGGTCCGGGTCCGCCGCGACCTCGATGAACCCCACCGGCCGGAAGCCCGTCGACTGACCTGTCTCCTCCTCGAGCCGGGAGTAGAGATCACGCGTGTACATGCGCATGCCCATGGACGTCTCGGACAGGGAGCCGAAGCAGGTCATGAGCCCGGCGGCGTGCCAGGTGGTCCCGGACGTGAGCCGATCCCGCTCGAGGAGCACGACGTCCGACCAGCCCAGATGCCCGAGGTGATAGGCGATCGACGTGCCGATGACACCGCCGCCGATGATGACGACCCTGGCCCGCGTGGGCACCGAGGGGCTCGAGTCAGACATGCATACCTCCGATCGGCAGCGTAGTCAGGCGTGTGCCTGCGCGGCATCCCACGGAGCGTGCGCGAGGATGGACCCATGGCGGAGAAGAAGGCGAGGGCCCGGCGTGCTGCCATGCAGCAGAAGCTGCAGAACCCCGGCTACGAGATCTTCATGGGGTTGCTGTCGATCCTCTCGATCGTCAACCTCGTTCTCCTGATCTTCGCGAAAGAGCCGGATCTGAGGGAGATCCTCACTCTCGTCAACTTCGTCCTCACGACCTTCTTCGCGATGGACTTCCTGTTTCGCTTCATCACAGCCCCGTCGAAGAAGGAGTACTTCTTCCGGCAGTACGGGTGGGCAGACTTCCTCTCCAGCTTGCCGTTCTCGCAGACGAACATCCTCCGCCTGTTCCGGCTCATCAAGGTCTACCGCCTGATCCAGGACTACGGCTGGAGCGGCATCGGCCGCGCCCTCATCAAGGATCGCGCCGACAGCGCCCTGTTCACCCTCGTGTTCATCGCCATCCTCGTGCTGGAGTTCGGCAGCCTCGGCATGCTGAAGATCGAGTCGACCGCCGAGGGCGCGAACATCACGACCGCGTCGGACTCGATCTGGTACATGATCGTGACCATGGCGACCGTGGGCTACGGAGACCAGTACCCCGTCACCACCGCCGGCCGCGTGCTCGGTTCACTCGTCATCATCGTCGGCGTCGGCATCTTCGGCACCCTCACGGGCTACCTGGCGAACTTCTTCCTGGCGCCACGCAAGAGCAAGCCGGTGTCCGAGCAGCCGAGCATCCAGGACCAGCTGCAGGCCCTCAAGGAACTCAACGCCCAGCAGCAGCAGGCGATCAAGGATCTGGAGTCCATGCTCGAGGAGCGCAAGCCCTGACGAGGAGCAGGTCGGCGATTCGCGCGTGAATCGCCCGTCGGCGGCGTACCGTGTGGGCGCATGACGACAGCAGCGCCCGCCATTCCACTTCAGACACCGTCCTTCGGACGGCTCCTCCTGATCCTCAACGCCCTGCTCGCGTGGGCGGCGGTGCTGCTCTCGCTGACACTCAACCTCTCGGGCTACTACGTCGACACCATCGACCCCTCGAAGCCGACCCTTCTGGGCAACGTTCCCGGAGGCGTGGACACCCCTCTCGAGCGCTTCCTCGACTGGACGACCTACTTCACGATCCTCAGCAACGTGACGGTCGCCGTCGTGCTGACCGTGCTCCTGCTGCGACCGGGGCTGTTCCTGCGACGTGACGGCGTGGGCACCCTGTGGCGCACCCTTCGATTCGACTCCGTCCTCATGATCATCATCACCGGTGTGGTCTACAACCTGCTCCTCGCCAGCGGAGAGAAGCAGGGCTGGGACCTGCTGAGCAACGCGATGCTCCACATCATCCTGCCCATCGTCACCCCGCTGGTCTGGCTCGTCGCCGGTCCACGTGGGCTGGTGCAGCAGCGCATCATCTGGCTTGCCCTGATCCTGCCGCTGCTCTGGGCCGTGTACGCGCTCGTCCGCGGGCAGGTGATCGGCGCCTACCCGTACCCCTTCCTCGATGTCAGCGCCAACGGCTGGGCCTCGGTGCTCAGCTTCATCGCGGTCATCGTCGTGGTCGGGGTGATCCTGGGTTACGTGCTGCTCGGACTCGACCGGATCATGTCCCGGCTGACGAGGTACGAGGATGCGGAAGACTGACGGCATGACCAGGACAGCGATCATCACCGGAGGGGCGCGCGGCATTGGTGCCGCCATCGCCCGCCGCTTCGCCCAGGACGGTATCTCGGTCGCTCTCGTCGATGTCGACAGCGCCGCCGAGGACACGGCCGAGGCGCTGCGGGAGTCCGGGTTCCCGGCCATCGCGATCCACGCCGACGTGACCGATGAGTCCCAGGTCGCCGACGCCGTCGCGCGCACCACGTCCGAGCTGGGGCCGCCCACCGTGCTGGTCAACAACGCCGGCATCCTCCGCGACAACCTGCTCTTCAAGATGACGCTCGATGACTGGGATGCCGTCATGAACGTGCACCTTCGAGGTGCCTTCCTGCTGACTCGCGCCGTCCAGTCGCACATGGTCGAGGCGAAGTGGGGACGCGTGATCAGCCTGAGCAGCACCTCTGCGCTGGGCAACCGCGGTCAGGTCAACTACTCCGCGGCGAAGTCCGGTCTCCAGGGATTCACCAAGACGGTCGCCATCGAGCTCGGCCCCTTCGGCGTCACTGCGAACGCCATCGCTCCGGGGTTCATCGCCTCCGACATGACGCGGGCCACCGCCGCACGGATGGGCGTCGACTTCGAGGAGTTCACCTCAGCGGTCGCGGCCGAGACTCCCGTGCGCCGGGTCGGGGTGCCCGAGGACGTCGCCGGCGTCGCGGCCTTCCTCGCCTCGGATGACGCCTCGTTCGTCTCCGGGCAGGTCATCTACGTCGCCGGAGGCCCGACGAACTAGGCCTCCTCGTCGACTGCCGTGACCTCGTCCGTCCGGTGGTGACGGCCGCGCGCGCCCGTGCCGCGTTCGTAGTTCTGGGCCTGCTTCGCGAGCATCTCCGGCACCAGCTCGTACCTCTTGCCATACGTGTCGAGGAGCGCGAGCAGCATCGCCGCCACGGGCACGGCGAGGAAGGCACCCGCCACCCCGAAGAGAGCAGCACCGAGCAGCACCGAGCCGAACGCAACAGCAGGATTGACGTTGACGGCTCGGGCGCTGATCTTCGGCTCGATCGTCAGGTTCTCGACCTGCTGGTACAGGATCGCCCAGATCAGTGCTGCGACGCCGATCCACGGGCTTCCGCTCAGGAGTCCCACGATCACCGGCAGGACGATCGCGATGTAGGTGCCGATCGTCGGAACGAACTGCGCGACGATGCCGGTCCACAGGGCGAGCGGAAGCCAGTACGGCATGCCAATCAGGAAGAAGACGACGGCACTCGTCGAGGAGTTGATGCCGGCGAGGATCACTCGGGCACCGATGTAGCCGCCCGTCTTCTGCGCCGTCGTGCTCAGCACGGTGGTCACGACATCCTGCATGCGAGGCGGGAAGAGGGACGCCATCCAGCGCTCCAGGCGTGGCATGTCGGCCGAGAGGTAGAACGTGAAGAGCGCGAAGGTGAAGATCCCGAAGAGGCTGCCCACGACGGACACCAGGAAGGCCAGAAGCGTGAGGCCGAGTTCCGCCGCTGCCGTCGCGAGCTCCTCGGTGCTGAGCCCGGCCATGTCGAGGATCGAGCTCTGCGACAGCTCGAGGTTGAACGTCGTGTTCACCCACGCGATGGCCTCGTCGATCAGGTCCGGGATCAGCAGGATCAACTGGGCCAGCTGATCGACGAGGAGCGCCCCGAACATGAGGAAGAAGACGGCGGCTCCGACGAGGGCCGTCACCATGACCAGCAGGGTCGCGGCCCCACGCTTCATCCGACGGGACAGCCGGTTGACCAGCGGGGCGATGGCGATGGCGGCGAACCATGACATCAGCACGGTGAAGAGGACGGCACCGCCATCATCGAGGAGGAAGTACAGGAACCAGCCGAGCGCGATGACCCCGAGCACGACGAGACCGGTGCGCCACACGTTCGAGGGAACGAAGGTCACCTGCGTGCGATGAGGAGCGGGGGGCGTCTCCGCGTCAGCGGTCTGATCGTCGGCCATGACAGTCCCTCCACCCGCCCCGGCGTGCGCGTGGGCGGTGATGGGCAGGTTACTTGCCCGGGACCGGGTCCCTCCACCGACGCGCGGCGATCCAGCGCAGCGAGATGACGACGATGACGAGCCAGCTGATCGTCGCGAGGATGGCCATCACGATCGCCAGCCCGATCATCAGCCTCGAGTCCCACGTGGCCGCGAGCCCCCCGCTGGCGACCGCCACCGCCGCGAGCGGGAACACGTATCCCCACGATGCGGGGCTGAACGAGAGCGCGGCGCGCCCCTCGCTGACCGTCAGGAGCGTCACGACGAGGAGCCACCAGATGCTGAACCCGACCAGCATGCCGGCGAACAGCCCCGTCACGGGCGTGACCGATGAGGAAGGCAGGTCGAGGAGGGTCGGTGTCACGAGCGGGATGGCGATGAGGGCGAGGGCCGCCGCCGCACTCGGGCTCATCATGATCCACGCGGTCGGGATGCCGGACGCCGGAGAGATCGGCGCTGACACGAGGCGTCCGAGGACGAGGGCCCCGATGAAGACGAACAGCAGCATGCCCGCGCCGAGGAACATGACGGCGAGAGGTGCCGTGACGGCTGCGAGGTCCGCGCTCCCGGAGTCGGTCAGGCGTGCGAACGCCGCGGCCGACAGCAGCAGGATCGTCTGCGGCATGAACCAGACGCCGGACAGCGCGCCATCCTCGATCTGCCCCCGGTTGGCGATCGCCGCCGAGAAGAAGACCAGCGTCAGCAGGAGATCGGCGAGCGCGGCCAGCAGGGTCAGCCCGACGAGGGTCCAGCCCACCAGGGGCATGTCCTGCAGGCCCGTCTCTCCGGCCTCGAGAGCGAGCACGAGCATGAGGACGGATCCGGGGACAGCCGCGTAGGCAGGTCCGCGCTCGCGTGATCGCAACTCGTGGCTAATGACGCGCCAGGGCGTGTGCTTCACCGCGTTGACGACCAGGATGAGGACGAAGCCGAGGACGGCGAGGGTGAAGAAGACCCAGCCGACCACCGTGCTGGTCGTGCCGACCCACCCGGCATCGTCGGGGAGCCGGAAGGCCGCCGTCGCGAGTGCCGCGGTTCCCATCACGCCGCTGAACCAGCCGGGATGGGAGCGCACCCTCTCGTCCGCAGTCACGGGGGCGCTCGTCACGACCCCACCGTAGCGACGCCGGGCGGGCCGTCGTGTGCCGTCAGGGAAGCGGCAGCCACGTCACCGTGGCGCCGGCCGGCACCACCGGCTGATCCACCACGGCGAAGCCCGAGGACTGGGCGAGCCCGCGCAGCATCGCCGATCCGCCGTACGGCGACAGCCGGAAGACGCCGTCCACCACGGTGCCGGCGATGAGGCGGGTGTGGTGGGCCGGTGAACGCAGGTCCTCGCCCGCACGGACCACCGCGAGCGCGGAGGCCGAACGGCCCAGCAGGGAGTCGATCACCGGAACCGCGAGGGTCACCAGGCCCACGACGGCCGAGTGCGGGTTTCCGGGCAGGCTCACGAGGGGGACGGACGGACCAGCAGAGCGGGGCAGGGAGGCCAGCAGCATCGGATGACCGGGGCGGACGGCGACGCGATCGACGAGGAGCCGGCCTCCGCGATCGGCGATGGCCGCGCGCACATGATCACGTGGACCGTCCGCCGTGCCGCCCGTGGTGACGACGACGTCGACGGACGCTGCCGCCTCCGCGAGGGCGCGCGTCAAGGAGTCCGGGTCGTCCGGGACCTGCACCTGACGCACGACCTCGGCACCCGCCCGCGCGATCCATCCAGGCAGTTGCGGGCCGAGGGAGTCGCGCACGCGCCCGGCCGCGGGCACTCCCGACGTCACGAGCTCGTCCCCGAGCAGGATGACCGCGACGCGGGGCCGGCGCGTGACGTCGACATGGTCGTGCCCGGTCGCGGCGAGGTACCCGGCCAGCGCCGGCGAGATGTCCGTGCCACCCGTGGCGAGGAGATCCCCGACCCGGCACTCCTCCCCGGCCGGACGGATGTCGGTGCCTGCACGCACCGAGCCGGTCACGACGTCGCCGTCCGCGTGCGCGTCCTCCCAGCGGAGCACCGCCTCGGCCCCGTCCGGGACCACGCCACCGGTGGCGATGCGCACGGTCTCGCCCGGCCGCAGCCCGCGGTCCAGGGGATGGCCGGCGGCGACGTCACCCACCACGCGCCAGGGCGAGGGGCCGCAGACGGCCCAGCCATCCATCGCCGACGAGTCGAAGGTCGGCAGCGCACAGAGCGCATGCACATCCCTCGCCAGCACACGTCCGTCGAGGTCGGCGACGGCCACGGATTCAGCCGGGAGGCGGGAGGCGACAGCGCCCGCGGCGTCCCGGGCCGCAGACCAGGACGCCAGGTGCAGCGTGGACATGCGCACTCCCTCAGGTGGATACGGAGGGGAGGCTACTTCGCATGATGGACCTCGCTCGCGTCACGGCCGCTCTCGCCGCGCGACCTCTCCCTGTCGCAGCATGCCGCCCTGCACCACGGTGGTGTTGATTCCGCGCAGGCGGAGGTCCTTGCCCTCGGGTGAATTCGTCTGGCGCAACGCCGGCATCCCGAAGCGGGCTCGGAACTTGGCGCAGCCCGTGTGCGGCACATCCGTCACCTCGAGGACGACCTCGTCGAAGCACAGTCGCGTTCCGGTCGGCAGGTTGTCCCAGCTCAGGTCGAGGTCCAGGAAGAGCTGATCCCCCGCCAGTGGCACCCGATCCTCTGTTGCGGCGATGAGGCGCGCGAAGCGGCTGTTCATCACGGTCACCTGATCCCCCGGATTCGCGGAGCCGTCCTCGGTCGTCCGGCTTCCGCGCGACTCCCAGGTGTCGCCGGCGAGACCGTGATCGACATCGACCTCGACCAGCGGGAGCACGAGTCGCTCGTCGACGGCTGGCCTGATGACGATGAGCTCCAGCACCCCGGCGTCGCGCGGAGACTGGCGGACGGCGTCCATGCCCGCCTCGATCTGCTCCGCAGTGAGGTGGAAGGCGTCGTCGGCCACGGGTGTCGTCATGTCGTCATCCTGTCAGGCGGGCATGGACTCGTCATGGGGGTCGTCGAGCCGGCCGAGCCGGAACCGACCACGCAGCGTCACCAGGCGCAGCGTGACCAGGGCCATGAGCAGACCGGCGATCCCCATCGACGCACGGGGACCGAGCCCGTCTGCGACAGCGCCCCACACCAGGCTGCCGAGTGGCGCGGCGGCGGTGAACACCATGAGCCGCAGGGCCAGGACGCGACCGCGGAACGCATCGGCCACGATCATCTGGGTCGCCGTGTTGATCGAGGCGACGACGGTCAGGAAGCACGCGCCGATCGCGATGAGCGCGAGAACGCCGACCGCGTAGGTGGGGGCCAGCGCGAAGACGAGGAGGGCGACGGCGTAGGCGGTGAGCCCCACCAGCACGAGCCGGCTGAGACGTGGGCTCCACTTCGATCCTGCGACCACCGGCGCTGCCATGAACGCCCCGACTCCGAGGGC
>CAZQXO010000016.1:3387-45412 GCA_964597445.1 uncultured Bifidobacteriaceae bacterium | reverse complement strand
CGCCTGCGACGAAGTGCGTGATGCGTCCGTCCGTCTGGCGCCAGATCTCCGGGCCGGTGGTCTCATAGTGGGTGCGCGGGTTCGCCGGATTCGAGTACTGATCGGGCTTCCAGGCCCCCGGGGTCTCCCGGACGAGGCGGTCGCTGACGGAGTAGTAGGAACGCGGGTCGTCGGGATCCACTGCCGTGGGGCAGACCACGACCTCGGCCCCGTAGGCGCGCAGGACGTTCTGCTTGTCCTGGCTCACCTTGTCCGGGCACACGAAGATGCATGAGTAGCCGCGCTGCTGGGCGATCAGGGCGAGCCCCACTCCCGTGTTGCCGCTCGTGGGCTCGACGATGACGCCTCCGGGCTTCAGCAGACCCGCGCGCTCGGCATCATCGACCATGCGACTGGCGATGCGGTCCTTGACCGAGCCGCCCGGATTCACGTACTCCACCTTGGCGAGGACGAGGGGGCCCGAGGACGTGCCTCGCTCGGCTCCGACCGAGGACGTCAGGCGCACGAGCGGGGTGTTGCCGATCAGGTCCGTCACGGATTCCACGAATTCCATAGCGGGGATCGTGACAGGAGGAGCGCTTCCCCGCACAGGGCTGCGTCGCACGTGCAAAGGACTTGCAGCAGGGCTCGCCACGCCCGGGGATCCAGCGCAGTCGACTGGCAGGATCGCCCTGTGCCGACCATGACGATCCTGCCCGCGGCAGCGTCACCGATCGTCGATCCCGTCCTGCTGCTCGAGTTCGGCGTTCTTCTCGTCGTTCTCGGGGTCCTGGCCCGTGTGGCCCACCGGTTCGGCTTCTCTCCCGTGCCGTTCTATCTCCTCGGCGGTCTCGTCCTGGGCAACGGTGGGCTCTTCAAGGTGGATCCCCAGGGAACCTTCATCCCCATCGTGGCCGAATTGGGCGTGATTCTGCTCCTTCTCCTGCTGGGATTGGAGTACTCGGGGCGTCAACTGGTGGACCACGCCCGGCGTCAGGTGGGTCCCGGCATCATCGATCTCATCGCGAACGCCATTCCCGGCGTCGTACTCGCCCTGCTCTTCGGTTGGGGGCTGGTGGGCGCCCTTGCGCTCGGAGGCATCACCTACATCTCGTCCAGCGGAATCGTGTCTCAAGTCGTGCGTGACCTCCGCTGGCGCCGCAACCCCGAGACCGGACCCGTGGTCAGCATCCTCGTCATCGAGGACCTCGTCATGGCGCCCTACCTGCCGGTGCTGACCGTCGCTGTGACCGGCGCTGGGCTGATGACAGGGCTCATCAGCGTGGGCGTCGCACTCCTCGTGGTCGCGATCGTCCTCGTGATCGCTGTACGACGAAGCAGCTGGACGCCTCGGTTCCTGAGCATGTCCGAACCGGTCGGGCTACTGCTCATCGTCTTCGGCCTCGCGGTCGCCGCGGCAGGTCTCGCGGCTGAGCTGTCCTTCTCGGCGGCCGTGGCCGCCTTCCTCGTCGGCCTGCTTCTCACCGGTGAGGTCGCCGAGGTGGCCCGCCGACGGCTCGATCCCCTGCGCGAGCTGCTAGCGGCCGTCTTCTTCGCCTACTTCGGTCTCGTGACCGATCCCCGCGACCTGCCCTCGGTGCTGCTGCCCGCCGCCGTGCTCGTCCTCGTGACTGTGGCGACCAAGTTCCTGACCGGATGGATGGCCGGCCGCACGGTTCAGGGCGGCACCATTGCCCGCCTCCGGGCTGGTGCGCTGCTCTCCGCCCGCGGAGAGTTCAGCGTGATCATCGCCGGCATCGTGGCCGTGAGTGGGGTCCTGCCTGATGAGTTCTCAGCGCTGGTGGCCGCCTACGTGCTCATCACCGCCACCGTGGGTCCGCTGCTCGCCAAGTACGTGGAGACCATCGGCTGGTGGTGGGACCAGAGACCGCCCCGACGCGGAGAGCGTCGTACGCTCGGGACGTGACCAGGACGGCCCCGACGCGACCGCCCCGACAGGGTGAGTCCACCCGCGCTGCCGTGCCCCACGGTGTGCTGGCGGTGGTGGCTGCCGCACTGATCGCGTTCACGGTGATCTCTGCCGCCGTAGGCCTGGTCATGGCGGAGGGGTCGTACAGCCCCGCTGTGGACGGGCTTCCGGACTCCGGCCCCCTGGTCGGCTGGGGCACGCCCGTGCTGCGCGTGCTCACCAACCTCGCCGCCGTCGCGACCATCGGCTGGCTCCTGGCTGCGACCTTCCTCGATCCGTCCTCGCGTGACGGCACGGTCTCGAAGGCCGGTCGGCAGGACCTCCGTCGCGCCACAGTGTCCGCACTCGTCTGGTCCGTGCTCGCGCTGCTGCAGATGTTCTTCGAGCTCGCCAGCGTGCTCGGCGTCCGGCTCTCCGAGGCGGCGACACCCGGCATCGTCTCGACCTACGCGAATGAGATCCCCACGACACGCGCGCTCGTCTTCATGGCGATCCTCGGATTCGTTGTCGCCGTCGGCTCAGCGGTGACCGCGACGACGGGCGCCGGTGCGGCATGGCTGCTCGTGGCGGGGGTCGCCGCGATCCTTCCTGCGCTCGCCGGCCATGCCGCCGGACTCGGCGATCACGCACTCGCGATGACGGCCGGCGTGGCGCATGTGCTGGCGGCCGTGCTCTGGATCGGCGGCCTGATGGCGCTTGCCGTGCACGCTGCCCGTGGCGACATGCCCCTGGCACGACCCGCGCAGCGGTTCTCCACCATCGCACTCGTCTCCATCGTCCTGCTCGCCGTCAGCGGCAGCGCGAACGCGTACACACGACTGGACAACCCCGGACAGCTGCTCACCACCGGGTACGGCCAGGTCGTGCTGATGAAGGCCGGCCTGATCGTCGGTCTGGGCGTTCTCGGCTGGATCATGCGATCACGCGTGATCTCGACCCTGGGCCGCACATCACGCGGGGGTGTGTTCGCCCGCATCGCCGGGATCGAGCTCATCGTGATGGCGGCGGCCGTCGGCCTGGGCGTCGCCTTGGCGAGCAGTCCGACCCCGCGCGTCGAGGTCATCCCCGACAGCTACGGCGAGAGCCTGCTCGGCCGTCCGTACCCACCGCCGCCCACGATCGCCAACGTCACGCTGAGCTTCGACTTCGAGCCCCTGTTCTTCACGCTGTCACTGCTGGCGGCGGCGTTCTACGTCGCCGGCGTCGTCCGGCTGCGTCGTCGGGGAGATGCATGGCCTGTGATGCGCACGGTCTCGTGGCTGGCAGGAGTCGGTGTCGTCCTCTGGTGCACCAACGCCGGCATCTCCGTCTACGCGCAGGTGTCGGTGGGCCTCCACATGGTGCAGCACATGACCATGACGATGCTGGCTCCTGTTCTCCTCGTCCTGGGCGCCCCCGCAACCCTGGCCCTGCGTGCGCTGAAGCCCGCCGTCGGGAACGAACGGGGGCCACGGGAGTGGCTCGTGTGGTTCCTGCACAGCTGGATCACGCGCATCCTCACCAATCCGTTCTACGTGTTCTTCGTGTACGTGATCGGGCTCTACGGCCTCTACTTCACGCCCGCCTTCGGTTGGCTCATGGGCAGCCATGTCGGACACGTGATCATGCAGGCGCACTTCATCCTCGCCGGCTACCTCTTCTACTGGGTGCTCATCGGGATCGATCCGCGTCCGAAGCCCCTGCCCTACTGGGGACGCTTCGTCCTGCTCCTCCTCGCCATCTCCGTCCACGGCTTCTTCGCGGTCGCGCTCATGATGAGCACCGAGCCCATCGCACCGGAGTGGTACGGGATCGTGCGCCCGGACTGGATCGCCGATGCCCTGCAGGACTCCCTCGACGGCGGACAGGTGGCGTGGGGGGTCGGGGAGATTCCGAACCTCATCGTGCTCATCGCCATCGCGGTGCAGTGGTCGCGAAGCGATGCTCGTGACGCCGTGCGGCTGGATCGGAAGGCCGACCGGAATGAGGATGCGGAGCTGCGCGCCTACAACGACCGCCTCGAGGCACTCAGCCGCCGGGGTGCTCAGGAATAGCCACGACCTGGCCGTGATACCCTAGGGGGTATGCAGACACGTGTCCTCGCGGCCAGTGCCGCCGCCCTCGTCACCCTGTCCCTCGGCCTCGCCGGTTGCTCGTCCGGCTCCAGCACCACGGAGACCGGGACCGCCGCCCAGGGGCCCGCGGTCGCCGTCGCCGCACCGGCCGCGCCCGAGCGCGTCGATGCCGAGGGCTTCGCCGGCGTCGTGGCCACTCCCGGCATCCAGATCATCGACGTGCGCACGCCGGAGGAGTTCGCGGCCGGCCATATCGAGGGCGCCGTCAACTACAACGTGCAGGGGCCGGAGTTCCTCGACCAGATCGCGACTCTCGACCCCGCAGGGACGTACGCGGTCTACTGCCGCAGCGGCAACCGCTCCCAGCCGGCCGTGGCCGCGATGTCGGCCGCGGGCATCACCGGCATCTACGAGCTCGAGTCCGGCATCGTCGGCTGGGAGGGCGCAGGCCTGCCCACCGTCCCGTAGTCCGAACGACGACGAACGCCCCCGCACGTCACGTGCGGGGGCGTTCGTCGTCGTACCGTGGTCACCATGCCCGTGACGCGCCTGCGCTCGATCGCCCTGCTGCTCAGCGGGGTCATCCTCGTCTCGGGCCTGCTGGCCGCACCCGCGGCGGCCGTCCCGTCCTTCCATCCGAGCCGGCTGGCGAGCATCGGGGACGCACGACAGGTCATCGTGGTGACCGCCCCCTCCTGGCGATCGACGACGGGGACGCTGCGCGCCTACGAGCGGGACGGCGATGGGAGGTGGACGGTGGTCATGGACGCGACCCCTGCCTACCTCGGCTACGGAGGCCTGGCTCCCGCGGCGACCCGTCGTCAGGGCACCGGCACGACTCCCGCGGGCACCTTCGACGTCCTGCGGTCGTTCGGCAGGTCCGCAGATCCGGGCACGCGGCTGCCCTACCGCCGCGTCGACCGTGACGACGCCTGGACCTACAACCCCCGGGTTCCCGCGACCTACAACCTCTTCCAGGACGCCGACATCTCGTGGGCGTCCTACGGCAACTACGTCGAGATGCTGTGGTCCTACGGGCGCCAGTACGACTACGTCGCGATCCTCGACTACAACCTCCCGGACGGGACGGTGACCCGCGATGCACGCGGGGTGCGACGAACCTCCGAGCCCGCCGACACCCGCGCAGGCGGGGGGATTTTCCTGCACGTGAGCAAGGGGGAGCCGACCGCTGGCTGCATCGCGATCGACCGGTCTCGCATGAGGGATCTCATGCGCTGGCTCGACCCGGGAGCCGCGCCCGTCCTGGTCGTCGGCCCCCTCGAGGAGATCACCCGGATGTGACCGCTGGCAGGACAGGCCGCAGCGTCAGCCGATGCGGATGTCCTGAAGCACCGGGAAGTCCTGCCGCCACTGCTCCGCGGCGCCCGGATCGATGTCGACGACGAGGACCTCCGCTGAGGAGCCTGCGCGAGCGATCACCGAACCCCGCGGATCGATGACCGATGAGTGGCCCCCGAGCGTGACACCCGGCTGCTCCCCCACCTCGTTGCAGGCGATGACCCAGGCCTGGTTCTCGATCGCGCGCGCCTGGGTGAGGACGTCCCAGTGCTCGATGCGTGGGGTCGGCCACCCCGAGGAGATCAGGAAGGCCGTGGCGCCGCCCTCGACCAGAGCACGGAACAACTCCGGGAAGCGAAGGTCGTAGCACGTCGCGAGACCGGTCGGCCCCAGAGGCGTCTCCACGACGAAGAGCTCGTCACCACCGCTCATCAGCGTCGTCTCACCGCCATCGAAACCGAAGAGGTGGATCTTCCGATAGGCGGCGGCCAGGGCACCGTCGGGTGCGAGCAGGACGCTCGTGTTGAAGTGATCCCCGCCGTCCACCTCCGCCAGGGACCCTCCGTGGAGCCAGATGCCATGCTCGCGCGCGAGTCCGGACAGCGCGGTGACGAGCGGACCGTCGATCGGCTGGGCGTGCTCCTGGGCCGCCACGATGTCGAAGGCCCCGACATGCCACAGCTCGGGCAGGACGAGGAGATCGCAGTCGCGCGCTGCCTCGTCGACAAGCGCGAGGGTGCGCGTGACCCGGTCATGCACGGGCTCGCTCGAGGAGACGTCCACCTGCACCAGCGCGACCCGGACACCCATGGCCGAACCCTACGTGGACCGTCGGTGCCCCGGCTACGGTGCAGGGATGGATCCCCGACACGTGCCCGATCGTGCGGAGCTCGTCCGCATCTGGAGCGACGAGCTCACGACCATCATCGACCTCGTCACCCCCCTGACACCTCAGCAGTGGGCCGCTTCGACGCCCTGTCCCGGCTGGAGCGTCGGCGACCTCGTGGCCCACCTCTCCGACATCGAGCAGACGCTGGCGCAGGACAGTCGCCCCGAGCACGAGCCCGACTGGGATCGCCTCCCGCACGCCACCGGCTCGGTGGGCCGCTTCACCGAGATCGGCGTCGACTGGCGCCGCGGACGTGCGCAGCAGGACGTCATCGACGAGCTCCGCGAGACGCGCGATCGCCGTCGCGCCCAGATCGACGCCGTCCCTGAAGGAGCCGAGGTCCTGAGCCCGTTCGGTCGACCCTCGAGCCTCGAGCGCGTGCTGCGCATGCGCATCCTCGACTCCTGGGTGCACGAGCAGGACATCCGCGACGCCACCGCGCAGCCCGGCGGGATGACCAGTGATGCGGCGATCGTGACGCTTCAGCAGTTCCTCGAGGGGCTTCCCAAGGTCTGGGCCAAGCAGGCGGGCGCACCCACGGGTGCCGTCCTTCATCTCGTCGTCACCGACGTCGGACGCGGGGTCGAGGCCTGGGCATGCGTCGACGCGGAGGGTCAGGGCATCCCGAGCGCCCCGGTGGACGATCCGGACGTCACTCTGTCGCTGGGCTGGGAGGACTACCTCGCCCTCAGCGCCGGACGAGTGCCGCCTTCGGCCCTGCGGAACCGAATGCATGTCGAAGGAGATGGGCCACTGGGCGATCGACTGCTGTCGTCGATGACCATCACGCCCTGACGCGCGTGGTGCACAATTCCAGAATGAGCGAGACGCCGATCCGCGTGTTCCTGATGGACGACCACGAGATCGTGCGTCGTGGCCTGGCTGACCTCATCGGACTCGAGCGTGACATGGAGGTCGTCGGCGAGGCAGGCACGACGAAGGATGCCCTCGTGCGCATTCCGATCGCCAAGCCCGATGTCGCCGTCCTCGACGTGCGCCTGCCGGACGGCAGCGGGGTCGAGGTATGCCGCGATATCCGCTCAGCGACGCCCGAGGTCCGGTGCCTCATGCTGACCTCGTACGCCGACGACGAGGCACTGTTCGACGCGATCATGGCCGGCGCCTCGGGCTACGTGCTCAAGGAGATCCGCGGCAACGACCTCATCGATGCCATCCGCCAGGTGTCCGCTGGAAAGTCACTGCTCGATCCGCAGGCCACTCAGCGCGTGCTCGAGCGGTTGCGCAACGGCGAGAAGCATGACGACCGGCTCGATGCCCTGTCCGATCAGGAGCGTCGCATCCTCGAGCTCATCGGCGAGGGCATGACGAACCGTCAGATCGGCGAGCAGATGCACCTCGCCGAGAAGACGGTGAAGAACTACGTGTCGAGCCTGCTGGCGAAGCTCGGCATGGAACGGCGCACCCAGGCGGCTGCCTTCGTCGCCCGTATGTCAGCCGAGAACGAGCACCACTAGTGCCCTGTCGGGCCCTTCGGCCTTGATTCCCCCGCGCAGGTATGGGATTCTTACTTCCTTACCGGCCTCACTCATGGGGAGTCAGTCATGGAGACCTCTCGCCTGACCAGCAAGGGCCAGACCACCATCCCCCAGCGCATCCGGCGAGCCGCGCACATCCAGGAGGGTGACCTCCTCTCGTTCCGTCTCGACGGGCAGGGTCGCGTGATCATGGAGAAGGTCGACCTCCCCGACGCCGAGGACCTCGCTGCACTCGAGGCGACCCTCACGGAATGGAGCAGTCCGGAGGATGAGCGCGCCTGGGCCCACCTGTGACGTTTCGCGAACCGGTGCTGGCCGCCTACCAGCCGTTCGACATCGTGGTGGTCCCCTTTCCCTTCACCGATCGCACGACACTGAAGCGCCGGCCAGCGCTCGTTCTCTCTGCCCCCACGTTCACGGACGACTCCGACCACGTCATCGCCGCCATGGTGACCACGACCCAGCTGCGGTGGCCTAGCGACGTCGCCCTCCGGGATGCCGAGGCTGCGGGACTCGTCATCGGGTCCTGGGTGCGGTTCAAGATCTTCACTCTGCCCGTCGACCTCATCGTGCGCCCCCTGGGCCGCTTGAGCGGCCCGGATGGGGAACGGGTGCGACAGGGAGTGCGCTCGACGCTGCCGATCGGGGAGTGACTCAGTTCCGGAACAGCGCGCTGTAGGCGTTCATCGCCTGCTGACCACCGAGGTGGGCGTAGAGCACCGTGGAGTCCTTCGGAATCGTGCCACTGGTCACGAGGTCGACCAGACCGGCCATCGACTTGCCCTCGTACACCGGATCGAGGATCACGCCCTCCATGCTGCCGGTCAGCCGGATGGCCTCCAACGTGGATTCCACCGGGATGCCGTAGTAGTCGCCCGCCCAGCCCTCGAGCACAGTGATCTCGTCCTCGCGCAGGTCTCGGCCGAGGTCGATGAGCTCCGCGGTGTTCCGTGCGATACGCGCGACCTGATCACGGGTCTTGTCGAGTGTCGCGGATGCGTCGATACCGATGATGCGACGTGGGCGGTCCTGACCGGCGAAACCGGCGATCATGCCCGCGTGCGTGCTTCCGGTGACCGTGCAGACGATGATCGTGTCGAAGAAGACCCCGAGCTCCTTCTCCTGCTGCTCGACCTCATACGCCCAGTTCGCGAAGCCGAGTCCACCAAGGCGGTGCTCCGAGGCGCCTGCCGGGATGCCGTAGGGCTTGCCCCCACGAGCTTCCACATCAGCCAGGGCCTGCTGCCAACTGTCGCGGATGCCGATGTCGAAGCCGGACGGATCCAGCCGCACCTCGGCGCCCATGATGCGCGACAGCATGATGTTGCCGACGCGATCGTTCACCGAGTCCGGCCAGTCGACCCATGCCTCCTGCACCAGCACGGCCTTCAAGCCGAGATGGGCGGCAACGGCGGCCACCTGTCGTGTGTGGTTGGACTGCACGCCACCGATCGACACGAGGGTGTCGGCTCCGGAGGCGAGGACATCGGGGACGATGTACTCGAGCTTGCGCACCTTGTTGCCGCCGTAGGCCAGCCCGCTGCTGACGTCCTCCCGCTTCATCCACAGGTCAGGGCCACCCAGGTGAGCCGAGAGGCGCCGGAGGGGATGGACGGGGCTGGGCCCGAAGGTGAGCGGGTAGCGCGGGAAGTCAGCGAGCGACATGGGTGCCCTTTCTCTCGGGAGGCCCTGATCGTAGGGCGCCCGATGTCCCTGTCTCGTTCAGGCGTCGAGGGGGACGCGCCACGTCAGGCGCGTGCCACCGCCGGCCGAGACGCGCTCGAGCCGACAGCTTCCGCCGAGCACATGCGCACGCGCGTCGATGTTCGCGACGCCGGAGCGGCGACCGCCTCCGCCGTCGGCGATGCCCACGCCATCATCGGTGACGATGAGCACGACATCCCCGCCCTCGATCTGCACGATGACCTCGACCCGGTGCGCGTTCGCGTGCTTGGCCGCATTGGTGAGCGCCTCGCGCAGCGCGGCCACCAGGTGCTCGGTGACCTCTGGTGCCAGCATCGAGTCCACCGGCCCGGTGAAGCGCACGGCCGGCTCGAACCCCAGCAGGGCCGCGGACTGAGATGTCTCGCGCAGCACGCGGCCGCGGGCGCTCGAGGTGGGGCCATCGACCGGTTCGTGGAGGGCGAAGATCGTCTGCCGAATCTCCTTGATCGTCTCGTCGAGTTCATCGACGGCGCGTGACACGCGATCCGCCGCAGCGGCAGGGACATCGTCGATGCGCGTCGTGCCCTGCAGCATCATCCCCGTCGCGAAGAGCCGCTGGATGACGAGATCGTGAAGGTCGCGGGCGATCCGATCGCGATCCTCGTAGACCGCGAGTCGCTCATGCTCGCGACGCGCCTCCGCGAGCACCAGGGTCACGGCCGCCTGGGAGCCGAAGGAGCCCGCGAGGTCGACCATGTCCTGGGGGACGTGATCGTGCGGGTCAGACCACACGAGAACGAGGACCCCCAGGCTGCGCTCCGCTGTGCTGAGGGGAACGAGCAGCGCAGGACCGAGGCTTCCGTGGTCGGCGCACGCGATGACGCCCTCGCCCGTCGGGACGATCTGCGTCTGGCGGCTGCTCAGCACGGCGTGAACCATCGAGTCGTCCGGCAGCCGCTGATCCGGCCAGCTGCTGACGCAGTCGAGGACTGCCTGCGCGGTGGCTGATCGTGCATCCGATTCGCGCGGACCCCCGAGCTCCGGATCGGTTCGACCGTCGACGATCTCGACCGCGAGGCCCTCGTCCTCCTTCACGGCAAGGAAGACGACATCGGCACCCGTGAGGCTGCGGGCACGGTTGGCGATGAGGGCCAGCACCTCATGGGGCTCACTTCCGCCCAGGACAGCGGTCGCGATGTCGGCCACCGCCTCCTGCCAGCGTTCGCGCGTGCGGGTGCGCTCGAAGAGGCGCGCATTCTCGATGGCGACTGCGGCCGCTGCCGCGAGCGCCATCACCGTGCGCTCGTCCTCCGCCGTGAAGTCCGCACCTGAGCGCTTCTCGGTGAGATAGAGGTTGCCGAACACCTCACCCCGGACGCGGACGGGAACACCGAGGAAGGAGGTCATCGGAGGGTGGTTCTCCGGGAATCCGACCGATGCCGGATGCGAGGCGAGCTTCTCCAGGCGGATCGGGACCGGATGGTCGATCAGCAGGCCGAGAATGCCTTGGCCCGAGGGAAGATCCCCGATCCGCTCGGCCATGTGGGTGTCGACACCCACATGGATGAACTGCCCGATGCGACCATCCGGACCGAGGACTCCCAGAGCGCCGTAGGTCGCATCGACGAGATCGACCGCCGCCTGCACGATGCGTCGGAGAGTCGAGCTGAGCTCGAGCCCCGCCGCCACCGAGACGACAGCGGTGAAGAGGCCCTGCTCGCGATCGTGCTGCCCCGTCACGCTCGCCAGCCTAGGGGGCGGGGACGGCCCGTCCGATGGGAAGCCGGGAGAGGAGTCGGGCCATGTCCTGGCGCTCGGACTCGAGCGTCCACTGCTCCGCGTACCATCCGCCCGCGTGCATGAGCGCCTCGTGCGTCCCGTGGGCGACGACACGTCCGTCATCAAGCTGAAGGATGCGGTCGAACGCCTCCACCCCGCGCAGCCGATGGGTGATCAGCAGGACGGTGGAGTCGCGGAGTGAGGACGCCAGGGTGGCCATGAGGGCATCCGCCGTGGCACCGTCCAGGTGCTCCGTCGGCTCGTCGAGGATCACGAGGGGGCGGTCGGCCAGCAGGAGTCGAGCGAGAGCGATGCGCTGTCGCTCACCTCCCGAGACGGCCGAGCCGAACGCTCCCACGGCCGTCTCGAGGCCGAGGGGAAGCGTCGAGATCCAGGGGTCGAGCTGGGCGCCTGTGGCCGCTGCCGTGATCTCCCCGTCCGTGGCCTTCGGATCCGCGATGCGGATGTTGTCGGCGATCGTGGTGTCGAACACATGGGCTTCCTGCGCGAGAAGGCCCACATGCCGACGCACATCGTCACCATCGGCTTCACGCAGCTCGGTGCCCGACAGGGCGATCGAGCCCTCGTAGGGCAGGAAGCCCATCAGCACGGCGGCGAGGGTCGACTTCCCCGAGCCACTCGGTCCGACGATGGCGACGCGCTCACCCGGGGCGACTCCGAAACTGACGTCATGGAGAACCGGACGGCCCGCGGCCCAGTGCGCGCTGACCCCACGCACCTGGAGTCCATCGAAAGATGCGGGAATGGCCACGGGCCGGAACGGGTCCGTCACCGGGGTCGGTGTCGCCTCGATCTCCGCCAGTCGCAGGGCGGAGCCGCGCAGCTGCTGGTAGGCGAGAGCCGCTCCGGGCAGCGTCGCCAGGATGTCGAAGAGGACGAGCGGCAGGAGTGCCGCCACCGCCAGCCACACCGGCTCGATGCGCCCCGACACGACCGCGGGAATGGACAGGACGAGGGCTCCGACCACGGCGGCACCTTGGACGACCGTGCCGATGCCGCCGCCCAGGCCCAGGGAGAGAGCCTCGCGCAGGTTCAGACGAGTCAGGCGTTCATCGATCTCCCGCACCCGTGCCACGGCGAGGGGTCCGGCCCCGAAGGCCGCCAGTTCAGCTGTGGCATCAAGAGAGCGCACGACCGCATCCGACAGGCCTGCTCGCGCAGGAGCCATGCGCCGCTCGGCAGTGCGGGAGGTCGTCGCGATCAGCCAGGGAACGAGGGCGATGGCGATGACGGCGAGCACACCGACCAGCACCCCCGTGGAGGGAAGCAGCCAGGCGAGGAACCCGACGGTGACGCCCGCGACGAGTGCCGCCTGCACCCACGGAAGCACGACACGCAGGGGGAGGTCCAGTGCTGCGTCCACGTCCGCGACGAGACGCGCCAGGAGATCGCCGCGCCCGAAGGCTCGAAGGCCGGTCGGAGCGAGGCGCTCCAACGACCGGTAGACCGTGACGCGCAGTTCCGTGAGGCCCCGGAAGGCCGCGTCATGTCCTACGAGCCGCTCGAGGTAGCGGAAGGCGGATCGGCTGATCGCGAGTGTCCGCACCAGTGCAGCAGCAACGGTGAGCGTCAGCACTGGCGGCATCTGCGATGCCGTTGCGATGAGCCACGCCGAGACGCCCAGCAGAGCAACCGTGCTCCCCGAGGCCAGGGCACCGAGGAAGCCGGCGAGTCCCAGTTCGCGCTTCTGCGCCGACATCGCCTCCCACAGCGCCCGCACCGGGTGACGCAAGGCCTGTGTGCTCGACCGACGCTCATCCATCGCGGTCACCACCCCACCCGCGTGATCGTCCGCACCTCGTCGACACCCACCGGCTCCTTCTCGATCGGCTCCGGAGCATCCGGGCGCTCGACACGGAGCACCTGCGTCGCGATGTCGAGCATCGCGGGACGATGCGCCACCACGATGACCGTGCATCCACGGGCGGCCACCCTCGCGATCGCGGCCACCACGGATGTCTCCGTCGCCGGATCCAAGGCGGCCGTCGGCTCATCCATCAGCAGCACGTCCGCCGGAAGGAGCAGCGCGCGCGCCAGGCTGATGCGCTGCATCTGGCCCACCGACAGGCCGGATCCGTCGGCCGCGAGCGGTGTGGCGAGACCCTGGGGTAGAGCGCGAACGTCGTCTGCGATACCTGCCTCGGCCAGCGCATCCCAGATGGCGCGCTCGTCGGAACCACCGTGCTCAGCCGGTCGCAGGGACACCGCCTCGGCGATGGTCGGAGTCTCCGACACATCCCCGGAGGGCAGGTGCGATCGCTGCGGGACCCACGCGATCCGCGTGCGCCAGGCTGCGATGTCGAGTTGAGCGATGTCCGCTCGCACCCCACCGACACCGGCCTCCAGCCGACCGGAGTCGGCCGGGAGGAAGCCGAGAATGGCCGACAGGAGGGTCGTCTTCCCCCCACCCGATCCTCCGACGATCGCGGTGATGGAGCCGGGCGCCGCGGTGAAGGAGACCTGCGCCAGCGCCGCCGCGCGCTGCCCGGGATAGGTGACGCTCAGGTCTTCAGCGCACACGGTGACGCCTCCGCGTGGCAGCGTGACGGAGCCGCCCGCCGGCAGGGGGGTCTCGAGGATGGTGAACACGCGGTCCGCGGCGCCGAGGCCCTCAGCGGCGGAATGGAAGTGCTGCCCGACCAGTCGCAGCGGCAGGTACGCCTCGGGCGCCAGCAGGAGCACGAACAGCGCGATGCCATAGGCGATCTGATCCTCCGCAAGTCGCAGGCCCACGGACACCGCCACCAGGGCCACCGACAGACTGGCCAGCAGCTCCAGGGCGAGGGAGGAGAGGAAGGAGACGCGCAGGACTCCCATCGTCGTGCTGCGGTAGCGGTCACCGATGACCCGGATCGCCTCCACCTGGGACTTCGCCCGCCCGAAGATCTTCAGGGTGGGAAGCCCTGAGACGAGATCAAGGAAGTGGCCCGAGAGCACACCGAGGGTGCGCCACTGCCGATCCACCTGGGACTTCGTGTAGAGCCCGATGAGCACCATGAAGATCGGGATGAGCGGCAGCGTCACCGCGATGATGACCGCGGACAGAATGTCCTGGCCCAGCACCGTGGCGAGCACGGCGATCGGCACGATCACCGCCAGGACGAGTTGGGGCAGGTAGCGGGCGTAGTAGCCGTCCAAGGCGTCGATTCCCCGGGTGATCAGGGCAGCCGTGGCGCCCGGATCCATGACTCCCGGTCCCGAGGGTCCCAGCGCGAGGGCATGCGACAGCGTCGCCTCACGCAGTTCCTGCTTGGCCCTCGCAGATGCGCGAACCGCCGCGACGTCAGCCATCCATGCGATCAACGCACGAGCACCGAACACACCGGCGACGAGGAGGACGGAGTCGCGCACGGCACCCCAGGAGGCACCTTGCGACGTCACGCGCACGACTACGTCAGCGAGGAGCTGGGCCTGAAGGATCACGAGCACCGCGGTGACCGCTCCCAACAGGACAGCGACCACCAGGAAGCCCCGCGTTGTGCGCGCGTAGCGCAGCAGTCGCGGGTCAAGGGGTTTCATCGCTCTTCACTCCTGACATGACGACGGAGCCGCTCGTGTCCAAGCGGCTCCGCCCTCGTATGTCGGTGCCGGGGTTGCCGCTCTACCGACCCGCAGCAGCGAACCGGTCATCCGAACGTCCAGCGTCCGGCTGCTCGGGAATCATGCTGGTGCTGATGCGCTTGCGGAAGACCCAGTAGGTCCAGCCTTGGTACAGCAGGACGATCGGGGTCATGATCACCGCCACGATTGTCATGATCGTCAGGGTGTACTGCTGGCTGGAGGCGTTCTCGATCGTCAGGTTGAACGCCGGATCGATGCTGCTGATCATCACGTTGGGGAACAGGCCGACGAAGAGCGTCGTGACCGCGAGGAGAATCGTGAGCGAGCTGAAGACGAAAGCCCAGCCGTCCCGGCGCCCCTGCAGGGTGAGGCCGAGCGCCACGAGCCAGGACACCGCGGCCAGCAGGGCCAGCGGGAGCGTGACCGCGACGTTGCCCGAGTAGGCCTGATACCAGAGAAGTGCGGTTACCGCGACGACCGCGGCGACGATGCCGATCCGGATCGCCGCCTTGCGGGAGGCCTCACGCACTTCGCCCGACGTCTTGAGCGCCAGAAAGATGGCACCGTGCGCCATGAACACCGTGAGGGTCATGAGGCCCATGACCAGAGCGAACGGGTTCAGGAGGTCGAGCAGGTTGCCCGTGTAGTTGAGGCTGCCGGCAAGGTCCGGCTGAGTCCCCGTGACGGGCTCGATGGGTGATCCCCCCACGACGTTGCCGAAGGCCACACCGAACAGGAGGGCCGGCAGGGCCGATCCCACCACGATGGCTGCATCCCAGCGCCGACGCCACGTGACTGAGTCCTTCTTGCCGCGGTACTCAAAGGCCACACCACGGAGGATGAGTCCGAGGAGGACCAGGAAGAGTGCCAGGTAGTACCCGCTGAACATGGTGGAGTACCACAGCGGGAAGGCGGCGAACGTGGCGCCGCCGGCGACAAGCAGCCAGACCTCGTTGCCGTCCCACACCGTCGCGATGGAGTTGATCATCACGCGGCGGCGCAGATCGTCCTTGCCGATGATCGGTAGAAGCATGCCGACACCCAGGTCGAATCCATCGAGGACGAAGTATCCGATCCACAGGATCGCGATGAGGATGAACCAGATGGTTGGGAGATCCATGTCGATTCCTTAGTCTGAGGACGGATCAGTAGGCGAAGTAGAGCTTCTTCTCGTCGTCCTGGCGGGCCTCCGCGTACGGATCCTCGACCACGACCTCGGGTGCGCCCTTCCTGATCTGGCGCAGGAGCAGCGAGACCTCGATGATCGCCAGCACCGCGTACACCACGGTGAAGCCGATCAGGGAGATCCACACTTCCCCAGGACTGAGCAGGGGGGAGACCGCTTCGGCTGTGATCTGCTCGCCGAACACGATCCACGGCTGACGGCCCATCTCCGTGAAGATCCAGCCAGCAGAGACTCCCGCCAGCGGGAACAGCACGATGCCTGCGCTGGCCGCGGAGTAGAAGCGTCCGCGTGGGGTCCGGCCGCCACGGAAGGCCCACAGAACCCAGAGTGCGTAGAGGGCCGCCAGCAGACCGAGTCCGATCATCAGTCGGAAGCCCCAGTAGGTGATCGGGACGTAGGGCACGAAGTTCATGTCCGAGCCGTACTCCGGGTACTGCTCGAGGTACTGCTGCTGGAGGTCGTTGATCCCCTGAACCTCAGCGTTGGGATCACCGGTCGCAAGCCAGGACAGCAGGCCCGGGATCGCGATCACGTCGGTGGCTGAGTCCCCGGAGAGATCACCGATGCTGAGGACGCTGAACGGGGCCTCCGTGGTCGTCTCATAGATGGCCTCGGCTGCCGCGACCTTCATCGGCTGCTGCTCCACCATGATCTTCATGTCCATGTCACCGCTCACGGAAACGAGGACAGACGAGATGAGGATCGTCCAGGCACCCACCTTGATGGCCGGCCGGAACACATCGACCTGACGGTTCTTCATGACCATCCATGCGGCGACACCGGCGATACCTGCGCCACTGACGAGGAAGGAGGCGGCCATCGTGTGGAAGAAGGCGATCGTCGCCGTGTTCTGGAACAGCACAGCCCCGATGTCGTTCAGGACGGCACGGCCGGTCTCCGGGTCGATCTCGTACCCGACCGGGTGCTGCATCCAGGCGTTAGCGGCAAGGATGAAGTAGGCAGAGAGGGCGGTGCCCACGGCTGCTGCCCAGATCGTCGCGAGATGGAGGCGCTTCGGCAGACGGTCCCACCCGAAGATCCACAGGCCCAGGAAGGTCGACTCCAAGAAGAACGCCAGCAGGCCCTCCATCGCGAGGGGGGCCCCGAAGACATCGCCCACGAAACGTGAGTACTCGCTCCAGTTCATGCCGAACTGGAACTCCTGCACGATGCCCGTCACCACGCCCATGGCGAAGTTGATGAGCAGCAGCTTGCCGAAGAACTTCGTCAACTGCAGGTAGCGGACATTTCCCGTGCGGAACCACGCCGTCTGGAATCCGGCTACGAGCCAGATCGTGCCGAGCGTCAGCGGAACGAAGAGGAAGTGGTAGACGGTCGTGATGCCGAACTGCCAGCGGGAGAGGTCGAGGGCGCTCATGAGGTCAAGGTCCTTCGTCGACGTGTCCGGAGCCCGACGGTCCCGGAGCTGCTTCGCCTGCGATTCTTCTCCGGCCGCGACGCGTGTTTCCCGGCGTGAGTCAGCTCGAGACGGGACCTTTGTCCTGACTTCGCCGGACGTTGCTCCCTTCCCCTGTCCCGACTATCGGACGGGCCCGGGGAACGAAGGGGCTAGCCTTCCCCGGTGACCCTGCGCGCACGGACCCTCATCGCTGCGGTGGTCGCTTTCGGAGCCCTAGCCCTGATGGCGATCGTGGTCATCGGCCAGTACTCCCTGACCGCCCGGGCGAACGTCGCACTCCAGGAGAGCCTGTCACCCGCGGTGGACGCCGCCGCCGAGCTCAGCCTTGAGCAGGCCATGGCCGGTGGCGCGCTGTCGGACTATGTGACGCTGCGCCGCGACGAGTCGCTCGACGACTACCGCCAGACGATCGGGCGCGCCACCACGCTGCTCGAGGAGCTGCGCACGATCACGGCAGGGGATGAGGAACTGTCGACCCTTGTGCGCGCAGCACTTGCGGCGCAGCGGGAGTGGGTCCGCGTCGATGCCGATCGCGCGATCGACCTCATGCAGTCGGGCAAGCGTGTGCGTGCCGTGCGCGAGACCAACTCACCCGAGGCGTGGGCCTCCTTCGATGCCATGGTGCGCAGCTCCAATGAACTGCATCAGGCAGTGAACAGTGCACGGAGCGACGCGTCAGCAGCACTTGTGGGATTCGGACGCGTGCTCGGCACCACACTCGTCGCCGTCGGCATCCTCGTCCTCCTCGGCTTCCTGCTGTTCTACTTCGGCCTGCACATGTGGGTCCTCACTCCGCTCTCCTCCTTGCGTGACGACATCATGCGAGCAGCCCGCTCTCCCGGGCACACATCGCCCATTCGACCGAGCGGTCCCCCGGAGATCGAGGCCGTGGGGCTTGATGCGGAGACGCTGCGGCGGGAACTCGTCGCGGAGATCGACGCAGCGGATGCCGCGCGTGCTGGGCTCATGCAGGACGCGCCCGTCGTGGCGGCGATGCAGGCCGAGCTCGCACTGACCGACGCGCCCGTCACACCGGGAGTCAAGCTCGCTGGGTACGTCCACTCGGCTGATGGCGTGGTCTCCGGCGACTGGTGGGATGCCGTCATCCGGCCGGACGGGAGCCTGGCGCTCGTCGTGGCCGATGTCTCCGGTCACGGACCGAGTGCGGCCATCACTGCAGTGCGTGTGCGGTCGGTCCTCCGCACCGCCCTCCGAAACGGGGCGGAGCTGAACGAGGCCGTGTCCTGGGCCGCACGCTCCTGCGCAGACGACGAGCACTTCGTGACAGCCATCGTGCTGAATCTCGATCGAGCAGCCGGCATGATCCGCTGGTGCAATGCCGGTCATCACCCCGCGATCACCGTCACACGCGACAAGGACGCGGCCCTGTGCGAACCGACGGGGCCGCTCATCTCCTCACTCGGCGGCGAGTGGACCGTGCGACATCGATTCTTCTCCCCCGGTGATGTCGTCGTCGCCTTCACCGACGGCATCGTCGAGTCCCGCAATGCCGACGGCGACGAGCTCGAGTCGGCGGCGATCGGCCAGCTCATTCGCGGAATGGATGGGCCCGTGCGCGAGAACCCCGCGGAACTGATCACGAGGATTCTCGCGCAGGCACGGCACCGCGCCGTCGACTGGCGTCGCGACGACGTCACGATGATCGCCGCGGTCCGGGAGTTCTGACGCAGACGGGGTGGTCATCCGCCCCGAGGGCCCATGGCACGATGGGGGCATGCGACGAATCCTTGCCTCCACTGCCCTTGCCCTCACCGGAGCCCTCGCTGCCGCCACCCTCGTGGCCCCCAGCGCCGCGGCCGCCCCGAAGAACTCCGTCGTCAAGCAGGACCTCTTCGGCATGCACGTCTTCAATGTCGAGGACGGCGTCTGGCCCACGGTGCCGATCGGCTCGCTGCGCCTCTGGGACACCGAGACGACCTGGTCGGTGCTTGAGCCCGCCAAGGGCCAGTTCGCGTGGGGCAAGCTCGACACCGCCGTCGCCACGGCGAAGCAGAACGGCGTGAACGACATCCTCCTCGTGCTCGCTGGGACCCCCTCGTGGGCCACGGACGACCCGGCCTCGGGTGGTGCCGCAGGCGTGCTGCCGGGGGCAGCGGGCATGCCACGCAACATCGCTGACTGGGACAGCTTCGTGACAGCCGTCGCGACCCGATACAAGGGTCAGATCTCCGGCTACCAGGTCTGGAACGAGGCCAACCTCAGCACCTTCTCCACCGGCTCGCCGGTGCAGATGGCCCAGTTGACCAAGCGCGCCTACGACATCATCAAGAGCATCGACCCGAATGCCACGGTGGTCGCCCCCAGCGTCGGGACGCGTCTGGGCAGCCAAGGCTCCCGGCTCAGCAACAAGTTCACCCGCTACTACAGCGCCTTCCTGAACCAACTCAAGAAGGACAACTGGCCGGTCGACGCTTGGGCCGCACACACCTACCCCGCGTCACTCGGAACGCCGCTCCAGCGAGCCCTCCTCATCACCGGATTCAAGAACGCCCTCAAGGCGGCTGGCGCCCCCGACAAGCCGATCTGGGACACCGAGAACAACTTCGGTCTCGCCGGCCCCGGCCCGCAGAACCCCGATCAGGACATCACCGACAACCGTGCCGCCAGCTGGACGGCGCAGACCTACCTCGACGCCCTGCGCTTCGGCATCGACCGCGTGTACTGGTACGCATGGGGTCCCGAGAACGACCTCCTCGGCATCCAGATGTACGACGGCACCCCCGGGGCCACCGCCTTCGCGACCCTGCAGGACTGGATCGTCGGCGCCACCTACCGAGGCTGCACCGGCGGCAAGAGGGGCAAGCCGGTCACCTGCGAGTTCGTCAAGGGCGGCAAGCCCAGCCAGGTCATCTGGACCGAGAAGGGTGCGAAGAACGTCAAGGTGAAGGGCTTCAGCGAGGTGTGCTCGTTGAATGGCACCTGCACACCGATCAAGGGCGGCTCGATCCGGGTCTCCGATCCGGTCCTGCTGACCAACTGACGCGCGCAGAGAAGGGGCGGTCCTGCGCACGCAGGACCGCCCCTTCTTCGTGCCAGATTCAACGCTCCTCGGTCCACCGCGAGGACCAGCGCGGTCCGATGAGGACCCGCATCGGGGACTGCTCGTGCACGCCGAGAGCGATCGTGTTATCCGGCGAGTTCAGGTAGGTCAGGGTCCGCCGGTCAGCCAGCGAGCACCGTTGTGGATCAGGGTGCGAGCGCATGCCCAACCACCGACCCGCTCGCCATCAGCGGTCAGCGTCGTGTCGACCCAGGGCTGCCAGGACCTCTCCCAGCCGCCAGTGACACCGGAGCCGTACGCGAAGTCACTGTCGGCGTCGGTCCAGTCGGCACACGTGCCGCTGGCGGGCATCGGCAGCGCCTGAGGGATCACCGTCCACTGCGAGGCATCACGCACCACGGGAACCGGCACCGCCCACCTCGCCACCCGGTTGGCAGTGGTGCCGCCAGCGGTCGCGAAACGCCCACCGGTGTACAGGTTTCCGGC
Source organism: uncultured Bifidobacteriaceae bacterium (assembly GCA_964597445.1). GTDB lineage: Bacteria > Actinomycetota > Actinomycetes > S36-B12 > S36-B12 > UBA10649. The sequence continues at coordinate 24,625 of CAZQXO010000016.1, read as the reverse complement.
TGCATCCGTCGCCACCGTATTCACGGTGGCATTCATGCCGGTGCCCAGGGCCGACCAGGAGGTACCGTTCCACTTCGCGACCCGGCTGGCGCTGCTGCCGCCGGCGGACGCGAACTCCCCGCCGACATACAGGTTCCCGGCCGCATCCGTCGCCAGCCCGTACACGAAGGTGTTCGTGCCAGCGCCCAGAGCCGACCACGAGGTGCCGTTCCACTTCGCGACCCGGCTGGCGCTGGCGCCTCCTGCACTCGTGAAGGCACCCCCCGCATACACGTTCCCGGCCGCATCCGTCGCCAGCCCGTACACGAAATCGTTCATGCCGGAGCCCAAGGCCGACCACGAGCTGCCGTTCCACTTCGCCACATAGTTGGCACTGGCGCCTCCGGCGGTGGTGAAGTTTCCGCCGGCATACAGGTTGCCGGCCGCATCCGTGGCCAGTGTTTGCACGGTGGTGTTCATGCCCGTGCTCAGGGCCGACCAGACGATGCCGTTCCACTTCGCCACATAGTTGGCACTGGCGCCTCCGGCGGTTGTGAAGTCCCCACCGACATACAGGTTCCCGGCCGCATCGGTCGCCAACGCAGTCACGATGTTGTTCATGCCGGAGCCCAGGGCCGACCAGGAGGCGCCGTTCCACTTCGCCACATAGTTGGCACTGGCGCCTCCGGCGGTGGTGAAGTTTCCGCCGGCATACAGGTTGCCGGCCGCATCGGTCGCCAACGCTGTCACGGGGTTGTTCATGCCGGAGCCCAGGGTCGACCAGGAGGTGCCGTTCCACTTCGCCACATAGTTGGCACTGGCGCCGTCGGCGGTGGTGAAGTCCCCGGCGGCATACAGGTTCCCGGCCGCATCCGTGGCAAGGGCCCTCACGGTGTCGTTCATGCCGGAGCCCAGCGCCGACCACGGCCCGTCAGCCTCGGCCGTCGGCGTCCACCCGATCACAGACGCAACCGCCACCACCAGGACCACAGCAGCCGCGCGCATCCGGCTCACCCGACCCGACACCGACCGACTGTGCATCGACCCTCGCTCCTTCGACCTGTGTGAATGACCTGTCGGCCGTGAGCAACGTACCGGGTGCTGGAGTGCAGGACCAACGACGGACGGCCCCCACTCACTTCCCTGTCGTCGGCTCGGTGCTTCTCGCCTTCGTCGCGAGGATCAGCGCTCCTCCGCGACACTGTTGCCACCGTCGACCACGATCACCTGGCCGGTGACATAGGACGCACCCGGCGAGCACAGCCAAGCGATCGCGCTCGCCACCTCGTCGGGTCGGGCACTGCGACCCAGCGGCACGCGAGCACCCTGCTCCCGCTCATGCTCGGTCTGGGAGCCGGTGGCGATCCAGCCGGGAGCGACCGCGTTGACCGTAATCGCCTGCGGTGCGAGATCGATGGCCGCCGCACGCGTGAGTCCGACCATGCCGGCCTTCGCCGCGGCATAGGCGGCCTCACCCCGCATCGCCATCACCGGTCCCGTGACGCTCGCGACGTTGACGATGCGCCCTTCACCCGCAGCACGCAGGTGCGGCAGCGCCGACGTCATCACGAGGAACGCGGTGTCGAGGTTGCGTGCGAGCGACGCGCGCCACTGCTCAGCCGTGAGGTCGCCGAGCGCGCCCGTCTCAGCGGTCGTGCCGACACTGACCATGCCCGCGTTGTTGACGACGATGTCGAGGCGACCGAAGCTCGTGACTGCAGCGTCGACCACACCCGCCACCTGGTCGGCATCGGTCAGGTCCGCCTCGACAGCATGCGCCTCAACCTGATCCTGGGCCAATTCGGCAGCCCGCACCTGGACCCTCTCGCTCGTCGCGGTCAGGAGGATCCGGGCGCCCATGGTGCCGAGGAGCCTTGCCGTCGCCATGCCGATCCCGTCCGGCGCTCCCGCGCCCGTGACCAGCGCGACCCGGCCGGTGAGGTCGAAGGCGGACGGGGTCACGTCGCAGTGATCCCCCGGACGGCCTCCCGGAAGAGGGTCGTGTGCAGGTCGACGTCGGACGCGGTCGTGTCCGGGCACATCAGGGCCATGTTGTGGAAGGGCGTCATCAGGACACCGCGGTTCGACATGAACAGGTGAAGGTACTCCTCGAGGAGGTCGTTGTGCGCCGCCGCAGACTCCGATCCCGTGAGCGGGGCCGGTCGCGTGAAGCGGTACTCGGCCCGAGCGCCGAGCTGAGCGACTGACCACGGCACGTCGAACTCCGTCAGGGTGGACTCCACTCCCTCGCGGAACCGCGTGGCCAGCGCGATCATGTGGTCGAAGGCGGCATCCGTCAGCACCTCGCCCAGTGTGGCCCGCATCGCGGCCGTGGACAGCACGTTGCCCGCGAGCGTGCCGCCGACACCTCCCACGTCGACCAGATCGGCTTCCACGTGCTCGGCCACCTGTGCTGCCACCTGCGCCGTCAGCCCGTAGGCACCACTGGGAACACCGCCCCCGATGCTCTTGCCGATCACGAAGATGTCCGGCTGGAGACCCCACGCGGCGGTGCAGCCACCGGGACCAGCCGAGATCGTGTGCGTCTCATCGATGAGGAGGAGCGTCCCGTATCGCGTGCACAACTCCCGGACGCCCTCGAGGAATCCCGGTTCCGGGAGCACGATGCCGATGTTGGTCAGGGCCGGCTCCATGATGAGCACGGCCACATCGCCGTGAGCGAGCCCGCGCTCGACCGAGGCGAGATCGTTGAACTCGGCCACCCGCGTGGTCTCACGCACGTGCACGGCCGGGCCGACGTTCCCGCCGCGCGGATCCGTTCCGCCGTCCGGGCCGGTGATGACGAACGTCTCGTCGACCGAGCCGTGGTAGCAGTACGAGAAGGCCATGACCTTCGGTCGACCCGTGACCATGCGCGCGATCCGCAGGGCCCACCGATTGGCGTCCGTGGCCGTCAGGCTGAAGGACCACAGCGGAAGGCCGAAGCGTCGAGTCAGGTCAGCCGCCACCCATTCGGCGTCCTCCGTCGGCATCATGGTGGTGATGCCGCCGAGCCGACCGATGCGCTCCTGCACGGCAGCGATGGTGGCCTTCGGTGAGTGACCGGCCATGGCCCCGGTGTCGCCCAGGGCGAAGTCGACGTACTCGTTGCCATCCACGTCCGTGATTCGATTGCCGTGCGCCGTAGCGAGGTAGAGGGGGTAGCCCCCGGACCACTTGTTCATCCACGTCATCGGCACACGTCCCAGCAGGTGGTCCGCCGCCTCGAACAGCTGTCGGGACATCGTCGTCCGACGTCGGTGGGTCTCGCGCTCCGCGTCCACGGCTGTCTGCAGCAGGTCACGGTCGATCGTCACGTCGTCCATCCTTCCGAAACTGGGTCACCCGAGGTCGGGTGCCTGACCCGACCCTCGCACATGGAAGGCTGGTGCGCGTGACCGACGCCCACGAGACTTCCTCACCCCGGCCGTCGAGCCCTGAGAGCCATCCGGACCCGGAGAAGCTGAAGATCCGGTTCCTGGGTCTCGCCTTCGACCCCCACCGGCTCATCTACTCGACCATCATTCTCATCGCGACCCTGTCGATCTACGACGACTCCGTCCCGAGTGAGTTCGACACCTTCACGGCCCTCTCCCTCTCGGCCGTCATCATCGCCCCGCTGTTCGCCCTCACCATGGCCCACGCGTTCTCCGACGCCCTCGATCTCCAGATCAAGCTGGGGCGTCGGCTGAACGGCCAGGATCGTCGGCATCTCCTGCGCATCAACCTCGAGTACCTGTACGTCGCGATCCCACCCCTGGCTCTCGCCCTCGTACTCGGACCGACGGCCATCGCTCCCGACGTGATCATCGACGTCGTGCTCGTGATGGGCCTCATCAGCCTCTTCTTCTGGGGCATGTTCGCGGCCAGGAAAGCCGGTCTGCGTCGCTGGGGCCAGCTCAGGTTCGGCGTCAACTACCTCGCCATGGGCCTCCTCATCGTGATCGTCGAGCTGATCCTCAAGCACTGACCTGCCATCGAGGGATGCCGTCATCCCCGGGGCGCTCGAGAACGCCTGCGGCGCATCCGCCCAGGAACGCTGCGCCGAGGGCACCGGGCTCGGCGATCTCCACGAACCGCGGTGTGCCGAGCTGCTCCGTCTTTGCCCGGACGATGGCCGCGTTGCGTGTCCAGCCCCCCGCCAGCACCGCCTGGTCATGATGGCCGACGATCTCCGTCATCTGGTCCAGCGCCTCCCCCGCCATCGCCGTCAGATCATCGACCGCCGCTCTCCAGACCAGTGCGGGGGAGATGCCATCGGTGATGTTGCCGATCGTGATCGCGTCATTGCCGACCTCGATGAGCCGTGGATCGCTCGCGCCTCGCTGCAGCGCGACCGCCTCTTCCCCGAGAGCACGCCGCGCCTCGCGATCTGTGGCACCGAGCATCGCCGCAACCCGCTCGAGGGTCAGCCCGGTGAGCCGACCGGCCAGGAGGATCTGGTGGTCCGGGCGCACCGACCAGTCGACATCGATGTCACGATCCGTCAGCCACGCGATCTCGTCCCTCGAGAGCTGCCTCGCCGTCGTGCGGATCAGGGCTTCAGCCGTGCCCATCGAGTCGAAGAGGGAGCCGTCCCGAGCAGCGCCGGAGATGAGCACCGCGGACTGGTGATCGAGGCCGGCCACGGACAGGACCGCCCCGCGGAGCTCCGCCGGGACATCATCGCCGGCCGCCACACCGGCCGGATCCCCAGCCCACACCCGCTGGCGAGGGAGGAGGTCGCCGACCAGCTCGACGGCTCCCGGCCAGGTCTCACGGAGCGAGATATCGAGCATCCCGGTTCGGGAGGCGAGGGATGCCTCGCTCACCTCCTCACCACCGAGGGCACGGACGATCCACTCGGCGACGCACAGGTGCCGCACGGCGGACGACGCGGATGGGATGTGCTCCCGGAGCCACATGACCTTCATGAGCGAGGGCTTGGAATTCAGTCGACGGCCCGTCGCGCGCTGGAACTGGTCCGGCGCCACAGCGGCACGCACGGCCGCGGCATCACCCCTCGGGTCGAACCAGGCCAGGACAGGAGCGCAGGGCTGACCCGCACGATCGATCAGCGCACCGGACTCGGCGATGCCCGTGACGCCGATCGAGCGGACATGCACGGCGCCCGCATCACGGACGGCCGCCGCGCACACGGCGATCGCCGACATCGCGAGCTCCCGCGCGTCCGCATCAGCCCAAGGGCCCTGATGACGCCACGGCGTGGGCACGGACGCCTCTCCCACGACCTGGCCTGCCGGCGTGACCGCGAGGGCCTTGATCGACGTCGTGCCGACGTCGACCCCGACGAGCACCTCGTGAGCCATCCGCATCCTCCGCGCTAGTGTCGTGCCGACGCTAGCGGCGATAGTCGCCGCCTGCCTGCCTTCTCCGAGAGGACCACCATGTCCGACGTTGAATTCCGGATGCGCCGCCTGTTCAACCCCGCATCGGGCCGGTGCCTGGACATCGCGATCGACCATGGATTCTTCGGCGAGAAGGCCTTCCTGCAGGGCATCGAGGACCTCCCCTCGGCGGTCGAGACCCTCGCCGCCGCCGGTCCAGACGCCATCCAGCTGACCAAGGGGCAGGCCCACCTGCTCCAGTCCATCGGAGGGCGAGAGCGTCCCGCACTGGTGCTGCGCACGGACGTCGCCAACGTGTACGGGGCCACCCTGCCCGACCACATGTTCGACCTGACCATCCCCGAGCCCGGTCTCGCCGGAGTTCGTCTCGACGCGGCATGCGTGGTGGTCAACCTGTTCGACCTTCCCGGCCGCCCTGCGGTGCGCGAGGCGTGCATTCGCGCGGTACTGAATGCCAAGGCCGACTGCGAGAAGTACGGCATGCCACTCATGGTGGAGCCGCTCGTGATGAAGGAGAGCGCGAAGGGCGGCTACGAGGTCAACGGCGACCTCGAGCGCATCATCCCCCTGGTGCGACAGGCGGTCGAGCTCGGAGCCGACATCATCAAGGCCGATCCCTGCGACGACCCCAGCCAGTACCACGAGGTCATCGAGACGGCCTCGGGCGCGCCCGTCCTCGTCCGGGGTGGGGGCAAGGTCGACGACGAGGAGCTGCTGCGTCGCACCCAGGCCGTCCTCGAGCAGGGCGCTGCGGGAATCGTCTACGGGCGCAACATCATCCAGCATGACAACCCCTCCGGGATGACCCGTGCGCTCATGGCGATGCTGCATGACGGAGCCGATGCGAGCGCCGCACTGACGATCCTGAGGGCCTCGTGACCGCTCAGCAGGGGGTGCGCATCGGCGTCGTCGGTGCGGGCCTGATGGGCCGTGAGCTCGCCGGTGTCTGCGGCCGCTGGTCGGCTCTGGTCGATCATCCGGCGCTCCCCGAGGTCGTCGCGGTCGCCGATCCGAATCCCACCGCACGGGACTGGTTCCGTCGGGTCGGCTCGGTCACGACGTTCACCGACTCCTGGCAGCCACTGCTCGAGGATGACTCGATTGATGTGCTCTACCTGGCCGTGCCGCACCATCTGCACGAGGAGCTCTACATCGCCGCGGCGCAGGCCGGCAAGGACTTCCTCGCGGAGAAGCCGTTCGGGATCGACAGCCCGGCTGCCGAGCGCATCGCCTCCTCCCTCGACGGCAGCGCGGCCTTCGTCCGGGTCTCCAGCGAGTTCCCCTTCTACCCCGGAGCCCAGCGCGCCTACGCGTATGCCGCCTCAGGCGCCCTCGGGGACATCCTCGACGTGCGCTCGCAGTTCGCCCACTCCTCAGACCTCGATCGCAGCAAGCCCATCAACTGGAAGCGTCAGGTCGCGACGTGCGGTGAGATCGGCGTGATGGGTGACCTCGGACTCCATGTCGCGCACCTGCCACTTCGCCTGGGCTACCGCCCTGAGTCCGTCTACGCGATGCTCGACAACGTGGTGACGCATCGGCCTGGTGCCGACGGAACCTTGGTGCCCTGCGACACCTGGGACAACGCCGTCCTCGCGTGCCGGGTGCCGACCTCGCACGAGGCGGCTGCTCGCAGGTTCAGCATGCTCTGGGAGACGCGTCGCATCGCGCCCGGCCAGATGAACACGTGGTCGTTCGAGGCTCTGGGCATGGATGGCGGGGTGCGCTTCTCCACGCGCACCCCGGCCACGCTCCAGCGGTTCGTGATGCGCGACGGCGAGCAGGTCTGGGAGGAGGTTCAGCCCGGCAACGCCTCGGCCTGGCCGACGATCACCGGGGGCATCTTCGAGTTCGGCTTCACCGACGCCCTCCTGCAGATGTGGGCCTCCTACCTGGCCGAGCGCGTCGGGGCCCTCGGAGGCCGATTCGGCACCGCGACCGTCGAGGAGGCGCGGGAAGCCCACCGCGTGTTCGCCGCGGCCGTCCGCTCAGACACGAGTGGGGCACCCGAGCGGCCGTGACGTCCAGCGTCAGGTGCCGACCAGCTCCATGATGTCGAGCACCGAGCGGACCTTCGGGACCTCGTGGGTCCGGATCACATCCGTGCCACCGAGCAGTGCGAGAACACTGAAGAACGGCTCCGCCGAACGGTAGTTCTCCTCGAACAGCGCATAGGCCGAGGGCATGGCGTTGCAGATCGGAAGTCCCAGGCGACGAAGCCGGAACGAGTTCAGCAGCACCGATGCCTGATGCCGGGCGCGCGTCGGTGGATCCGTGAGGTTCCCGTAGTAGAAGCCCATGCCGGGATCGATGACGATGCGGTCGACGCCCCGGCTTCGCGCCCTCTCGATCCGGGGCTCGAAATGGGCCAGGAGATCGGGGACGGGATCTCCGCCGACGGAGATGTCGACGATCTCGCGGACATTGCCCCCGCCGGAGAAGCACATGATGACGGTGGCGCCCGCCGATGCCGCGAGGTCGAGCATGGCCTCCTCGTGCGACACGCCCGTCATGTTCAGGACCTGTGTTCCCGCCTCGAGCGCGGCCTCGACCACGGCGGGCTCGTAGGTCTCAGTGGAGACGATGATGCCCTCGGCCGCCAGCGGTGCGATGACGGGCACCAGCGCAGCGATCTGATCCTCGGCTGTGACCCTCGAGGCCTTCGCCGTCGTGGACTCGGCACCGATGTCGACGATGGCCGCCCCTTCCGTCGCCATCACTCGGCTCTTGCGTATGGCCGACTCCGTCGTGTTCGCGATGCTGTCGCGATAGCTGGAGTCGCTCGACAGGTTGACGACGCCCATCAGCACCGGTCGGATCGCGATGTCGAACGTCCGATCGCCGATCAGCAGGGGTGGCGGCGCGATGACGAGGTCCGTCGCGTGGTCATCAGCGAGTTGGGCCAGGAGTCTCAGGGAGAGCATCTCAGGAGTCTAGGCAGGCGGGATGCCTCGGGCGCACGCCGCGCTCGAGGTCAGGAGCGCAGCGCCTCCGCCAGCTCGCGGAAGGTCGTGACGAGCAGGTCCATGTCGGCCGGCGTGTGAGCCAGCGACACCAGCCACTGCTCGTCGAGCCCGGGGGGCGTGAGGACACCCCGGTTGACGCCCCAGAGCCAGCTGAGCTCCGCGACCTCGAAGTCAGTGCGCTTGTAGTCGCGGTAGTTGCGCACAGGCGTGGGCGACCAGGTGACGGCGCCCTTCACGCCGAGTCCCACCGTGTGGGCCGGCAGGGAGTACTCCTCGATGATCGCGTCGATCGCACGCAGGGCATCGTCGTTGACCTCCTCCGCCGCATCGAGGGCCGCCTGCGTGCAGACCTCGTCGACAGCGCGTGCCGCCGCCATCACGAGGGGATTGCCGTTGTAGGTGCCGAAGTGAGGCATGCGATTGTCGATGACGGCCTGCATGACCTTCTCGCGACCACCGAAGGCCGCGAGCGGCAGGCCGCCGCCGATGCTCTTCGCCAGCGTGATGAGGTCGGGCTCCACGCCGAGGCGCCGGGCAGCTCCCGCATAACCCGCGGTGAGCCCGGTCTTGACCTCGTCGAAGATGAGGACGACGTCGTACTCGTCGCACGCCTCACGCACGGCAGCGAGGTAGCCGGCATCGGGCAGCACGATGCCGATGTTCTCCATCACCGGCTCCAGGACGAACGCCGCGATCGTGCCGCGGTTCTGCTCGAAGACCTCGCGCAGGCGATCGATGTCGTTGTAGGGCACCACATGGACCGTGCCCGCCTCCACATCGAACGGGGTCACGGGAGTCGGCGCGTCCTCAGGTCCAGCCTCGGCCACGCCCGGCTTGACGGAGACGGCGAGGCCGTCGTAACCGCCGTGGTAGCCGCCCTCGAGCTTCACGATCGCCTTGCGACCGGTGTAGGCGCGCGCCGTGCGCACCGCGTACATGGTCGCCTCCGTGCCCGAGTTGGTGAAGCGGAGTCGATCGAGTCCGAAGCGCTGCTGGTAGCGCTCGGCCATCTCGGTCGCCGACGGCGACGGCGTGACGAACAGCGTGCCGGTCTTCTCGAGCGCCTCGGTGACCTGGGCCACGACCGTCGGATTGAGATGCCCGACGAGCATGGCGCCGAAGCCCATGGACAGGTCGAGCAGCTGGCGCCCGTCGACGTCGGTCAGCCAGGCTCCCTTGGCCGAGACGATCGAGATCGGGTACGGATCCCAGTGCTGGAAGGAGGACGTCACGCCCAGGGGCAGGCTCCTGCTCGCCCGGATGTTGTGCTCACCCGACGCCGGCGTGGTCGCCGTGAAGCGCTCCCACTCCGCCGCCATGAGCTGGGCGACCCGGGCGTGGTCCACCGGGGAGGAGGTGGCCGGGACGTGACGCCAGGTCGCAGGGTCGTGAGCGAGGGTGTCCATGGAAACTCCTTGAGGGATTCGTCGCTTGTGGCGAGAGTAGCTCAGGAAAGGCACGGCTGCTGCCCCTTCATGCAACGAAATCCGTCGTTCATTCGCGTGTTGGCTAGGGGGCCCCCTCATGAGACCCTGAGGACATGCGGTCCGCCCTGATGCTCCTGACGGCCCTGCTCGTGGCTCCCCTGGCTGCCTGCTCGAGCGGCCCCGCGGTCGACGCCTCCTGCGACGTCGACGGCATCACGCACGAGATCGAGCACATCCTGTCCGAGGCCGGGGCCGAGCTCGCCGGCCTGGAGTCCGTGGCCTGCGACTCGAACTGGTCCTACACGAGCACCCGCGTCCTGACCGGAGAGCAGGAGACGACGGATTCCTTCCTCCTGCGCGGCACCGACATGGGCTGGATCCTGACGTCCCCCGAGGAGGCCTGCTCCCCGGGAACACCGTTCGCGATCCCGGAGGCCCTGCGCCCGACCGCCTGCCCCGCCTAGGTCCTCAGGTGTGCACCATCACCTTCATCGCAGCGGGATCCCGACGCGAGTAGGTGAGTGCCTCCTCAGCGTCCTCCAGGGGGAAGGCACGTGACACGAGGGCGTCGAGATCGATCCGACCGGACGCCACGAGATCGATCGCCGTCGGGTAGGTGTGCGCGTATCGGAAGGTGCCGGTCACCCACATCTCACGGCCCTGGATGACGCCGACGGGAAGCGGGACCATCGTGTCCGGACTCATGCCCACGAGCACGACCGTTCCTGCAGGTGCCACCGAGCGGATACCGGCATCGATCGCGGCCGGTGCGCCGCTGCATTCGAGGAGAACATCCGCCGAGACCACCGCCGGCAGATCGACGCCACGAGGATCGACGGTCGCGAAGCCGAGACCGGAGGCGAAGGAGAGTCGATCCGGGTTCGTGTCGCTCAGGGTCACGGCTGAGGCACCGTGGGCACGCGCGACGAGCGCCGCCATCACGCCCACCGGACCAGCCCCTGTCACGAGGACGCGCGAGCCGACGCGCACGTTCGCCTTGCGGCACGCCCACACGCCGACCGACAGAGGTTCGACCAGGGCCGCGGCATCGAAGGAGACGTGCTCCGGGACCGGATGCACGAAGGCTCGTGGCAGCACGACGTACTCGCAGAAGGTGCCGTCGACGGGAGGCGTCGCGAAGAACTGCACGTCGGGGCACAGGTTGTAGCGACCGACTCGGCACTGCTCGCAGGAGCCGCAGGGCACCCCGGGCTCCAGGGCGACGGTGCTGCCCACGGCGATGTCCTCCACTCCCGTCCCGAGCGCGACCACCGTCCCCGAGGACTCGTGACCGAGCACCAAGGGGCCCTCGACGATGAAGTCGGCGATGCGCCCGTGCTCGAAGTAGTGGATATCGCTTCCGCACACGCCCACTGAGCGCACCCGCACGAGCACCTCGCCCGGCCCGGGGGCCGGGACGGGGCGCTCCTCCATGCGCAGGGCGAGATCCGCGCCGAGGACGCTCGCACGCTGGGTGACCGGAATGCTCGTGGGGTCGGTCATGCCTCTCCTTCACTCGACAGCAGCCAGATGACCGTCTCACGGGATCCCCGGGAGTGCAGGCGATCCAGCGCAGCGAGATAGGGATCACGGAATCGGGGATCCTCGACGAGATCGCCGAACAGGCGGCGGTTGTCGAGGAACGCCGTGGGCTCGATGCTCTGGCGCTGCGCGATCGGGACGAGTTCGTCGCGCAGCGGATCCACGACCTCGATCGGTGCACCTGACTCGTCCACAGCCTCGGCGTAGCGGGCCCAGCTCGCCACGATGGCCGCGGCGAGTCGCACCTCGCCGCCCTGCGCGAGACGATCGCGAACGGCCGGGAGCAGCCACTTGGGGATGCGGTCCGATGACTCCGCGCACAGCCGCGCGACGGTGTCGCGCACCTGCGGATTGCTGAACCTGTCGATCAACTGGGTCTTGTAGGCGTCGAGGTCGACTCCGGGCACGGGATCGAGCGTCGGTGTCTGCTCCTCATCCATGAATCGACGCAGGAAGGTACGGAGTTCAGGCCACGTCATCGCATCATGGACATACGAGTAGCCAGCCAGTCGACTGAAGTAGCAGAGCCCCTGATGGCTCGCATTGAGCAGTCGCAGCTTCATCTTCTCGTAGGGAGTGACGTCGTCGGTCACCTGCACGCGAGCGTTCTCCCACGCGGGGCGACCCAGCGGAAAGGCGTCCTCGACGACCCATTGGAAGAAGGGCTCGCAGACGACGGGGCACTCGTCCCGGACTCCCAGCGCCTCGGACACGGCCTCGACATCGGCTGGGGCCGTCACCGGCGTGATGCGGTCGACCATCGAGTTCGGGAAGGAGACCTGCTGCTCCATCCACTCGGCCAGATCCGCATCGCGCATCCGTGCGAACGCGAGGAACATGCGGCGGGCGACGTCACCGTTGTGCTGGATGTTGTCGCACGACAGGACGGTGAAGGCCGGTAGGCCACCCGCACGTCGACGTCGAAGTGCCTCGCACACGACGCCGAAGACGGTGGTCGGGACCGCCTCGGGCGAGAGATCCGCCTGGACTCCCGGACTGTCCGCGAGGAACTCCCCCGTGAGCCGGTCGACGTTGTACCCACCCTCGGTGATGGTGAGGGAGACGATCCGGATGCGCGGGTCGGCCATGGCCTCGATCACGGCCTCGGGATCGTCCGGGGCGAGGAGGACGTCGAGGATGCTGCCGATGACGCGGTAGTCCCACGTGCCGTCCGGACTCTTCTCGACGAGGGTGTAGAGGCAGTCCTGCTGCTGCATCCGCCGGACGAGCGGCTCATCGGACTCCAGGAGGGCCACGCCCCTGATGCCCCAGTCCATGTCCGAGCCCTGCGAGAGCAGTCGATCCACGACCAGGGCCTGGTGCGCACGATGGAAGTTGCCCACGCCGACATGGACGATGCCGGGCGTCACCGCCGCACGGTCGTACCGGGGAGTGGCGATGTTCGCCGGAAGGGTGGAGACGCTTGAGGGATCCAGACGCAGCACGACCCGAGTATGGGGGTCCGAAGGGCGAACGCGCGCGCTTCTGGGACAGTGAGCGCTCGACCCCCGAAGGAGGATGGCCGTGCCCGCGCTGCTGGCCCTGATCTCGAGCATCGCCTGGGGGGTCGCCGACTTCGCGGGAGGGGTTGCCACCCGTCGGGTCGGGTCGCCTCGGATCCTGGCCGTCTCCTACCCGGCCGGGGCCATCGCCATCACCCTCATCGGTCTCACGCTTGTGCACGGCGCCATCAGCAGCAGCGTGATCTGGCTCTCCGTCTACACCGCCGTCGTCGGCACACTTGCGATGTTCTTCCTCTACGGCGCACTCGCCGTCGGCCCGATGGGAATCGTCTCTCCCCTGACCGCCGTCGGGGGAGCCGCCGTTCCCGTGCTCGTCGGTGTCCTGCGCGGGGAGGTCCTGACCCCGCTCATCCTCGCGGGCATGGCCCTCGCCGTGGTGGCCGTCATCCTCGTCAGTCGCGAGTCGGGTCCGCATGCGCGCGTCACGATGCGCGGTCTCCTGCTCTCGGGTGGTGCCGGCCTGTTCATCGGTCTCTACCTCGTCGGGCTGGGCATCGCTCCGGAGGACTCGGGCATCTGGGTCGCCGCTCTCTCCCGCTGGTGGTCCAGCATCGGCATGATCGTCGTCGCCCTCGTACTGCTGTGGCGGCAGGGCCGCCGTCGCTGGAGCGGGTACCCCTGGGCCCTGGCCATCTCGGCCGGCGTCCTCGACGCCTTCGCCAACGGGATGTTCCAGCTCGCCGCCCAGGGGGGAGAGCTCGTCGTCATCGCCGTGATCGGATCCCTCTACCCCGCGGCGACCCTCGTGCTGGCGCACGTGATCCTGCACGAGCGGATGTCCCGACTTCAGTGGTCCGGCGTCGTCCTCGCCCTCGGCGCCGCCGTCGCCCTCACGGTGTGATCAGCCGATCCACGCGCCGCGTGCCGGGCGCGCTGGGACTTGTAGGCCGCGTCGACCAGCCACAGGACCGGGATGGCCATCAGGGCCAGCGCCCAGCCGATCGGTGTGGGGGTGGCCTGGCCGAGCAGGCTGGCCACGACCGGGACGAGGATCGTGACCAAGGCGAAGGCGAAGCCTCCGAGAACCGCAGGCACGAGAAGGCGGTTGGTCGTCCAGCCGAGGGACCACGGCGTCCGCGTCGCACTGCGGCAGGCGAAGGCGTTGGCCATCTGCCCCAGCACGACCGTCATGAACGCCGCGCCCGAGGCCGCGAGCAGGATCGTTCCGGAGGGAAACGGTTCGCCCATCCTCCAGCCCGACCCGAGGAAGGTGGCGACGAACGCCGCCATCGTCATCACGGCGATCGCGGGCCCGAGCAGACCGAAGGCCCGCAGCAGCACGGTCCGGTTCAGGAGCCTGCCCGAGTTGGGCGGTCCGCGCAGAACGTTCCGCGACGGAGGCTCGGCTCCGAGTGCCACGGCGGACAGCGTGTCGGTCCCGATGTCCAGCGCGATGATCTGCAGAACACCCAGCGCGAGGGGGAACGATCCACCGCTCAGCCCCCACACCAGGAAGGGCGTCACCTCGGCGACGTTGTCGGTCAGGTGGTAGGTCAGGAAGCGACGGATGTTCGCGTAGGTCGCGCGACCCTGCTCGATTCCCGCCACGATCGAGGAGAAGCGGTCGTCAAGGAGCACGAGGTCGGCGGCCTCACGCGCGACATCGGTTCCCGACAGCCCCATCGCGATGCCGATGTCCGCCTCCTCCAGGGCCGGCACATCGTTGACGCCATCGCCCGTCATGGCAACCACGTGTCCGGCCCCGCGAAGAGCCCGTGCGATGCGGAGCTTGTCCTCCGGTGACACGCGGGCGATCACCGTTCCGCTGCGCTGCACCAGTTCAGCCAGCGCCGTCTCGTCGTCCGGCAACTGCGCTCCGATGATGACGGCGCCGTCGGGCGGGCGAAGTCCGATCTCGGTCGCGATGGCTGCCGCTGTCACCGGGTGATCGCCGGTCACCATGATCACCGATACCTGGGCATCACGGCAGGCCACGATCGCCGCCGGGACCTCCTCGCGCGGCGGGTCCTCGAGTCCGATGAGCCCGAGGAGGGTCAGATCGCGCTCCGCCTCCTCGTACGACGGCGGCACGCCACTGAGGGCCCACTGACCCGCCCCGACGGCGATGACGCGCAGCCCCTCACCCGTCATGCGTTCCACGATCTGGGCTGCGTCGCCCACGTCGGCGCATCGTGCCAGCAGCGCGTCCGGTGCCCCCTTGACGAGGATGTCCCTTCCGACGAGGACGGACATCATCCGACGACGGGGGTCGAAGGGGAAATGCGCACGCGTTCCCTGCGCCCTCAGGTCATCGGTATCGAGTCCCACGCGGCGAGCGAACACGTCGAGGGCGGCCTCCATGGGGTCCCCGTGCGCTCGCCACGCACCGTCGACCAGATGCGCATACCCATCCGAGCAGCGCACCGCGGCAGCGGCCAGCGCCTGAATCGCGGAGGCCTCCTCGGGCACCGTGAGAGCGACGTCGGCCTCGGGCTCGTAGCCCGCTCGAGCGACGTGCGCCTCCACGCGTGGGGTCCAGGCGGCCATGACCGTCATCTCGTTGCGCGTCAGGGTGCCCGTCTTGTCCGTGCAGATGATGGTCGTGGAGCCCAGCGTCTCGACCGCATTCAGGTTGCGCACCAGCACGTGGCGCCGCGCCATCTGCTCGGCACCCCATGCGAGGGTCAGCGTGACCGTGGGCAGCAGTGCCTCGGGCACCAGAGCGACGGTCACCCCGATCGCGAACACGATCCCCTGGCTCGGCTCACCGCCCAGGAGCAGGGTCACCGCGAAGAAGACGGCGCCGATGCTCACCGAGAGAATCGCGATCAAGCGCACCACTCTCCGCAGCTCCCGCGTCAGGGGCGTGATGGGCTGCCGGTCGGCTGTCGCGAGCGCGGCGATCTCCGCGAGTCGAGTCGATCGACCGGTGCGATCGACAGTCATCTCGCCCTCGCCCGCGACGACGAACGTGCCGGCCCACGCGCGACTGTCGTCATCGGGCCGATCGGGCACGCTCTCACCCGTGAGCATCGACGTGTCGACTTCAAGCCCGAGTGTGCGGGTCAGGGTGCCGTCTCCGGGAACCCGATCCCCGGGTCGCAGCACCACGTGGTCGCCGACGACCACGCCCGCCGCCTCGATGCGCTGTCGCCGGCCATCGCGGACCACCAGCACGTAGGAGGGAAGGAGGCTGGACAGCCGCTCGGCAGCGCGATCCGCACGTGCCTGCTGGATGAACGAAAAGACGGCATTGAGGACGACGACCGCCACCACCGCGGCGGTGAGGGCAGGCATCCCCGCGACCCAGGCCAGGGCCGCCGCCACCCACAGGAGGAGGGCGAAGAAGTGAGTCAGCTCATCGAGCATGACGCGGAGGACGGATCTGCGTCGCGGCCTCGGGATGATGTTCGGACCATCCCGACGACATCGATCAGCCGCCGCCTCGGACGTGAGTCCGGCTGTCGCCCCCGGATCACCCATGCCTCCAGTGCACACCCGGGTGCGCCGCCGGACTAGGGACGTTGGGCCCAGAGGCACTCCTCACCCGATCGCCGCGAGGAGGCGTGATGCCGCGATCAGGGGATGAGGTACATCGGATTCGGGATGAGGAAGCCGTGAGCCAGGGATCCGAAGGACATGTCGCTCACCTGATCCCCGATGCTGGGGCCGATGCGCCATCCCTCGCGGGCGAGCGAACGACGGGCCTGCGCCTTGTAGGACGAGGCCTGCGTGGTCGACCCTGACGGCTTCATGACGAGCTCCACCCAGTCGGTGATCCCGTTCTGGGACAGGCACGCGACCGTGGCCTCGCGCTCGCTCTCAGATCGGCCCGTGATGAGGGCGGTGGCGAAGCCCATCCGCCGCAGGGCCAGGTACAGGCTCTTCACGGGCTGGATCACCGGCTGCGTGCAGGCCGAGATCGCGGCGGCGTCCGCCGCCGGAGAGTAGGTGAAGGACGGTGAGTTGGTCGACAGTGTCGGGTAGCTGCTCAGCAGCGTGTCGTCGATGTCGAAGACTGCTGCGAGTCTGCAGTCGCGGACCTCCGCCGGTGTCGGCCCGCACACGTCACGAGCCCACTTCGTGGCCCACACCCGGGCGGCCCGCGCAACAGCCGACTGGTCGCGGAGTGCCTGACCACTCGTGTAGTAGCCCTGGAGGAGGTCCGCGGGATAGGAGCCGATGTCCCAGATGGCCGTCGACTTCAGGGTCGGGAGATTCTGACCCGAGCCGGTGATCGGCTTGCCGGCTGACACCTGCCGTCCCGGATCCACGGCCACCGTCTCCGCGTGAGCACTCGGCGCCGTCAGGACGCCGAGAGCGAGCACGGCAACGAGGACGATCGACTTCCTTGGGGTGCGCATGCACGCATTCAACACCGGTCGGAACTGACCTGTCATGAGCCGTCTCAGAGAGACATCGTCGATGTCACGGACGTACCCTTGAAGCATGAGCGTATGGACGAATCGCATCACCTTCGGTGACGATCTCTCCGCGGGGGCTGACATCGCGTGGGGCTGGATCTCCGCACAGACGTGGTCCGGCTGGAAGGTCGACGTGGTCACCGTCACCGAACCGGATCCGCAGGTCGCACCGCTGTTCACCCATGAGCCCCTGCATGAGCACACGCCCGACCGACCCCGTGTCGCGCCCTCGACGGCAGACCTCGCGGAGATTCGGCATCTCACGACGGCCTACGACCCCCGGGTGATCCTGTGCGAGCAGCAGGACTCCGATCTCATGGTCGTGGGAGCCCGCGGCCGGGGGCTGCTCAAGGCCATGCGCATCGGAAGCACGGCCGAGTGGCTCCTGCGGTGCCCGACCACTCCTCTGGTCATCGCCCGCGCGGCGGAGCAGGTGCGATCCATCCTCGTCGCCGTCGATGGCTCCCCCCACGCACGAGCCGCCGTCGACACGCTCACCCACCTGCCGTGGATCAGCACGTGCCGGATCGACGTCATCGCCGTCCGCGAGGGGGACGATGAGATCCAGGGTCATGCCCGAGCAGCAGCCGATGTGCTGGAGGCCTCCGGGGCGAGCGTCACCGTTCATCTGCTCGACGTGGACCCGAACGCGCTCACGGTCAATCCCAAGTACCGCATCCTCGATGCCATCGATGAGCTCGCACCGGACCTCGTCGCTCTGGGGACCCAGGGACGCACCGGGGTGGCGCGACTGGTCGTCGGATCCGTCGCCGGTGCCGTGGCGCACAGCGCCCCCTGCTCGGTGCTGCTCGCCCGGGACACGTCGACGGACTAGCCCCGGCGGCGTGGTGACGCCGTCATGCGCGAGGGCCGGGGATCAGATCTGCGCCATGTCGACGAACCGGGAGTAGTGACCCTGGAACGCGACCGTCACCGTGGCCGTGGGGCCGTTGCGGTGCTTGGCCACGATGAAGTCCGCCTCACCCGCGCGCGGTGACTCCTTCTCATACGCATCCTCCCGATGCAGCAGGACGACCATGTCCGCGTCCTGCTCGAGGGATCCGGACTCGCGAAGATCGGACAGCATCGGCTTCTTGTCCGTGCGCTGCTCCGGGCCGCGATTCAGCTGGCTGATGGCGATGACCGGGACCCCGAGCTCCTTGGCGAGCAGCTTGAGGGATCGGGAGAACTCCGACACCTCCTGCTGGCGGCTCTCCACCCGCTTGCCGCTCGTCATGAGCTGCAGGTAGTCCACGATGACCAAGCGCAGATCGTGCCGCTGCTTGAGGCGGCGGCACTTGGCGCGGATCTCCATGAGCGTCATGTTGGGCGAGTCGTCGATGAACAGGGGCGCCTCACTGACGACGCCCATCTTGTTCGCGAGCTTGGTCCAATCGCTGTCGCTCATCGAGCCCGCGCGCATGTGGTGCAGGGGCACCTGGGCCTCGGCGGAGAGGAGGCGCATAACGATCTCGCTGCGACTCATCTCGAGGGAGAAGATGACGCTGGTGAGACCGTGCTTGATGGAAGCCGCACGGGCAATGTCCACGCCCAGAGTCGATTTGCCGATGGCCGGCCTGGCCGCAACGATGATCAGCTGGCCGGGATGCAGTCCATTCGTGAGCTTGTCGAGCTCCGTGAATCCGGTGGGGACCCCGACCATCTCGCCGTTGCGGTTCGAGATCGCCTCGATCTCGTTGAGGGCATCGCCCATGATGTCGCTGAGCGGTGCGTAGTCCTCGCTCGTGCGTCGCTCGGTGACGTCATAGACCTCCGCCTGCGCCCGGTCGACCGTCTGATCCACATCACCGGTGCCGGCATAGCCCATCGCGACGATCCGAGTGCCGGCCTCGACCAGGCGGCGAAGGATCGCCTTCTCGCGCACGATGCGGCCGTAGTAGCCCGCGTTCGCCGCCGTCGGGACCATGGAGACCAGCTCGTGCAGGTAGGGAGCGCCCCCGACACGTCCGATGTCGCCGGAGCGGGTGAGATCGGCGGCGACCGTGACGGCGTCGGCAGGCTCGCCGCGCCCGTAGAGGTCGAGGATCGCGCCGTAGATCACCTGATGCGCCGGACGGTAGAAGTCGTTCTCCCGGATGACCTCGACGACGTCGGCGATGGCGTCCTTGCTCAGGAGCATGGCGCCGAGGACCGACTGCTCCGCGGCGACGTCGTTCGGCGGGGTGCGGTCGATGCCGAGGTCGTCATTCGGGTGGAGTTCGTGGACGGTCACGACCCCACGGTAGGGACGGGGGGTGACACCGTCCACGACCCCTGTGGATGAGCCTGTGGACAACGTGGGGCCAAGGTGCGGGAACCACCGGGCAGCGCTGTGGATGGGCTGGGGAATTGCGCGCGGGACCGCCCGGGATTGCCTCGTGCGACCGGGGGTGATCGTGTCCCAAGGCTGTGGATGAAAACTCGTGGGTAACGTGGAGCCCCATGACCCCCGAGACCTACCGGATCACCGTCGTCTGCCTGGGCAACATCTGCCGATCGCCCATGGGCGAGGTGGTCCTGCAGGAGCGCGTGGCGGCCGCCGGTCTCGCGGACGTGGTGCGGGTCGACTCGGCCGGCACCGGCGACTGGCATCTCGGGCATCCGGCCGACCCCCGGGCCCATGCCGCGCTGGTGGATGCGGGGTACGAGGTCGAGCATGTCTCGCGCCAGATCACGCCCGACTGGATGAGCGACATCGATCTCCTGCTCGCTATGGACGAGGCCAACTACCGCGACCTCGCCGTGATGCTGGATTCGGCAGGACTGCCGTCGGACACGCGTCCCCCCCTGCGCATGTTCCGCTCCTTCGACCCGGCACTGGCGCACCTGACGGAGCCTCACCCCGACCTGTCCGTCCCGGATCCCTACTACGGCGGACAGGACGGCTTCCTCGAGACCCTCGACATGATCGAGAAGGCCGCCGACGGGATCGTCGACGGCCTTCTCGTGCAGTTCAGCGTGCGGGAGTGACTACTCCGCCCACTCCGGAGCGAGGCGACGGTACGCCAGAGCATCCGACACGTAGGTGAAGATGATCGCGAGCACGTAGACCAGCACCATCGCGACGAAGGCGATGATGCCCAGGATCACCGCGAGGACGCCTCCGACGGTGTCACCACTGAAGATCTCCACGCTCGCGAAGGCTCCGCCACCGAGGGTGCCGAGGACGAAGAAGAACGCGATGAGCACCGCGATCGGTACACCGAAGAGCACGATGCGCAGGCCGATGTACTTCCAGAAGCTGCTCGTGATGCGATCCCAGCTAGTCGCCAGCGCAGAGAAGCCATTGTTGGCATTGCCCGCGATGAGGGCGTACGGGAACAGCGCCAGCATGAAGGCGATGATGAGGCCCGGGATGATCAGGGCGAACAGGCCGATCGTCACCATGCCCAGGTAGATCAGGCCAGCCGCCAGGAACCACCAGTAGTGGCGAGTCTCGAACAGGCGCGCGACGCTCGGGCGCTCGCCACCGCTCACCGCGTAGGCGTTGCGGAAGAGACCCAGGATCATCAGGACCGCGGCCAGAACGGCGATGATCGCGATGATCGCGCCGACGATGCCGATCAGGGCACCGAGGAACCCATCGAGATCACTCGCCCAGTCGGTCAGCAGGCCGGCGATGAGCTGCAGGACCAGCGGGATGACCACCGCGACGATGACCACGGGCCACCAGGACCAATAGGTCCGCTTGCTCAGCGTCCACGACTCCTCGAGGACCTCGTGTGCGGAAAATGCCATGACTCCTCCTCCATGACCCCAGGGGAAGTGCGGGGATGGGAAAAGCGTGTCGGTCCCGTGGGCGAGGCCACCGGACCGACACGCACGTACTGAGGAGTAACTACCCGACAGGTGGCGGGCCGTAGGGGTTGTCGCCGGGCGTGCCGTCCAAGGCCCAGAGGACGATCAGGGCGATGTTCCCGCAGGGAACGACGTACAGGAGCAGAAGCCAAGCGCTCTGGCCGTAGTCATGCAGACGACGCGCTCCCGCCGCCAGCAGGGGGATGAACAGCGCGATCGACACGGCCACCACGACGAGCGACCAGACGATCGTCAGGACCGTCAGCACTCCGGTCCCAGCGCCGTTCTCAC
>CAZQXO010000016.1:0-3287 GCA_964597445.1 uncultured Bifidobacteriaceae bacterium | reverse complement strand
AGCGACCAGACGATCGTCAGGACCGTCAGCACTCCGGTCCCAGCGCCGTTCTCACTCGCCGCCGCGAGGAGGAACACCAGGACGTAGATCGGGATGGTGAGCACGAGACTGACGAGTGCCGTGAACAGGAAGAACCACCAGAACTCCGGGCGCGACGCGCGCCCGGTGAAGTCCGCGTACTTGCGCAGACAGGTGCGGATCGAACTCGAGAAGGTCACGCCGACCCCTCCCTGTAGACGACAGCGCGACTGTACAGACGAAGGGAAACACCGCGCGGGACCTTGGGGTGCGCTTTACTGGTCGCCTCTGACCTACCGGAAGGAACCACCATGTCCGCACCCGTGCCCCCATTCCAGCAGGGCCAGCCCGCAATGCCGCAGAACGGCATGGGCACCGCCGCTCTCGTCCTGGGCATCCTCGGCATCATCGGCTGCCTTCCCTACATCGGGAGCATCCTCGGCATCATCTTCGGTCGCATCGGCATGCGCAATGCCGAGCAGGGCCTCGCCACCAACGGTGGCTCCGCCAAGGCCGGGTTCATCCTCGGCATCATCGGCCTCATCCTGGCCGTCATCGGCACCATCTTCTACTTCGTGGTCATCGCTGCTGCGGTGAGCAGCAACGGCATGTGACGCATCGCCAACGACGGAGGGCCACCCCCTAGGGGGTGGCCCTCCGTCGTTGCTGCGCCTGCTAGCCGGCGACGACCTGAAAGGTCACCTTCGCGGTGACGTCCGGGTGCACCTCGACCTTGGCCGTGTGCTTTCCGACCGTCTTCACCGGCACGTCGATGACGACCTTGCGCTTGTCGATCACCGGACCGCCCGCGGCCTTGACCGCATCAGCGATGTCGGCGTTCGTGACCGATCCGAAGAGACGACCCGTGTCACCGGCGTGGGCCGTGACCGTGATCGACAGGGACTCGATGGCCTGCTTGATCTCGTTGGCGTGACCGAGGTCGCGCACCTCGCGCACCTTCTGGGCGCGCTTGATCTGCGTGACCTGCTTCTCGCCGCCACGGGTCCACTGGATGGCGAACCCGCGGGGCACGAGGTAGTTGCGGCCGTAGCCGTCCTTGACCTCGACGACGTCGCCCGGGGCACCGAGGCCCGCGACGTCCTGAGTGAGGATGAGCTTCATGTTCGTTCCTGTTCTTGTCAGGCGTCAGCGCGCGGTCGTCGAGTAGGGAAGGAGTGCCACCTCGCGGGCGTTCTTGACAGCCATGGCGATGTCGCGCTGATGCTGCGTGCAGTTGCCGGTGACGCGACGGGCGCGGATCTTGCCGCGATCGGAGATGAACTTGCGGAGCAGGTTCGTGTCCTTGTAATCGATCGCCTTGACGCCTTCCTTGCAGAACTGGCAGGCCTTGGCCTTGACCATCTTCTCGTTCTTGCGGGACGCGGACTGGCGACCCTTGTTGTCTCGTGCCATTCGTCTTGCTCCTGTCGGGGGCCGGGGCCGATGGCCTCGGGATGCGGATTACGGAAGATCGATGGATCAGAAGGGAGGCTCGTCGAAGCCGGCGCCGGAGGACGGGCCTGCCGCCCACGGATCGTCGGCTGGTGCACCACTGGGTGCCCCGCCGCCGAAACCGCCTCCCTCGCGCTGGACTCGGTTGACCTTGGCGGTCGCGTTGCGGAGTGCCGGGCCGACATCGTCGACCTCCATCTCCAGCACCGTGCGCTTCTCGCCCTCGCGCGTCTCATACGAGCGCTGCTTGAGGCGGCCGGTCGCGATGACGCGCGTGCCCTTGGTCAGGGACTCCGCAACGTTCTCCGCGTACTGCCGCCACACGCTGCACCGCATGTAGACGGGATCGCCGTCCTTCCATTCGTTCGTGGTCTTGTCCAGGTAGCGCGAGTTGGACGCGATCGTGAACGAGGCGACAGCGGCACCACTCGGGGTGAAGCGCAGCTCGGGATCGTTGGTGAGGTTCCCCACCACCGTGATCGCGATGTCGCCGGCGGCCATTACTGGGCCCCTGCCGTGGCGTTCTCCTCGAGCCGGAGCACCTTGGTGCGCATGACGGCCTCGTTGAGGGAGAGCTGACGGTCGAGCTCGGCCACGGACTCCTTGGTCGCGGAGACGTGGATGAGGGCGTAGATGCCCTCCGGCTTGTGGTTGATCTCGTAGGCGAGGCGGCGACGGCCCCACACGTCGAGGCTCTCCACGGTGCCACCGTCGGCGCGGACGACGTTGAGGAACGCCTCCAGGCTCGGGGCGATGGTCTTCTCTTCCAGATCGGGATCGAGGATCACCATGATCTCGTAACGACGCATAGACAACCCACCTCCTTCGGACTCAGCGGCCACGGTCGATCCGTGGCAGGAGGGTGAAATGCGTGTGCCCGGCGAGCCGAGCAGCCCCCGAAGGCTACCGGCTGGGCTCCCGGGGGCGAAATCCGGTGGTGAAGGGCATCCACAGGTCTGGCCACAGCCCCCACCCACGGGTGCGTGACTGTCGTGAGTCAGCCCCCGCCGACATCGTCCGACCATGACGACGATGCTGTGGTACCGAAAGCGGTACCGTCATGCCATGGCCATGAACCTGAGGCTCCCCGAGGAGCTCGCCGATGCCCTGCGCGACCTGGCCGGGCAGACCGGGCGCTCGCAGCAGGACCTCGCCCGGGAGGCACTCCACGAGTATCTGCGGGACTACCCGCTTCGGGCCTACCCGAAGGAGGTCCGCCACATGATCACGCCGGCCTCACGACCGTTCGGCGAGATCGATCCCGAGGTCGTGGCGGTGCTTCGCAGGATCGGCTTTGACCGGCTGACCGCCGCGGCCGAATGGGATCGACAGGATCGAACCTGATGCTGGCCTATGTGGACTCAGGCATCGTCATCGACCATGTGCTCGCCCAGGGCGCGCGTCCCTCATCTGCGCCCACTGGCCTCCGGACAGCGACGTCGGCCATCAGCCTCGTCGAGATCGCGCGTCGCATCCGTCGGGAGGATGACGAGGCTGATGCCTGGGACATCGCACAACAGGCGCTTGCAGGTGTCGACGTCGTGGCGATCACGCCGCGGACACTGGCGACCGCGGCACAACTTCCGGTCAGGCACCTGAAGTCCCTCGACGCGATCCACGTGGCGTCCGCACTGATCACGCGCTGCGACGTGGTCCTGACCCGAGACCGCCAGATGGCGCGGGCCTGCGAGCAGCTCGGTCTGGCCGTCGCCTGAGTGAGACCTGCGATTCCCGTAAGGTCGTCGTCGTGCGCATCGCCACTTGGAACATCAACTCCGTCACCGCCCGACTCGACCGTCTCGTCGAGTGGCTCGAGG
>CAZQXO010000015.1:0-46199 GCA_964597445.1 uncultured Bifidobacteriaceae bacterium | reverse complement strand
CCGATCGTGCCACGACGGCTGCCGGGCTCTCGACGCTCCTCCAGGAAGCGGCGCACCTGCGCTCCGCACTCCTCGGCCAGCACGCCGGGGATGACCTCCACCTGATGGTTGAGCCGACGGTCACGGACGAGGTCCCAGCGCGATCCTGCGGCGCCGTACTCGTCATTCCACGCGCCGAACACGATGCGGCCCAATCGCGACATGACCGCGGCACCCGCGCACATCGGACATGGCTCCAGCGTGACCACGAGCGTGCAGTCCTGCAGGCGCCACGATCCGCGAGCCTCGCCCGCTGCGCGCAGGGCGAGGATTTCGGCATGGGCCGTGGGATCACTGGAGGACTCCCGGCTGTTGCGCGCGGAGGAGAGGACACCACCGGCCTCGTCCAGCACGACGGCGCCGATCGGGATCTCGCGATCCGCGGCGGCGCGCGCCGCTTCGTCCAGGGCGAGCCGCATCGCCTCCTCGTAGCGGCCGGGCGTCATCGTCCCCGGACGGCCATGGCGAGCTCCGAGGCGAACCCGAGTCGCTTGGCCACGGCCCTGACCTGCTCGTCGGGGTACATCTCCTCGTCTTCGCAGATCATGATCAGCTCGGCCGCATCGAGGCCGAAGCCCTCGCAGAGCGCGACATCGCCGGCGGCCTCGAACTCTTCGATGTCGTCCTCGTCCCACTCCAGACCGATGAGCTCGGCTGCCTCCTGGGCGATCGACCAGTCCAGCAGGGCCGCGGCATCGCTGATCATGACGCGCACGCCGTCGGGGACGGTGTGCGCCAGCAGGAAGAACTCGTCGGCGACCGAGACGACGCCGAACACGCCTCCCTCACCCGGGAGCTGACGCATGCGCAGGAGGAGGCCCTCCATGGTGGTCACGCCCTGCGGCGGAAGGGTGGCGACCACCCATCGGCCGTCCTCGCGATAGGCGGCGACGGCGAAATCGACGTCATCGACGGTGACCTCCTGTGCGCTCACCTCCGCATCGTCCCATGTGACGGGCAGGAACGGCAGGCCGACCACTACTCTCGCGTGCATGCGCACTCTCGTCATCGATCACCCCCTCGTCGCCCACAAGCTCACCCGCCTGCGCCGTGAGGAGACCTCCTCCGCCACCTTCCGGCTGCTGGCCGAGGAGCTGGTGACCCTTCTGGCCTATGAGGCAACCGACTCGCTGCGCGTGCGGCCCGTGGAGATCACCACGCCCGTGGCCCCCATGACAGGGCAGGAGATGGCGGAGCCACTGCCCATCGTCGTGCCGATCCTGCGCGCCGGCCTCGGCATGCTGAACGGCATGATGAAGCTGATGCCGACGGCGGAGGTCGGCTTCCTCGGCATGGTGCGCGACGAGTCCTCCCTGATGGCGACCACGTACGCCGACCGCATCCCGCACGACATCCACGACCGCCAGGTCTTCGTCCTCGATCCCATGCTGGCCACCGGGGGCACCCTCGTAGCGGCCATCGAGCTCCTGCTCGAGCGCGGAGCGCGCGACGTCACGGCGATCTGCCTGCTGGCCGCGCCCGAGGGCCTGGCCCGGCTCGAGGAGGCCTTCGCCGGACGCGACGCTGACGTCACCGTCGTCACGGCCGCCCTCGACGAGCGCCTCAACGAGAAGGGCTACATCGTGCCCGGACTCGGCGACGCCGGCGACCGGCTCTACGGCTCCGCCGAGTAGGGACTTCCCCCTACAGGGCGCGGAGGATGTCCTCTACGCGGTCCTTCGCGTCCCCGAAGAGCATCGAGGAGTTGTCGCGGAAGAACAGCGGGTTCTGCACGCCTGCGTAGCCGACCGCCATCGACCTCTTGAAGACGATGACGTTGCCGGCCTCCCACACCCGCAGGACAGGCATGCCCGCGATCGGTGAGCCGGGGTCCTCCTCGGCCGCGGGATTCACGGTGTCGTTGGCACCGATGACGAGGACGACGTCCGTGTCCGAGAGGTCGTCGTTGATCTCATCCATCTCGAGGACGACGTCGTAGGGCACCTTCGCCTCGGCGAGGAGCACATTCATGTGTCCGGGGAGGCGGCCCGCCACCGGGTGGATGCCGAACCGCACGTTGACCCCACGCTCCCGCAGGATGCGGGTGATCTCGGCAACCGGGTACTGGGCCTGGGCCACCGCCATGCCGTATCCCGGAGTGATCACGACGGAGGAGGCGTTGGCCAGCATGTCGGCCACTTCCTCCGCGGTGACCTCGCGGTACTCGCCCTGCTCGTCATCACCCCCGGAGGAGGGAGCCTCCATGCCGAAGCCACCGGCGATGACGGAGATGAAGGAGCGGTTCATCGCCTGGCACATGATGTAGCTGAGGTAGGCACCCGAGGAGCCCACCAGGGCGCCCGTGATGATGAGCAGGTTGTTGTTGAGCAGGAAACCCGCAGCCGCGGCCGCCCATCCCGAGTAGCTGTTGAGCATCGACACCACGACCGGCATGTCGCCACCGCCGATCGACGCCACGAGGTGCCAGCCGAGGATGAGGGCGAGGACGGTCGCGGAGATGAGCAGCCACAGCGTCGGGTCGATGACGAACCAGACGGTCATCGCCACGAACAGGACGAGCGCGCCGATGTTGAGGGCGTTCTTGCCCGGAAGCATCATCGGCTTCGAGTCGATCTTCCCCGCCAGCTTCAGGTAGGCGACGATCGAACCGGTGAAGGTCACTCCACCGATGAACAGTCCGATCAGAACCTCGGCGTGGTGGATGCCCAGCAGGTCAGGAGCGATCTCGGTCTGCGCGTCACCCTTGGCCTCGACCATCAGGTAGCCGGACCACGCGACAAGCACGGCCGCGAGGCCGACGAAGCTGTGCAGGAGTGCGATGAGCTCGGGCATGCCCGTCATCTGGACGACCTTGGCGCGCCACAGGCCGATGGTGGCACCGAGAACCAGTGCCACGACCATGAGGACGATGCCGAGCGTGGTCATGCCCCCGTGCGCGCCACCGTCCAGTGCGAGGGCGATCGTCGCGACAAGGGCAAGCGTCATGCCCGAGATGCCGTACCAGATGCCCTGCTTGCCCGACTCATGCTTGGCCAAGCCGGCCAGGCTCATGATGAACAGCAGGGCGGCGACGAGGTAGGCCGCAGTGGCGAGGGATTCGACGGTCATCGCTGGAACATCTCCAGCATGCGACGGGTCACCGCGAAACCTCCGAAGATGTTGATGCTCGCCACCAGGACCGCGACGAAGGCGAGAATCGTCACCAGCGTGTCACCGGTGCCGATTTGGAGCAGGGCGCCGACGACGATGATGCCGGAGATCGCGTTCGTGATGGACATCAGCGGCGTGTGCAGGGCATGGTGGACGTTCCCGATGACGTAGAAGCCGATCACGATGGCCAGGATGAACACCGTGAGGTTGGCCGTCAGCTGCGCTGGCGCGGCAGCAGTGAGCAGGAGCAGGGCCGCCGCCGCGAGAGCCACGATCGCGTAGCGCCTGCGCGGGCTCGTCGGGACCTTCTCCTTGGCCACGACGGGAGCGGCGGCTGCCGCTGCCTTCGGCGCTACCGACACCTCGACCGGCGGTGGCGGCCACGAGACCTGGTGATCACGAGACACCGTCATCGATCGCTGGACGACGTCGTCCCAGTCGAGGACGAGCTGGCCGTCCTTGCCGGGGGTCAGGAGCTTCATGAGGTTGACGAGGTTCGTCGAGTAGAGCTGCGAGGCCTGCGCCGGGAGGCGTCCGGCGAGATCCGTGTAGCCGATGATCGTCACACCGTTGGGCGTCACCACCACCTCGTCGGCCACCGATCCCTCGACGTTGCCCCCGCTGGCCGCCGCGAGGTCGACGATGACGGAGCCGGGCTTCATCGACGCGACCATCTCCGCCGTCAGGAGTCGAGGGGCAGGACGGCCAGGGATGAGCGCGGTCGTGATGACGATGTCGACGTCCTTGGCCTGCTCGGCATAGAGCTGGGACTCGCGGGCCTTGTAGTCCTCGCCCATCTCCTTGGCGTAGCCCGTGGCGCTCACCTCGGTCTCAGGCGACTCGATCGAGAGGTACTCCCCGCCCATGGACTTCACCTGATCCGCGACCTCAGGTCGCGGATCGGTCGCTCGGACGATGGCACCGAGTGAGCGTGCCGTGCCGATGGCGGCAAGGCCCGCGACGCCGGCTCCCGCCACGAGCACCGTGGCGGGGGGGACCTTGCCCGCAGCGGTGACCTGACCCGTGAAGAACCGGCCGAAGGCGTTGGCCGCCTCGATGACGGCACGGTAACCGGCGATGTTGGCCATGGAGCTCAGCACGTCCAGCGACTGCGCGCGGGAGATGCGCGGGACGGCCTCCATGGCGAGTGCGGTGACACCGCGGTCGGCCAGCGCCTGCAGGAGCTCCGGGCTCTGCGCCGGTGCCATCATCGACACGAGGTACGCCCCGGGCTGCAGCAGGGAGATCTGCGCCGCATCGGGGGCGTTCACGTGGAACACGATCGACGCGCCCCATGCCTGGGCGTCGGTCCCGATCTGGGCACCGGCCGCGCGGTAGGCCTCGTCGGTGAACGAGGAGGGATCGCCGGCACCCGACTCGACCAGCACCTCGTAGCCCAACTTCGCCAGTTGGGTCACGGTCGCGGGAGTCGCCGCGACCCGGCGCTCCCCGTGCTTGGTCTCGCGTGGCACTCCGATGAGCACGGCGCCTCCCTGGATGGTCGTCCTGCACCCCCGCGGGGATCGGCCCAGCCTAGGAGGAATCCGGCCGGACGGCCCCTCCGAGCGATCAGGGGCTCTCCGGCAGCGTGGTTCCGTGAGGGACAACGGGGCCTTCCCCGTGGCATTCCTCGCCCGGAGCCGGCAGCCGGGCATCGGTTATCGTCACCCCGCACCGACCCCAATGTGAGGAGAGCCATGCTGCGCCCGACCGTGACCGCCGCGGCCGCTGCCGCCGTCCTGCTGGCCACCCTCATCGCGCCCCCGACCGCGGGGGCAGCCGAGCCCGTCATCGGCACGTGTTTCGACTACCCGAAGTCCACGCTCGAGAAGGTGTCGTCCACCGCGACTCCCGTCCCCTGCACGGCGAAGCACACCGCGGAGACGTACGGCGTGCGCACCCTTCCCGACTCCTTCGGCCTGCCCTCCAAGGCATCCACCGCCGCACGCCTCTCCGCTGCCGAGTCGTGCACGGTCGCGGCCATGAATGCGCACGTCGGCCTGGCGGAGCGCCGCCTGCCGAGTCGTTTCCTGACCGCTGTGCTCTTCCCGACGAACGAGCAGTGGAGGGCCGGGCAGCGCTGGATGCGCTGCGACGTCGTTCTCCAGGGCGGCACCTCGCTCGTCACGGTCACGAAGCCGATGGCCGAGGTCGTGGCCTCGGCTCCGGCTGAGCAGTTCGACTTCTGCACACCCGGAACCCCCAACGCGCGGAACACCTCAGCCTTCCCCTGCACCAAGCCGAAGGTAAACTGGATCAAGGTGCTCGACCGGGACCTCGGCTCGCCGGGCTCCACGTTCCCGGGAACGCGCACGGTCGAGAGCCGGACGAAGGCGCTGTGCCAAGCCCAGGGCAAGCAGTGGAACGGCAAGGAGAAGTTCCCCGGCTGGTGGGCCATCTGGCCCACGGCCAAGGGCTGGCGGGAGGGTCGGCGCTCCGCCCAGTGCTTCGTTCCCTACACGCAGTACCAGGCTGAACTGGCCGCGCGCGCACCCGCACCGACACCGAGTCCGACACCCGAGGCAGCCTCGGCATCCTGACGGTGCTGACGCGCGTCAGCCCAGTGGGCTCCGCGGCTGGTCATCCGGGTACATCGAGTCCATCTCCGGCTCGGTGGCGTCGAGGTCGCGCAGCTGCTGAGGAGTGAGCGTGAGGTCCATCGAGCGCACGATGGAGTCCACCGTCGCCGGCCGCGTCGCTCCCGGGATGGGGATCATGACGGGAGAGGTAGCCAGCAGCCAGGCGAGGATGACCTCCTGCGCGGACGCATGAACTTGGGTCCCGACCTCGGCGAAGGTCCCATACCTCTCTCCGATGTCATGGGCCTGGGTCGACCCACCGAGCGGGGACCACGGCAGGAAGGCAATTCCGCGCTCGGTGCACGCATCGAGCACGTCCGCTCCGTGCCGGAAGCGCGGCGACCACTCGTTCTGCACCGACACGACACCGCCGTCCAGCGGCCCACCGAGCACGTCGAGGGCCAGGCGCAGTTCGTCCGCCGTGACATTGGACAGTCCGATTCGCTGGACGAGCCCCTCGTCCCGCAGCGAGGCCAG
This sequence comes from uncultured Bifidobacteriaceae bacterium, assembly GCA_964597445.1. Taxonomy (GTDB): domain Bacteria; phylum Actinomycetota; class Actinomycetes; order S36-B12; family S36-B12; genus UBA10649. The sequence continues at coordinate 39,993 of CAZQXO010000015.1, read as the reverse complement.
GGCCTGAAGCTGGGACCGGTAGGTGAGGCGGGGATCGTGTCGGTGGTGCTGGTACAGGGCGATCGAGTCGACCTCGAGCGCACGCATGCTGGCCTCGCAGGCAGCACGGATGCCCGACGGGGTGGAGTCACGGCCCCACTCCTCACCTGGACCACGGGTGATGCCGCCCTTGGTCGTGACGACGACATCGGCGAGATCAGCCGAGCCCGAGTAGATGCGCAGGGCCTCCGCGACGAGCTTCTCGTTGTGGCCGACGGTGTCCCAGGTCGGGCTGTAGATGTTCGAGGTGTCCAGGAACGTGATTCCGAGATCGAGAGCCCGGTGGATCGTGTCGATCGCTCGCTCGCGATGATCGATCATCACCGAGAACGACAGGGGCATGCATCCCAGGCCGATGGCCGAGACGGTCAGATCGCCGATGCTTCGTGTCGGGAGAGCCATGCCTCGATCGTAGGCGCGAGGGCACAGGACCACGACGTGACGACTACGTCGCGAGGGCGAGCCATTCGTCCTCGGCCGCATGCCGCTGAGACGTGACCGCACGCAGCTGGGCGTCGAGCTCGGCAACCTTGGCGTAGTCGGCAGCGTGCTCGGTAATCTGCTCGTGAAGGGACTGCTCCTGCGCAGTGAGCTTCTCGATCTGGCGCTCGACGCGTGCCAGGGCCTTGCGCTGGTCACGCTGCACTGCGGCCGAGGAGCGCGGCTCCTCCGAGCTCGGGCGCGCGGCCGCGACGGTCGGGGCGCCGCTGGCTCTCCGGGCGAGGTACTCGTCGACGCCGCTCGGGAGCTCGCGAAGCGCACCGTCACCGAGCAGGGCGACGAAGTCGTCGCATACGCGCTCGAGGAAGTAGCGATCGTGAGACACGACGATGAGGGTTCCGGCGAAGCCGTCGAGCAGGTCCTCCAGGGCACTCAGCGTCTCGACGTCGAAGTCGTTGGTGGGCTCGTCGAGGACGAGGACGTTGGGCTCGCCCATGAGCAGGCGGGTCAGCTGGAGACGCCGGCGCTCACCGCCCGAGAGGTCGCCCACCGGTGTCCACTGGCCGTCGGCCCCGAAGCCCAGACGCTCGCACATCTGCGAGGCCGTCAGCTCCCGGCCCTTGCCGAGGTCCACGCGCTCGGCGACCCGCTGCACCGCCTCCAGCACTCGCCAGGACGGGTCCAGCTCCTCGAGGTGCTGCGAGAGGTAGGCCGGACGCACCGTCACGCCGGTGACGACCTTCCCCTGCGTAGGAGCGATCTCGCCCAGGAGCATCCGGATGAGTGACGTCTTTCCCGCACCATTGGCACCCAGGAGTCCGATGCGCTGGCCGGGGCCGATGTTCCAGGTCAGCCGGTCGATCAGGGTGCGATCACCCACGCGGAGCTCGGCATCGTGCACCTCGATCACGGTCTTGCCGAGTCGGGCGTTGGCGAAAGTGAGCAGTTCGATCGTGTCGCGCGGCGGTGGCTCATTGCTGATCAGCTCGTTGGCCGCGTCGATGCGGAACTTCGGCTTCGAAGTGCGCGCCGGTGCTCCCCGGCGCAGCCACGCGAGCTCCTTGCGGATCAGGTTGTTGCGTCGCGCCTCCGCCGACGCGGCTTGGCGGAGCCGCTCCGCCTTCGCGAGCACGTAGGCGCTGTAGCCGCCGTCATACTCCTCGACGCGTCCGCCGACGACCTCCCACGTACGGTCGCTCACCTCGTCGAGGAACCACCGATCGTGCGTCACGACCACGACGGCGAGGTTCGGGCGCCCCTTGAGGTGCTGCGCCAGCCACGCGACGATCTCCACGTCGAGGTGGTTCGTGGGCTCGTCCAGGATCAGCAGGTCGAGGTCGCGGATGAGCAGGGTCGCGAGATCCACACGGCGTCGCTCGCCGCCCGAGAGGGTGCCGATACGGCGACCGAGCCGCTCATCGTCGTAGCCGCCGAGCAGGGCCGTGAGGACCTCGCGCGCTCGCGGATTCGCGGCCCACTCGTGGGTCTGCTGGTCGCCCATCACCGCCTGCGCCACCGTGCTCTCCGGATCCGCCACCGGCGACTGGCGCAGCACTCCGATGACGGCATCCGAGGTGGCGCTCACACGGCCGGAGTCGACGGGCACATCACCGGCCATGACCGCGAGCAGGGTCGACTTGCCCGCCCCGTTGCGGCCGACGACACCGATCCGCTCCCCTGCGTGGACACCGGTCGACACGTCGGCCAGCAGGGGCTTCTCCCCGTACGCCTTGCTCACCGACTCGAGGTTCACGAGATTGCGGAGCGGGGGCACGTGCCCATTGTCCGGGTGGCGGACGCAAGTCCCGACAGGGAGGCGGTTGGGCCGCTATCGTCCCCCGGACGGGGGCAGGAGCAGGGCGCCGGATGGCCTGCGGCGCTCGACACGCGATGCGTCCGTCCTGGGGCGCTGGGGAGGGTGCATGCGTCTGCGCCGACGCGCGACGGCCGACGAGGCGGTCGCGTCCTCCATCGCCCCCGTCGTCCCGAGTCTCGGCAACGGCTGGACGACGCCGATCACGACGGCCGACCAGCCGGCTCTGCTGGAGACCCTGCGCTGCTCATCCCCTCCGACCCCCGAACCCGAGTTCCTGATCGGCTGGGATGGGGTCCGGACCCGCATCGCGATGCTGCCGTTCGCTCCTGACGAGCTCGCCGGGACGGTGAGCGCCGACCTACCCATTCCGGACGACGGCTATCGGAGCGAGGCTGAGGAGTACGCCGCGCTCGCGCAGGCGATCGCGACGGCCGACGGGACCTTCCGCATCGTGGAGATCGGAGCGGGCTGGGCACCCTGGGCAGTCGCGGGAATCGTGGTCGCGCGACGGCGTGGTCTCGACGCGACCGGCATCGCCGTCGAGGCTGATCCGGTGCGCAGCGGGTGGGCGATGCAGCATGCCGCCGACAACGACGTGCCCGCCCGACTGATCGAGGGGACTCCCGACGAGGTCGCCGCGGCCCTGCGCGAACCGTGGGACGAGGAGCGCCTGCGGGTCGTGCGTGCCGCCGGATGGCATACGCGCACCACCCTGCAGTTTCCCGTGCTCGACGAAGGTGACATGGGAGGGGCCGTCTGGACCCTCCCCGGCACGGACGTCGACTACCGCGGTGCGCATCTGGACCATCGGGACGTCCCGACCGTCACGATCGCCGATCTTCTCGCCGCACCCACCGTGACGGATCTGCTGCACGTCGACGTGCAGGGGGTCGAGACGGAGCTGCTGACGGCGACAGCCGATGACATCCAGGCCAAGGTCAGGCTCATGGCGGTCGGCACGACGGACCGCGGCAATGAGGGACGCCTGCAGGAGTTCTTCCTGCCGCGCGGGTGGGGGCTGGCGATCGATGAACCCTGCGTCACGCACTTCACCATGACCCACCCCACGCTCGCGGGGTTCACGGTGCAGGACGGCCTGCACCTGTGGGAGAACCCGTTCCTGCGCTCGGATTTCCCGCGCTGACGACCTCGACACCACCCGCGCACGGGACCTGTGTCGTCCGCTGGCGCTCCGGCGTGGCATCGCCGTCCGACGGCGTCGCTGCGGCAGACTCACATGCAACAGGGCCCCTCGAAGTATGAGTTCGAGGGGCCCTGCTGTCGGAGCAGCTCATGCGTGGCCGGTTTCCCGGTCCCTCCGCGGGGCGCTTCCCGCCTCGGCCACCCACCGTTTCCGGGGGCGTCGACTCCGCCTACTCCTCGATCCGCTCCGTGCGTCCGACCTGTCAGCACTCAGGTCTTCCGGGTCTGGCCCGGTAGGCCGCCGGTTCTCGAACCGACCCGCACCTTGCGGTGCGTTGGCATAAGTCTGCTGGGTGAAATCAAGGAGGCGCAACGGGTTTGGCCAAAGTTTTTTCGCCAATGTGGCCGCTCTAATCACACCAATATCGTTATGTCACACACGCCCCATGGGTCGGCTCAGCTGGCGAGCAGATGGGCCAGCGTGGCCCCCTGCGCGAAGCCGCATTCCCCGCAGATGACGACGAAACCGCAGCGGTCATTCCGCACAACCTCGACATCCTCCGCGTGGCAGCAGGCGCAGGCAGTCCTCGGGTCCGCGACGCTCATGGTCTCCCCTTTCGTCCGACGTGACCCCACCACGGCTCACGTCTCCTCTCGATGTGGGGAAGCCCCCCCAGGCTCGCGCATGGACGTGACTGGAGGACGACGGCCATGTGACGCGGTGCTGAGAGTTCCGTGAACGTCGTCGGCGCGGGCTCGAGAGTCCTAGAGTTCTCGCAAGTCACCCCAGCGAGGACACGTCACCCCAGCAAGGAGATGCCATGCGGTTCATGGAGCGACACTGGTTCGACGTCGGGGCGGGACTGGGCATTGTCCTCATCGTCTGGCTCGCCTTCACCGCGTCATCAATGGCCACGCTCACGCTGGTGCTCTGGCTGAGCCTGCTCTCCCTCTTCGCCCATCAGGTGGAGGAGTGGCGCTGGCCGGGCTGGTTTCCGGGCATGCTCAACGTGGTGCTCTTCCGATCGGATGATCCGTGGCGCTTTCCCCTGAATGTGCGCAGCGGCCTCGCGGTCAACGTCGGAGTCGGATGGGTCGGGTACGTGCTCGCCGCAGTGTTCGCCGAGAGTGCCCTCTGGCTGGGACTCGCGACCATCCTGGTGTCCCTGGGCAACTGCGTCCTCCATCTCATCGTCATCCCGATCCGCGGCCGCATGCCCTACAACCCGGGGATGGTGACGTCGCTGCTGCTCTTCGCGCCGATCGTCGTCTGGTTCCTGGTGCTCGCCTGGCCTCTGATGTCGGTCGCGGACATCGTCGTGGGGCTGGTGCTCGGGCTGATCCTGAACCTCGGTGGCGTGGTGGGCCTCATCCGCGTGATGGAGAGCCGGGAGGCGCCGCCCTTCGAGGATCGCCAGGTGCTGCCCGCTCTTCGATTCCGCCGCTGATCCTCACGTCGGCAACTCCCGAGCCTGCGCTCGCCGCCGACGAACCAGAAGGCACACGAGCCCATCGACGATGACGAGGTCGTAGAAGAGCTCGAACCAGCTGACGCGACTGCTGGACTCCCCAGGGCGGTTGCTGGTCGGAGTCACGAGGGGACCGTATCCAACGCGCCGCCACCGGGAGGGAGGCTGCGCACCCCGCGAGAGCGGGGCATCGCCTTCAGATGAGCGCGCCCGAAGAGATTCGAACTCCTAACCTTCTGATCCGTAGTCAGATGCTCTATCCGTTGAGCTACGGGCGCTCGACCGCGAGGGTCAGGAGGAGTGTAGCCCCGTGTCGCGCGACCCACGCACCCCCACCCGCAGCCCGGCCCGATAGCAGGAAGAGCCCCGCCGGCGGCGGGGCTCCTCGTGAGGGCGGAGGTGGCGAGATTTGAACTCGCGATGGGGGTTACCCCAAACCGCATTAGCAGTGCGGCGCCATAGACCGGACTAGGCGACACCTCCCTGCCCCTCGGTTGCCCGAGCGACCCGACGAGGATACCGGTCACCCACCCGGCAGAATGCGCCGCATGACGACTCTGGCCATCGACTGCGGGGGAGGCGGGATCAAGGGGTCCGTCCTCGATGAGGCGGGCACCATGCGCGCCCACCCGATCCGGGTTCCCACTCCCTACCCGCTGCCGACCTCCCTGTTCGTCCAGACCCTCGTCGACCTCGCCGCCCAGCTGCCGAAGGCCGAACGCGCGACGGTCGGCATGCCGGGGATGATCCGCCACGGCGTCGTGGTCACCACTCCGCACTACGTGACGAAGTCCGGTCCGCGCACTCGCGTGCTTCCCGAGCTCCTTCGGGAATGGGAGGGGTTCGACGCGAAGGCCGCACTGCAGGATGCCCTCGGCATTCCCACACGCGTCCTGAACGACGCTGAGGTCCACGGTGCTGGCGTCATCGCCGGGGCCGGCCTCGAGATCGTCATGACCCTCGGCACCGGACTCGGCTTCGCGGTCTTCGACGGGAGTCGGCTCGCACCTCACATGGAGATGTCGCAGGCTCCGGTGCGCTGGGGGCTGTCGTACGACACCTACATCGGCGAGCACGAGAGGCGGCGCCTCGGCGATGCCCTGTGGTCACGTCGTGTCGTCCGGATGATCGAGGGCCTGCGTCCGGTGTTCCTCTGGGATCGTCTCTACATCGGTGGCGGCAACTCTCGGCACATCACGCCGACATCGATCACCAAGCTCGGCGACGACGTCGTGATCGTTCCGAACTCAGCGGCTCTCATCGGAGGCGCACGGGTCTGGAACCTGCAGACCGACTGACCTGCGGCATGACGGATCTGGCGGTGCACGCGCGGCGTGCCGACACGCTCGGCGTCGCGATGTACCTGGCGGCCGCCTTCCTGTTCGCTCTGAACGGCGTGATCGCCAAGGCAGCGATGAACGCGGGCTTCGATCCCATGCACCTCACCCAGGTGCGCAACGCCGGAGCCATGCTGCTGCTCGTCGCCTTCGTGGCCGTCACGCATCCCGACCGCTTCCGCGTGACCCGACGCGAACTTCCCTTCCTCATCGCGTACGGCGTCATCGCCTTCACGTTCGTGCAGTACCTCTACTTCCTCACGATCTCCAAGCTGAACGTCGGGATCGGCACGCTGCTGGCCTTCCTCGCACCCGTTCTCGTTGCCCTGTGGCTGAAGTTCGGGCGCCGCCGCGCCGTCAGCAATCGCATCTGGCTGGCCATCGCGCTCACCCTCGTCGGCCTCGCGATGGTGGCGCAGGTGTGGAGCGGCTTCACGCTCAATCCCGTCGGTGTCATCGCCGGTCTGCTGTGCGCGGTGGCCCTGGCCGTCTATTGGCTGCTGGGCGAATCCGGGCAGGAGCACCGCGATGCCGTCTCGCTGACGATGTGGGGATTCATCTTCGCCAGCCTCGCGTGGGCCGTCATCTCGCCCTGGTGGGACTTCCCGTGGGAGGTCCTCGCCATCGACGCGGAGCCACTGATCGAGGGCTCTTCCGGACTTCCCATCTGGTCCCTGATGACCTGGGGAATCCTGATGGGCACCATCGTGCCCTTCCTCCTCGTGCTTGGCTCCCTGCGCCGCATCGGAGCTCAGCGAGCCGGCATCGTCGGCACCACCGAGCCCCTGTGGGCGGGCCTGATCGGCTTCCTGCTCCTGGGGGAGACGTTCGCCGGCGCCCAGATCATCGGTGGCCTGATCGTGCTGGCAGGAGTCGTCGTGGCCGAGACCTCCCGTCGCTCCGGCGTCGCGGTCACGCCGGGCGAGTTTCCCCAGATCCGCGGGGGATGAGGGTCGACTTCACGATCTGCGTCGTCACGGGACCCTCGGCTCCGTCCATGCGATCGAAGAGCGTCTGGGCCGCGAGCCGACCCATGGCGCGGGAGTCCTGCGCCATGACCGTGATCCCGGGATCCAGCACGTCGGCCATCATGAAGTCGTCGAAGCCCACCAGGGCCACGCGGTTCTGCAGCCCGAGGCGATGGAGCGCGCGACAGACCCCCATCGTCACGTAGTTCTGCGCGGCGAAGATGGCGGTCGGCGGATCGGGCAGCGTGAGCAGGTCGACGGCCGCGGAATCGCTGATGTCGAGGGACGCCACGTCGACACGACGCAGGTCAGGGTCGATCGTGAGCCCCGCGCTCGTCATGGCCTCCTCATAGCCGGCCAGTCGCTCGCGGGCGGTCATGAGGGTCGTCTCGTCGCAGAGGACGCCGATGCGGCGATGGCCCTGACGCACGAGGTGCTCGACGGCAGCCACCGAGGCAGCGTGGTTGTCGGAGATGATCGCGTCGACATGGATGCCTGACGGAAGCCGGTCGACGCAGACGAGAGGCCACCCGCTGCGCAGTTCGGTGGCCAGATGCGACTGGTCGACCGCCGTCGGCACGAGGATCAGGCCGTCCACGCGCCGGGACACGAAGCGCCGGACCACGTCGGCCTCGAGGTCGTCCCGGCGATCCAGGCTGGCCGCCATCACGGCGACACCCCGCTCCCGGGCCACGTCCTCCACCCCGCGGTGGATGTCGGCGAAGAAGGGGTTCGCCACATCGTCGACCAGCAGTCCGATCGTCCCCGTGCGGCCGTCCGCCCGTCGCAGGTTGCTCGCCGTCAGATTGGGGCGGTAGTGCAGCTCCTCCGCCGCCCGGGTCACGCGGTCGGCCAGCTCCGGACGGACCCCCGGCTCCCGGTTCACCACCCGGGACACGGTCTTCAGGCTCACCTGGGCGAGGGCGGCCACATCGCGCATCGTGGCGCGCTCAGGCCCGCTGGGCCCCGGGCGCGAAGATAACGTTGTCATTACGAATTGGGAGTATTGCACTGGATTCCTTGCGGAGGAAGCGCTGGGCGACTAGACAGAGGACAACGTTGTCAGGAGCCGGGTCACCGTCTCGGGGCAGCGCCGAGGGCCCGGGGGAGTCGTCGGGTCACCAGAGCCTCCGTAACGCTTCGGCATCAACCCGGGCGAGCCGGGCTCACGGCTCTGGGGATTCGACTAGACAAGTCGGGTGACCTTCCCGTCACAACCATCCACCCTTCGAAGGGACACCACATGATCAACCGCCTGACACGCGGTCGCACCTTCACCGCTGTTGCGGTGGCGGGCGTGGCTGCCGTCACGCTCGCCGCGTGCAGCTCGGACTCGTCGTCCGATGCACCGGCCGAGGAGAGCGCAGCTGCCGAGGCTCCGGCCGAGGAGGCTCCGGCTGAGGAGGCTCCGGCTGGCGAGGCCGTTGCCGTCTCGCTCATCCTGAAGAACACGACCAACCCGTTCTTCGTCGCCATGGCGAACGGTGCTGAGAAGGCCGCCGCCGAGAACGGCGTCGACCTCGTCGTCGGCGCTGGCAAGGATGACACCGACACCGCCGGTCAGATCACGCTCATCGAGAACGCGATCGCCGCTGGCCAGGCCGGCATCCTCATCACCCCGGCTGGCCCGGGCGTGAACGATGCCATCAAGAAGGCGCGCGACGCCGGCCTCTACGTCATCGCGCTCGACACCCCGACCGATCCGCCGGACGTCGTCGACATCACCTTCGCGACCGACAACTTCATCGCTGGCCAGGCCATCGGCCAGTGGACCGCGGGCAAGCTCGCCGGTGGCGACGCTGTGATCGCTCGCCTCATCATCACGGATGAGGACGCCCTCACGGTCGACTACCTCCGCGACAACGGCTTCCTCGACGGCATGGGCATCGACATCGCCGATCCGGCGGTCATCGGTGACGAGGCCGAGACGGGCACCTACACCGCGGGTTCCGGCGGCAACTACGAGATCGCCTGCATCGTGGCCACTGGGGCCAACGAGGAGGGCGGCCAGACCGGCATGGAGCAGTGCCTGACCCGTAACGACCAGATCAACGTCGTCTACACGATCAACGAGCCTGCCGCTCTGGGTGCCGCCAAGGCGCTCGAGGCTGCCGGCAAGACGATCGGCACCGACGTGATCATCGTCTCGGTCGACGGCGGCCTGTCCGGCGTCGAGGCCGTCAAGGCCGGCATCATCGGAGCGACCTCGCAGCAGTACCCGCTGCTCATGGCCGCCGAGGGCGTTGCCGCCATCAAGACGATCGCGGACGGCGGCGCTGCGCCGGCCAACACCTCCGCGAACGGTGAGTTCTACGACACCGGCGTCACCCTCTGCACCGACGACCCGCAGGACACCGTCACGGCGGCCCCGCAGGAGTCTGCGCAGTACTGCATCGACAACGCCTGGGGCTGATCCTCAGGTAGTTCTGTGGTCGGCCTGGCCGGCACAGGAGGGGCCGCGGGGTATCCCCGCGGCCCCTCGTCACTCTCGGCGTGGGATCTGGTCGCTTCAGGTGGCTCCAGAACCGATCGCGAGCACGACCGTCTTGACTGTTTTCCGAGCACGGAGAGCCGAGAGATGACAGGCTCTCTTCGAACCCGATCACAGAGGAGGTACGCGGGTGAGCAACCCGACAACGGTGACGGACGCTGAGGCCCTGATGGACAGCCTCGATCGTCGAGGCCCGCTCCACAGGTTCCAGGCCCTTCTGCACCGCTATCCCTGGATCAGCCCGCTGATCGTCCTGGCTGTCGCCATCGTCATCTTCGGGCTCCTCAACAACAAGTTCTGGGGGATCACGAACCTGTCGCTCATCACGCAGCAGGTCTCCATCATCGGCACGATCGCCATCGCCCAGACGCTGGTCATCCTGACCGCCGGCATCGACCTCTCCGTCGGGGCCATCGCTCTGCTGTCGTCCATGGTCATGGCGAAGACAGCTGCCGAGCAGGGTGTTCCCGGTCCCGTTGCCCTCGTCCTCGGCCTGCTGGTGGGCACGGCCGCAGGCGCCGTCAACGGCCTGCTGGTCACCCGACTACGACTACCACCCTTCATCGTCACGCTGGGCACCCTGAATGTCTTCGTGGCCATCACCCTGATCTATGCGACCGCTCGCACGATCAACGGTGACAAGATCGCCGCCGCACCCGGCGGTGACATCCTCCTGTGGCTCGGCAACTACATCGAGATCGGCCAGTTCCGCGTCACCTACGGCGTGGTCCTCATGTTCCTTCTGTTCCTCATGTTCGCGTGGATCCTGCGCAACACGGCCTGGGGCAAGCATGTGTACGCCGTCGGTGACGATCCCAACGCCGCGAGCCTCGCCGGCATTCGCGTCAGCCGAGTCCTCCTGAGCGTCTACATCGTGGGCGGTCTCGTCCTCGCCATCGCGGGATGGATCGCCATCGGCCGTGTGGGCGCGGCGAGTCCGAGCAACATCCCCGACGCCAACCTCGACTCCATCACGGCAGTCGTGATCGGTGGAACCTCGCTGTTCGGTGGACGCGGCACCATCATCGGGACACTCATCGGCGCCATCCTCGTCGGTGTGGTCTCGAGCGGACTCACGATCGCAGGCCTCGATCAGGCCTACAAGATCCTGGCCATCGGCCTGCTCATCATCGGTTCAGTCGCACTCGATCAGTGGATCAGAGGAGTCAAATCATGACGACCACGACGGACGTACTCCCCGTTGTCCAGGCCAAGTCGCTCATCAAGACCTTCGGCCGCGTCGTGGGCCTCAACGCGGCGAACCTCGAGCTCTACCCGGGCGAGGTCCTCGCGGTCATCGGCGACAACGGTGCCGGCAAGAGCACTCTCATCAAGTGCATCTCCGGAGCCGAGAGCCCCGACGCCGGCGAGATCCTGGTCGACCAGAAGCCTGTGACCTTCCGCAACTCGCTCGACGCTCGGGGTTACGGGATCGAGACGGTCTACCAGACGCTGGCCGTGGCACCGGCGCTCGACATCGCCAGCAACCTGTACCTGGGTCGGGAACTGCGCAAGAAGGGCATCCTCGGCAAGGTGTTCCGTGCCCTCGACCACAGTGGCATGCGCACCGCATCCCGGCAGGAGATGTCGACCCTGGGCATCGGAACCCTGCAGGACATGAGCCAGCCGGTCGAGACCCTGTCGGGCGGCCAGCGGCAGGCCGTGTCCGTCGCCCGGGCACAGCTCTTCGGCAGCAAGGTCATCATCCTCGATGAGCCGACCGCGGCCCTCGGTGTCCGGGAGTCGAATCAGGTGCTCAAGATGATCGAGGCCCTGCGCGATCGGGGGCTTCCCGTGATCCTGATCTCGCACAACATGCCGCAGGTCTTCCAGGTGGCGGATCGCATCCACGTGCAGCGGCTCGGATCGCGGGCTGCCGTGGTCACCCCTCAGACGGCGAGCATGAACGACGCCGTGGCGATCATGACCGGGGCCCTCATCGTGCCGGAGTCCGAGCAGCAGCTCGCCCCCGTCCGCTGATCCCCGGCCCCGGCCCTGCTGAGGGTGGGGCAGCGTCCTGAGGCCCGCACCCGTGTGGTGCGGGCCTCAGGCGTAGAGGGCGGGGCGGGGCGGCAGCACGATGTCGACCCGCGTGCCTGACCGCAGCGACTCCACGGCCCTCGTGGCGACCACCGCGCCGACGTAGCCGTCCCAGGTGCTCGCCCCCGGCAGGGGGCCGCCCTGGATCAGGTAGGTGATCCACGCCTGCAGCTGGATCCGGTAGGCCTCCTGGAAGCGCCCGAGCCACTGCTGCGGGAGTCCGTGACCCCGGTGCAGGGCCCGCGCCGTCGTCACGTAGGCGCCATCGGCCATGTCCGCGGCACCGAGGCCGCCGGTGACTCCACACGTCACCTCGTATCCGAGCTGGGACTGCACGAACATCTCGATCTCGACGATCGTGCCCAGCGTGGTCCTGAGCAGGATGAACAGCGGGTCGTGCTGGCCCTCGGGCGTGAGAGGACCGTTGCGGCCCGTCATGACCTCGACCCACGCGTACTCGTCCTGCGTGAGCCAGCGGTTGATGTCGATCTCGTGGATGGCGGCGTTGCTGATGCTGAGAGCGCTGTCGAGACCGTAGGGCGCGATCTCATTGCGGTGGACATTGCGGACGATGAGCGGGTCACCGATCCCGTCGGGCCCGAGGCTGGCCTGCAGCTCGAGGTATCCCGGATCGAAGCGCCGCATGAACCCGAGCATGATCAGCTGTCGATCCAGCGCGACCTCGGCGTCGAGGACCCGGCGGGCGTCGTCTTCGTTGGGGGCGAGCGGCTTCTCGCACAGGGTCGGCTTCCCTGCAGCAAGGCAGGCCAGGGCCTGCTCGGAATGGACGTGGTCCGGTGAGGCGATGAGCACGGCGTCGACGTCACCCGCGGCGATGACGTCCTCGTAGGTTTCGACCGCACGCGCGCCGAGCTCCTCCGCGAGAGCACGCGCCCGGTCGCCGTCGAAGTCGTAGATCACGCTCACGCTGGAGCCCGCCACCCGATGCGCGAGGTCGCGCGCGTGCGAGGTTCCGATGTTGCCGGCGCCGATGAGTCCCACTCGAATCGTCATGGCGTCATTCTGGTGCACGGCGGGTACCGTGCTGATCGCACTAGGCTCGGAATCCCTGACGACACCGCGATGAGATCGCCACCGAGGAGCAGCCATGGCCGACCGCACGTTCTGCGCCGAGCTCACGGGCTCCTTCTCCACGTCGGCTGCCCAGAACCCGACGGTCGCGATCATGGAGGCCGCGTTCACCGAGGCCGACCTCGACTACCGCTACGTCAACTGCGAGGTGCCACCGGAGGCGCTGACGGACGCCGTCCGGGGCGCCGTCGCCATGGGCTGGCGGGGATTCAACTGCTCCATCCCGCACAAGGTGGCCGTGATCGAGCACCTCGACGAGCTGGCCGCGTCCGCGGAGATCATCGGCGCCGTCAACACCGTCGTCATCAACCGCGATGCCGGGACACCGCGCCTCATCGGTGAGAACACGGACGGTCAGGGCTTCGTGGCCTCCCTCCGCCCGGTGCGCGATCCCCGGGGGCAGCATGTGACGATCCTCGGAGCCGGGGGTGCCGCACGCGCCATCGCCGTCGAGGTGGCCCTCGCGGGCGCCCTGAGCATCACGATCGTCAATCGCACGCCTGAGCGCGGAGAGGCCGTGGCCGATCTCATCGACGCGCGGACGCCTGCGGCCGGTCGCTACCTCCCCTGGACACAGCACCTGCACGTGCCGCACGGCACCGGGATCCTGATCAACGCGACGAACATCGGCTTCCACCCGCACGAGGACGCCATGCCCGATGTCGACATCACGACGATCGAGCCCTCGACGGTCGTCGCCGACGTCGTGGTGAACCCGCCCGAGACCCACTTCCTGCGCGCCGCAGCAGCGCAGGGCTGCACGACCCTCGACGGGCTCGGCATGCTCGTGAACCAGGCCCTGATCAACGCCCGCCTCTGGACGGGGCGCGACCTGAGCGGGGCCGTCATGCGCCGGGAGCTCGAGGAGATCTTCGGCCTCTGAGGTCCTCGCTTCGTGGTGCCAGACCATCCCCGGTACTGACAGAATCGATCCATGACTGTTCCCGGATACGCCGCCCCGTCCGCCAAGGCCCCCCTCGCCCCGTTCGACGTGCCCCGCCGTGACCTCGGCCCGCACGACGTCGGCATCGACATCAAGTACGCCGGCATCTGCCACTCCGACATCCACCAGGCCCGCGAGGAGTGGTTCACGTCCATCTTCCCGATGGTGCCCGGGCACGAGATCGCCGGTGTCGTGAGCAGCGTGGGCTCGGCGGTGACCGCGTACAAGGTCGGCGACCGAGTCGGCGTCGGCTGCAATGTCGGGTCATGCGGCTCGTGCCCGACCTGCCGCAAGGGCGAGCAGTCATACTGCAGCGTTCAAATGGCGCCCACGTACAACGGCTACGAGATGGACGGCGTGACGCCGACCTACGGTGGCTACTCCTCCTTCATCGTGACCAACGAGGACTTCGTCTTCCGCATTCCCGACAGCCTGGGACTCGATGTCGCCGCACCGCTGCTGTGCGCCGGCATCACGCTCTACCAGCCGCTCGCGGAGTGGAAGGCCGGACCCGGCACGCGCGTGGGCATCGTGGGCCTCGGCGGCCTCGGACACATGGGCGTGAAGATCGCGGCCGCCATGGGAGCCGAGGTCACGCTCATCAGTCACTCCCCCTCCAAGGAGGCCGACGGCTACCGGCTGGGCGCCACGAAGTTCCTGCTCTCCAGCGACGAGGCCGCGATGAAGGCAGCCAACGCCTCTCTCGACCTCATCATCAACACGGCGTCGGCCATGACACGGCTGGATCCCTACCTGCGCCTGCTCGACTTCGACGGGACGATGGTCATCGTCGGGCTCCCGGAGAACGATCTGACGTTCAGCGCGTTCAACGTCGTGAGCCACCGGCGACGCATCTCCGGCACGAACAACGGCGGCATCCCGCAGACGCAGGAGATGCTCGACTTCTGCGGGGAGCACGGCCTCGGTGCCGACATCGAGGTCATCGGCTTCGACCAGGTCAATGAAGCCTGGGAGCGCGTGGTCGCCAGCGACGTCAAGTACCGCTTCGTGCTGGACACCGCCACGCTGTAGTCGTCAGAGGCGCATCACACGCGCAGCAGAGGGCGGGTCAGGCATGTCGGCCCGCCCTCTCCCTTGTTGATCTCACTTGCCGCGTAGGTGTGCACCTCGACACCGTGGTTGCGCAGGGCCCGAGCGGTGGCCTCATTGCCCTCAGCGATGACCACGACACCCGGTGCGACGGCGAGGATGTTGCACCCCAGCGACAGGTAGTCCTCGTCGGGCACGGGGACGGTCTGGATGCCACGCTCCGCCAGCGCCTGCAGCAGCGCCACCGGCGCGAGCTTCTCGTACACGACCGCGAGATCCTCACGGACCGGCGACACCACCGACATCAGGTGCAGGCAGTACTCGGGGCCCAGGTCATGCGGCATGTCGAAGCGCTCCACCGTCACGCCGATGGGAGCGAGGATGGCGGTGAGCTGGTCGATCGCGACCTGGTTGGTGCGGTAGGTGCGGCCGACGGCGAGCGTCGATGCATCGAGCCAGAACATGTCACCGCCATCCGCCGTGGCCGGCGCGGTGAGCCGGCCGACGATCGGGATGCCGCGCTCCTCGAGCTGGGCGGCGAGCAGCGGAGGCTCGCCCGCGCGCACCTGCTTGGCCCCACGAAGCTCGATGACGCCTCCCGGCACCACGAATGCCGGGTCGTACGTGAAGATCGCGTCGGGCATGTCGTCCTCGGGCGGCAGGACCTCGACACGGCAGCCCAGCCGCTCCAGGAGCGCGACGAAATCGGCGTGCTGCCGGGCGAGCAGGTCGAGGTCCAGGGGCTGGGCCCAATGGGCGACCTCGTAGTCGCCGCGGGGTGACGGCGGTCGGACGGCCACCCGGACCAATCGGCCGACCATCGAGTTGACGCCGTACTCCGCCTGCGGTGGCACGCTCACGGGGACCTTCTTCCGGAATCGAGGATGCGCTGGATGCGGAACCGATTGTTGCGCAGGATCACGAGGAAGGGCAGGTTGCCCAGGCTGACGACGAGGACGAAGGCGGTGGCGAGCCACCACGGATTGAAGGCGAACAGGATCAGGGAGCCGAGGACGGATCCCCAGTGCACCCACTCCGCGCGTCGCACCTCCACGAGGTAGGCCTCCAGGGCCTCGGTCGTGGACCCCGGGAGCGCGTCCTTGCTCTGGCCGCCGAACGTCCCGCCCAGTTCGGGCAGGCGCGTCGCCCACCTGGTCACGCGCAGGCGGCGGAAGAAGGCCGGCGTCTCCCACGGGAGGCGGTGCAGGACCAGGGCATCGCGCCTCAGCCAGGCTCCGTGCCAGCGCGGCGCCGTCATGCCGATCAGGACGGACACCCCGATGACGACGACGAGGTCCGCTCCGATCAGGAGCACCCACTCACGCACGAGCACGCGGCGAGGGAGGGATTTGAACCCCCGGAGGGTTGCCCCTCGGGCGCTTTCAAGGCGCCTGCAATCGGCCGCTCTGCCACCTCGCCTGAGACGCCCACCGTAGTGGGGGCGCGACTACTGCGAGGCTGCTGGGTCCTCCGTCGGCGCGATGACCGGCTCACCGCCGTCATCCACCATGCCGTCGTCCTCGAGCGGAGGCAGCGGCGCATCCGATTCGAAGGAGTCGAGCGTGGTGTCACCGAGATCGGGTGCACTGCTCGGGAACGGCGCAGCCACGAAGCCGACAGCGTCCTCCGACAGGGGGAACGGACGAGCAACGAAGCTCACCGCAGGCTCGGCCACCGCGAGCAGGGACCACGTGCTGCCATCGGCTCCCGTGAGGATGTAGGACGGGAGCAGGAGGATCGAGCCGTCCGGCTGCCAGTACTGGGCCAGGCCCAGCTCGGCCGACACCACATCCACGCGCGACAGGGGCAGGTCGACCGTCGCCCCGCTGGTCGTCGCCGGGGATGCGGACGCCGACGGCACCGAGCCGTCCGTCGGACCGGTGATGGGGCTCGCCGGAAGGGCCGTCCACGGCGACTGCTGCGAGCGCGTCACCGCGGTGGCAGCTCCGACCACCGGGTAGTCCGGGACCGCCTCGAAGCCGGAGGAGAAGCCCGAGGCGGCGAGGATCGTGCCATCGGCGTCGAAGACGAAGCGCCAGCCGAGCTGCGTGCGCTGGCCGCCGACGACCTGCCAGGCACTCACGACCGTGCGTCCATCCTGCACGCCGACCTCGTACTCGACGGACGAGATGTCGACGCCGATGCCGGTCAGGGTGTCGGTCGTCGTGGAGATGGCCTCCACCGCCGCGTACTCGGGACCGACCGTCGTGGTCGCGAGGGCAGCGGCGTCCTCGTACGTCCAGCTGAAGAGCGGATCGTTCACGACGACGACCCGGGGCGCTCCCTCGGAGCCCGCCTCCCAGCCGCGATCGGTGGTCGCGACGGTGCCGGTCGCGCCGAAGGTCGAGGCGAGGATCGACGCCACCTGCGCGCCGCTGATGCCGCGGTTGACGAGGCGGTAGCCGGGTGCCATGCCGGTGTCGTCGGGCAGCGGCTCGACGGCGGTCAGGACGACGGGCCACGTCGAGGACGGCACACGCGCGTTCGTGACGATGAGGGTTCCGGGAGCCGGGACGGGCAGGGGACCCACGGGCATGAGGGGTGCGACGGCGTCCTCCTCCACGGCATCCGGGGTGGCGACGACGATGCCCGGGTCCGGGGCCGTGACGCGACCGACCACGACGCCGGCTGCTCCGACGGCAGCCACCAGGAGGACGCTGCCGGTGACGGCGAGCGTGGTCGCCCAGGCGGACCGGCGCGGCCGGGTCGGCTCGGGCGCCGCCGCTGCGGTGGCAACCTTCGGGGTCGGCTCGGGGGTCGGCTCGGGGGTCGGCTCGGGGGCCCGTGCAGCCTCGGCGTCGGACACCTGCTCCTCGGCCGTCGCGACAACCTCCTCCGGCGTGGGGATGTCGATCGCCGCGAGCGCCACCGTGTCCTCGGACGCCGATGTCGTGGATGGGCGCGCCTCGCCGAGGAAGGCGGCGAGCATCTCCTCGTCGATCGGGTAGGGCTCACCGCTGCCGGCCGCGTCACCGGCCGCGTCACCGGCCGCGTCACCGTTCGTGCCGACCACCGGGATCTCGGCCGTGGAGTCGTCGGATGTCGGCTTGCCCGGGCCCGTGGTGCCGTCGGTCGGCTCGTCAGACATCGCTCTCCCTCGTCACGCCGTCTTCAGCACTCTGCCACTCCGCGCGCGGCGGGTGGCCGAGGCCGGCGCGCGACACGCCAGCGGTGTGACTACTCCGCCGGTTCGAGCGGGATCGGGACGCTGGGCGTCTGCCGTCGATCCATGATGAGACCGACGATCGTGAGGGCCAGCGAGACGATGACGACCGTGGTGACGATCTCGGCGACGGAGTCATGTCGCCAGAGCGCGACCACGCCGACCAGGACCACGAGGGCTGCCCAGACAGCGAGCACCGCACGCTTGTCCTGAGTCGCCAGACGGGCGTAGAGCAGGACCTGCACGAGGGCGAACGCCGAGCCCTCGAGGGCGAACATCCACGCCTCCGACCCCAGCTCGGTGTACTGCGCACCGCCGAGGATGCGGATGACGAGATCGCCGAAGAGGAAGCTGAACCCGGTGATGACGAGGCCAACCGTCGCGGTGAGTCCGGTGGCCAGGTACACCGTGCGGTTGCTGCGGCCGCCGGTCATCTTGGGGAACAGCACGATGATGATCGCGTTGGGCAGGAAGAAGGCGATCTTCGCGAGGAGGACACCGACGGAGTACTCCCCCGACTGGTCCTCGGTCAGGAAGATGCGGGCGAGCAGGACATCGACGTTGGTGAGGGTGAACAGGACGGCCAGGGCATGAACCACGTGACCGAACTCGACCGGAACGCCCTTGGCGATCGACGTCGACCATGCTCCCGGGCAGATGAGCCGGTAGGAGACGAGTGCGCCCGCCGCGCAGCCGAGCAGGATGCCGATGCCGACCCCGGTGACGCTCTGGAGGATGACGACGCCGAGGACGCCGCCGGCAGCACGGCCGACACCGTTCGCGATGAACGCCCACGACAGGCGCAGATGCTCCTCGCGACCCTGGGCGATGCCCATCGCGGCCGATCCGATGATGACGAATCCGATCGACGCGATGCCGGTCGTGACCGCCAGGAAGGGAATCTCGAACAGCGTGCCGACGGGCCACGCCAGCAGGATGCCGGCAGCGATGATGATCACCGCGACCGTGGTGGCCAGCCGGATGGTCTCGCCCTCGACGGTGGCTCGGTCGGTGGTGGCCACCGCCACGCGTCGGGCCGTGAAGGCCTGCATGGCGATGCCGACCGTGCTGATGATGACGAGGAGGCCGAGGAGGGCGCCGAGGGCGCCGAAGTCGGCCGGCGTCAGCACGCGGGCCGACACCATGCTCAGCAGGTACGCGGCTCCGTTGCCCACCATGGTCGCCGCGCCGACGAACACCAGACCCTTGGCGAGGGCACGGCGCGGCGTGGCGTCGGTCATGGCAGGACCCTAACGGCTCGGCGCCGCAGGAGGTCGGCACCAGCCGATGCGCCGACCGGGCATCACGCCCCCACCGTGCACCCGGGAACAGGTGCGCCCCCGGTGCCGGTGGCAGCGGGGGCGCACCTGACGCGCACGTCGGGGCCTACCCGGCGAAGGTGACCTCCGGGATCGTCGCGAGCGCCTCGGCGAACCGTGCGTCGCTGACCTCCTCGTCGACCATGGTGCCGCTGAGGTAGCTGTCGTAGGCCGCGAGGTCGAAGTGACCGTGGCCGCACAGGGCGGTCAGGATGACGGTCTCCTCGCCGGTCTCCTTCGCCTTCAGCGCCTCGCGCACCGCGAGCGCGATCGCGTGGGTGGGCTCCGGCGCCGGGACGATGCCCTCCGTGCGCGCGAACTGCACGGCAGCCGCGAAGCACTCGGTCTGCGGGACCGCGACCGCCTCCATCATGCCCAGCTCGTAGATGTGCGAGATGAGCGGAGCCATGCCGTGGTAGCGCAGACCACCGGCATGGATGGGGTCGGGGATGAAGTCGTGGCCGAGGGTGTGCATCTTCATCAGCGGCGTCATGCCCGCCGTGTCACCGAAGTCGTACCGGTACTCGCCACGCGTCAGCGACGGGCAGGAGGCCGGCTCGGCCGCGATGACCCGCGGGCTGATGCGTCCGGCCATCTTCTCGCGCAGGAACGGGAACGAGAGCCCGGCGAAGTTCGAGCCACCGCCGGTGCATCCCACGATGTGGGTGGGGGTGTCGCCGGCCATCGCGAGCTGCAGGAGGGCCTCCTCGCCGATGATCGTCTGGTGCAGCAGCACGTGGTTGAGCACCGAGCCGAGGGCGTACCGGGTGTTCGGATCCTGGGCCGCGACCTCGACGGCCTCGGAGATCGCGATGCCGAGCGAGCCCGACCAGTTCTTCGGATCCTTGGCGAGCTCACGGCCGATCGCGGTGACGTCGGAGGGGGAGCGATGGATCTTCCCGCCGAAGGTCTCGATCATGAGACGCCGGTAGGGCTTGGCATCGTAGGAGGCCCCGACCTGCCACACCTCGCAGTCCAGGCCGTAGAGGGCGCACGCGAAGGAGAGTGCGGTGCCCCACTGACCGGCACCCGTCTCGGTGGTCAGCCGGGTCGTCCCCTCCTTCTTGTTGTAGTACGCCTGCGGGACGGACGTGTTCGTCTTGTGCGAGCCGGCCGGCGAGACGCCCTCGTACTTGTAGTAGATGCGTGCGGGAGTGCCGAGGGCCTGCTCGAGCCGGCGTGCCCGGTAGAGGGGCGACGGGCGCCACTGCCGGTAGACGTCCAGGACGCCGCCGGGAATGTCGATGTACCGGTCCTGCGAGACCTCCTGGAGGATCAGGTCCATCGGGAAGAGGGGCGCGAGGTCCTCGGGGCCGACCGGGTCCATGCGACCGGGGTGCAGCGGGGGCGGCGGGGGTACCGGCAGGTCGGCCATGATGTTGTACCAGGCCGTCGGCATCTGGTCCTCGGTGAGCACGTACTTGTGCTGGTGGACGGAGTCGTCCATGTCTGCCTCCCTGGCGTGGCCGGCCTCGACGCCCGCGAGGCACCTGTGTGCGGGGGACGCTAGTCGGGTCCGCTTCCTCGTGCGAGGGGATTGCCCAACCTGAGGCGTGAGTGTGACGCATGTGACTTCTGGGGCTGAATTGCCGAGATGTGAGGATCTTCACGCCCCCACGGGCGCCGTGTCCGCTCACCGGACGAGGGGTCTCCCGCGTTCACGGTGGCCTCCTAGCGTCGATGAGTCCCGGACGGCTGCCCGGGCGCCGCCGCGGGGCCTCACCCGCTCACGGGCCGCAGGGCCTCACCCGCTCGAGGAGGGAGACACATGCGTCAGCTGAGCCTGGCCCCGCGCCGACTCGCCCTCCTCGCCGTGACCCTCCTCGCCGCCGTCGCCCTGACCGTCTCCGGGCTCCTCAGCGGCCTCGCGACCCGGGGGGCGGCCGAGCCCCAGGCGATCGCGATGCCGGAACCGGCCGCGCCGATCGCCGACGCCCTCCCCGAGGTCACCGCGATCGCCGCCGAGATGCGCACCCGCACGACGGCGCAGGTGCGGGCCGATCGGGAGCGCAGCATCCGCGCGTCACGTCTGGCCCGGACGGCCCACATGCGCACCCGCATCA
Organism: uncultured Bifidobacteriaceae bacterium; assembly: GCA_964597445.1. GTDB lineage: Bacteria > Actinomycetota > Actinomycetes > S36-B12 > S36-B12 > UBA10649. Next base: position 18,619 of record CAZQXO010000015.1, on the reverse strand, counting down.
TCGACGTGGCGCGCAAGCAGATCGGCGACCGCTACGTCGCCGGGCGCACCGGCCCGGACGCCTTCGACTGCTCCGGCCTCACGCGCTACGTCTACAAGCAAGCCACCGGCCACGACCTGCCGCGCACGTCCCGCGGCCAGTACCAGCGGGTCAAGAAGATCAAGCGCAGCCAGGCCCGCCCGGGGGATCTCGTGTTCTTCTTCGAGCGCGGGGCCCATCACGTCGGCATCTACATCGGCGGCGGCAAGATGATCGACGCCCCTCGTGTCGGCGAGAAGGTGCGCGTCAGCCCGATCTCCGGATCCTGGTGGGGCCGCAGCTACACCGGCATGGGGCGCATCCTCCCCGGCTGACCCCGACTCACTCCGGCTATCGAGGACTGAACGGGAGCACGACGCGGATGGCAGCGCCGCCGTCGACGGAGGCCTCCGCCGTCACGCGGCCGCCCATCGCCTCCGCCGTCTCACGGACGAGGGCCAGACCCAGGCCGGACCCTCCCGGCACGGCGCTCGTCCCGCGATGGAAACGATCGAAGACCGACTCGCGCTCGCCCTCCGGGATGCCCGGGCCGTCATCCGCCACCGTCAGCTGGAGCGAGGTCGCGGTGCGGGAGAGGCTCACCACGATGCGCGAACGCGCGTAGGCCAGCGCGTTTCCGATCAGCTCGTCGACGACGCGGGCCAGGGCACCCCGCGGTGCGGAGATGACGATTCCCGGTGACACGTCCGCCGTGATCGTCACCTCGCGCTCACGCGCAAGCGTTGAGGCGGCATCGACGCGCTCCGCGACCACGCCCGAGACGTCCTGCTCCACGATGGGCACGGCCGCAGCGTCGCTCCGGGCGAGCTCCAGCACCTGCTCGATACGGTGCGTCAGGCGATCGACCTCAGCCGTCGCAGCACGCGCCTCCTGGGCGACCTCCGGCTGATTCGTGGTGTCCTCGATCGCCTCGAGCCGCAGCCGCACTCCCGTCAGCGGCGTGCGCAGGTGGTGCGATGCATCGGCCGCCACCCTCTGGGTCCGTCTCAGGATTCCGCCGAGGCGCTCAGCCGTGCCGTTGAGGGCGGACGCGACAGCGCGCACCTCGGCCGGTCCGGAGTCGGTGGAGGCCCGACGGCTCAGGTCGTCAGGCAGCTCCTCGGCGACCTCAGCCAGGTTGCGCAGCGGTGCCGAGATCGATCGCGCGAGCAGCCACGCGACCAGACCGGCCGCGACCACGACCGAGACGACGAAGGCGCCCAGCCACAGCTGGGTCTCCCGGACGTCCTGGTCGACCAGGGAGTCCGGGAGCGACAGGCGCACCGCACCCACCACCTGATACCCCTGGATGATCGGGGCCGCCACGTAGCGCAGCTCCTCCCCCATCGTGACCGACGTCCGGACATCCGAGGAGAACGTGCCCGCCAGGGCATCCACGACCTCGGGCCGGTCGAACTCCCGGTCGAGATCACCGCCTCCGCTGTCCGCATGCAGCACGAGATCGCGGGAGACCGCCACCACACGCGCACCCGTGCGGGCGGCAGCCTCGTCGGCCGTCGCCTGCCAGTCGATGAAGGGCTTCGCCGACATCTCGATCGACGTGGCGAGGGTGTCCACCTCGAGGCCGGAGATGAACGCCGCACGCTGGTCACCGGCGACGACGACAGCCATCGGGATCGCCAGCGCCAGTGCGACGACCGCGACCAGCGCCGTCATCGAGACGACGAGGCGTCGCTTCACACGGGATCCGTGGACAGCCGGTAGCCCACGCCGCGCACGGTCTCGACGAGAGAGGCATCGCCCAACTTCTTGCGCAGGGATCCGACATGAACGTCGAGGGTCTTGCCCGTTCCGACCCACACGGGATCCCACACGCGCGAGAAGAGCTCCTGACGGGGCACCACGCGACCCGGCTCCTCCGCCAGCACAGCGAGGAGGTCGAACTCCTTCGTGGTCAGGTCCACCGCCTCTCCGTCGACGGTGACGCGTCGCGCCGCTCGGTCGATCGCCACGCGACCCGAGGCGAGGGGCGCATCCACGCGGCGTCGACGGGAGATGGCCCGGATGCGGGCGGCGAGCTCCCGCACCGAGTAGGGCTTGACGACGTAGTCGTCCGCGCCAAGCTCGAGCCCCACGATGCGATCGGTCTCGTCACCGCGGGCCGTCGCGATGATCACCGGGACGTCCGAGGTGCGGCGGATCTCGCGGAGGACGTCGATGCCGTCGCCGTCGGGCAGGCCGAGATCCAGGAGCACGACGTCGACATGCGGCACGGCTGGGAGCACATGGCTCGCGTAGGCGACGTGCTCGGTCTCGATCCCGTTGCGCTGCAGGCCGGCGAGCAGCGGCTCCGACACGGCGGGGTCGTCTTCGACGACGAGGACCTTCACGGGCTCATCGTGGCACGGCTGCCCTCGAGGCCGTGGACGGCGCGAACCGGCTCGCCCGCGCCCTTACCCCGGCTTTACCCGCTGCTGGCACGGGCCTTCAGCGCGCGCTCCTACCTTCGAGTTACCCGGAAAGCAGGAACGCCCGTTCCGCCGGACCACGCAAGGAGTCGACCATGGAGCAGCGCATCTTCCGCGCGATGGGGACGGACTGCCACGTCCTGGTGTCCGCTTCCGCTGCGGAGCGCGCCCTCGTGGATCTGGCCCGGGAGCGGGTCGAGCTGCTGGAGCAGGCGTGGAGCCGCTTCCGTCCGACCAGCGAGCTGACCCACCTGAACCGGAGGGCGGGCACCGGTCCCGTCCCGGCCAGCGCAGACCTGGTGGAGCTCGTCGCCCGCATGCAGGAGGCATGGGCCCTCACGGACGGCCTGTTCGATCCGACGGTGCTCGCCTCCATGACCGCTCTCGGATACGACGCCGACTTCGCCACGGTCGCGGCGCGCACGGTTCCCGCCGCTGACGCGGTGGTCGCCCCCGCTCCCGGGATGGCCGGCATCGTCGTCGACCGCCAAGCCGGGACGATCCGGCTGCCGGCTGGCATCGGGATCGACCCGGGAGCCATCGGCAAGGGCCTCGCCGCCGACATCATCGTCGAGGAGCTGCGGATGGCGGGCGCCACCGCGGCGCTCGTGAATCTCGGCGGCGACATCAGCGTGGCCGGCCGGCTCGACGAGCCGTGGCTCATCGCGATCGAGGATGCCGGCCTGACGGGAGTCCCCGACAGCCTCATCGACCTGCCCTTCGGCACCGACCGCGTCGGAGTCGCGACCTCGACGACGACCAAGCGCCGCTGGGCCGCGGGTCGCCGGCACCACGTGATCGATCCGCGTACCGGCACCATGGCGCAGAGCGACGTCACCCTGACGACGGTCGTCGCGGACACCGCGTGGCGGGCCGAGGTCCTGGCCACCACCGCGCTCCTCGCCGGCGCGGATGCTGCAGCACTGCTGCCGGCAGGCACCTGGTGCCGCATCGTTCGCACGGATGGCTCCGTCGACACCATCGGCGAGCTGCACTCTCCTCGCACCTGGGGCGCCACGGCGTCCGTGATCCAGCACGACACGACTCTGGAGGCACGTCATGGCTGACATCCCCTGGACCTGGCTGCTCATTCGCGGCAGTGGCATCACCGCATGGGCGCTGCTCACGGCGGTCGTCGCCTACGGTCTGCTCCTGCGCTCGCGTCTGCTGGGCTCCTTCGCCCCACCGCAGAAGCTGATGGTCATGCACCGGTGGCTGGGGGCGACGGCACTCGCCTTCCTCCTCGTGCACCTCGCCATGCTCCTCGTCGATCCCGCGGTGAAGTTCACCGTGCCGCAGATCCTCATCCCGGGGCTCGCGTCCTGGGAGCCGCTCGCCGTGGCCTTCGGAACACTGGCCCTCTGGGCGATGCTCCCCGTGATGGTCGCGGGACGCCTGCGCAGCCGGCTCGGCAAGGCGGGCGCTGCCTGGTTCAGGCGTGCCCACCTGCTCGCCTACGCGGCGTGGCCCCTCGCGACGGCCCACTACGTCCTGGCCGGCACGGATGCCCTCGCCGACTGGTCACTGGCCATCATGGGCGCCGGCACCGCCGTGCTCGTCACGCTCCTGCTGGCTCGCGGCTTCGTCCCGCCGCCGGTGCGGCAGGCAGCCGTGCGTGCCCCCCGCACCCCGGACGTGACCGCCCCGGACGCGACCACCCCGGCCCCCCAGCCCGAGCTCACGTCCGTCTGACGACCCCACGACCACTCGATCACAGGAGACACCATGGAACGCTCGACGATCATCGCCAGCGTCATCGCCGGCGCCGGCATCCTCATCGCCGGCTCGGTCGCCGGAGCGGCGGCGATCAATGCCGCGGCATCCAGCGAGCCCGACCCGTCGACGACGCAACTGCTCGCCGCGCCGGCGCTCACGACCACGGCACCCGCCACCGGGGCGGCCACGGACCCGCTTCCCCTCTTCACCACGGAAGCGCTGCCGCCGATCCCCGACACCTCGACCACGCCGACCCGTCCGGGGAAGGCGACGAAGCCCCGGGCCAACGCCGCTCCCGAGGCCGGCGCGGCTGAGGTCGCACCGTCGACGCGGGCGGCGCTCCCGCCGGAGCAGGCCGTGGCCCTGGTCCTCAACGCGACGGGCGGGGGCTCCACCCAGGACATCCGCCAGGTCACCCGCGCCGGCTACGAGGCCTGGGCCGTCACGGTCCAGCGGCCCGACGGATCCATCGTGACCGGCTTCGTCGACCGCGCCAGCGCGAACGTGTTCGACTGGCGCGTCGTGCAGGCCGCCCCGGCCCCCGTCACGGTCGCCTACACCGACGACGAGGAGCACGCGGGCGAGAGCCACGAGAAGGAAGGCAAGGACAGCCACCAGGAGCATGAAGGGGACGAGGACGATGACTGACACAGCCATGACACGCAAGGGCCGGAGCAACACCACAGCGGAGAAGGTGCTCGCGGCAGGCCTGGCCACCGCCGCCTGCGTCGGCGTCGTCGGCCTGCTCGGCACCCGCGCGGTGTCCGCCCAGGAGGCCACCGCTGCACCCGCGCAGGGCTCGAGCCCCGTGCTGCTCGCGACCCCGGCCTCGACCGTGGTCACGTCATCCTCCGGGATGACGCAGGCGGACCTCGACTCCTACTCCGCACTGCTGTCGGCGGAGAAGAACCGCCTCGACGCCTACCGGGCCGAGCTCGCCGCAGCTGCGAAGAAGATCACCGCGGCCTCGACCGGCAAGGCGCGCACGTCAGGCCCTGCGCTCCAGGTGCCGGCCAGCACGCCGGTGATCCCGGCTCCGGCGGCGAAGCCCGCACCGAAGCCGAAGGCACCACCCGTGGTCGCGGCTCCGGCACCGCAGACGGTCAGCAAGGGCAGCTGACGGCCGTGGGTGCTCGCGCGTGACAGCATGAGCGCGTGAGCACCTACGGCCTGCAGGGCGTTCTGCCGTGGACTCAGGCGCGCCATGTCGCCGCGACCGCCGCGCATCCCCTGCCCGCCGCCCTGGCGCGGCTCGACGAGGCCGTCGGATCCCTTCTCGCACGTGACCTCGTCACCGTGATGGATGATCCGACGTCGGATGTCGCCGCGCATGACGGCTTCGCCGTCTGCGGCGAGGGCCCCTGGCGCGTCGATGAGCTCGATGCCCTGACGCCCGGATGGGCCGCACCCGTCGCGCACCGCATGCCCCTGCCCCGGCACACCGATGCTGTCCTGACCCGCAGCTTCGCCCACGTCGAGCACCGCGCCGACGGGTCCGTCCTCGTCATCGCCCTCGATCCCCTGAACGGCGTGCCCGACGAATCCGTCCGTCCCGACCTCGGGGCGGGGATCCTGCGCGAGGCGAGCATCTCCCGCGCCGGCCACACCCTCGTCACCGCGGACTCCCCCGTGACTCCGGCGGTCGTATCCCTCGCCGCCGCTCGCGGACTCGACAGCATCGAGATCGTCCGGCCTCCCGTCGTCGGCACCCTCGTGCTCGGATCGAGCCTGCTGGATCACGGACTCCCGCGTCAGGGACGGGTGCGCGATGCCCTGGGAGATGCCGTGCCCGCCTTCGTCGGCGCGCTCGGCGCACGCGGCAATCCGGCCGTGCGCGCACCCGACACCCTCGACCTGCTGACGGCGGAGATCGATGATGCGAACGTCGATGTGCTCATCACTACCGGCTCGACTGCGCCCGGGCCGGAGAACCACCTTCGGGGGGTCCTGCGCGACCTCAACGTGCGATGGCTGGTCGACGGCGTCAGCGTCACGCCCGGAGCGCAGATGCTGCTCGTGCGCCTGGTCGACGGCCGCTTCCTCGTCGGCCTTCCCGGCGATCCCACAGCGGCACTCGCGGGACTCGTCACACTCGTGTCCCCGCTCGTCCGGGCACTGCGGGCCGAGCCCGCGATCGAGCGGCGCCGATCCGCCGTGCTGATGGACGACACCGTGCCCGCCGACTACGCGGACGACACGGCACTCGTTCCGGTGATCCTGGAGTCGACCGCGGCCGGCACCGCCGCCCGGCCGCTGCCGACGAGCGGTGCGGACGGCCAGGTCGGCTGGGCCCGGTCCGACGCCCTCGCGATCGTGCCTCCGGGGGCGGGGGTGCGGGGAGACGTGGTCGAGTTGCTCGATCCGTACGGAAGGGACCTCCCGGCCCTGCCCTGACGCAGGCAGGGCACGGCTCTCTGCCGACTACTGGCATGATCGGGCTGCTCGGCCTGGTCACCGTGGGCGCCGTCTACGTCAGGGAACGGATTGATGCCAAAGCGCACGTCGCGACCTCACATGCCGTCGGAGGATCCGCACGCTCCACCGCCCCTGAGGTTTCCCGAACGGCGATTCAGTCCCCTGCGCAACATCACCGTCCGCGTCTTCATCGCCATCTCCGCCCTCCTCATCACCGCCACCATGGTGTGGGCCGAGGGGGACTGCTACCAGGATCGCGGCGACGAGAGCGGCCTGTCCTGGGCTGACGCCCTCTACTACGCCACAGTCACCCTCTCCACCACCGGATACGGCGACATCACGCCCGTCTGCGAGTCAGCACGGCTCGTCAACGTCTTCGTCATCACCCCGCTGCGCTTCCTGTTCCTCATCGTGCTGATCGGCACGACCATCGAGGTACTGACCCAGCGGACCCGTCAGCAGATGCGCGCCCGGCGCTGGAGGAACAACGTGAACGATCACACCGTCATCATCGGCTACGGCGTGAAGGGCCGCGCCGCGGCGACCTCCCTCGTCGACGCCGGCACCAGCCGTCATGACATCGTCGTCGTCGCCACCGATCGTGGCGAGGTGGATGAGGCGACACGGGACGGATTCGTCGGCGTCGTCGGTGATGGCAGACGCGAGAACGTCCTGCGAGACGCCGCGATCGACCGCGCCAAGCGCATCGTCGTGGCGACCAACGAGGACGACACATCCATCCTCGTGACGCTGACCGCACGACGCCTCTCCCCCCATGCCACCATCGTCGCCGCGGCGCGCGAGGCGCAGAACATGGAGATCCTGCGTCAGTCCGGAGCCAACAACGTGATTCCCACGGCGGAGTCCGCGGGTCGCCTGATGGGCCTATCGCTTCTCTCCAGCACCGCAGGCGAGATCATGGAGGATCTGCTCGACTCCGGGCGCGGGCTCGAGGTCGTCGAGCGCGAGATCACACGTGACGAGATGGGCATGTCGCCCGCGGACCTTGACGCGTCAGGCCAGATCGTCTTGGCTGTGATCCGCAACGGAGTGGCTCATCGCTTCGACGCCAACGACATCAACCGACTCGAGCCTGGAGATCGGTTGGTGGTCATCCGGCACAACCCGGCTGAGAGGTCGTAGCGATGCACGCGATCACCCTGAACGGTCACGGGGGACCGGAGGTCATGGAGTGGGCCAAGGTGCCCGATCCCACCCCCGGACCGGGAGAGGTGATCGTCGACATCGCCAGCGCCGGCGTCAATCGCGCCGACCTCCTGCAGCGCCAGGGCCACTACCCCCCGCCACCGGGTGCGTCCGAGATCCTCGGCCTGGAGTGCGCGGGAACGATCACGAACGTCGGGGCAGCGCTTCCGCTCGACCGCATCGGTGAGCGCGTCTGCGCGATCCTCGCCGGCGGCGGCTACGCGCAGAAGGTCGCCGTTCCGGTCGGGCAGCTCATGGCCATTCCCTCGGGTGTCGGCATCATCGACGCCGGAGGCCTCGCTGAGGTCGCGTGCACGGTGTGGAGCAACCTCGACATGGTCGCGAACCTGAGCGAGGGTGAGTGGCTGCTGATCCATGGAGGTGGGTCCGGGGTCGGCACGATGGCGATCCAGATCGGTCGTGCCCTCGGGGCGCGCATCGCCGTCACCGCGGGCAGCCAGGCCAAGCTCGATCGATGCGCGGCGCTCGGAGCGGAGGTGCTCATCAACTACCGCGATCAGGACTTCGTGGAGGTGATGAAGGACGCCACCGGCGGTCGAGGGGCCAACGTCATCCTCGACAACATGGGAGCGTCCTACCTGGCCCGCAATGTCGGCGCCCTCGCCCGTGATGGTCGGCTCGTCACGATCGGCATGCAGGGAGGAACGAAGGCCGAGCTCGACATGAGTGCCCTTCTGCGCAAGAACGCGTCCGTGCACGCGACGAGCCTGCGCGGGCGCCCCGAGTCGGAGAAGGCCGCGATCTGCGCCCAGGTCGAGCGGACCGTGTGGCCGTGGATCCACGCGGGCGTCGTGGTGCCGGTCATCGACCGCGTGCTGCCGATGTCCGAGGCAGCCGAGGCGCATGAACTGCTGGCCGACAGCGCCGTCACCGGCAAGATCGTCCTGACGCCCTAGACGGCGCCCATCGTGGCGTCAGCCCTCGATGGCGGGCAGGGCTGCGATGCGCTTGATTAGGTAGGGCGAGAACCAGCCGCGGTACTTGGCCTGCAGGACGGGATCACGCCAGTCCGATCCGGTGACGATCCCCCGGCACGTGGGCACGCCGCACATGCACGAGAACTCGTCGTAGTCACTCGCATCGCACATGGCGTAGTCGAACGTGATCTCCTCGCCCGGGGCGATGTCACGCATGGCGACGAGAAGCGCGGACCCCGACAGGCCCGCATTGGGCTCGCAGGAGTGGTTCAGCATGTCGCCCGGCTCAGGGGTCTCGTCCGAGACGAGATACAGATCGTCGTCGACCTGGATGGACCGGGACTGCCGGTCATGGGAGAGAGAGGCCAGGGCGGCCCGATCGATGACCCAGCCTCCGAACGCAGCAACCGTCTCCCCCGCGGGAATCGGCTCCGTGGCGAACGATCCCCATCCCTTCGCGCCCGCAGGGCGAGCCTGCGCCTTCGGCGTCAGCCAGTTGTAGTCCAACGAAGTCCGCTTCTCGAGGCCGGCGGCAGCAGCGCCGGAAAGTGACCAGAGCCGGGCAAGTGTGCCATACGAAGATGACCGGATCCCGTGCTGGCAGGATGCGCACGTGAGAGCCCTCCTCGCCACTCTGGCCGCGACCTGCGCGCTCGTCCTCGCCGTGGCCGTGGCCGCTCCGCCGGCCTCCGCGTCCGTCGCTCGCGTCATCAACGGCACACCGAACCCGCCGCTGTCGTCCGCGGCCGTGCTGCTGGACTCGGACACGGGCAACTGCACCGGCGTCCTCGTCCTGCCGAACCTCCTCGCGACGGCCGCCCACTGCTTCGTCGATGCGAATGGCAACCTCACCTCCCCCGTTCAGAGCTGGCGCTTCTATCTGCCCGGTGCCAATGCTGCTGCCTCCCAGCCTTCCGGCGTCCAGGCGACTCAGGTGCTCGTCAATCCGGCGTTCCGCAACAACGGGACGACCGACGAGCTCGATCTGGCCTTCCTCGTGCTGAACGGTGCGCTGGCGACGCCAGTCGTGTCGCGTGTCGCCACGCGCAGCGAGGTCGCCGACCTGGCGGCCCGTCGCGCATCCCTCGAGCAGGTCGGCTACGGCCAGACAGTCCCCCGCGCCCAGGAGGATGCCCCCATCAGCCCGATTCCGATCGGCCTCACGGCGCCCATCGACCAGTGGTCTGCCCCGGACGGCGTGCTCGCCATCAGGTCGAACGGCACGACCGGCACCTGCGCGGGCGACAGCGGCAGCCCCTGGATGGCCGCCACACCGACGGAGCTGCTTCTCGTCGGGGTGCTCGCCAGCGGTGACGGCCCGCCGTGCGATCCCGACGCCGGTGGCACGAACGACTACGTCGCCGTCATCAGTGCCCAGCCCGATCTGCTCGGGGCGGCCGTCGCCGCCGCGGGAGCCCAGCCGCTCACTCAGCCGAGCACCTGCATCGCCGTCAAGGGATCGAAGAAGCAGTGCGAGGAGGGACGCTCCTGGGAGTACTCCTTCTGCTGGACGGCCCGCAAGTACCGCGTCGAGGAGCAGGTCGACGGGGCCTGGACGCCCCTCGCATCCGGGTCGGGGCGGAAGGTCCGCTCGTGCGGCAGTCGCTACCCCTACCTGATCGAGTTCACCGGCACGGCCACCCCCGGGACGACCCGGTATCGCCTGGTCGTGCCGCGCCAGCCCTCGGTGTCGCGCACGCTCTACGACCCCTTCACGGTGACGTCGACCTGACCCGTCCCGTTAGGCTCGCAGCGTGATCGACCCCACCATCCTGCGCACCGACCCCGACCGCCTCCGCGAGTCCCAGCGACGCCGCGGTGAGAGCGTCGAGCTCATCGACGACCTGGTCTCCGCGGATGTGGCCAAGCGCGAGGCCCAGCAGCGCTTCGATGAGCTCCGCAACGAGCAGAAGGTCCTGGGCAAGCAGATCGGCCCGCTTCAGGGAGCCCTCAAGAAGGCGACGGACGATGCCGCGCGCGCAGTCGCGCAGGGCGAGCTCGACGTGCTCATGGCCCGGGCCCAGACCCTCGCCGACCAGGTCAAGGCGGCGGAGAAGGCCGCTGATGCGGCGGGTGAGGCCCTCGACGCACTGTGGCTGCAGGTGTCGAACCTCGTCAATCTCGACTCCCCCGTCGGTGGCGAGGAGGACTTCGTCGTCCTCGCCGAGGTCGGCACCCCGCGTGACTTCGCCGCCGAGGGGTTCACTCCCCGCGATCACCTCGAGCTCGGTGAGCTGATCGGCGCCATCGACGTCGAGCGCGGCGCCAAGGTCTCCGGCTCCCGCTTCTTCTACCTCACCGGCCCGGGCGCCCTGCTCGAGATCGCCCTGCTGAACCTCGCGATGCAGCAGGCCACGGCGCACGGGCTCGTCCCGATGATCACCCCCACGCTCGTGCTGCCGAGTGCGATGGAGGGAACGGGCTTCCTCGGCCAGGCCGCCGAGAACGTGTACCGCATCGAGTCCGAGGACATGTACCTCGTCGGCACGTCCGAGGTGCCCCTGGCCGGCTACCACGCCGACGAGATCATCGATGCTGACCGGCTTCCGCTCCGCTACGCCGGCTGGTCCACCTGCTACCGCCGCGAAGCGGGCTCCTACGGCAAGGACACCCGCGGCATCATCCGCGTGCACCAGTTCGACAAGGTCGAGATGTTCGTCTACTGCCGACCGGAGGACGCCGAGGAGGAGCACACCCGCCTGCTCGCCTGGGAGCGCGAGTTCGTCGACGCCCTCGAGATCCCGTACCGCGTGATCGATGTCGCGACGGGCGATCTCGGCTCGAGCGCGGCGCGCAAGTTCGACATGGAGGCATGGATCCCGACGCAGGGCACCTACCGGGAGATCACGTCAACGTCGAACACCACCGAGTTCCAGGCACGTCGCCTGCGCATCCGCATGCGCGACGCGAACGGGACGCGCCCCCTGGCGACGCTGAACGGCACACTGTGCGCGATGCCGCGCGTGATCGTCGCGATCCTCGAGAACCACCAGCAGGCCGACGGCTCCGTCGTCATCCCCACGGCCCTGCGCCCCTTCATGGGCGGCCTCGAGGTGATCTCGCCAACGCCGTGACCCCCCACAGCCATCTCGGTGTGACCTGACGTTCACGCCTCTCGCCTAGCCTGCAAGGACCATGACCACGATGACGAACCTGCCCGATGTCTCCTCGCTCCGTGACTTCCGCCCCCAGCTGATCGCACTCGACCTCGACGACACCCTCCTTCCCCACAGCGGGATCGTCCCCCAGGAGGCGGTCGAGGCGATCGCGCGCGTGAAGGAGATGGGCATCGAGGTCGTCGCGTCGACCGGGCGCTCCTTCGGCACGACGGCTCCCGTGTGCGAGGCGGCCGGCATCGACACCTGGGCGGTGTGCAGCAACGGGGCCATGCTGGCGTCCCTCGATCCGCAGGAGATCGTGGAGACGATCGCCTTCGATCCTGCGGAGCTCCTCCTGGCGATCCGTGAACGCGTGCCGAATGCGATGCTCGCGGTGGAGGAGCCGTCCGGCGTCTTCCTGACCACGACGATGTTCAGCCACAGTGCCCTGACCGAGGGGATCCGCGAGGTGTCGTTCGAGGGGCTACTCGAGCGCTCGGCGATCCGCGTCGTGGTGCGCAGCGACGATCACCTCGACGAGGGGCTCGGCCATCTCGCGCAGGATCTCGGACTCCACTCAGTCGTGTTCGGCGTGGCCGAGGTCGCCTGGCTCGACATCGGTCCGAAGGGGGTGTCGAAGGCGACGATGCTGCAGCGGCTCTGCGACCGCCTCGGCATCGACCCGGCGGCGACCTTGGCCATCGGCGACTCCATGAACGACGCCGCGATGCTCGAGTGGGCCGGGCGCGGGGTGCTGATGGGCCACGCCGCGCCGGAGATGCACCGGCACGCCGACGTCCTGACGACGGAGCGCGCCGGGCACGGGGTCGCGGACGCGCTGAACGCGATCGTCGCGTAGCGGAGACGCGCATGGGTACGCTCTGCAGCCCTAGCCTTGAGGCGTATACCTTGGGTATACTCTCGGCATGAGTGTCGCCACGACCACAGTCAAGGTCACCCCGGAGGTCCGGGACCGCCTCAACGCGCTCGCCGCGGCCGAGGGTCGCACCGCTGGCAGCATGATCGAGAAGCTCCTGGAGGAACACCTGTGGCGGGCGAAGGTCGAGAGGGCGAAGCGGCAGATGCGTGAGGCCGGGCCCGAGGTGTGGGCCGAGTACATGGCCGAGTTCTCGACCATGGATGGGTCCATGGCTGACGGACTCGAGGAGTACCCATGGGAACCCTGAGTCTCCCTTCAGGCACCGTCGCCCTCGTCAACTTCGGCACGACCATGGGCCGGGAGCAGTCGGGAATCAGGCCGGGGGTCATCATCTCCTCGCCGGACTACAGCGACGTGATGACCGCCCTTGCTCTCGCGGTCCCCTGCACGACCGTGAGGCGCGGCTGGGACAACCATGTTGAGATCAGCGGTCCCACAGGCCTGAACGTGCCGACCTTCGCCATCACCGAACAGCAGCGCTGCATCAGCACCGAGCGAGTGCTGCGAGTCACTGGATCCGTCGACGACACGACTCTGAGCCAGATCCTCCGCTGGGTGCGTGCGTGGATCGACGAGGCCGCCTGATCAGTCGGCGGCGATCCCGTCGGCAAAGGCCTGCTCCAATGCTGCCCTCCACGGACGCATCTCCGGGAGCCCCTGCGCGATCCAGCGATCGTGACCGAGGACGGAGTATGCGGGACGGGGAGCCGGGCGAACGAACTCCGCCGACGTGGTCGGGAGAACCCGCTCCGGATCCGCGCCTGCCAGTCGGAAGATCTCGCGGGTGAAGTCGAACCAGGACACCTCACCGCTGTTGGTGCCGTGATAGGTGCCGGGTTCGGGATGACGATCGAGCAGCAGCACGATGTGCTCGGCGAGGTCAGCGGCGTAGGTCGGCTGCCCGACCTGATCCGTGACCACCGAGACGGTGTCACGCTCCCGCTCGAGCTTCAGCATGGTCTTGACGAAGTTGCTGCCCTGCAGTCCGTAGAGCCAGGCCGTACGGACGAGGTAGTGGGAGTCGGGCAGCGTCTCCTGCACGGCTCGATCACCCGCGAGCTTCGTGCGGCCGTAGGCCGACGCAGGCGACGGCGCAGCATCTTCGGCATAGGGCGAGGTCGCCGTGCCGTCGAAGACGTAGTCCGTCGAGACATGCACGAGCCAGGCCCCTGCCTTGCGGCACTCGGCGGCGATCGTGCGTGGCCCCAGGCCGTTGACGGCCATGGCGCGATCCTCGTCGGCCTCAGCCGCGTCGACCGCCGTGTAGGCGGCGCAGTTGATCACGAAGTCCGGATCGAACCCGCCGAAGACGAGGTCGACCGAGGCCGGATCGGCGATGTCGATGTCGGGGTAGTCGATCCCGAGCACCGCCAGACTGCGGTTGCGCTGCAGTACGGGCATGAGCGCGGAGCCCAGCTGCCCGTTGTGGCCGATCACGAGGACGCGCACAGTGCTACAGCGCTGCCTTGGCCTTGAGCGGACGCCACCACGCCTCGTTGTCGCGGTACCACTGGACCGTCTCAGCGAGGCCGTCCTCGAAGCGATGCTGCGGGGCGTAGCCCAGGGCGCGGAGCTTGCCGTCGTTGACGGAGTAGCGGCGGTCGTGGCCCTTGCGGTCCTCGACGGGCTGCACCATCGCCCAGTCGGCGCCCATGGCTTCGAGCACCCGCTCGGTCAGTTCGCGGTTGTTGAGCTCCAGTCCACCGCCGATGTTGTAGCTCTCGCCCGCGGCGCCCTTCTCGACCACGAGGGCGATCCCGCGGCAGTGGTCGTCGACGTGCAGCCAGTCACGCACGTTGAGTCCATCGCCGTAGAGCGGCACCTTCGCTCCATCGATGAGATTGGTGACGAACAGGGGGATGACCTTCTCGGGGAACTGGTACGGGCCGTAGTTGTTCGAGCAGCGGGTGCTCGACACGTTGAGGCCGTAGGTGACGTAGTAGGCGCGCACGAGCATCTCGGCGGCCGCCTTCGCCGCTGAGTAGGGGGAGTTCGGACGCAGGGGCTCGTTCTCGTCCCATGAGCCCTCATCGATCGAGCCGTAGACCTCGTCGGTGCCGATGTGCACCGTGCGGGGGATGCCATGCCGCAGGCAGGCGTCGAGGATCGTCTGCGTGCCGACGACATTGGTGACGATGAAGTCCTGAGGGCCGTGGATGGATCGATCGACGTGCGTCTCGGCGGCGAAGTTCACGACGACGTCGTGGCCGGGCATGACCTCGTCGAGCGTGTCGCCGTCGCAGATGTCGCCCTGCACGAAGGTGAAGCGCGGATCGTCCTTGACCGAGGCGAGGTTCTCGAGGTTGCCCGCGTAGGTCAGCTTGTCGTAGACGGTCACGCCGGTGACGTCACCGCCGTAGGAGCCGGCCAGCAGCTCGCGCACGAAGTGCGACCCGATGAAGCCTGCGGCTCCGGTGACGAAGTACCTCACTGGCTGCTTCCCTTCAGTCGATCCAGCCATTCCTGTGCCTCGGCGAAGTCGGTGTCGGTCACGCCGGCGCGCAGCACCGGCTGCCGTCCGTCATGGCGTGGGTACGAGCCGAGGAAGCGCACGTCGAGGCAGATGCGGTGCAGCCCCATCAGGGCCTCGGACACGCGTGCGTCGGATACGTGCCCCTCGACGTCGACACTGAAGAAGTAGTCGCCCAGCGCCTTACGGGTCGGCCGCGACTCGATGCGCGTGAGGTTGACCCCGCGCACGGCGAACTCCGTGAGGATGGCGAGCAGGGCACCGGGCTCGTCCTGCCGCATGTAGAGGCTCAGGGTCGTCTTGTCGGCGCCCGTC
The DNA here is from genome assembly GCA_964597445.1 of uncultured Bifidobacteriaceae bacterium. GTDB lineage: Bacteria > Actinomycetota > Actinomycetes > S36-B12 > S36-B12 > UBA10649. The sequence continues at coordinate 3,074 of CAZQXO010000015.1, read as the reverse complement.
GCGTCCGGGATCTCGCCGGGGAGCCGGACGAGCACGAAGCGCGTGGTCGCGTCGTCGGTGTCCTGGATGTCCTCGGCGATGACCTCGAGTCCGTAGATGTCCGCGGCCAGGCGCTGGGCCACGGCGGCGTCGATCGGGGCCTCGGGATCCGCCAGTGCCTGCGCAGCGGAGGCCGTCGACATCGCCGGGATCACCTGGGCATGGGGGTGATGCTCGTCGAGCCAGCGTCGCACCTGCGCCTGCGCGTGCGGATGCGTCGCGATGCGCGTGATGTCCTGCGGCCGCGTGCCCGGGCGCACGAGCAGGGCGAAGCTCACCGGGATGACGACCTCGTCGACGATCACGAGCCGCTTGCCGTTCGCGAGCTCGTCGAGGGTCACCGACACCGAGCCTTCGACCGAGTTCTCGATCGGGACGAGCGCGGAGTCGACCTCGCCGCTCCGCGCGGCATCGAGGGCCGCCTGCACGGAGGACGCTGGCCGAAGGTCGACCTCACGCTGCGCCGTGAGCTCCTGGGCCGCCGCTCCGCAGAACGAGCCGGCGGGGCCGAGATAGGCGATGCGCTCCCTCATGCCGCTCCTCCTCGTGCGATCCGGACTGCCTGCGACTCCTCCGGCGACAGTTCGATGTCGCTGTCGCCCGAGGTGAGGCCCTTGAGGTACGTGCGCGTCTCGCTGCGCCCGTGAATGGAGGTCAGGACGAGTCCGTCACCGGCGTCGTCCAGGAGGGCCGCGGAGAACGAGAAGCGACCGCCCATGTCACCGAAGGCGTCGTAGCGGACGACGGAGACGTGCCGCAGCGCCATGGTGAGGTCGCGCCGTGTGGCGGCGAGCAGGGAGTCGAGATGGGCCACCTCGCCGCGGAGGTCGTGGAACTCGTCGATGGTGCGGGCCATGACGTCGACGATGGTCTCCCGTCCCTCAGCAGCCTGGAGCAGTGCGTAGGACTGGTGGAGGCGCGTGGCCCTGATCAGGGCGATGACCCCCACCGTCAGGCCGCCGATCCCCACGATGAGGCCGATGAGCGCGAGGATCAGCAGCACCTGGGAGTCCGACGTCACGGGCCGAGCCTAACGGCCGGGTGTGGGACGATCGGGCGGTGTCCGATCTAGTGGCGGAGCTTGCCTCACGCGGCGTAGCGACCGTCGCGGGCATCGTGATGCTCATCGCCACGGTGCGCAGCCTCATGCGCACCGTGGTCGTGCCGCGGGCCCTCGGCTCCATGATCAGTGATGCCGTCAGCCGAGGTGTCATCGGCCTGACGAGCGCCATCGCCCGCCTGCGCAGGTCCTACGTGAAGCGGGATGCCGTGCTGGCCTGGGCCGGGCCGACCATCCTGATCGCGCAGCTCATCACCTGGCTGCTGATGTTCCTGCTCGCGTACGGCCTTCTCCTCTACGGACTCGGTGGGGGAACGTTCGGCGAGTCGTTGCGCGAGTCCGGCTCCAGTCTGTTCACCCTGGGATTCGCCGATATTGACACGACGGACCAGACCGCCATCGACTTCATGGCCGCCGCAACTGGGCCCATCGTCATCGCGCTGATGATCGGCTTCCTGCCGACCATCTACGCCACCTACATTGACCGCGAGTCCGCCGTCACGGCCCTCAGCGTCGCAGCGGGCGAGCCGGCCTGGGGGCCAGAGCTGCTGTCGCGACATGTCCTCGCCGACACGCTCGATTCGGCGAACGACGAGTTCCTGAAGTGGCGCGACCTCGCCGCCGCGCTGCGCATGAGTCACACGACATATCCGGTGCTCATCTGGGTCCGCTCATCGCGCCCCTACCGCCACTACGTCGTATCGCTGCTGGCCTGCCTTGACGCCGCCAGCCTCATGGTGTCTCTCAGCACGAAGATCGACCACCGACCCGCCTACCAGTTGCTCATCCAGGGCGGCCAGTCGATGGAGGTCCTGTTCACCCTGCTGAGCCGTCGACATCACATTCGACGCCTGCCGCTCGTCGGTCGGATCATCAGCTCGACGTCCACGCCCGCTCCGCCCGAGGAGCGCCTGCCCGGCTGGAACCGCAAGATCATCGCGGTCGAGCTCGCCAGCGACAAGGACGTCCTGCGCGGATTGGACAGCCGCAAGAGACGTGAGCTCGATGAGCGGGGCCGGGGCTCGATCACCCTTACGCGGGCTGAGTTCGACGAGGCAGTCGACCTCCTGAAGAAGTCGGGATTCCCCATCGACCGCGATCTCGACGAGGCCTGGACTCAGTTCACCGCGGCCCGGTCGCGCTATGAGTACGCGGCCTACGCGATCTGCGAGATCCTTCAGGCGCCCCCCGCGCCATGGTCCGGCCCGCGAACATTCACTGCCCCCACCGTCTGGCCTCATCGAGCACTCGATCAGCTGCCCGAGGCCGTCGAGATCCTGGACCGCGAGGATTCCGATCAGTCCTCGCCGACGTCGCCTGACGCCCCGTGATCGACCTCGCCGTCATCGCCACCACGTTCGCCCTGATCCTGCCGGCGGAGCTCCCCGACAAGACGTTCATCGCGACCTTGGTGCTGGCCACGCGCTTTCGTCACCTATGGGTCTGGATCGGCGTCGCGGCCGCCTTCGCCGTCCAGGTCGCGATCGCCGTCCTCGCCGGTGGCCTCCTGGCCCTCCTGCCGCAGCGGATCGTCCTCGGAGCGACCTTCCTGCTCTTCGCCGCGGGGGCATTCGTGATGATCCGCGGCGGACTCGCCTCGCGCGCGAGCGAGCTGAGGGCACAGCAGGAGGAGGCCGACGAGGTCGAGTCCCGTGCCGGCAGCGAGACCACTGCGACGGCGCTGCGCACCGTGCTCGTCAGCTTCGCCGTGCTCTTCACCGCGGAGTGGGGCGATCTGAGCCAGCTGCTCACTGCCGGCCTCGCTGCCCGCACCGGTCAGCCGCTGTCGGTCTTCATCGGCTCGTGGCTCGCCCTGCTCGTCGTCTCGGGCCTCGCGGTGCTGGCCGGGTCGTGGCTCCGGTCGCGGGTGCCCCTGTGGCGCATCCGCCTCGTCTCCGGTGCCATCCTGACGGCACTGGCGATCTGGACCGCGTACGAGTTCATCGTCGCCTGACCTGAGGAGGACCATGACGGA
>CAZQXO010000014.1:45603-48188 GCA_964597445.1 uncultured Bifidobacteriaceae bacterium | reverse complement strand
GCCTTCTTCGCCGGAGCAGCCTTCTTGACCGGAGCGGCCTTCTTCGCCGGAGCGGCCTTCTTCGCGGCTGGCTTAGCCATGACTCCCCTGTCCATCGCGCTGGCGCTGCATACGGGCGCCGACGGCACCTGCTCGGTATCCGCATGATGCTAGGCCCATGCGCCGATCCTGACCTGCTGACTCGCCGATATCCTGACCGGCCGAGACCACGTCATGCCCGCCGGCAGTGCCCGGCCTGTCCCCAGGAGGCACCATGTACCGGGCCGTGCCAGCGCAGGTCGACCTGCCTGCACTGGAGCACGAGGTCCTGGCCATGTGGGACGCCGAGCGCATCTTCGAGGCCTCGGTCGCCCAGAGCGAGGGACGACCCCTCTGGGTGTTCTACGAGGGGCCGCCCACGGCGAACGGAACACCGGGCACCCATCACGTCGAGGCTCGCGTCTTCAAGGACGTCTTCCCCCGCTACCGGACGATGAAGGGCTACTACGTTCCGCGACAGGCCGGCTGGGACTGTCACGGCCTGCCCGTCGAGCTGGCCGTGGAGAAGGAGCTCGGCTTCACGGGAAAGCAGGACATCGAGGCCTACGGCGTCGCGGAGTTCAATGCCCGCTGTCGCGAGTCCGTCCTGCGGCATGTGGACGAGTTCTCCGAGATGACCCGGCGCATGGGCTACTGGGTCGACATGGATCGCGCCTACTGGACCATGGACAAGGACTACGTCCAGAGCGTCTGGTGGTCGCTCAAGCAGATCTTCGACCAGGGGCTGCTCGCCCAGGATCATCGCGTGGCGCCCTACTGCCCCCGGTGCGGCACCGGCCTGTCCGACCACGAGCTGGCACAGGGCTACGAGACGGTCGTCGATCCGTCGGTCTATGTCCGATTCCCCGTGCGCGCGGATGACGCCCTCGCCCAGCGCCACCCGGGTGTCGCGCTTCTCGTCTGGACCACGACTCCGTGGACACTCGTGTCGAACACCGCCGTCGCGGTGAAGCCGGATGCCACCTACGCCGTGGTGCGCACCGAGCAGGACGAGCTGCTCGTCGTGGCGCAGGAGCTCATTCCAGCGATCTTCGGTGAGGATGAGGTCACTGTCCTCGAGACGATGCCCGGGGCCGCGCTCGAGCGGGTTGGCTACGACCGGCCCTTCGACTTCGTCGACATCCCCGATGCCCACTTCGTGCTCCTCGCCGACTACGTGACCACCGACGATGGCACCGGCCTCGTGCATCAGGCTCCCGCCTTCGGTGCGGATGACCTCCTCACCTGCCGCCGCTACGGACTTCCCGTCGTCAATCCCCTTCAGCCCGATGGACACTTCAGCGACGAGGTGCCTGTCGTCGGCGGGATGTTCTTCAAGAAGGCCGACGAGACCCTCATCGCTGACCTCGAGCAGCGAGGCCTCATGTTCCGTCACCTCGCCTATGAGCACTCCTACCCGCACTGCTGGCGCTGCCACACGCCGCTCGTCTACTACGCGCAACCCTCGTGGTACATCCGAACCACGCAGCGCAAGGAGGAGCTCCTCCAGCAGAACGAGCAGACCAACTGGTTCCCCGAGACCATCAAGTGGGGTCGGTACGGAGACTGGCTGACCAACAACGTCGACTGGGCGCTTTCACGAAATCGCTACTGGGGAACCCCCCTGCCGATCTGGCGATGCCCCGATGGCCACCACACGGCCGTGGGCTCGCTGGCCGAGCTCAGCGAGCTCGCTGGGCTCGATGTCACCGAGACCGACCCCCACCGCCCGTACGTCGACGACATCACCGTTCCGTGCCCCGAGTGCGGCCTGGAGGCCAGGCGCGTGCCCGAGGTCATCGACGGCTGGTACGACTCGGGCTCGATGCCCTTCGCCGCCCTCGGCTACCCGCACAGGAACGAGAGCGCCTTCGCCGAGCAGTTCCCGGCCGACTTCATCTGCGAGGCGATCGACCAGACCCGCGGCTGGTTCTACACGCTCATGGCTGTCAACACGCTCGTCTTCGGCCAGTCCTCGTACCGCAACGTCGTCTGCCTCGGCCACATCCTCGACGAGGACGGCCGCAAGATGAGCAAGCACCTCGGCAACATCCTCGCCCCGATCCCGCTCATGGATGAGCACGGTGCCGACGCTCTTCGCTGGTTCATGCTGGCCAGTGGATCCCCCTGGCAGGCCCGACGTGTCGGACATGCGGCCATCGCCGATGTCGTCCGCAAGACGCTCCTGACCTACTGGAACACGGTCTCGTTCCAGTCCCTGTACGCGCGCACGGCGGGATGGCAGCCGAGTGACGGCGCACCCCCGGCTGCTGATCGCCCGGTCGTCGATCGCTGGGTGCTGTCGGAGGCGGCACGAATGGCCCATGAGGTCGACCTCGCCCTCGAGTCCTTCGACACCCAGCGTGCCGGCCGTCTGCTGTCCTCGTTCGTCGACGACCTCTCGAACTGGTACGTGCGCCGTTCCCGCCGACGCTTCTGGGAGGGCGACCCGGCTGCCCTCGCCACGCTCCACGAGGCACTGCGCACCGTGACCCTGTGCCTGGCACCCTTCACACCCTTCATCACCGAGCGTGTGTGGCAGGACCTGTTCCGTCCGACCGAGGCAG
>CAZQXO010000014.1:25679-45503 GCA_964597445.1 uncultured Bifidobacteriaceae bacterium | reverse complement strand
CTCCTTCGCGCCGGGGCGGCGCGGGAAGTCGTGCGCACCCTGCAGGAGGGACGCAAGTCGGCAGGCCTGGACGTCAGCGACCGCATCCGGGTGTGGTGGGCCTCCGAGGACGCGCCCACGGCTGCGGCCATCCGTGAGCATGCGAGCGACATCGCGCGAGAGGTGCTGGCCGTCGACTTCGCCGAGGGCCAGCCGCCGGGAGCGGCGACCCCGGTGGACAGCGACCTTCCGGCCCAGCTCTGGCTCGCACGCGCGACCTAGGGGCCGATCAGGCGAACGAAGCGCCGATCCCGCGAACCACGCTGATGAGGATGTTCGTGCCCAGCAGCAGGATCAGGAAGGCCAGGTCGAACGACACCTGCCCGATGCGCAGGGGCGGGATGAACCGCCTCAGGAACCTCAGCGGCGGGTCCGTGACGGTGTAGATCAGCTCCAGCAGGACGAGCAGCGGCCCCCGTGGAGTCCAGTTTCGGGAGAAGGCCTGCACGAGGTCGAAGACCAGGCGGGCGAGCAGGAAGAACCAGAAGACGAGCAGCACGAGAGCGATCGCCTCGAAGAGGATCGACACGTGCTACTCCCGCTCTGGTGTGGTGGATGCCTGCGGCTCAACTCTGGTTGAAGAAGCCGTCCTGGGCAATCTGGGCCTTGGCGGCGTCGCCGATGTCGACGTTCACCGGGGAGAGGAGGAAGACCTTGTTGGTGATGCGCTCGATCGACCCGCGCATGCCGAAGACGAGGCCGGCGGCGAAGTCGATGATCCGCTTGGCGTCGGGATCCTCGAGCTCGGAGAGGTTCATGATGACCGGCACGCCCTCGCGGTACTGCTCTCCGATGCGGCGCGCATCGTTGTAGCTGCGTGGGTGAATCGTCTCGATGCGGGAGATGTCCGGGCCGGGAGCGTAGGACGGACGGCGGTCAGCCAGGGGGGCCGATGTCGGGTTGCTCGGTGGCGGGGCATCGCTGCGGAAGGTGCGGACGGCTCGCGTGTCGGGGATCGGGCGAACGCTTCGTGAGCTGTAGCGGTCGTCGTCGTAGCCCGGGTCGTAGCCCCGCGAGCGGGAGTCCCGCGAGTCGCGCGAGTCGCGGCCTCCGCGCCGGGAGTCGTCGTAGTCGTCGTAGTCCCGGTAGTCGTCGTAGGCGTCGTCGCCCTGATCCTCGACCAGACCCAGGTACACGGCCATCTTGCGCATCGCGCCAGCCATCTCCCGCTGCCTCCCTGTTCGTGCCTGATCTGATGGGCGCCCCGTGCCATCGACTCCGACGCGCGACCTCGACGTTACTCCACGCGCACTCGTGCCCCGAGTACCGCGCCCCCGATCCGGACCTGTGTCGCCCCGGCAGCGACCGCCTCCTCGAGGTCCCCGCTCATCCCGGCGGAGATCTCCCACGCCTCGGGGTGGTCCCCGCGGAGGTACGCCGCCACCGCCGCAAGACGGTCGAACGCTTCCCGCGCCGAGGCGCTGGGCGGATGCGGACCCGGGTGGGGAGCGACACCCATCACGCCGGTCAGGCGGAGGGAGGCCGATGCGGCCACCAGCTCCGCGAGTCGTGGGACGTCGACCGGCCGGGCCCCTCCCCGGCCCTCACCGGGGTCCGGGTCGAGGTTCACCTGCAGGAGCACGTCGAGGCGGCGCTCGGCCGCCTGCGCGGCGCGGTCGAGGGCGTTGATCGCCGACTCGCGGTCGACGGACTCCACGACATCGGCCCACGAGACGATCTGCCGCGCCTTGTTCGTCTGGACCTGGCCGATCATGTGCCAGCGCAGGTCGTGGGCCTGCACGCCCGCGGACTCGCGCTTGGCGCTCGCCTCCTGGGATCGGTTCTCCCCCACGTCCGTCACCCCGAGCTCGGCCAGGATGTCGACGTCGCTGGAGGGGAAGGTCTTCGTGACCACGACGAGCCGGACGGGATCCACGCGGCCTGCGGCAGCACGCGCCCGGTCGATCCGATCGCGCGCCTCCTGCACGCCCAGGCGGATGTCCTCCCGCCGTTCGTCCGTGCGAGCGGTCATGGCGACATCCTCCCCTCGCGGGGCGCATCCGCATCCGCGCTGCTCACCAGGATCAGTCCCTGACGCCCGGTGACGCCGTCGCGACGATGCGAGAACAGCCCCGGGTCCTCGGCCGTGCACCGGGCGACATCGGTGACCGGCACGTGACCCCAGCCGAGCTCCTCCAGTCGCGTCCGGACCCCGGCTCGGACGTCGATGCCGGACTGGCCGTCCCCGCAGCGCACGACGGCCGCCTCGGACACCCGTGCGGAGCAGGTCCTCCGCAGTTCGGCGATCCGCTCGTCAGGCACGGGGTAGCACGCGCCGCAGATGGAGGGCCCCAGGACGATCTGCGCGGGGCTGACACCCCGCTCTCCGAGCACCTGCAGGGTCGCCCCCATGACGTCGCCGGCCAGACCCCGCCAGCCGCAGTGCGCGACCGCCACCGTGCGCCCGTCATCACCCGCGATGCCGAGCACCAGGCAGTCGGCCCCCAGCGCCACCAACCCGAGGCCGGCGGCCTCGGTGACGACAGCATCGGCATCCCTCACGTCACCCGGGGTGTCGACCACTGCGACGTGCGATCCGTGCACGGCACGCAGGACCGCGATGCCGTGCGCCCCGGCCGCCCGACGCAGCCGGTCTCGGTTGGCCGCCACGCGGTCAGGATCGTCGCCGACATGCACCGCGAGGTTCAGGGAGTCGAAAGGCGCACTGCTGACGCCACCGTAACGACCGGTGGCCGCCCAGAATGCTGGACGGCCACCGGGAGTGCAGGGAGCAAGGTCGCCGGAGGCGAGCACTGCTTCCTGGACTGGTTCAGGACGCACTACTTGAGGAAGTCCGGGATGTCGAGATCGTCGTCGGAGTCCTCGAACACGATCGTCCGTGAAGGCCCCCCGGGTGCCTTCACGCTCGGGACCTCGCCGGTGTCGCCCTCGCGCTGGCGCGACGCGCCTCCCACGGTGGCCATCCTGCGCGCCGGCGGCTCACCGCCCTCGAAGCCGGCGGCGATGACGGTGACCCGCACCTCGTCGCCGAGCGTGTCGTCGATGACGGCGCCGAAGATGATGTTGGCGTCCGGATGCGCAGCATCCGCGACGAGGCGGGCCGCCTCGTTGATCTCGAACAGCCCCAGGTCGCTGCCGCCCGAGACCGAGAGCAGCACGCCGTGGGCACCGTCGATGCCGGCCTCCAGCAGCGGGCTGGAGATCGCCTTCTCGGCCGCCTCGACGGCGCGATCCTCGCCCCGTGCGGATCCGATGCCCATGAGGGCCGAGCCGGCCGAGTGCATGACGCTCTTAACGTCGGCGAAGTCCAGGTTGATCAGGCCCGGCGTGGTGATCAGGTCCGTGATCCCCGAGACGCCCTGCAGTAGCACGTGGTCGGCCTGGCGGAAGGCGTCGATCACGCTGATGTTGCGGTCGGCGAGGGAGAGCAGCCGATCGTTCGGGATGACGATGAGCGTGTCGACCTCGCTGCGAAGCGAGTCCACGCCTGCCTCGGCCTGGGACTGGCGGCGACGACCCTCGAAGCCGAACGGACGCGTGACCACGCCGATGGTGAGGGCACCGAGAGAGCGAGCGACCCGAGCGACGACGGGTGCGCCGCCGGTGCCGGTTCCACCGCCCTCGCCGGCCGTGACGAAGACCATGTCGGCGCCCTTGAGCACCTCCTCGATCTCCTCGAGGTGATCCTCGGCTGCCTTCTTGCCCACCTCGGGATTGGCACCGGCGCCGAGTCCTCGGGTGAGCTCACGACCGATGTCCAGCTTGACGTCGGCGTCGCTCATGAGCAGCGCCTGCGCGTCCGTGTTGATGGCGATGAACTCCACGCCCTTGAGTCCGACCTCGATCATCCGGTTCACGGCGTTGACGCCGCCCCCGCCGATGCCGACGACCTTGATCACTGCCAGGTAGTTCTGCGGAGCCGCCACGGCTGTCCGTCCCTTCGTCCGGTGCTCCCGGGCCCTCCCGGGAATCGCCTGGCCCACAACCCTCAACCTCAAGGTGAGGCTGAAATTCGGTGCGGTCACGAGCCGGCGGGAGGCTAGAGGGTGTGACAGGAGTTGCGCAAGGTGAGAAGGCCGATTTCGCCGACCAAAGTCTCAAGTCGTGGTTGACCCCGGAAGAGCAGCGCCACGCGTGTCGGGGTCTCGGGAGTCAGTTCAGGCGGAAGGTGGTCGGCAGCTCGGGTGCGGAGACGTCGTACATGTCCGCCTTCCGCGTGAGGAGGGCGCGCAGCACCTCGGCCTTCATCTCGGCCTGGTCGACACTCCCCCAGCGGACCTCGTCACCCGATCGGAGGAACAGGTCGACGTCATCGCGGGTGGTCGCCGCGACCGTCACCACCCGGTCGCGGAGATCCGGGGGCAGCGACTGGAGCACGGCGACCGCAGCCTCGAGGGCCGGGCCCTCGGCACGCAGCCGGGGGAAGCGACGCGGCAGGGGCTCCGCCACGGTGAAGACGACACCGGAGGCATCGACGGCGCTGCGCCGCGGGTCGGACTCCAGTGCCGCGACGGGAGTGCGCGGCTCCACCGCGACCACGGCCTCGGACGGCCACCCCCGCCGGATCTCCACGCTCGCGACCCAGGGCAGGTCACGCACGCGCTGCTCGGCCGTCGTGACATCGAGTCGCGCGAGCGGCACGCCCACCGGGACTCCGGCCACCGCCAGCACCTCGCCCGCCCGGGCTCCCTCCACCCCGGCGACGCGCACGTCGCGCACCGACAGGAGGGACGAGAACCAGACGAGCCACACGACCCCGACACCGATGACAGCGGCACCCACCACCAGCAGCACCCGACGCTGGCGACGGCTCAGGCGCGGGCGCCGCTGCACCGGGGCACGCCTCGATGGCTCCGGCCTCTGCGCGGATCCGTCGTCCCTCGACGCGGCCGCGTCGGTCGCCGACGGGGGTAGCGAGGACCTCATGACACCCCCTGACGCTCGCGCAGCAGGTCGAGCACCTCGGTGGCGATCATGCCGATGTCGCCCGCTCCGAGCGTCATGACGATGTCGCCCGGACGGGCTCGGTCGGCGAGGTGCCACGCCACGGCCGACCAGGACGGCTCGAAGACGACGTGCTCCTCGGCCAGCGGCACGTGCGCCGCCATGGTCTGCCCGCTGGCCCCGGGGATCGCCTCCTCTCCCGGAGCGAACACCTCCAGCACCACGACGTCATCGGCGAGGCCGAGGGCGGCACCGAACTCCTCGACGAACATCGCCGTCCGGTAGTAGTGGTGGGCCTGGAACGCTACGACGAGCCGCCCGTGACCGACCACCTCGCGGGCCGCCCGGAGGGTCGCTGCGATTTCGGTCGGGTGATGGGCGTAGTCGTCGTACACCCGGACGCCTCCGGCCTGGCCCTTGAAGTCGAACCGGCGTCGCGTTCCGCTGAAGGCCGCAAGGCCGGCCCGCAGGTCCGCGGCCGGGAACCCCAGCCCCAGCCCGCAGGCCAGTGCAGCGAGGGCGTTCAGCGCGTTGTGCCGGCCGGGCACCTGGAGGGTGATGCGGCCCAGCCGGACACCCTCGTGCACGGTGTCGAACGACCAGCCGGTCGGCGTCGCCTCCGCGTCGACGAGTCGGTAGTCCGCGGCCGCGTCAGCACCGTACGTGCGGACATCGACGCCAGCGGCCGAGGCTGAGGCGGCCAGTCGCGCGGCGCCTGGATCGTCCTGGCACACGATGACGAACCCTCCACGCCCACCGATGCCGACCGAGAAGTCCCGGAAGGCCGACTCGATGGCCTCGAAGGTTCCCCAGTGATCGAGGTGGTCGGGCTCGACATTCGTGACGATGGCCGCGATCGGCGCCAGGTGCAGGAAGGCCCCGTCGCTCTCATCCGCCTCGACGACGAAGATGTCGCCGCTGCCGAGGTGGGCATTGGACCCGGACTCGTGGATCTCGCTGCCGATGGCGAAGGACGGATCCGCGCCGCAATGCTGCAGGGCGACCGTGAGCATCGAGGTGGTCGTGGTCTTGCCGTGGGTTCCCGCCACCGCGACACCGCGGCTGCCCGCCATCACCGAGGCGAGAGCCTGGGCGCGACTCCACTCCGGGATCCCGGCCTCACGCGCTGCCACCCGCTCCGGGTTCTCTGCGGGGATGGCGGTGGAGACGACGAGCGCGTCGATTCCCCGGACCAACGCGGCATCGTGCCCGACTCGCGCGTCGACCCCGACGGCGCGAAGGGCCTGCAGTCGTCGCGAGTCCTTGGCGTCGGAGCCGGAGACGTTCACCCCCTGGGCGGCCATGATGCGCGCGATCCCGGACATGCCCGCGCCGCCTATGCCGACGATGTGGATCCGGCTCGGCGAGGGAGCCGAGGGTCCGGCGTCGACCATCCTCACCCTCCCGACGCGACCTCGAGCACCACACGCGCCAGCCGGTCATCCGCGTCCCGGACGCCCAGAAGGCCCGCCGCGGCCCCCATGGCCGCCAGCCTGCCTTCATCGTGCAGCACGGACGTCACCGATTCGACGAGCCACTCCGCAGTGAGGTCAGCATCGTCCAGCAGCAGCCCTCCTCCCGCCTCGACGATGGGCAGCGCATTCACCCGCTGCTCCCCGTTGCCGATCGGCAGGGGCACGTAGATGGCCGGGAGCCCCACGGCGGCGAGCTCGGCGCAGGTCATGGCGCCGGCCCGAGTCACGGCGAGGTCAGCGGCCGCGTAGGCGAGATCCATCCGATCGATGAACGGCACCGGCACATAGCCGGGCTCAGGGACCGGAGCCTCGTTCCGGTCCCCGTAGGCGTGCAGCACCTGAACACCCTCGGCTCGGAGCCCCGGCAGCGCCTGAGCGAGCGTGAGATTCAGCCGCTGCGCTCCCTGGGAGCCCCCGAAGACCAGCAGCACCGGACGGTCGGGATTCAGGCCGAAGTGCTCCCGCGCCGCGGTGCGCATCGACGCGCGATCCACCGTCGCCACCGCGTGCCGCAGCGGCAGGGCCATGGGCTCAGCGCCGGGCATGGACTCCGGGACCGTCGCGAACACGTGATGGGTGAACCGGGCACCCAGCCGATTGGCCCATCCGGGTCGGGCATTCGCCTCGTGGATGACGAGAGGGGTGCGCGTGCGGCGCGCGGCCAGATATCCCGGCACCGCGGCATAGCCACCGAACCCGACCACCACATCGACGTCCTCCTCGCGGACGATGCGGGTCGCGAGATCGACGGTGCGACGCACGCGCGGACCGAGCGCCAGGAGGTCGCGACCCGGACGTCGCGGCATCGGCACGCTCGGCACCGTCAGCAGTCGGTATCCGCGGGCCGGGACGAGCGTCGTCTCCAGCCCGCGCTCTCCACCGAGAACGGTGATCCGGATGTCCGGGTCGATCCTCCTCAATGCGTCAGCGAGGTTGAGCGCGGGTTCGATGTGTCCCGCCGTTCCCCCTGCAGCGAGCAGGACGTGCACGTCAGCGCCGCCGCAGCGACTGCGCCGTGCTCCGCCGTCGCAGAGCACGGCGGGTGGCGGGCTCCGCCCGTGCGAACGCCAGGAGCATGCCGATCGCCGCAAGCGTCCAGATCAGCGAGGAGCCGCCGTAGGAGACGAGGGGCAGTGTCACACCGGTCACGGGGATCAGACCCAGCACTCCGCCGATGTTGATGACCGCCTGCACCACGATCCACGATCCGACGCCCGCCGACGCGAGACGGACGAAGGGATCTCGCGTGTTTCGGGACAGTCGGAACACCGCGAACGCCAGCACGGCGAAGAGCAGGAGGACCGACATCGTCCCGAAGAGGCCGAGCTCCTCGCCGATAACGGGGAAGATGAAGTCGGTGTGCGCCTCCGGGAGGTTGCCCCACTTCTCGCGGCTGGCGCCGAGGCCGACGCCCCAGAACCCACCGGTGCCGAGGGCGAACTGACCCTGGCTGACCTGCCAGCCGAAGCCGAGGCGATCGGCGTCGGGGTCGAGCCAGGAGCTGAAGCGCTGCATGCGATAGGGCGCGGCCAGGGTCACCAGGAGGACACCCACCAGGCCTACTCCCGCGAGGATCGCGAAGAGGCGCATGGGCGCACCCGCGGCGAAGAGCATGCCGGCGGTGATCGCGGCGAGCATGATCGTGTTGCCGAAGTCACCCTCGAGCAGCACGAGGATCATCATCGCCGCCGCGACGGGGAGCAGGGGCATCAGCAGATCTGACCATCGGTCGACGCGGCGCTCGGTGCGAGCGAGAATCGTGGCGCCCCACACCACGAGGGCGAGCTTGGCGAACTCCGACGGCTGGAGTCGGAAGGGTCCGACGATGTCGATCCAGTTGCGCTGCCCCGCCACCTCGACGCCGATGATGAGCACTGCCACGAGAAGGACGAATGCAGCGGCGAGGATCGGGAACGCGAGCTGCCGCCAGAACTGCACGGACGTTCGGGCCGCGAAGAGCATGCCGACCACGCCGAGCACGGCGAAGAGTCCCTGTCGTTGGGCAAGCGTGTAGGGCGAGCCGTGGATCCGGAAGCTCTCGATGCTCGAGGACGAGAGCACCATGATGAGGCCGAGCACGAGCAGCAGCAGGGTCGTGCCGAGCAGCAGGTAGTAGGTGCTCAGCGGGTGGTTGAGGAGCAGTCCGATGCGCGCACCGATCCCCGAGGGCGGCACGTCCCGGCCCTCGACCTTCTCGGCCTCCGTCTGGCTCATGCGCCACCCCGCATGTCACGGCCAGGCGGGACGAACCCGGGCAGGTGCTGCACAGCGGCTGCGAACTGACGTCCCCGGTCGGAGTAGTCGTCGAACATGTCCCACGAGGCGCAGCCCGGTGCAAGGAGCACCGTGTCACCGGGCGACGCGAGCCCGGCAGCCGCGCGCACCACATCGACCATGGCATCAGTCTCCGGGCTCCCCACATCGATCACCGGCACATCGGGAGCGTGTCGCGCCAGGGCGCCCGCAATGACCTCCCGATCCCGACCCAGCAGGACCACCCCCCTCAGCCGCGGCGCGCAGGACACGATGAGGTCGTCGAACTCCTGACCCTTCGCGAGCCCCCCGGCGATCCAGACCAGGGAGTCGTAGGCCGCGAGCGACGTCTGCGCAGCATGGGCGTTCGTGGCCTTGGAGTCATCGATGTAGGAGACACCGCCGACACTGCCCACGAACGCGATGCGGTGGTCAGCCGGTGCGAAGGCGCGAAGGCCCTCGGCCACCGCCTGCGGGGGCACGCCGAACGCCCGCGCCAGTGCTGCGGCTGCAAGGGCGTTGGCGACGTTGTGGGGCGCGAAGGGGTGCACGTCGTGGACGGATGCAAGCTCCTGTGCCGAGGTGGCACGCTCATCGATGAAGGCGCGGTCGACGATGAGGTCGTCCACGACGCCCACCATCGATGGAGCCGGGGTCGCGAGCGTGAAGGCGATCGCCCGGCACCCCTCGATGACATCTGCCTCCTCGACCATGCGCAGCGTGACCGGATCCTGGGCGTTGTAGACCGCCGCCTCCTGGGTGCGCTCGTAGATGCGCGCCTTCGCCGCCACGTAGGCCTCGAGGGAGCCGAAGTGATCAATGTGGTCGTTGGCGATGTTCAGGCAGACCGACGCGAGCGGACTCATGGATTCGATGAAGGGCAGCTGCGGTGCCCCAACCTCGACTGCGATGACGTCCATCTGGTCGTGCATGACGACATCGACCAGGGAGCTGCCGATGTTGCCCGCCGAGCAGGTGCGGTACCCCGCGGCCCGCAGGATCGACTCCAGCATCAGCGTGGCCGTCGTCTTGCCGTTCGTGCCCGTGATGCACAGCCACGCCGCTGCCGTGTCGGGGGCGCGCAGTCGCCACGCGAGTTCGAGCTCACCCCAGATCGGTATCCCAGCTTCCTGCGCCTCGAGGATCCACGGGTGACTCGGGGGAAGCCCCGGCGAGACGACGAGGAGGTCGGTGCCCTGGGGGAGCCCGCCGGTATGGGCGAGCAGCACGCGTACGTCGAGTGCCTCCAGGATGCTGGCCCGCTCACGCTGCTTCTCGGACTCTCCCCCGTCGATGACGGTGACACGGGCGCCGAGCTGCATGAGCGCGTCGGCACACGAGTAGCCCGCGATTCCGATGCCGGCGACAGTCACGGACCACGTGGACCAGTCCGATTCGCGGTGGAGTCCGTCTGCCGAGGTCATGATCGGACCCATTCTGCGTAGAACAGGGCGAGACCGCCGCCGATGCACAGGCCCTGGATGATCCAGAAGCGGACGACGATCTGCGTCTCCGGCCAGCCCAGCATCTCGAAGTGGTGGTGCAGCGGTGCCATCCGGAACACACGACGACCGGTGAGCTTGAAGGAGCCCACCTGCAGGATCACTGACACGGAGACGATCAGGAAGAGCCCGGCGATGAAGGGCAGGAGGAGCTCGGTGCGCGTGAAGATGGCGAGCCCCGCGATCCCTCCACCCAGAGCGAGGGATCCTGTGTCGCCCATGAAGATGCGGGCCGGCGACGTGTTCCACCACAGGAACCCGAAGGTCGCACCCGCACCCGCTGCGGCGACGATCGCCAGGTCGAGTGGACTCGCGGTGGTGTAGCAGAAGGACGTCTGCTCGAAGAAGCAGCTCTGCCCGTACTGCCAGATGCTGATGAGCACATAGGCGAGGAAGGCCATGAAGGCCGCCCCGGTCGCCAGGCCGTCGAGACCGTCCGTCAGGTTCACGCCATTCGTGGTCGCCGTGATGAGGAACCAGATCCACAGCATGAAGAGGCCGAGCGGCAGCACCAAGGGCGTGTCACGCAGGAAGGACACCGCCATGCTGGCCGGGGTCTCGCCCCACTCGTTGGGGAACTGCACCGACAGCCAGGCGAACGACAGGGCCACCACGGCCTGCCCGATGAGCTTGGTGCGGGCCCGCAGGCCAGTGCTGCGCTGCTTGAAGATCTTGAGGTAGTCGTCCGCGACACCGACGAGCCCGAGGCCCACCATGAGATAGAGGATGAGCAGGCCTGACGGCGTGGGAGGCCGCCACGTGACCAGGTGGGTCACGAGGTAGCCGGCGAGCACCCCGAACAGGATGGCCACACCGCCCATGGAGGGCGTGCCCCGCTTTCCTTCGTGGTCGGGGTACGCCTCTCCCTCGGTCGAGGTGCGGATGGCCTGGGCATACCCGCGTCGGGCGAGGAGCCTGATGAGCAGGGGCGTGCCCACGAGGGCAACCACGGCGGCGATCCCCATCGAGATCACCACGAGCCTCATGCAGCTCCCCCAGCACCCTCGCTCAGCAGGGCTTCGGCGATGCGCTCGAGTCCGATGGATCTGGAGGCCTTGACCAGCACGACGTCGTCCGGCCGGAGCTGCGCGCGCAGCAGGGAGATGGCGGCATCCACGTCCGGCACGTGGATGGACTCCTCACCCCAGGAGCCCTCGCTGCTGGCTCCGAGGTGCATGACCCGCGTGCCCTCTCCGACGCAGACCAGCCGGGAGATGTCGAGACGGACGGCAAGACGCCCGATCGCATCGTGCTCCTCCATGCTGGCGTCACCGAGCTCGCGCATCTCACCGAGCACCGCCCAGGTGCGTCGACCCGCAGCCATGGCCGCCAAGGACTTCAGGGCGGCCCGCATGGACTCGGGGTTCGCGTTGTAGGCGTCGTTGATCACCGTGAACCCTGCCGGGGCAACGCGGACCTCCATGCGCCAGCGACTGTCGGGCTCAGCCGCACGCAGTGCATCGGCAATCTGCTCCATCGACACACCCGCTGCGCGCCCCACCGCGGCTGCGGCGCAGGCGTTCGACACGTGGTGCTCCCCGCTCAGGAGGAGCGAGACGGGCATCGCCTCCTCCGTGCGGGTATCCGTGAGAGTGAAGGAGGGACGTGCCGCAGCGTCGACCCGAACGTCCGTGGCGCGCAGGTCAGCGTCCGGCGCCTCGCCGAACGTCAGCACCTGAGCCGCCGTGATGTCGGCCATGGCACGCACCGCCGGGTCATCGCGATTCAGGACAGCGATGGCCGTCGACGGAAGGTCACGCACCATCTCCGACTTCGCCCGCGCGATGGCCTCGCGCGAGCCGAGCATCTCCAGGTGGGCAGAGCCGACATTCAGCACGACTCCGATGTCCGGATTCATCAGGCGGACCAGGTAGGCGATGTGCCCTTCGCCGCGCATGCCCATCTCCAGCACGAGGAACCGCGTGTCGGCATCCGCGCCCAGGACAGTGAGCGGCAGCCCCACCTCGGTGTTGAACGATCCGCGCGGGCTGACCGTCGGTGCCGCAGTGGAGAGCACACGCGCCACGAGATCCTTGGTGCTCGTCTTGCCGCTCGATCCCGTGATGCCGATGACGACGCAGGACAGCCGCTCACGGCGGTACCAGGACGCCAGACGCCCGAGCGCCGCCACCGGGTCGTCCACGACGATGCAGGGCAGCGCGCTCCCGGCCCCGTCAGCCAGGGGTCGCGAGGCGAGAACGCAGGATGCTCCCGCAGCCACCGCATCAGCCGCGAAGTCATGACCGTCGACGCGCTCGCCTGCAATGGCGACGAAGAGGTCACCTGGAGCCACGTCGCGGGAGTCCACCGTCACTCCCGTGATGGGCGCACCACCATCGACTGCGGAGGCCACTCCCTCCACCGCGGCGACCACATCTGCCGCGGAGAGCGGGATCACGTCGGACCGTCCGAGCCGAGAGCCTGGCTGAGGACAGCGGCGTCGTCGAAGGGCGTCACCACTCCCGACACCTCCTGACCTGACTCATGACCCTTGCCCAGCACGATGACGATGTCACCCGGACGGGCCAGCTCCACCGCCATCATGATGGCCTGAGCGCGATCCCCGACCTCGCGCACGGTGCTTCCCCGGCGAGCAGCCACCGGAGTCGCTCCATCCAGGATCGCCGCACGGATCGTGCGTGGATCCTCTGAACGGGGATTGTCGTCCGTCACGATGACGACGTCCGCGAGGCGCGCCGCGGCCAGCCCCATCAGCGGGCGCTTCGCCGGATCCCGATCGCCTCCTGCGCCGACGACGGCCAGGATCCGTCGATCTCCCTGCAGTGACTCCAGCACGCGCTCGATCGCATCCGGGGTATGGGCGTAGTCCACGATTCCGAGAGTGGGCAGCTCCCCTGCGGAACCGGCTCGTCCAGCCACCACCTGCATCCGTCCGGGGACGGAGACCGACCCGATGCCGCGTACGGCATCCTCGGCGTCGACACCGATCGAGCGCAGCATGCCGAAGGCGCACAGCGCGTTGGCGACGTTGAAGCGACCAGGCACCGGAACGTGCATGAGGACCTGCTCCCCCTGCGGACCCTGGACCGTGACGGCGGTTCCCTGTGCGACGTCCCGGATCGCCTCAGCGTGCCAATCCGCTGACGCGTCCTCGACCGACCAGGTGAGGACCGGGATCGAGGCCTCGCGGGCGAGGCGACGGCCATACTCATCGTCGATGCCGACGACGCCCAGCGAGGCGTGCTCCGGCGTGAACAGCAGGGCCTTGGCGGAGAAGTAGGACTCCATGTCCCCGTGGTAGTCCAGATGGTCCTGTGTCAGGTGCGTGAACCCCGCCACATCGAAGCGGAAACCATCGACCCGATGCTCCACGAGCGCGATGGAGCTGACCTCCATCATGACGCTCTGGACGCCGGCGTCGCGCATGACCGCGAGGATGCGCTGCAGGTCCGTGGCCTCCGGTGTCGTGCGTGCACCGGCATAGTGGGCGTCGCCCACGCGGACGCCGAGTGTGCCGATCGCCCCGACAGACCGACCCGCCGCCTGGAGTCCGGCCTCCACCATCGCCGTCACGGTCGACTTCCCGTTCGTGCCCGTGACACCCAGGAGCTGCAGAGCACGGGCGGGCCAGGCATGCGCTGCGGCGGCGACCGGACCGCTGACTGCCCGAGCGTCGTCGACGACCACGACGGGAGCAGCCAGACCCGGGCACATCTCCGCGCCGGCAGCATCCGTGATCACAGCCACGGCTCCTGCGGCGACGGCCTCAGCAGCGAATCGGGCGCCATGCGTGTGCCGCCCGGGGAGCGCCAGGTAGACGTCTCCGGGATGCACCGCGCGCGAGTCGAGACTCGCGCCGATGATCTCGATGCCGAAGTCGGATGCGGCTGCCGGCACCGCGGCACCGAGGTCGCGCAGGGCGATGGGTCGGGGTTCGGGCCGCGGAAGGTCCGTCATGACGTCAGCCGCCCAGAGGCAGGTGGGAGGCCTTCGTCCCCGTCGGAGGCACCTGGCGCGACTGCAGGGCGTAGGTCATGACGCGCTTGAAGACCGGTCCGCCGAGCTCACCGCCGTAGCGCCCGTTCTTCGGGTTGTTGAGGAAGACCGACACGACGAGTTGAGGGTCGTCGATCGGCGCGATGCCGATGAACGAGGCGACGACTCCGCGGTAGCAGCCGCAGGAGGCATCGAAGGCCTGAGCGGTGCCCGTCTTTCCTCCGACTCGGTACCCCGGAACGCCCGCGTTGGGTGCGGTGCCCCCCGGGCCGACGACCGTCTCGAGCATGGCGCGCACCTGACGGGCCGACGACGGACTCACCACTCGCTTGGGCTCGGCCTGCTTCGGCAGATCCTCCGTGCCGTCCGCATGGACAAGCGCGTCGACGAGACGTGGCTGAAGGCGCACGCCGTCGTTCGCGATGGTGGCGAAGACACTGGTGGCCTGGACGGCATTCATGCTGAAGCCCTGCCCGAAGGCGATGGTCGGGAAAGACGTGGGCGACCACTGATCACGCGTGAGGAGCGACCCCTTGGCCTCTCCGGGGAAGTTGATGCCCGTGGCCTCAGCCGTCCCGAACTTGCGCAGGTAGCGCTCCAGCTGGCGTCCGCCGATGCGCTCAGCCGCGAGGATCGTTCCCATGTTGCTCGACTTGGCCATGATTCCGGCGAGCGTGAGGTTCATGCCCCCATGCGGCGTGTGGTCCTTGAACGCCTTGTCGCCGCGGGTCAGCGACACCGGGATCTTGAACCAGGAGTAGGCATCGGCAGCGCCCTCGTTGACCACCGCAGCGATCGACATCAGCTTGGCGGTCGAGCCGGGCTCGAACACCTCGGTCAGGGCCCGGTTTCCCAGCACCGCAGGGTCCGCAGATCCCGGATCGTTCGCATCGAAGGTCGGGGCTGTCGCCACGGCGAGCAGGTTGCCCGTGCGCGAGTCCATGACGATGACGGTGCCGCTGTCCGAGCGCGACGCCCGTACCTGCTCGGCGATCGCCTGCTGGGCCATGTACTGGATGTCACGGTCGATCGTCAGTCGCACGTCGACACCGGGCTCAGCCTCGGTGAGGGAACGCTCACCGGTCGGGATCGCTCGGCCGCCCGGGCCGCGCTCGAAGCTCACCTCACCCGGAGTCCCCGTGAGAAGGTCCTCGTAGGCGAACTCCAGGCCACCCAGACCCGTGCCCTCGTCGCCGACGAACCCGATGACGTTCGCGGCAAGGTCGCCCGCCGGATACACGCGGCGTGAGGTCTCCTCGCTGAAGATGCCGGGCAGCCCGAGGTCGCGGATCCGGTTCCACGTCTCAGGCGTCAGGGACTTCGCGAGATAGACGAAACGCCTCTCCCCCGTCAGTCGCGGGACCAGGACCGCGGGGTCCACGCCCAGGACAGGGGCGAGCGCAGTTGCGACAGCGGTGGGATCCGTCACGAGGGTCTGGTCGACGGTGAGGTTGCGCGCCTCCATGGTGACGGCGAGGGGCTCGCCGTCACTGTCGGTGATGGTCCCGCGCACTGCGGGAATCTCCTGGACGGCCAAGCGCTGACCCAGCGCCTCCGAGGCCAGGGCCTCACCGCGGACGGCCTGAATCTCGACGAGGCGTCCGGCGAAGAGCGTGAGCACCACGCCGGTGACGATGAGAAGGATCAAGCCCCGCTTGCGCGGGTCGGCCATGGCGATCCCGCGTCCCCGCACGCCACGACCGTAACCTCCACCGCCGGGTCCATCCCGGTGCTCCGCAGGTCGGCGTGTCGGACGACGGGTCGCCCCCGACGCGGAGTCCCGCGATGTCCGAGGACGGGTGGACGACGAGCTCACGGCACCGGCACCGCCACCAGGCCGGCATCCCCCGTCGCCACCGTGTCAGCCTTGCCGGGCTTGCCGGGCTTGTTCGGCTTTCCCGCAGCACCCACCGCAAGCTGGTCGGTGACGTCGAGGATGACGGACTCCTCCCAGAGGCTGTCCTCGGCGAGGGGGTCCTTCTTCCGGTTCGCGGCCGCAGCCGCAGCCTCGTTCGCCGCGGCCTGCCTCACGGCGGCCTGCTCTCCGGCGGCCTGGTTCGCCGCGGCCTGGGCAGCAGCCGCATCGACGGCGGCGGGATCGAGGTTGGGGTTCGCTGCGACGGGCAGGCCCGCCAGGGCGTTGTCGACGCCCTCGGCAGCAGTCGCGTCAGCAGGAGTCAGCAGACGAGGCATCGTCGCGCGAGCTCCCGGAGCGGGCTTGGGCTTGCCGAGCACCTTGCCGGTCTCGACATCGAGGAACACGGGGTTCTCACTCGGCACCATGCCCATCGCGCGCGCCTGGGTCTCGAGAGCCTCCGGGGCTGCGAGCGCGGCGACGGACTCGGCGAGGGCCTGCTCCTCCTGGAGCAACGCGGTCTGCTCGGACTTCAGTTCGCTGATCGTGAAGGCGCCCTGCGCGAGCGACGTGTTGATCAGCAGGATCGCGAGCATTCCGACAGCAAGGACACCCGTGACGATGATGGCGAAGAGGCCGCGGCTCGCGCGCTCCGGACGCAGCGGGGAGACCATGCGCAGATGCGGCCGAGCCGAACGGTGTGCTCGCGCACCGCGAGTCGCATACTCCGTGCCCTCGGGATTGCCCGGAAGCTCCGCCGGAACGGCCGATGGGTCAACGACGGGATCGACCGAAGGCTCGACTCGATGCTTGCGCAGCGCGCTCATGCCGCCTCCCCGATCTTCTCGGCAGCTCGCACCCGCACCGACGCTGCGCGCGGGTTCTGCTCGACCTCCGCCTCATCGGCGACCTCAGCTCCGCGCGTGAGGAGGCGCAGCCACGGGCGGTACTCCTCCGGCACCACGGGGAGGTCGACGGGAACGGAGGAACGAGCGCCGGAGGCGAGCGCCTGCTTGACGATGCGATCCTCGAGGGACTGGTAGGACATCACGACGATCCGGCCACCGACGGACAGTGCGGCCAGCGCTGCCGGCAGTGCGCGGCGCAGGGTGTCGAGCTCGCCGTTCACCTCGATGCGCAGCGCCTGGAAGGTCCGCTTGGCCGGATTGCCACCGGTGCGGCGGGCGGGCGCGGGGATGCAGGCACGGATCAGGTCGACCAGGCGGGCAGAGGTCGTGAAGGGCTCCACCTTGCGCTCGACGACGATGCGGGCGGCGATCCGACTCGCGAACTTCTCCTCCCCGTACTGCCGCAGGATGCGCGTCAGGTCAGCGGCGGAGTAGGTGTTGAGCACTTCAGCCGCCGTCATGCCGGTCGTCTGGTCCATGCGCATGTCCAGCGGAGCATCCTGCGCGTAGGCGAAGCCGCGATCGGCCTCGTCCAACTGCATCGACGAGACGCCGAGGTCGAAGAGGATGCCCTGCACGCGCTCGAGTCCGAGATCGGCGAGGACCTCGGGCAGTTCGTCGTACACGGCGTGCACCAGCGTGATCCGCTCACCGAACCCGGAGAGTCGCTCACGGGACATCCGCAGGGCCTCGGTGTCGCGATCCAGGCCGATCACGCGAGCTTCCGGGAAGCGCACGAGCGCCTCCTCACTGTGACCGCCCAGCCCCACGGTGGCGTCGACGAGCACCGCCCCCGGCTCCTCCAGGGCCGGGGCGAGCAGCGTCAGGACCCGGTCGCGCAGGACCGGGACGTGGGTGGGGGTGGCGGACATCATGCTCAGGCCCAGGTGTCCACGAGGGTGGCGACGAGGACCAGGACACCGCTCGTGAGTCCGAGGGCGAGGCCCAGGACCCCCGTGGTGCGGAGGGTCGATCGGATCGGCTGCCCGGAGGTCGTGAGGCTGCTCATCTTTTCCCCTGATTCAGGTTCGCGGTCGGACGGGAGAGCGGTGCTGCAGTGACGAAGCGGGAGTTCGGGTGCTGGGTGGTCCGTGTCGGTCAGGTCCCCGCCCGCTGTTTCCAGCGGACCCTGGCGCGGGGGAAGTCGCGTCAGGATGCAAGCGAGGAGCGGGAGGAGACCTCACCGCACGGCGTCAGATCCCGGGCAGCACCTCCTCGCTGAGATCGGAGAAGGCCTCTTCCTGCGTGACCAGGTAGGCGGTCCAGGTGGCCGAGTCCCAGATCTCGGCCGTGGTGTTCTTGCCCACGACCACGACGTCGCGGTCGAGGCCCGCGTACTCGCGCAGGGCCGGCGGGACGGTGATGCGGCCCTGACGATCCGGGACCTCGTCGAAGGCTCCGGAGAACAGGACGCGCTGGTAGGCCTGCACCTTCGGGTTCGACCGGCCCGCCTCGTTCAGGCGCTCGGCGTAGGCGGCGAACTCCTCGGCCGGCCACACGACGATCGAGCGGTCCTGCCCCTTGGTCAGCACGAGCCCGGCGGCGAATCCCTCACGGAACTTGGCCGGGAGCACCAGACGCCCCTTGTCGTCGAGCTTCGGGGTGTGGGTGCCGAGGAAGCCGAGAAACATGCGCCTCTCCCTCCCGTCCAGCCCCACCTACAACCCTGGTCTCTCCAAGTGACGCCACTGTACTCCATTTCCCTCCACCGTCAACCACACTCCCCCAAGACATCAGGGCAGGCCCTCCACCCGGTCCTCCGTGCGACACCCCTGCGTCCCCTGCTCCCGCACCGGGCGTCCCCCGCGACGTACCCTGCGCAGGTGCCCGCCCCCCGTCGAGTCCTGCCCTGGCTCCTCACGCTCGCCACGGCCACGGCGGTGACGGCCTGCGCCACCCCCTCGACGGACTCGTCCGCCCCCACGGGCAGCGCCTCGGCCACCACCACGTCGAGCCCGACGTCGACCCCGACTCCCACCCCGACACCGACACCGACACCGACGCCCACCCCCACCTACCTGTCCCCCTTCACCGGGGAGGAGGGGGTCGGTGACGCACCCGTCCTGGTCGTCAAGCTCGACAACACCCCCAACGCGCAGCCCCACGCCGGTCTCGTCGATGCCGACGTCGTCTACATCGAGGAGGTCGAGTACGGCATCACGCGGCTGGCCGCGGTGTTCTCCAGCACGATTCCCGACCGAATCGGACCTGTGCGCTCCGCACGCATCACCGACATCGACCTGCTCGCGCAGTACGGAAAGCCCGCCTTCGCCTACTCGGGGGCGCAGCGCAAGATGTACGAGAGCCTCGACAACGCCTCGATCATCGATGTGTCGCCCCGCAAGGGGGCCGAGGGCTACGCCCGCGACTCCTCCCGCCGTGCCCCGTACAACTACTTCCTCGACGGGAACGTCGCGCTGGAGCGGGCGCCGAAGGCGTCCCTCTCGACCGACATCGGATTCGTCTTCAGCGACGAGATCCCCGCCGGAGGCCGGATCGCCACCGACGCGCAGATGGAGTGGAGCTATGCCTCCGCCGGCTTCCGGTACAAGCCCAAGCGCGGCACCTACGCCGTGAGCCTCAACGACGACGCCGCGGGAGCCGAGGAGAGCAAGGCCGGCCAGCAGGCCGACACCGTCGTCATCCAGTACGTCGAGCAGAAGCCGTCGATCTTCTTCGACAAGGGCGGAGGCAACACCCCACACGCGGAGACCGTCGGCAGCGGGCGGGCTGTCGTCCTGCGGGACGGCCTGGGCTGGAAGGTCCGCTGGGAGCGATCCGAGCGCAAGGGAGGCACCTCCTTCACCTTGGAGGACGGCTCCCCCATGCCGTTCAAGCCGGGTCAGGTCTGGGTCGTGCTCCTCGACAAGGAGCGCAAGGCCACGATCACGCCCTGGACCGATCCCTCGGCCGCGACGGCCACACCGACG
>CAZQXO010000014.1:20657-25579 GCA_964597445.1 uncultured Bifidobacteriaceae bacterium | reverse complement strand
CGACGGCCACACCGACGACCACGCCGACCTCGCCGACCTCGCCGACGTCGCGTCCCAGTGGAACGCCCTCCGGCTCACCTTGAGTCGGATCCACGCAGCTCGGCGGTGACGACATCCGCCGACGTGACACCCTTCGGTGCCTCGACGCCCATCTCGTGCAGCCGACGCGCCTGCACGATGACCTGACGGTCATAGGAGCCCACGAAGGCGTTGTACCCCCGCACGGCCTGCTCGAGACCACGGCGCATGCCGTCGACGTGCTCGGTGAGGGTGGCCAGGCGGGACAGCATCTCGGCCCCGGCCGCCCGGATCTCCTCCGCGTTGTCGGCCATCAGCTGGCGCTGATAGCCGAACGCGATGGTGCGCAGGAGTGCCACCATCGAGGTGGGCGTGGCCAGCACCACCCTGCGCTCGAACGCCTTCTCCAGGAGCATCGGGTCGGCGTCCAGGGACACCGCGAGCAGCGACTCCAGCGGGAGGAACATGACGACGAAGTCCGGAGACGTCGACACATCGGAGTAGCCCTTGCCCGCGAGTTCACGCGCACGGGCGAGAACGTCGGAGGCGTGCTTGCGCAGGAGCTCCGACCGTCGCGCATCGTCTGCCTCGGAGATCGACTGCCAGTAGGCGTCGAACGGGAACTTCGCGTCGACGAGGACCTCACCCCCACCCGGCAGCATGACGACGACGTCCGGACGCGTACCGGAGTCGCGAATGTCCTGGCGGCGGTAGTGCACCCCCTCGACCAGACCCGCGTGGTCGAGCAGGCCCTCGAGCTGCATCTCGCCCCACTGGCCGCGGGTCTGGCCGCCGGCCAAGGCGGCCCGCAGCTGCGCCGTGGCCTGCTCGAGCCCGGCGTATCTCTCCTGCACGGCCGTCAGCTGGGTCGCGATGGCGGCCTCGGCAGCAGCGCGATCCCGGTTGGCCCCCTCCGCTGATCGGCGCAGGCTCTCCAGGTTCTCGCGCACGGGCGCCAGCAGGGCATCGAGTTCGAGGACCGAGGAGGCGGCTCGTGCGCGCGAGCGCCCCAGCATCAGGCCGAGGAGCGCACCCACGACGAGGCCGACAAGCAGGAAGAGGACAGCAAGGACCCACATCTCCATGACCGGATCGTCGCAGGCGGGGGTGACATTCCCCGGCTGCTCAGGCCCTCGATTCACCTGATCCCCGCTTCCGTGATTGACTCTTCTCCCACTCCGCACGGCAGGCGGGGTCCCGGGGAGGTGGGATGGACGCGGTCGCCGAGGAGCAGGCCTTCGTCGACTCCGCGTACGCCCTGCTCGGAGACCTGCGCGAGCACCTCGCCTCCCGGATCGCCTCCCTCGCGGATTCCCCGGACACCGGAACCGGGCAGGACCTGCTCGAGAAGCAGGCCCTCTACGACAACCTCGCCCAGCAACTGCGCAGTGCTGCCGCGGCGGAGAGCCGGCTCTGCTTCGGTCGGGTGGACCATGAGGACGGACGCGTCCAGCGGATCGGTCGGATCGGTCTGCGCGACGCGGAGGGTGAGCCCGTCCTCCTCGACTGGCGTGCACCCAACGCGGCCGGCTTCTACCAGGCGACGGCCATGGACCCGATGGGCCTGCGTCGACGTCGCCGAATCATCACGCGCGATCACGCGGTGACGCACACGGAGGACGAGGACCTCACCGACCCCACGGTCATCGCCATGGACGCCGCGGCGCGGGCGGTGGATGCTCCGCGCGATGGGCGCATGAACGACATCATCGCCACGATCGCAGCCGACCAGGACCGCATCGTCCGCAGCCCGCTGAACCAGGTCACCGTGGTGCAGGGCGGACCGGGCACAGGCAAGACCGTCGTGGCTCTGCACCGCGCCGCATGGCTGCTCTACACGCACCGCGACCGGCTCGCCAAGGACGGCGTCCTGGTGGTGGGTCCGTCGACCGCGTTCCTGCGCTACATCGACCAGGTGCTCCCGAGCCTGGGCGAGACCGATGTCGTGCTGCTGACGCCCGGCCAGCTGTATCCCGGGGTGAGCGCGACCATTCCGGATTCCCCGGCTGTCGCCGCCATCAAGGGCGATCTCGTCATGGCGCGCGTGATCGCCCAGGCCGTCGCCCTGCGGATCAGGGTGCCCGACACCAGCGTGACGATCCGTCTGTCGGACGGCTCCGAGGTCGGCATCACCGCGGCGCAGCTCGCCGAGGCGCGCAGGTCAGTGCCGCGGAACGCGACCTTCCACGCCGGACGCGAGCCCTTCCTCCGTCGCGCCCTCGACCACCTGTCGCGGGATCGCGCGAAGCGGCGCGGTGAGGATCCCACCGATCCGGACATCCGGCTCACGCACCTGCTCGACCTCGTCGACGAGCCCGCCGTGCGCCGCGCCCTCAACCTCATGTGGCTGCCCATCACGCCGGAGCGACTCCTGCACCTTCTGCTGACCGATCCCGACTTCTTGGCGCAGGCGGCCGACGGGCTGCTGACCGCTGATCAGCAGCGCCTGCTGGTCCGCGCGCCCGCTGCCCCGTGGACGGTCGACGACTCTCCCCTGCTCGACGAGGCGGCTGATCGCCTCGGGGAGTTCGTGCGACCGGCACCCTCCGTCGAGCGCGACGATCCGGACTACGCCGAACTGCGGGTCAACGATCCGCACGCGCGACACCGCCCCTCGACCACGGTGGCGGAGCGCGCGATGGCCGACCGCGACTGGGTCTACGGGCACGTCGTCGTCGACGAGGCACAGGAGCTCTCGCGCATGGCCTGGCGAGCCCTCGCCCGACGCTGTTCGCGGCGGTCGATGACGGTGGTGGGCGACCTTCAGCAGACGGCCCACCCGGCCGGGGCGCGGGACTGGCAGGAGGCTCTCGACTGGGCCGGCGGGAAGATCGACGTCCACGTGCTGACCGTCACGTACCGCATCACCCAGCAGACGGCCGACACCGCGACCGACCTGCTGACGGCCGCCGGCGGCGATGCCCCCATCCTGCATCCGATCCGCGACGGATCCCCCACCGAGCACCTGACCCTTGACCTCGCCACGCTTCCGGGCGTGATCCTCGGGCGACTCGATGAGGGACGCGTCGGGGTCGTGGTGCCCGACGATCGCGCAGACGAGATCGGGACATGGCTCACCTCGGCCGATCCGCGATTCGGTGCGGGCGATGATGCCATCGATGCCCCCGTCGCGATCCTCACCGCCCGCGACACCAAGGGTCTGGAGTTCGACCACGTCTTCGTGATCGAACCGTCGGCGATTGCCCGGCAGGCCATCCGCGGGGCCGACATCTACGTCGCCTGCACGCGCGCGACCCAGACCCTGCACCTGGTCGACCTCGCACCCTGAACCCCGCATGGAGCAGGCGGGTCGCACTATGGCGCCCGTTGTTGCCGAATCGTTGCCGTTCCGGGGAAACATCGGGGCCCCTCCCGGCGTCACACTCGTGCTGTCGCGACCCTTCGACACCTGGGAGTCCCCATGCGATCACGCAGGTTCCTCGCCGCCCTCGGCACGGCGGCCCTGGCGGGCGCACTGCTGGCCGGCTGCGGCACCTCGGGTGACGTCAGCGGTGAGGTGCC
Source organism: uncultured Bifidobacteriaceae bacterium (assembly GCA_964597445.1). Lineage (GTDB taxonomy): Bacteria > Actinomycetota > Actinomycetes > S36-B12 > S36-B12 > UBA10649. The sequence continues at coordinate 22,039 of CAZQXO010000014.1, read as the reverse complement.
TATGGTCGCCGAGGCCCCGATGATGGAGGACGCCCCCATGATGGACGGGGCCCCGATGAAGGACGCCGCGTCCTCCGTCGCGGATCGCTCCATCATCCGCACGGCCTACCTGTCGATGCGGGTGCCCAGCGTTCCGGACGCGATCGACGAGGTCCGCTCGCTCGTGGCGCAGCGGAACGGCGTCATCTCCAGCGAGAGCCTCTCGTCGGGGAGCCCCGGGGGCTTCGCGACGATCACTGCCCAGGTTCCGGCGGACGACCTCACCACCTTCCTCGATGAGGTCGGCTCGCTCGGCACGGTCGACACCCTCGACGTGACGGCCCAGGACGTGACGACGCAGGTAATCGACCTCGACGCCCGCATCGCCGTGCTGGAGAGCAGCATCGCGCGGCTCACCGACCTGCTCGACCAGGCCCAGCGGGTGGAGGACATCGTCGCCGTGGAGTCCGAGCTGTCAGCCCGCCAGGCCGAACTCGACTCGCTCACCTCGCAGCGCGACTACCTCGCCGAGCAGGTCGCCCTGTCGACGGTGACCATCACCCTCACGCCCGTGACCCCGGTCGCCGACGTCGACTCCCCCGGCTTCCTCTCGGGCCTCGAGACCGGATGGTCCGCGTTCGTCGCCCTCATCGGGTTCGCGATCACGGCCCTGGGCTTCCTCGTGCCCTTCCTCATCATCGCCGCCGTCATCCTCGTACCTGTGACCGTCCTGCTGGTGCGACGATCACGCCGCACGCGTAGGGTCCCAGCGTGGGACGCATCCGGAACGCCGTCAGCGGAAGCCGCCGACGCCGCATCACCGCCATCGTCCTCGTCGTCGCCCTCCTGATCCTCGCGGGAATCGTCTGGGCCGCCACCCGTGCTCCTCAGGTCGCTCCGCCCACCGCGCTGATGCTGCCGGGGGGACCGACCTCGGCGACCGACCCGACGCCCGTGCAGCTCGAGGCGGACCTCTACCTGCCCCCGGACCTCGCGCCCGGCACAACCGTCCCCGCCGTGCTGCTGGCCCACGGGTTCGGTGGCAGCAAGGCCTCAGTCGCGCAGGAGGCGCAGGCCTTGGCGGATGCCGGGTTCGTCGCCCTCGCCTACTCCGCACGCGGCTTCGGAGCCTCGACCGGGCAGATCTCCATGAATGCCCCCGAGTTCGAGGTCGCCGACGCCTCCGCCCTGCTCGACTACCTCGGGACCGTCCCCCAGGTGACCCTCGACCTGGCAGGTGATCCCCGCGTCGGTGTCGCTGGCGGCTCCTACGGCGGCGCGCTCGCACTCATGCTCGCCGGATACGACTCCCGCGTCGATGCTGTCGCCTCCGACATCACCTGGAACAGCCTCGAGGCATCGCTGTTCGGCCAATCGGCGACCCCTTCCTCCGCACTCGGCGC
>CAZQXO010000014.1:0-20557 GCA_964597445.1 uncultured Bifidobacteriaceae bacterium | reverse complement strand
GCCTCGAGGCATCGCTGTTCGGCCAATCGGCGACCCCTTCCTCCGCACTCGGCGCCTACAAGTCCCTCTGGTCCGGCTTCTTCTTCAGCAGCGGTCAGGCGACCCCGGGGGCCCCCGTCACCGAGTGCGGGCGCTTCTCCGAGGCGTGGTGTCGCGCCTACGCCACCGCCGCCGTCGACGGGACCGTGGACGCGGCCGGCGCCGAGCTCATGTTCCGCTCCTCCCCGGCGAGCGTCACCGATCGCATCACTGCTCCCACCCTGCTCGGCGGAGGGCAGGCCGACTCACTGTTCCCCATCGACCAGGTCAACGCGAACGCCGAGCAGATCACCGCGGCGAACCCCGACGTTCCCGTCAAGGTTGTCTGGCACGCGGGCGGCCACGACGGCGGTCTCACCTCGCCCGAAGCCGTGACCGAGCAGGTCCGGACCCTGACGATCGACTGGTTCCGCGACCACCTGGCGGACGGCACGGCGGTGAGCGACGACTTCCTGTTCTCCGTCGCCGAGGGGTCCGCCCTGAGCGACCGCGAGGCCGGAAGCGCAGAGGTGTTCAGCGCGCCGGACTATCCGGGGTTGAGCGGCACGCAGACCAGCAGCGTCACCCTCGCCGGTCCGCCCCAGCAGGTGATCGTGCCCGCCGGAGGCATTCCCGCAGCCATCTCGTCCGTACCCGGCCTCGGAGGGGTCGGATCGCTCCTCGGCCAGCTGGGCGGGGGCGCCCTCCCCGGCGTGGCCCAGCAGACGGCGACGTTCGTGAGCGAGCCGCTCACGGCCACCACCAGCATCGTGGGGGCATCGACGGCACGCGTCACGCTCAGCAGCGATCGCGTCGTGCCCGGTGCCACCGTCTTCGCCGCCCTGCGGATCCTGGACGACTCCGGGCGCCTCGTGCTGCCCGCGAGCCTCGTGGCACCCGTGCGCCTGGACACACTGGGACCTGAGCCGCAGGACGTGGAGATTCGCCTGCCCGCCATCGTCACGGATGTTCCCGCGGGAGCTCGCCTCGCCCTGACGGTGACGACGACCGACCAGGCGTACCGCCTCCCTGCCGGTCCCGCGGTGTACACCGTGTCCCTCGCCGACACTGCCGTGACGGTACCGACTGTGACGGGAACACCCGTCGATGCGCCACGACCTGCGTGGCTGTGGCCACTGCTCGCCCTCGCCGCCGTGCTCCTTCTCGGTCTCGTGCTGTGGCTCACCCGACCGCGTCCTGCCCCATCGGCATCGGATGGGGCCGTCGATCCGGTGGTGGTCTCGGGTCTGGCGAAGGAGTACTCCGGCGGCGTGCGCGCGGTCGACGGCGTCGACTTCCGCGTGCCGACCGGTGTCGTCCTGGGACTGCTCGGTCCCAATGGCGCCGGCAAGAGCACGACGATGCGCATGATGATGGGTCTGATCACCCCCACCGCAGGCGAGGTGCGCCTCTTCGGCGAGACAGTCCAACCCGGAGCGCCTGCTCTCGCCCGGGTCGGCTGCTTCATCGAGGGCCCGGGCCTGCTGCCGCATCTCACGGGACGACAGAACCTCGACCTGTTCTGGCGCGCCTCGGGACGGTCCGGCGACCCCCGCATGGACGAGGTGCTGGAGATCGCCGGACTCGGCTCGGCCATCGACCGGCGCGTCCGCACCTACAGCCAGGGCATGCGCCAGCGCGTCGGCATCGCGCAGGCCATGCTCGGAATGCCTGATCTCCTGCTGCTGGACGAGCCCACGAACGGGCTCGATCCGCCGCAGATCAAGGAGATGCGCGAGGTCATGCGCGCCTATGCCACGGAGGGACGCACCGTGATCGTCTCCTCCCATCTGCTCAGCGAGGTGGAGCAGACGTGCAGCGACGTCGTTGTCATGGGGTCAGGACGCGTCATCGCGCAGGGCCCCGTGGACGAGCTCCTGCGCGAGCACCAGGGTCGGCGATTGGAGGACGTGTTCCTCGAATTGGTCGGCGAGGGTCACGCCATCGGGCTGTCAGGAGAGCGCGCATGAGCACCGACACCACCTACCGTCCACGTCGCACGCTCACCGTCGGTGTCGAGCTCGTTCGCCAGCTGCGGCGACGCCGCACTCTCGTCGCGTTCGGTCTCGCGGTCGCCCTGCCGCTGATCGTGGTCGCCGCCGTGAAGCTCGGCCCGTCGTCCTCCGGCTCGGGCGGAGGCGGCGGATTCGGCGATGGCGACCTCGACCTCGTCGGACTGGCGACCACGGGAGCCTGGAACTTCGCGCTCACGATGCTGTTCTTCAGCTCGGGCTTCCTGCTGGTGATCATCGCTGCGATGTTCCTCGGCGACAGCGTGGCCAGCGAGGCCTCCTGGTCCACCCTGCGCTACCTGCTGGCCGCCCCCGTGCCGCGACGCCGACTGCTGCGCGCGAAGGCGATCGTGGGCCTGCTGCTCACGGGCATCACCCTGCTCATCCTGGTGGGCGCCTCGTGGGTCATCGGGGCTCTCGCCTTCGGCACCGCGCCGTTGTCGAGCCCGCTTGCCGGAACCTGGGACGTGTCGGAGTCTGCGGCGCGGCTCGCCATCGTGGCTGGGTACATCGGCCTCACCATGCTCGTGCCCGCCGGGATCGCCTTCCTCATGAGCGTGCTCACCGACGTCCCTCTCGGGGCAGTGGGCGCCGCCGTCGTCATCGTCATCGTGCTGAACATCCTGGACGCGCTCGACGCCCTCGGGGACCTGCGACGCCTGCTGCCCACGGACTACGGCAACGCATGGGTCGATGCACTCGGGCCGACCATCACGTGGGACCAGATGGCCATCGGCGGCTCCTACGCCGTGGCGACCTTCGCGGTGCTCGTGACGATCGCGGTGCTGCGCTTCGACCGCAAGGACATCACGAGCTAGTCAAGTGGCCGGGCGTCACACGTGCGGCCGAGGATCGCACGTCAGCCGTAGGTGCAGGACGTGACTGCGTCGTTCACCAGCGTGAGGGTGAAGCGTTCTGGCCGGTAGTCCGTCGTGACGGCCAGAACCTGACCGTTGATGCTCCCAGGACGAACAGTGAAGCCGTTCGCCGTGGCGAATGCGCTGGCCTGGTCCAGGGTCATCTTCCCGTCGACCATCTGCGCGCACATGCCACGCATCTGGGCCGAGCCGGCCGAGTTCATCGACGGAGCCACCTGCTGCAGCGACGAGGCGACGCGCAGCAGCTGGCTGTAGGTCAGGCCCGTCACATCGATCTGGATCGCGGTCGTGCCCGGACCCGTCATCGCGGACGGCGGCTTGGCCGTCATGCGCAGGGTGCCTCCATACTTCAGCACATCCGCGCGGGAGCAGCGCAGGCTCCTCGGCGGAGGCGGAGCCTCCCCGGTCGTCGCCTTCGTGTAGCAGTTGGCATAGACGGTGGCCGGGATGCGGATCTGCGTGCCCGGATCGCCCAGGCGGATGGTGACCCGGCCGACCGGCGCACGCCGGATGTCGGTCGCGGGATCCCCCGCCCATCCGGTATCGGCCCATCGCTCGGCGATCGTGATGCGCGGAGTCCGTCGGGCACCGTAGGCCGCTCCCGCAAAGGTGCTGCCTGCCGTGATCTGCCCGTTCTGGACCGTGATGCCCTCGGCGAGCACATCGATGTCGCCGCGCTGCGCGAGTCCAGCGGTGAACGCCGGCTCCCACAGCGATCCCGCCGTGCCGAGGGCGTCCGCTGCCTCCTGCCAGGTCTCGACACTCACGTTGACCGATGTGTCCACGCTGTCGGCGGCGCTGGCAGACGGGGCGATGGTGAGGGCCAGGGCGACGGCCGTGAGGGTCGCCATCACCGATGTGATGAGGGAGGAGCGGGTGCGCATGGGACTCCTGTCGGATCAGCCGTACTGGCAGGCGATGACGACACCGTCGGCGACCTCGAAGGTGAAGCGATCCACCCGGTAGTCCATGGTGACGGCCTGGGGTTCACCGTCGATCGTGCCGACGCGGGCGATGTAGCCGTTCTGCTCGGCCAGGGCTGTCGCCTCGTCGACCGTGAGGCCATCGGCGACCATCTGGTCACAGAGGGCCAGCATGTCCGGATCGGAACCCGCCTCGATCATCGTCGCCTCCTCACTCGGTGCTGGCTCACTCGCGGAGTCCGATGAGCAGCCGGTCAGCGCGATCCCGCCGACCAGCGTGATCGCCAGGAGGCCCAGAGCCGCTCGGGTGCTCCTCGTCGATGCCCTCATGACTGCTCTCCTGCCGCTCGCGTGTTCGTCGGTACCGATTCCTTGGTCAGCCACGGGATCCCGACGACCCAGTCGTAGATCACGCTCGTGCGTAGGACGATGTCCTGGATCGATCGGTTCCGTCCGCTGACGAGGACCCACAGCAGGCCGATCGGGAACGCGGTGCAGAACAGGGCGCGCAGGAAGGCTCCGATCCAGCCCGGGTGACGGCCCTTCCAGTTGACGACCCGCAGGCCCATGATCAGGTTGCCGATCGTGCGTCCGGTCAGCGCCCAGAAGGCCGTCCAGTACAGGACGTTGACCGTGTAGCCGTACAGCACCATCGAGAGCACCGAGGGGATGCGGTCGACTCGCTCCGCGGACTGCTGCAGTGAGCCACCGAAGTCGGTGGTTCCCGGGTTCACGATGAACGAGAGCATCCAGAGCACCGCGATGGTCGCCAGCACGAAGAGGAACACGAGGACAACGTCGATCCCGGCCGCGACAGCACGACTGACCAGCCCGGCCCGCTCACCCTGAAACCCGATGGCGTCAGTCGGCAGTGCAGGCAGGTCACGGTCGGGCAGGCGCCCCTCGGCCTGGGCCTCGCGGTAGGCCCGGAACGAGGTCATGTCGACTCCTCGGTGGTGCGGCCGCGCAGGGACTCCGGCTCACCGGGGGCGTTGAGGTCGCGCGTGCGGCGGCGCACGATGCGATCGACGAAGCCGGCGAGCAGCATGTCGGCGCCGACGCCCTGCCGACGGACGGAGTCGAGTGCCTCCCCCGCCACGCCGCTCGTGGAGTCGCGGATGATCTGCGGCAGGTCGATCTCGTCGATCACGTAGTCGGCGATCGTGACGATGGGCACGCGATCGATGACCGCATCGATGTCGGCGGCGCCCACGATGGCGTTGACGTCGACCCGCTGCAGCACGAGCGACGTGAGGTCCATCTCGTCGAGGGTCGACTCCACGACACGTCGCAGGTCCACGCGCTGGATCACGAGGTCGGTGAGGTCGAGTCGCTCCAGGATCGCGTCGGCGATCAGCGGCACCGCGCGATCCATGGCGGCGTTGACGACCCCGCCCACGGTCGAGGTGATGGCCTGCTCGACCAGGCTCACCATGGTCGTCGCCGTGTAGGCCGCCAGGCCCAGGCTGCTCCCGAGGATCTCGCGCAGGGCCTCCACCGGGTCCGGGGGCGCGGGGGCAGCGGGACGCGCGACGAGGATCACCTCCTGGCCCCGTTCGTCTGCGACGACCCACTCGTCCACGACAGGATCAGCCCTCGACCTGCATGGGACCGGTCTTGGCTGTCGGGAAGTAGTCCTGCCCGATGCCGCTGGTGCGCTTGGGGATCATGACCGAGCGGAACCACGAGACGATCTCGTCGCCGTCCTGGTTCAGGCCCCGGGTCTTCATGCGGATGATCCCCATCTCCGGTCGCGACGAGCTCTCCCGCTTGTCGAGACAGATGCTCTCCGCGTAGATGGTGTCGCCGATGTACACGGGGTGGGTGAGCTTGATGTCGGTCCATCCGAGGTTGGCGACCGCGTTCTGGCTCATGTCGATGACGGAGAGGCCGAGGACCAGTGCGACGGTGAGGCCGGAGTTGACGATGATGCGGCCCTGCGTGATCGGGTTCGACTGCGCCAGGTCGGCGTTGAAGTGGTTCTGGTTCGTGTTGCAGGTCAGGAGCGTGAACCACGTGGAGTCCGCCTCGCTGATCGTGCGGCCAAAGGGGTGCTGGTAGGTCGTGCCGACCTCGAAGTCCTCGAAGAAGCGGCCGAGCTGGGCGGGGATCACGGTGCCGGAGGTGTCATCACTCATGGAGGCATCCTGCCCGAGCGGGTGGGGTGGTGCTGCTGCGGGTGCCGGCAGGCGCCCGTTCGGGGACGGACTACTGGCCGTCCTCGTGGCGCTTGCGCCAGCGATCCTCCATGCGGTCCATGAAGCCCGGACCGGACGACGGCGGCGGCGGCGCGGTGCCCCCGGCCGGGGCAGCGCCCTCCTCCGCCGCACCCTCGGCGACGGCCCCGCGGGACTGGAAGGCGGAGTAGACGATGACGCAGCCGATGAGCATCACGACGAAGCCGAAGACACCCAGAGCGATGACCGTGGTGGCGACGCCGGCGAGGAGCAGGCCCATGCCCCCGAGCATGGCCAGCACACCCAGGGCGGCGCGCCCACGCGAGGCGCGGCCGGAGCGGGCGGAGCGCAGGCTGGTCGCGAACTTCGGATCCTCGGCATAAAGGGCCTTCTCCATCTGCTCCAGCAGACGCTGCTCATGCTCGGAGAGCGGCATGAGAACCCCTTTCTGGCCGAGACTCCTCGGCCTGCTCAACCCAAGGATAGGCACGTTCTCCCCGGAGCGAAACCCGTGCCCCCGATGTTCCCGATTCGTGCCCGATCTGAGACCGATCACCCCTCCGGAGACCCCAGCAGCCGGGCCGGTCGGACGGCATCGGCACCGAAGCGGTCCCGCAGGGTGTCGATGGCCACCTCGGCCTCCCGCCGGCCGTCGTCCGGCTCGTCCAGGAGCAGCTGACGGGGGGCCTCCTCTACCGCGGCCAGCCCCTCCATCCGCACGCCGACCAGTCGGATCCGGACCCGCTCGAGGCCGAGCGCGTCATAGAGATGACGGGCGGTGTCGTAGATCTCCCGGCCGACGTCAGTCGGCCGGGACAGGGTGCGCGAGCGGGTCAGGGTGGTGAAGTCGGAGAACCGCACCTTGATGGCGACCGTGCGGCCGACCTGACCGGAGCGGCGGAGTCGGCCAGCGACCTGGTCGGCCAGGCGCAGCAGGTGCGCGTGGATGACCTCCGGGTCGTCGATGTCGTGGGCGAAGGTCTCCTCGTTGCCCAGGCTCTTCTCTCGTTCGTCCGGGCGCACCGGGCGCGGATCGCGACCCCACGAGAGCTCGTGCAGGTGGTGGCCCGTCGCAGGACCGAGGGCCCGCTCGAGGGTGCTGACCGGCGTGTGCGCGATATCCCCGACGGTGCGCAGCCCCAGCCGGACGAGGTGCTCCTCCGTCTTCTCCCCGACGCCCCACAGGGCACCCACCGGCAGCGGGTGCAGGAAGTCGATGACGCGATCGATCGGGACGAGCAGGAGACCGTCGGGCTTGGCCCGCGTCGACGCGAGCTTCGCGACGAACTTGGTGCTGGCCACGCCGACCGAGCAGGTGACCTGCTGCTCGTCCTCGACCCGAGCGCGGATCAGCTCGGCGATGCGCGTGGGCGGACCGAGGCGACGGAGCGCGCCGGAGACGTCGAGGAAGGCCTCGTCGAGGCTGAGCGGCTCGACGATCGGGGTGATCGAGGAGAACAGGGCCATGACATTGCGGCTGACCTCCGCGTACTGGCGGTGATCGGGCTCGATGACGGTGGCCTGCGGAGCGAGGCGTCGGGCACGCGACATCGGCATCGCCGAATGCACGCCCAGGGCACGGGCCTCATAGGTGGCCGACAGCACGACCCCGCGCGTGCCACCCCCGCCGACGATGACCGGGGTTCCGTGCAGGTCGGGCCGGTCGCGCAGGGAGACGGACGCGTAGAAGGCGTCCATGTCGACGTGCAGGATCGTGCAGCCGGCATCGTCGTCGCCGAAGGCGACGTGACCGGTGGGACGCCGCACCTGACTGCGGCTCATCGCGCTCTCCCGGTCATCACGCCATTCTCCCGCTGCTGCCCGGACTGGCGTGCCACAGCGCGGATGCCGGAACCGGGCGCGTCGCACCCGCCGGCGTGACGTCGGCATAGGGAGACTGCCGGAAGCCGCTGGAGTGCACGAGCACCCGGCGTCGCGTCGGGGCGTCCTCCTCCGGCTCGGGGCTTCCGCCGACGAGGTCGGCGACCGCGGCGACCCCGCCCTCCTGCCAGCACTCGCGCACCTGCGCGAGCTCCCAGCAGCCGGTGGCCCGCATCGAGACCCCCCGCGGGCCGGTGCGCCGCAGCTCACCCCGCACGAGCATGAGCCAGGAGGAGAACACCGTGCTGGCATACGGACCCTGGACGTCCTCGAAGAACGCCGCGTCGAGCGGGCCGGTGGAGTCATCCAGGGTGAGGAAGATGACGCGTCGACCGCTGCGCACCGGAGGAGTCTGGACCGCCACCTTGACCCCGGCGACGAACACCTCGCTGCGCGATCGCTGCCGCAGGAGGTCGCGCGCGCGCACGAGCCGCATCCCGGACTCCCGCAGCTCCTCGAGCATCGGCATGTGGAAGTCGACGACGTGCCGGCTGACGTCCATGCCGAGGACCTCCAGCTCCGCCTGGACCCGCTCCGCGGACGTCATCTCCGGAAGCCCGGAGGACTGCGTGGGCATGATGTCGAGACCGAGATCGAGCTGGGCACCGGACTGGGCACCGGACATCGGGCCGGACCGGCGCCCGCGCCCGCGCCGGGTCCAGCGCTCGAGATCGGCGACCTGCAGGAGGAGGTCGCGACGGGTGAGCCGGCCGCGGGCGCGCACCTGCACGGGGATGTCGAGTCGGTGGATCCCGTCGAAGGCCCCCGCCACGATCAGGCGCTCGGCCGTCGGCCGGGAGAGTCCGCCGCGCTGCCAGGCATCCGACAGCGAGGCGTAGGGCCGGCCCGCGAGGATGCCGGCGACCTCACCCTCGCTGATGCCCGTGACGTCGGTGAGCGGGATGCGAATGCCCCACCCACCGTCGTCGATCCGCTCCACCCGGTAGACGTCCTCGGAGTGGTTGATGTCCAGGCCGAGCACATGCACACCGTGGTTGCGGGCGTCGTCGAGGATGAGCCGCTTGGGATACATCCCCGGGTCGTGGGTGAGGATGCCGGCGAAGAAGGCGGCCGGATGATGGGCCTTCAGCCACGCCGACTGGTAGGTGGGCAGCGCGAAGGCAGCGGCATGGGCCTTGCAGAAGCCGAAGGATGCGAACGCCCGCAGGACATCCCAGACCCGCTCGACCACCGCGAGCTCGTAGCCGCGCCGCAGGGCCGTCGGATAGAACCAGGCGCGAATGTCGTCCTGCCCCTGCGGTGATCCGAGGGCACGTCGGGTCTCGTCGGCCTCGGCCAGCGAGCAGCCGGTCATCGTCGCGACGATGCGCAGCACCTGCTCGTGGAAGACGACGACCCCGTACGTCTCCGCGAGGGCCGGGCGGAGGTCGTCATGCAGGTAGCTGGGCTCGCTCCAGCCCTGCCGAGCGCGCAGGAAGGGGGTGATCATGTCGGACTTCACCGGCCCGGGGCGGAACAGCGAGATGTCGATGATGAGGTCGCCGAAGGTCTCCGGGGCGAACTTGCCGATCAGCTCACGCTGGCCGGGCGACTCGATCTGGAAGCAGCCGAGGGTGCGCGTGGACTGGATCAGCGCGAAGGTCTGCGCATCGTCGCGCGACTGCGCATCGAGGTCGATGGTCTCCCCGCCGACCCGGGCGACCTCGGCGACCGCGTGCGCCATCGCGGACTGCATCCGCACACCGAGGACATCGAGCTTCAGCAGGCCCATCTCCTCGACGTCGTCCTTGTCGAAGTGACTCATCGGGAAGCCGGCGGAACTGCCCTCGACCGGCGTGCGATCCAGCAGGGTCGTGTCGGACAGCACGATCCCGCACGGATGCAGGGCGATGTGACGAGGCAGGCCGTCGAGCCGCTCCACCAGGTCGAGGAAGGTGTCGAGCCGACCGGCAGCGGCCAGTTGACCGAAGCTCGACCGGCGCAGCTCCGGAAGATCCGCCAGCGCATTGCGCGCATCACGGGCCCGGATGTGCGGGAAGGACATCGCGAAGGCATCGATGTCGGCGGCGGGCATGCCGAGGGCGTTCCCGACATCGCGGACGGCGTGACGGACGCGGTACGTCTCCATCATCGAGACGGCAGCCGTGCGCTCGACACCGAACCGATCGAAGATCATCCGGTAGATCTCCTCGCGCCGCGCCGACTCCACGTCGATGTCGATGTCCGGGAGGGCACGGCGCAGCGGCGACAGGAAGCGCTCCATGAGCAGCCCCTGCGCGAGGGGATCCACACCGGAGATGCCGAGCAGGTGGTTGACCAGGCTGCCCGCGCCTGAGCCGCGTGCGGCGACCCGGATCCCGCGCTCGCGGATCATGTCGACGACCTCCGCGACCGTGAGGAAGTAGCCGGCGAACTGCAGGTGCGTGATGGTGCGCATCTCCTCGTCGAGCCGGCGGTGCGCCTCACGTCGATCCGCAGCAACGGCGTAGCGACGGGGGATCGCCTCCTCACAGCGGGTGCGCAGCACCGCCGTGGCCCGGGCGTCGGCCTCGGTCGGCGCGACCGGCTCGCCGAGGAGGACGTCGAGCTCGGGGACGAACACCTCGCCGAGCCCGAGATGCACCTGCGGATCGAGGACGCAGAACTCCGCGAGCCGACGGGTGTCGTCGAGCAGGCGGCGGGGACCGCGCTCCCCCGCCAGCGCGGTGATCTCCGAGGCGATCGCCGCCATCTGCCGGTCATCCTTCAGGAAGGCCTCGCCCGAGTCCGGCTCGATGTGCCGGGAGTCCAGGGGGACCAGGCGTCGTGCGGAGTCGAGCACGTCCGCGACGCGGGAGTCGCCGGGGTCGAGGTACCGAACGGCGTTGGTGAGCACCGCCGGGAGCCGCTCCTGCCGCGCCCAGCCCAGCATCGCCGCAGCCGTCGAGGTGGAGTGCAGATGCCGGCCCGGACGGCGGTGGGAGGCGACCGCCAGTCCGAGCCGGCGGTCGAAGATCGCCCGCCAGGGACGAACCGCACCCGCAGCACGGTGGGTCCGCTGCGAGGCGATGAGCCGACCCACCTCGGAGTCGGCGGGCAGCAGGGCGACGAGGCCCTCGTGATGCGCGCGCAGGTCAGCCCAGGTCACCTGCGGTGGGACACGCTCGCCGCGTGCATCCGGGTGCGGGACGTGATGCGCGGCCGAGACGAGTCGACACAACGAGGACCATCCCTGCGCCCCGGAGGCGAGGAACAGCACGCGCGGGTGCGGATCCCCGATCCAGCGACCGCCGTGGGCCGGGGTGCGCCGGGAGGGACGGCGCGCACCCTCGCGGGGATCGACCGTGGTCTCCTCGACGGCGAGGTCGACCCCGATGACCGGATGGATGCCGGCGGCGCGACAGGCCAGGGCCCAGCGCACAGCGCCGTACAGGCCATCGCGATCGGTCAGGCCGATGATCGACTGGCCCAACTCGGCGGCACGCTGCACGAGCGCCTGCGGCTGGGCCGCGCCGTACTTCATCGAGAAGGCCGACGCCACCTGCAGATGGGCGAACGGTGGAGGCGGTGACACAGCGACGCACTAGCCGACATGCAGCAGGGTGCTGCCCATCGCCACCTGGTCGGGCATCCCGATCAGGTCGCACACCTGGGACAGGAAGGTCCCGGCATCTCGCACGAGATCGTCCGCCTCGCGCACCGAGACGCAGGCGACTCCCACCTCCGCCGCGGCGCGCTTGCGCGCACCGGCGGCGAAGAAGGTGGCCCACTCCCCCAGTTCGGGTGCGCAGCGCGGCAGCAGCACCCACACGCTGATCACCCGGGAGCGGGAGCCGGCCGGGCGGCCGCGCACGGCGAGGACCGCCGCTGCTGCACGGAGGGCGCCCAGATGCGCGGCGGCGTAGCGCTCGTGCGCCGTCGACGCGATGCTCGCCTCGGTCAGGCTGCGACGTGCGGAGGCCACCAGCTCCTCCGCCGAGCGGGGCAGCGGGGACAGGGATGAGGAGACAGACGAACGAGCGCGCACGACAGACACGGGAACCTCCCAGACACGAACACCAGACCGGATGAGACAGACCGGATGAGACAGACCGGATAGACGGGAGCCCTCAGTCGAGGACCCGCACCAGGAACCAGTGGGCGTCGCCGCGATCGGGGCCTCCGCGGGGAGGATCCCGACGCAGCTCGTACACCCCCGGTGCCTGAGCACCGCCGGCGCGACCTGCCGCCTCGACCCGCCAGACGCATGACTGGCCACTCGCCCCGGCAGCGAGGAACGCTCCTCGCCACCACGGCATCGCCTCGACCCAGCTCACGAGCACGCCCTGCACGACGTACCGTCGACCCCGCCAGCGGAACTCCGCCGGCGCCCCTCGACCCTCCGTGACCACGTCGATCCGCTCGGCGCGATAGCGGCGGGCCACGTGCACCTCCCCGCCTCGGCCGATCCTCGGTCGCCGAGCCGGGGTCGAGGCGGCCCGGCGACCGAGGAGGTCGGTGAGCGAGGGGATCCAGGAGACCGGCCGCGAATCCGGACCTTCCCGTCACTCCCCTCGACTCATCCACACTCATTCGAACACTTGTTCGAACACGGGGAACGGTAGACCCGACCCCTGACAGTCGTCAACCCTGACCCGAAACCCCCCTCGGGCACCCGGGGGGACCGTGGTTGGCTGTGCCGGTGATCCACGCCCGTGCCCTCACGAAGGCCTACCCGGACACCTCCTCAGGGGAGCTGCTGGCCGTCGACGGCATCGACCTCGACGTCGCGCCCGGAGAATCCTTCGGCATCCTCGGGGCCAACGGGGCCGGCAAGTCGACCACCATGCGGATGATCGGCGCCACCCTGCAGCGCACCTCGGGCGACCTCACGATCCTCGGTCGCGACCCCTCCCGCGAGGGCCCGGTCATCCGGGCGCACCTGGGCGTGGTCCCCCAGCAGGACACCCTCGACACCGAGCTGACCGTCCGCGAGAACCTCCTCACCTACGGCCGCTACTTCGGGCTCTCCCGCAGCCACCTGCGACCGCGCATCGAGGAGCTGCTCGACTTCGCCCAGCTGCAGGACAAGCGCGACGAGCGGGTCGAGGCGCTCAGCGGCGGCATGAAGCGCCGACTGACGATCGCCCGCAGCCTGGTCAACGACCCGAGCATGCTGCTGCTCGACGAGCCCACGACCGGACTGGATCCGCAGGCCCGGCACATCCTCTGGGACCGGCTCTACCAGCTGCGCGAGACCGGTGTGACGCTGGTGCTCACCACGCACTACATGGACGAGGCCGAGCAGCTGTGCGAGCGGCTCGTGGTCATGGATGCCGGCCGCATCGTCGCGCAGGGCTCACCCGCCGAGCTGATCCGCCAGTACTCGAGCCGCGAGGTGGTCGAGGTGCGCTTCGGTGCCCAGCGCAACACCGAGGTCCTCCCCCAGCTGCAGGACATCGGCGATCGCGTCGAGCTCCTCCCCGACCGCATCCTCATCTACACCGCGACCGGCGAGGCGGACCTGCAGGAGATCGTCTCGCGCGGGCACATGCCGATCACCGCACTCGTACGTCGTGCCTCGCTCGAGGACGTGTTCCTGCGCCTGACCGGACGCAGCCTGGTGGACGAGTGAGCATCACCGCGCCCGCGTCGTTCCGGGTCGCGGAGTACCGCCTGCGCAACATGTGGCGGTGGCGCGGCGCGATCATCGCGTTCGGACTCGGCAACCCGATCCTGTACCTCGTCTCGATCGGGATCGGCGTCGGTGCCCTCGTCAATGCGAACTCGCCGGACGGCGTCGGCGGCGTGCCCTACCTCGTCTTCCTCGCGCCTGCGCTGATCGCGACGGCAGCGATCCAGGCCGGACAGGACGAGGTCGCCTTCCCCACGCTCTCCGGATTCATCTGGCACAAGCTCTTCGTCGGCATGCGTGCGACCTCCCTCACCGGAGGCCAGATTGCCGACGGCGTGCTGCTGGCGGCATCCGTGCGCATCGTGCTGACGACCACCGTCTACTGGCTCATCCTGTGGATCTTCGGCGCCGTCGACGCCGGGACGGCGCTTCCCCTCATTGCCGTGTCGACCTTCGCCGGGGTGTGCTGGGGCGCCCTCACCCTCGCCCTCAGCGCACGCGTGATGGAGCCCGCCGGCTACATCGCCATCATGTGGCGGCTGGTCATCATGCCGATGTTCCTGTTCTCCGGGACCTTCTACCCGCTCAGCACCCTGCCGCTGGCGCTGCAGTGGATCGGCTGGATCTCACCGCTGTGGCATGCGACCGAGCTGGGCCGCTGGCTCTCCTACGGAGCACCGCTGGAGCCGTGGCAGGCCATCGTCAGCGTCACCTACCTCGCGGTGCTCGGTATCGGCGGACTGCTGCTCGGCCGCCGCTTCTTCGAGAGCCGGCTCACGTCATGATCACGCAGGCCGTTGCCGTCTCCACCGCCGTCGCGATCGCCGAGCGGCGCACCGGGCGTGCCGATGCCGGCATCCGTGCCGGTCGATCGCGCACGCTGCTGGAGCGCAACGTCCTCGCCCTCCGGACGAGCAATGCGATCTCGTTCCTCACCGGCTTCGTGGAGCCGATCATCTTCCTGCTCGCCTTCGGGTACGGGGTTGGGGCGCTCATCGGCACCGTCACCTACGAAGGCGAGACGATCTCCTACGCCGCGTTCGTCGCCCCGGCCCTGCTGGCTGCCAGCGCGATGAACGGAGCCATCTTCGACTCGACGTTCAACGTCTACTTCAAGATGCACTTCATGCGCGCCTACCAGGCGATGATGTCGACATCACTGGGCCCGCTCGACGTCGCGCTAGGCGAGATCGGCTGGGCCATGATCCGCGGAGCGGCGTACGCCACCGGATTCCTGGCCGTCGTCACCGCGTTCGGCCTGACCTCGACGTGGTGGGCCCTGCTGCTCATTCCGGCCGCGATGCTCATCGCCTTCGCGTTCGCATCGGTCGGGATGTTCCTCACCTCGCTGATGAAGAGCTTCCAGCAGCTGAACTGGATCCAGTTCGCCCTCATGCCGCTGTTCATGTTCTCCGGGACGTTCTTCCCGATCACCGCCTACCCCGAGTGGCTGCAGGGAGTGCTGGCGGTGACGCCGCTCTGGCAGGCGATCACCCTGTGCCGGCACCTGTTCCTCGGGATGGTCGACATCTCGACCCTCGGGCACGTGCTGTACTTCGCTGTCATCGCAGCCGCCGGGCTCCTCGCCACCACGCGACGGCTGAACGTCCTGTTCCTGCGCTGACCCGCTCGTGCTGATCCACTCGCGCTGACACCGCTCTCCTCGCGTGCTACACCTGAAGCATGCTCCTCACCTTCCTCGGCGGAGTCGGGACCGTGACCGGGTCCCGCACCCTCGTCGAGCCCGAGTCACCCGGCGGGGCACCGAACGGGCACCGCCTGCTCGTCGACTGCGGGATGTTCCAAGGGCCACGCGAGATCCGCACCCGCAACTGGGATCCGTTCCCGATCGACCCGGCCACGATCGACGCGATCGTGCTGACCCACGCGCACCTGGACCACTGCGGCTACCTGCCGGCGCTGGTGCGGGACGGCTTCTCCGGCCCGATCTACTGCTCACCCAACACCGCAGCACTCGTCCCGATCATCCTGCGCGACAGCGCGCGGCTGCAGGAGGAGGACACCGAGTGGGCGCGGAAGAAGGGCTTCTCGCGCCATGCGCAGCCCAAGCCCCTCTACGACATCGAGGATGCTGAGCGCGCCATCACGATGCTGCGTCCGACGGAGTTCTGTCAGGCGTTCTCACCCGTCCCGGATCTCACGGTGCGACTCGACGTCGGTGGCCACATCCTCGGATCATCGATCGTCACCGTGCACGAGACCTCACGTGACCGCACGACCGTGTTCAGCGGGGATCTCGGCCGAGGCAATCACCCGCTCCTCGCGCCACCCGCCCCTCCCTGCGAGGCGGATGCGATCGTGGTGGAGTCCACCTACGGAGACCGGGCGCATGGTGACGTCGATCAGGAGATCGACGAGATGGCCGCCGTCATCACCCGGACCCTCAAGCGCGGCGGCACCGTCGTCATCCCCGCCTTCGCCGTCGACCGCACCGAGGTGCTGCTCGTCGCCCTGCGCCGCCTGCAGGAGCAGCAGCGCATTCCGATCTCACCGATCCACGTCGACAGCCCGATGGCCCTCGCCGCGCTGAAGGTCTACCTCGAGGCGATCCAGGACGGCGACCCGGAGCTGCAGAGCTCGATCATCGCGGAGGGTGTGGAGGCCCTCGATCTTCCGCACCTGCACGAGGCGACGACACCGGAGCAGTCGATGGCCCTCGACCGCGGGGGTGCGCGCATCATCGTCTCGGCCTCCGGGATGGGCACGGGCGGTCGCGTCACGCACCACCTCAAGGCGCTCCTTCCGGATCGCGACAACGCGGTGCTGCTCGTCGGCTTCCAGGCGGTCGGCACGGCCGGACGACTCCTGCTCGACGGTGCGCACGAGATCAAGATCCACGGCCAGTACGTCCCGGTGCGGGCGGAGATCGCCGAGATCGAGGCCTTCTCGGTCCATGCCGATGCGGACGAGCTGCTCGACTGGCTATCGGCCTGTCAACCACCGCCCTCGCAGGTCTTCCTCAACCACGGCGAGCCTGAGTCGGCCGAGGCCCTCGCCGAGCGGATCCGTCGCGACCTCGACATCGCGGTCGACGTGCCGGAGATGGGCGAGCGCGTCCGGGTTTGAGGCGAGTCGGTGTCAGACCCCGTCCCTACCGTCGTGGCATGGAGAACGGACGATCCCGGCCGCCCGCCGATCACCGACGTGTCGACCATCCCGACGCTCCCGCCAGCCCGCGGGTGAAGCCCTCTGTGCTCGTCTCCCTCGCCGCCAGCGCCACGGCCGTTCTGGCGGCCGCGGGGGTCCTCGTCGAGGGCGGCGCCCTGCGTCAACCGCTCGCGGTGCTGCCGCTCGTCGGCACCATCGCCCTCCTGACCCTCGGAGTCGGGCTGGCTGCCATCACGGTGTCCGCGGCATGGCAGGGCCACGGCACATCACGTGGCGTCAGCCGGGTCTCCCGCCGGACCGACGTAGTCGGCCAGCCACTCGACCAGGGGCCGCGCCGACCGCCACTGTGATCGCACCGTGGTGAGGGTCTTGGTCGTCCCCATCCACGCAGCCACGTCGTAGGTACGTGTCACGACGAGCCTCCGGTGGCGCAGCAGGTCGATTCGCGGGTGGTCCGGGGCGATGCCCCGGGGATGCGTCTTGAGCAGGTTCCCGTCGACCGTCCACGTCCGGGGAAGCTCCCGCAGGATGCGCTCGAGCTCAGCACCGGCCGGCCCCATCACGGATTCACGGAAGCGCGCCACCTGTCGGCCCTCCGGCGCGTACCAGCCTCCGGCCACCATGAGTCCGGCCGCGGAGACCTGCACGTAGTAGGCGATGGCGTCCTCGACCTGGATGACGCCGCCCTGATGATCCTTGATCGGGCTCTTGTCCTTGCTGAAGCGCGCATCACGGTAGGGACGGAAGACATGCGGAGTGCCGAACTCCTCCGACAGCTCCTCGAGCAGCGCGATCATCGGCTGCCGGACCAATCGCTCGTAGTCGGCCTTGTGCTCCTGCCACCAGGCTCGTGTGTTGTGGTCGGCGAGGGCAGCGTAGAACTCGAAGGCCTCGACCGGGAAGCCGGTGAAGCGATCGGTCGGGCGAGCAGGAGACATGGCCTCATTCTGCCCGGCTACGCTCCCGCCATGAGCGAGGTCACCGAGCAGCAGTCCGTCATCCGCGTTCGGGAGGCACTGGCCCGACTGGGTGCCCGAGGTGAGGTCCGTGCCCTTGACGACAGCGCGCGCACGGCGAAGGAGGCTGCCGATGCCCTCGGCATCGAAGTCGGTCAGATCGCCAACTCCCTCGTCTTCATGGCCGATGGCGAACCCGTGCTCGTCATGGCCTCCGGCGGTCACCGGGTCGACACCATGGCCGTCGCCTCGATGCTCGACGTCGGCCACGTCGAGAAGGCCACCGCCGACCAGGTGCGCAAGGCCACCGGCTTCGCCATCGGTGGCGTCGCCCCCGTCGGGCATCCGGAGCCGCTGCGCACCATCGTCGACATCGCGCTGTCCCGATACGACGTCGTCTGGGCTGCCGGCGGCCACCCGCACTACGTCTTCCCCACCAGCTACGACGAACTGCTGCGCATCACGGCCGGGGAGGCCGCCGAGATCGGGGGCTGACATGCGACACCTCGTCGAGCGCTTCTACGCAGATCTCTGGAACCGGGTGGATCTCGACTGCGCTGACGACATCCTTCATCGCGACGTGGACTTCCGCGGCTCGGTCGGCTTGCATGCACACGGGCGCGCAGCCGTGCGTGATTGCATCAGCATGGTGACGACAGCACTTTCGAGCGACCATTGTGACATCCGGAGCCTCATCGCCCAAGACGAGCGGGCGGCTGCTCGCATGCGGTTCTCTGGAGTTCACGTCGGCCCGTTTCTCGGGTATCAGCCGTCGGGGCGCCGCATCGAATGGCAAGGGGCCGCGTTCTTCACCGCTCGGGACGATCTCCTCGACCCCATCTGGGTCCTGGGAGACCTCGACGCACTCCGCTGGCAGCTGAACGCGAACACCTGATCACATCGCCCACGAGATCGGTTATCCGGACCGTAGACGGAGTTGCTCCCCTTGGCCACCGGCACTTCGTCTGTCCGACGTCCTTCGAGGAACTCGCACGCATCAACGGCGATGACGCCGCCGATGTCGGCAACCAATTGACCAGTGGACGAATCCAGCATTAACGTCGATTCATGGCAATGGCCCTCCGCGACGATTTATCCGGTGGCACGCGCACATCAGTCGGTCAAGCACCGACCATCATCAAACAGGCACTTTGCTCCCACGAGACCTTGAATGAGATCTACGACCTGTTCCTAGACGATGACCCTGTGGTTGCCATGAGGTCGAGCTATGTCGCCATGAAGGTTGCCGAGGCAGATCCTGAATCCACTTGGGGGTACAAGAAGAAGGTGCTGCATGACCTGCCGCGTTACATCCAGCAGGAGGTTCGCTGGCATATCCCTCAACTCCTCATCCACATGAACCTCACGCGCACGGAGCGCCGAAAGGCCTATAGCGCGGTCATGGAGTGGTCGGAGACAGACAAGAGCAAGATCGTTGCCTACTACGGACTTGAAGCAGCAGCACAGTTCGTGGAAGACGATGACACACTTGAGTCGGACTTCGTGCCTCGTCTCCGCAAGCTCAACCAAAGGGGGGCGGCGTCGGTCTCCAGCAGGTGCCGCAAGATCGCCAAGAGGCTGGACATAGAGCTCTAGACGTCGGGTTGCAGATACGACAGGCGGCGTCGCCCCGTCGGGCATCCGGAGCCGCTGCGCACCATCGTCGACATCGCGCTGTCCCGATACGACGTCGTCTGGGCTGCCGGCGGCCACCCGCACTACGTCTTCCCCACCAGCTACTACGAACTGCTGCGCATCACGGCCGGGGAGGCCGCCGAGATCGGGGGCTGACTCTCAGCTCTTCGCCGGCGAGGGAGGCTCCGCGTCATCCTTGCTGCTGAGCCCCAAAGCGCGCGCCACCGGCACCGCACTGAGTCCGTAGAGCGCGACCGTCACCGCGACGATGATGAACGCCGCAGGCAGCAACTCCTCCGCTCCCGGGACCTTCAGGGCGATGAGGGACGCGCCGAGACTCGAGGCCGTGGCCGCCGCCACGATTCCACGTGGATCCATGCAGGCGAGGAAGACCCGTTCGGGTCGCGTGAGCTCGGTGCGCGACGTCGCGATGATGACGACGAGCGGCCGGACCACGAGGACGAGGAGGCCGGCGATCACCAGCGTCGGCCACAGGACTGCGACGAGGCTGGGGGCCGAGACCAGCCCCGCGATGGAGATGAAGAGCACGCCGATGCCGATGGACACCAGGGTCGAGAAGAAGGGCGTCGACTCGTCTAGGGAGGCATTGAATCGGGTCGCGATGCGCGGCGCCGCCATGCCGAGCAGCAGCGCCGCCAGGAGACCGGCCTCGTCGGCCACGACATTCGCCAGGCCGGCGGTGACGATGACCGAACCGAGCAGCACCTGCGTCCCGAGCAGTCGGTCGCCCTTCACGGCACGGCCGCCCAGCACGAACAGCAGCACTCCGAAGGCGGCGGCGATCACCCCCACGGCAAGGCTGGCGAGGAAGCTCAGTGCACCTTCGGCAAAGGACTCAGCACCGCTGGCCTTGATCATCTGGAAGACGACAACGGCGACGAGAGCGCCGATCGGATCCAGCAGCGTTCCCTCCCACTGGAGGATGCCGCGAGTGCGGCCTCCCAGTCGGGCGAAGTCGAGGATGGGGGTGACGACGGTCGGGCCCGAGACGATGACGATGGCACCGAGCATGAAGGCGACCGACCAGTCCAGTCCCAGGATGTAGTGCGCTCCGAGGGTGCCGGCACCGAACGTGATGGCACCGCCGATCCACACCAGACGGCGCACGATGCGCCGGTCCGGATTCGCCAGCGGAATCTGGCGGAGGTCGATGCCCCCCTTGAACAGGATCACGGCGACGATGAGGTCCACCGCCACCGGGAAGGCCGACCCGAGGACAGCGTCCATCCGCAGCTGCGGCGCGACGAGGCCGAGCAGGAATCCGACCGGCAGAAGGAGAATGAGGGCCGGAACGCGCAGTCGCGGGGCGATGACCTGGCAGGCCGTCGCGAGGCCCATCACGAGAGCCGCGACCAGCATGATCTGGCTCGTGC
>CAZQXO010000013.1:0-48252 GCA_964597445.1 uncultured Bifidobacteriaceae bacterium | reverse complement strand
CGCATGTCCATCGATCCCTGATTGACAGGCCATGACGCCAGAGGGGCCCCGCCGAGATCGGCGAGGCCCCTCTGCTGGACCGCAGGTCAGCGCACGCGGTACGTGAAGTTGACCACCATGCGATTCCACTGACCCGGAACGGCCTGCGCGATGCCGCGGATCTGGCAGGTGCCCGCACGGTTCGTGCGCACCATGACTGAGCCGTTGGCCGGGAACGTGACCTGGCAGACACCGCTGCTGCGGATAGCTCGCCAGTCGATCGGCTGCCCCGCATTCGTATCGCTGCCGCCGTTGCGCTCGAGGCGAATCGTTCGGCCGCGATTCACGGTGCCTGACGCCGGGGGCTGGAAGGTCAGCACCTGCGTACCCAGCGAGGCCAGGACGGTATAGCCCTGCTGCACTGCTGCGTAGCCGGGGCCACCAGGGCTGGAGGCGATGATGTTGCACTGGCCCGAGCCGACATCAACCGTCAGCGTGAGACCGGAGACCTGACACGGACCGGTTTCGGACAGCGTGACCGGTGCGCCGGACAAAGTCGACGCCTGGAACGTGAAGGTGGTGCCGTTCGGGATCGTATAGACACCGTTCGGGCTCCACGGGCCGACTCCGGGCTGTGTGAGGCTGATGACGTCCTTGGCTGCGACACCAGCCACGACGTTGACTCTCTCGGAGGTCGATCCTGATCCGCCCTGATTGGTCATGTAGCTGGCGCCGAGGGTGATCTGGCCCACGGTCGTAGGCGTCCACGTGAAGAAGGCCTGGCCCTGAGCGTTAAGCGGAACCGATCCACTGATGGGCTGCCCGTTCACGGTGAAGCCAACGGAACCCTGGGTGCCGCTGGGGAACACCGTGGCGGCGAGTTGAACCGGGACGCCCTGCGTCATCGTGCCGGGGGCCGAGAGAGAAATCGTGTTGCCGCTCGGGGTGGCGATGACGGTGTCCTGTGGCGACACCGACGTCGTCGCATTCGAGTCACCGTTGTACGTGGCGATGAAGAAGTACGTGCCGGCCTGGGTGGGGGTCCACCAGTAGTAGGCGAAGGACTGGCCGACACCCGGTCCGGGAGTCAAGCCCATGGTCGAGAGCACGGCCCCGTTCGCGTTGCGCACGACGACCTGACCGGTCGGCGAGTAGGTGCTCGGGCTCGCCGACTGAACGGTGATGTTGACCCGCATCGCCTGGTTCAGCGGAGCCGTGTTCGGGGTGCTGATGGTGGTCGTCGTGGCCACCTGGGTGATGGATGCCGCGGGTATGGGCGTGGTCGTGGAGCAATTGCTCAGCGAGAACGTCGCGGCGCCCACGCTGCCGGGAGTCCACTGGAAAGTCAGGTTTCCATTGACCAGTGCTCCCGTGGCACTCGGCTGGCCCGCCCCGTTGATGGTGGGGAGGACTGTGCAGGTGCTCTGGCCGAGTTCGTTGGGCGTGACATCGGTGACCGTGACCGTCTGTGGCACGCCGACGGGGCCGCCGAATCCGGTGACGGCGGCCTGTGCGGGCACAGCCGCGAGGCCCACACTGCCGAGTACGAGAGCGGAGGCCGCTGCGGCCCTCGCGACGAAGCCGCCGGTGCGGCGAGTTGAGGTCATGTGTGACCGTCCTTCCTTCAGATCCCTTCCACGGTAGGTCACCGCGACGGTCGATCCGGGGTGCACACGCGGGCAGCCGTGAGGGATCTGGGCCGGGGGCAGGTGGGGTAGAGTCTGAGCGCTTCGGGCGATTAGCTCAGTGGTAGAGCACTCGCTTCACACGCGAGGGGTCACTGGTTCGAACCCAGTATCGCCCACCGAAGATGTTCACAGGGTTCATGCAGGGGTATCTGCGGCACCGACAGGAGAGATGTGGCCACGGCGTTCGAAAGAGTCGGTGGAGATCGTTCCGTCGTCGTCGCCCGGATCAATGGTGAGTTGCGAGACCTCGCGACCGAGGTGTCCGACTCCGATGTCGTCGAGCCGGTGACGGTCGACACGCCTGAAGGTCTGGCGGTGCTGAGGCACTCGGCCGCACACGTGCTGGCCCAGGCGGTCCAGGACACCTTCCCCGAGGCCAAGCTCGGTATCGGACCGCCGATCAAGGACGGTTTCTACTACGACTTCGACGTCCAGCAGCCCTTCACGCCCGATGACCTTGCGACCCTCGAGAAGCGCATGGTTGCGATCCTGAAGAGTGGCCAACGGTTCGCTCGTCGTGTCGTCACCGAAGGCGATGCCGTTCGCGAACTCGCTCACGAGCCCTACAAGCTGCGTCTGATCGGCAGCGAGGGTGGGGCCGAGGTCATGGAGGTCGGCGGCAGTGAGTTGACCATCTACGACAACCTCGACTCCAAGACGGGTGAGAGGTGCTGGGGCGACCTGTGTCGTGGCCCCCATGTGCCCGACACCCGCTACATCCCGCCGAACGCGATCAAGCTCATGCGCACGGCCGCGGCCTACTGGCTCGGCGACCAGGCCAACGAGCAGTTGCAGCGGATCTACGGCACGGCATGGCCCACGAAGGACGATCTGCGCGCGTATCTGACCTTCCTCGAGGAGGCCGAGAAGCGCGACCATCGCAAGCTGGGTGCCGAGCTCGACCTCTTCAGCTTCCCCGAGGAGATTGGATCGGGTCTCGCGGTGTTCCACCCCAAGGGTGGTGTCGTCCGACGGGTCATGGAGGACTACTCCCGTCGTCGCCATGAGGAGGCGGGTTACGAGTTCGTGAACTCCCCGCACATCACCAAGGGCGCGCTCTTCGAGAAGTCGGGGCACCTCGATTGGTACGCCGAGGGCATGTATCCCCCGATGCAGCTCGATGGGGAAGTCGACGCCGAGGGCGTGGTCCGCAAGCAGGCGCAGGACTACTACCTGAAGCCCATGAACTGCCCGATGCACAATCTGATCTTCTCGGCCAGAGGGCGCTCGTACCGCGAGCTACCCCTGCGCCTGTTCGAGTTCGGCACCGTGTACCGCTACGAGAAGTCAGGGGTCGTGCAGGGGCTCACGCGTGCGCGCGGTTTCACGCAGGACGATGCGCACATCTACTGCACGAAGGAGCAGATGGGAGCCGAACTCGATCGGCTCCTCACCTTCGTGCTCGACCTGCTCCGCGACTATGGGCTGAGCGACTTCTACCTTGAGCTATCCACGCGCGACCCGAACAAGAGCGTCGGCACGGATGAGGAGTGGGCTGAGGCCACGCAGGCACTGCGTCTCGCCGCTGAGAGGCAGGACCTTGAACTCGTCCTGGATGAAGGCGGTGCAGCCTTCTATGGACCGAAGATCTCCGTGCAGGCCAAGGATGCCATCGGGCGCACGTGGCAGATGTCGACGATTCAGGTCGACTTCCAGCTTCCCCAGCGTTTCGACCTCGAGTACCAGTCCGCCGATGGCTCGCGGCAGCGTCCGATCATGATCCACCGTGCATTGTTCGGCTCAATCGAGCGCTTCTTCGCGGTACTGCTCGAGCACTACGCGGGCGCGTTCCCTCCCTGGCTCGCCCCCGTGCAGGTGGTGGGCATCCCCGTCACGGATGGTCACCATGCCTATCTGGAGGAGATCGCCGCTGAGCTGCGCTCCCGCGGGGTGCGCGTCGAGATCGATACGGCCGACGACCGCATGCAGAAGAAGATCCGCAACGCCCAGCGGGCCAAGGTCCCCTACATGCTCATTGCCGGGGACGAGGACGCAGCGGCAGGGGCCGTCTCCTTCCGGTACCGCGACGGGACCCAGAAGAACGGCGTGCCGATCGCGGAGGCGATCGAGGAGATCACGCAGGCCATCGCCACTCGGGTGCAGGTCTGAGATGTCGGACGCGTGGGAGCGGCTGTACACCCCCCATCGCATGGCCTACCTGCGCGGGGAGGGCAAGCCCGAGGATCAGCATGAGGGCGATCACTGCCCGTTCTGCCGGGCACCTCGACTGCCCGAGGACGAGGGTCTCGTCTTCGCGCGGGGGAGCGAGGTCTTCGGTGTCCTGAACCTCTATCCGTACAACTCGGGCCACCTCATGATCTGCCCGTACCGTCACGTGGCCGACTACACGGATCTGCGGCCCTCGGAGGTCGTTGAGCTGGGACAGTTCACCCAGCGGGCGATGACCGTTCTCCGGGCCGTGTCCGGGGCTCACGGCTTCAACATCGGCATGAACCAGGGCTCCGTCTCCGGCGCCGGCATCGCCGGGCATCTGCACCAGCATGTGGTGCCCCGCTGGGGTGGGGACACCAACTTCATGCCCATCGTCGGAGGAACGAAGGTCATCCCCGAACTGCTGCAGGACACGCGGCGCCTGCTGGCCGAGGCGTGGGAGGAGAACTGACATGGCGACGTTCCTGACCTACGACGAGGAGCGCTCGCGGGCCTTCCTGAGTCTGGTGGGTGTGCGCATCCTGCGCGTCGATGATCCTGATCACGATGAGCTCATGGCTGAGGTGCTCGGTGGGCAGACGCAGGAGCGTGGCCGCATCGTTGCCGAGCCGCCTGCCGACGACGCGGCAGCAGCCGAGGGCATGGGGGCCTGGCACGTCAACGGCGGAAGTGAGTTCGAGACGGTCGTCGACGGGCTCGGAATCGTGGAGTTCATGACCGACAAGGGTCCTGTCGCCGTCCTCCTCGAGGGCGGGGATGTCATGGCCGTCGAGCGTGCGGAGCATCGATACCGCCCGCTGAGCCCCCAGGCATGGATCCTCCGATTCCAGGGCGACGATCTCCACGCCCGTGAGACCGGCCGTCCGGCTGGCCCCTGGCCTCAGCCCTAGTGCGAAGGCCCGATGCTCGACTACTCGTGGAGCAGTCGGCGAGCGACGGTGGCCGGCATGGGCGCATAGCCCGCCGCTCGCCGATGGAACGAGCCACTGCCGTGCGAGATGCTGCGGATGTCGATCGCATAGCGGGATACCTCTGACTCGGGGGCGTCGGCCGTGATCACGGTCCGTCCGCCGCCATCGGAGTCCGTGCCCGTGATGGTCGCTCGTCGGATGGAGAGATCGGAGAGGACCGCGCCCACATGCTCGTCGGGCACGTCGATGGTCAGGGTGACCATCGGCTCGAGCAGCACCAGCTCACTCGCGGCTGCCGCGTCCGTGAGCGCCATCGAGCCGGCCATCTGGAAGGCCAGGTCGGAGGAGTCGACGCTGTGCGCCTTGCCATCGACGAGTGACACGCGCAGATCGACGAGGGGGATGCCCCGTGTGGTCCCGGCCTCCATCTGGGCCCGGATGCCCTTCTCGACGGACGGGATGAACGCGCGGGGCACGGCGCCCCCGATGACACGATCGACGAACTCCAGCCCTGACCCGGACGGCAGGGGCTCGACCTCGATCTGGACGACCGCGTACTGGCCGTGGCCACCGGACTGCTTGACCAGCCGGCCGGTGCCGACAGCGCCACTGGCCAGCGTCGCCCGAAGTGCGGGACGAACGTCGACGGACTCCACCTCGACGCCGTGGCGCGACCTGATCCGCTCCACGACGAGGTCGGCGTGAGCCTCTCCCAGCGTCCAGAGGACGATCTGGCCGGACGCGTCCGCTCGGCTGATGCGCAGGGTCGGGTCCTCGGCCGCCATGCGCACCAGAACTGAGCCGAGCTTCTCGTCGTCGCTAGCGGTGCGTGGGGCGATGGCCACAGGAAGCAGTGGCTCGGGCATGGCCCAGGGCTCCATGAGCAGGGGTCGCTCAGGGCTCGAGAGGGTGTCTCCCGTCTCCGCCCGGGAGAGTCGGCCGGCCGCCACGATGCTCCCGGGACCGGCCCGCTCCACATCGCGGTGCTGGCCGCCCAGGAGGGTCATCAGGTGGCCTACTCGCTCGTCGACGTCGTGGTCCTCGTGCCCGGTGCCGGGAGAGAAGTGGCCGGAGACGTGGATCGCACGGTCGGGCAGGAGCGTCCCCGAGAAGACCCGCACGAGGGAGATCTTCCCGATGTAGGGGTCGAAGCTCGTCTTGATGACCTCGGCGATCAGGGGTCCGTCGACCTGGGGCTCGAGGGGTTCGACGGGGGAGCCATCGATCGATGTCACCACCGGGAGCGGGTGCTCGTCCGGGGACGGGAACGCGCGCACGATGAGGTCGAGGATGAGCTGCGCCCCGATTCCGGTCCCGGTCTCGGCGTGCCCGACGACCGGATGCAGGTGCCCGCGTGCCACGGCTCTCTCCAGATCCGTGGTGAGCAGGTCGAGATCCACGTGATCGCCGCCGATGAACGTGTCCAGCAGGGTCTCGTCCTCGGACTCCGTCACGATCGCCTCGATCAGCGATGAGCGCGCGGACTCGATCAACTCGACATGGCGGTCCTCGGCGGGCACGACGGAGAGATCACCCGTCGCCCAGTGCCAGATCTGCTCATCGAGGAGATCGATGAAGCCGATGACGGCGCCGTCGTCCGCGTGGATGGGGAGGACGAGGGGGAGCACGCTTCCGGTGAAGAGGCGCTGGCACACCGCTACGGTCTCGTCGAAGTCCGCACGGTCGCGGTCGAGGTTGGTGATGACGATCGCCCGTGGCATGCCGACCACTTCGCACTCCTCCCACAGCCGACCTGTGGTCGCGTCGATGCCGTCAGTGGAGGAGACCACGAAGAGAGCCGCATCAGCGCCTCGAAGCCCCGCGCGGAGCTCCCCTGTGTAGTCGGGGTACCCGGGTGTGTCCATCACGGTGATGGTGGTGTCCGACCAGCTGAACGTCGCGACGGCGAGTTCGACCGATCGCTGCTGCCGGTGTGAGACGGGGTCCCGGTCGCCCACCGTGGTGCCGTCGGCGACGGAGCCTCGACGCGAGATCGCCCCTGCGGTGGCCAGCAGGGATTCCATCAGGGTGGTCTTGCCGGAGCCGGGGGGACCCACGAGAGCCACGTTGCGGATCGCCGATGCCGACGCCGGCAGAGGAGCCGGTCCCGTGCCGCTGACACGCCGGGTGTCGGCCATGTGTCCTCCTCGCCTCCCTGCAAGCCTCCACCCTGGGCGAGTCGTGAGGCAACCTGAGCGTAGGTGGCGCCGATAGAGTCATGGGTGTGCTGAACAACCCCGCGGCGCGCAAGGTCATGAGCGGCGTCATCGAGCCTCCTGCGCGGCTGCTCCTGCGCCTGCATGTGTCAGCCGACGCGGTCACGATCGCCGGGACGGTGCTGACCATCGCCGTTGCACTGGTGCTGCTGCCGCAGGGGCACTTCATCCCCGCGGTCATCATCCTCGCCGTCCTGGGCATGAGTGATCTCCTGGACGGGACCATGGCGCGGCTGTCCGGGACGTCGGGGCCGTGGGGAAACTTCCTCGACGCGACGATGGATCGGTTGGCGGACGGTGCCGTCTTCGGTGGACTCGTCATCTACGGAGCCCTGAACGACGACGCGTGGGTGACCTCCGGTGCGCTGCTGGCCCTGGTCACCGGTCAGGTGACGTCGTACGCGAAGGCTCGTGCCGAGGCCGTCGGTGCCACAGCGAACGTCGGAATCGCGGAACGCGCTGAGCGACTCATCCTCGCGGGCGTCGCCGTCCTTCTCGCCGGATTCGGCGTTCCCTATGTTCTGCCGATCGCGCTGTGGGTTCTCGGCCTGCTCGGGCTCGTGACCATCGCCCAGCGCGTGTGGACTGTGCGCGCGCAGTTGCGCATGGATCCTCACGGTGACTGAGCGTCGTTGGGTCCCTCGCGCCACGGATGCGGCGACCGAGTGGGCCTTCGCTACGGGTTGGTACGCAGTCAAGAGGCTCCCGGAGAAGTCCGCCTACCGGCTCTTCGCCCGAGCGGCCGACATGCTCTGGAAGCGGGACGGGGTGGGCGTACGGCAACTCCGACGCAACATCCAGCGCATCCGCCCCGAGGCGGGCAGCGAGGAGCTCGATGAGCTCACGCGGCTCGGAATGCGCAGCTACCTGCGTTACTGGTGCGACACCTTCCGCCTGCCCACATGGTCGCCGGAGCGCGTGCGAGCCACCTTCGACCTCGAGGACCGGCACTATCTCGATGACGCCATGTCTGCGGGCCGCGGAGCGATCATGGTCGTCAACCACGCGGGCAACTGGGATCATGGAGGCGCTTGGGGATGTCTGCGGTACGGCAGCCTGACCACCGTCGCTGAGCGGCTGAGACCTGAGGGCCTGTACCAGCGCTTCCTCGACTACCGGACGTCGCTGGGCATGGAGATCCTGCCCACCGGTGAGCCCGACGTCGTGCGGACGCTGGCCCGACGGCTGAAGGAGGGGCGTCTCGTCCCGCTCATGGGTGATCGCGACATCAGCCGGAGCGGCATCGTCGTGGACCTGCTCGGCTCTCCCGCATCCTTCCCCGCGGGCCCGGCGCTGCTGGGACTCCTCACGGATGCGCCCGTTCATCCGGTCACCCTGTGGTACGACGGTCCCCTCGCCACCGGCCGCGTCCATGGGCGGGTTCCCGTGCCGGACACCGGCACGAAGGAGGAGCGGGTCGCTGCCGTCACGCAGGGCATCGCCGATGCCTTCGGTGTCGGCTTGAGGGAGCATCCCGAGGACTGGCACATGATGCAGCCGGTGTGGCTCGAGGACCTGGATCCTGGTCGCGGGGCAGCGCGTGCGGTAGGGGAGGCGCGCGCATGAAGGTCGGCATCGTCAGTCCCTACGCCTGGGATGTGCCGGGAGGCGTGCGCTCCCATGTCGCTGATCTCGCGGCTGCCCTGCAGGGACGGGGCCACGAGATAAGCGTCCTCGCGCCTGTCGACGATCCGGGGGCCCTGCCCCCCTGGGTCGTGGACGGCGGTCGGCCGATTCCCGTCCGCTACAACGGTTCGGTCGCGCGACTGAGCATGGGAGTGAAGGCGACTCGTCGCGTGCAATCGTGGATCCGCGAGGGTGACTTCGATGTCGTCCACGTGCACGAGCCGGTTGCCCCGAGCCTGTCGGTCCTCGCCCTATGGGTGTCCCGCGGGCCGCTGGTGGCGACCTGGCACTCCTCCCAGGATCGTTCGCGCATCCTGTCGGCGGCCTACTACGTGGGCCAGACGGCCATGGAGAAGGTCCGTGGACGCATCGCCGTGAGCGAGGATGCGCGCCGCACGCTGGTGAACCATCTGGGCGGTGACGCCGTGCTCATTCCCAACGGCGTCCGTGTGGCGGGCTTCGCGAAGGCAGATCCGCTGCCCGAGGTGGATCGGACTCGCCCGTCCGTGCTGTTCCTCGGACGCATGGACGAGCCTCGCAAGGGCCTGCATGTCCTCCTCGAGGCCCTTCCGATGCTCACGGACGCCCTCCCTGGCGTCCAGGTGCTCGTCGCGGGTCCGGGAGATGTCGAGGAGCAGCGGGCACTGGTGCCGGAGAGTTGCCGCGAGGCCGTGACCTTCCTCGGTCGGGTGAGCGATCACGACAAGGTGCGCGCCCTGAGGTCGGTCGACGCCTATGTCGCCCCGCACACGGGAGGCGAGTCCTTCGGGATCGTCCTGGTCGAGGCCATGGCTGCGCAGACAGCGGTGGTCGCTTCGGATCTTCCGGCCTTCCGTCGTGTGCTCGAGGATGGTCGGTGCGGGCTGCTGTTCCCGGTCAGCGACGCCCGGGCGCTCTCGAACGCGCTGGTGCAGGTCCTCACCGACGATGTCCTGCGAGCGGGCCTGGTGGCGTCGGCCGACGTGCGAGTCCGGCAGTTCGACTGGGATGTCGTGGTGGACGACGTCATCGCGGTCTACGACAGCATCCGTCTCCCGGACGAGAAGGTGACGGAGGACCTGCGCGGTCAGATCATCGGACGGTTCTCCCGTGGTCCCGGTCGAGGGGGAGATGCATGAGCGGCTGGTGGTTCGTCGGGTCGGCGGCTCTGATCCTGCTCCTCGCCTTCCTGCTCTACCTGAGCATGACGGCGGGGCGCATCGACCATCTCCACAAGCGCATCGACACCTCCGTGCTCGCCCTGGACACGCACCTCCTCCGCCGGTCGTCGGTGAGCATGGAGATCGCCGCCTCGGGTCTCCTCGACCCGGCCTCGAGCATGCTGCTGGCGGATGCGGCGCACGTGGCCCGCACCTCGGTCGACCTGGACACCGACGAGCGCGCCCTGGCGGAGTCCGGGCTCACGGCTGCCTTGGGAGCCGTCCTGACGCCGGACGACGCGGGTGAGGTGGCCACGAGTCCCGGGGGTGCGGAGATGCTTGCCGAGCTGTCGGGAGCCTGCCGTCGGGTTCAGCTCTCACGCCGGTTCCTGAACGACGCCGTCCGGGCCTGCCGGCAGCTGCGAGGACAGCGGATGGCCCGCGCCTTCCGGCTGGCGGGCCACACCCCCCTGCCGGAGACCTGGGAGATGGACGACGCCATGCCCGAAGGGCTGAGTCCGCGCTAGGCGCCTAGGATGAGGGGGTTCCCCAGGCACACGGGCGCGTCGCCAGGCGTCAGCCCCGATCGAGCGAGGTAGACGTGACGGACTCCCCAGTCGTCGGTACGCAGCGGGTCAAGCGCGGCATGGCCGAGATGCTCAAGGGTGGCGTCATCATGGACGTCGTCACTCCCGAGCAGGCGCGCATCGCCGAGGACGCCGGTGCCGTGGCGGTCATGGCGCTGGAGCGCGTGCCGGCCGACATCCGGGCCCAGGGCGGGGTGGCGCGCATGTCCGACCCGGACATGATCGAGGGCATCATCGCGGCGGTCTCCATCCCCGTCATGGCGAAGGCGCGGATCGGTCACTTCGCTGAGGCGCAGGTGCTGCAGTCCCTCGGCGTGGACTACATCGACGAGTCCGAGGTCCTCACGCCAGCCGACTACGCCAATCACATCGACAAGTGGGAGTTCACCGCTCCCTTCGTCTGCGGAGCGACCAACCTGGGTGAGGCGCTTCGTCGCATCACCGAAGGCGCGGCCATGATCCGCTCCAAGGGTGAAGCCGGGACCGGAGACGTCTCCAACGCGGTGACCCATATGCGCACGATCCGTCGTGAGATCGCCCGCCTGACGTCACTTCCGGCCGATGAGCTCTTCGTGGCAGCCAAGGAGCTGCAGGCTCCCTACGAGCTCGTCAAGGAGGTCGCCGAGCGCGGTTCCCTCCCCGTGGTCCTCTTCACGGCGGGTGGCATCGCGACGCCGGCGGATGCCGCGATGATGATGCAGCTCGGCGCAGACGGGGTCTTCGTGGGCTCCGGCATCTTCAAGTCCGGTGATCCCGCCGCTAGGGCGAACGCCATCGTCCAGGCGACTCGTCACTTCGACGACCCGGGCATCGTCGCCAAGGTCTCCCGCGGTCTCGGTGAGGCGATGGTCGGCATCAACGTCGCGGACATCCCCGTGCACCACAGGCTGGAGGATCGAGGCTGGTGAGCCGGCCCGATCCGCTGATCGGGGTCCTGTCGCTGCAGGGTGATGTCCGGGAGCACATGCGATCGCTCGTTCGGGCGGGTGCCCGGGCGATGGCCGTGGGCTCGGAGGCTGAGCTCGCCTCCGTCGACGGGCTCGTCATCCCCGGTGGGGAGTCCACGACGATGTCCAAGCTCGCCCTGGCGGACGGACTCCTCGATCCGCTTCGCGACGCCCGCCGCAGCGGCCTCCCGATGTACGGCTCCTGCGCAGGGATGATCATGCTGGCCGATCGGATCGAGGATGCCCGACCAGATCAGGAGGCCATCGGGGGCATCGACATGGTCGTGCGACGGAACGCCTTCGGCCGACAGGTGGACTCCTTCGAGGTGGATGTGCGGATCGAGGGCGCGGGGGAGGCCGCCTTTCCGGCGGTCTTCATCCGGGCCCCCTGGGTCGAGTCGGTCGGTGCGGGGGTCGAGGTGCTCGGGCGCGTCTCGCGGAACGGGGGCGAGGGTACGATCGTCGCCGTCCGGCAGGGATCCCTTCTGGCGACCGCGTTCCACCCGGAGCTGACCGGCGATGATCGGATCCATCAGATGTTCGTGAGCATGGTGACAGCCTGAGGGCTGAGCCTGAACGGCGAGTGAGAGGGCAGGGCGATGAGCGGCCATTCCAAGTGGGCGACGACCAAGCACAAGAAGGCCGTCATCGATGCCAAGCGGGGCAAGCTCTTCGCCCGACTCGTGAAGAACATCGAGGTGGCGGCCCGCACGGGTGGTGGTGACCCCGATGGAAACCCGACGCTGTACGACGCCATCCAGAAGGCGCGCAAGAACTCGGTGCCGTTGGACAACATCGAGCGGGCGGTGAAGCGCGGCTCCGGAGCCGAGGCGGGCGGGGCCGACTGGCAGACGATCATGTATGAGGGATACGGGCCGAACGGCGTGGCGGTGCTGATCGAGTGCCTCACGGACAATCGCAACCGCGCTGCGACCGAGGTCCGCGTCGCGATGACACGCAACGGCGGCTCCATGGCAGACCCGGGGTCGGTCTCCTACCTTTTCAACCGAAAGGGCGTCGTGCTCGTGCCGAAGGCCGAGTCGATGGGCGAGGACGACGTGCTCATGATCGTCCTCGATGCCGGCGCAGAGGAGGTCAACGACCTCGGTGAGTCCTTCGAGATCATCTGTGAGGCGACAGACCTGATCGCGGTGCGCAAGGCCATTCAGGAGGCGGGCGTCGACTACGAGTCCGCCGAGACCAGCTTCCTTCCAAGTGTCTCGGTCGAACTCGATGAGGAGGCGGCGCGCAAGGTGTTCCGTCTGATCGAGGCCCTGGAGGACAGCGATGACGTGCAGAACGTCTTCGCCAACTTCGACGTCAGCGATGACGTGATGGAAGCGGTCGGCTAGCAGTTCGGCCCCGATATCCGGGACGTGCGAGACGAGCGAGGGAGTCGGGCCATGAACGATTTCGTGGGCACGCAGTTGCGTGGCTGGGACGCGGCGACCTTTCGCACGGCGAGTGGTGACCCGGGCTTGCGCTCGACCGTCGTCGCCCTGACGGTCCTCGAGGGATCCCCCGACTGGTCGCGGCTGCGTGACCGGGTCGAGCGGCTCACCCTGTGCGTTCCCACCCTGCGCATGCGTCCCCTCTACGGCGCGACGGGCTTCTCGGCTCCGCGCCTCGCCATCGACCCGGATTTCGATCTCTCGGTGCACCTGCGTCGGTACCGTCTGCCCGACGGTGCCGGGTGGAGCGACCTGCTCGATGATGCCCGCCGCATGAGCCTGACCGACTTCGACGCGAACCGGCCGCTGTGGGAGGCCGCGCTCGTCGAGGGCCTTCCGGGGGGTGCGGCGGCGTTCCTGCTCAAGCTGCATCACTCGATCGCCGATGGTCAGGCGACGGTGATGATGGGCCTGAGCCTGTTCGAGTTCGGGCCGGATGCCGATCCGAACGAGGCTCCGGCCCCGGAGGCGCCGCCCGCCGAGGATGTCAGCCTCCGGGAGGTCAGCGCCGCCAATGCCCTCGACACCGTCCGCCGGATCAGCGAGCTGGCACAGGCTGCGGCGCGAGGTGCCGTCGACATGGCCCGGGGCGCGGTCACCGACCCCCTGGGCACGTGGGCGGTGACGTGGCAGACCGTGACGTCGATCGGACGGATGACCTCGATGCCGGATGGTCCCCTGTCACCCGTGCTGGTGGGGCGTGGCACGACCTACCGGTTCGCGATCTTCTCCTTCCCCTTCTCCGGGATCCGGGAGGCGTCCAAGGAGCACGGGATGAGCGTCAACGACGCCTTCCTCGCCGCCGTGGCCATGGGCATGGATGCGTACCACCGTCGCCACGGCGTGGTCGTCGAGGAGTTGCGCGTCAACGTGCCGATCAGCCTGCGCGGTGATGCGGGCGATCGTTCCGCGAAGGCGTCGAACGCGGTGAGCATCGCTCGATTCCCGCTGTCCATCGCCGGGCTCACCGCGGCCGAGCACATGGAGCAGGCGCACAGTCTGGTCGAGCGGTGGCGCCAGGAGCCGGCGATCCGCCTAGCGGACCCGCTGGCCGACGTCAGCTGGTTCGTTCCCGTCCCCATGCTGGCCCACGCCGCTCGCGCCTCGGACCTCACGACGAGCAATGTCCCCGGACCTCCCCTCCCGCTGTACCTCGCCGGGAAGCGGGTCACCGAGGTGTATCCCCTTG
Organism: uncultured Bifidobacteriaceae bacterium; assembly: GCA_964597445.1. GTDB lineage: Bacteria > Actinomycetota > Actinomycetes > S36-B12 > S36-B12 > UBA10649. Next base: position 34,347 of record CAZQXO010000013.1, on the reverse strand, counting down.
TGGCGACGATCGGGGCTGCCGTCAACATCACGATGGTGACGTACGACGGTGACGCCTACATCGGCATCTCGGCTGACGACCGGGCTGTCACGGATCTGGACGAGCTCGTCGCCGACCTTCGGGCCGGGTTCGAGCAGACGATCGGCGGACCCACCCGGGCGCCGGGGGAGTCCGACACACCCGCCGACGCTGATGCCGCGGGCTGACGCACCCACCCGCTAGCCTTCCGAACAGGTGTTCGGACAGGGGTCACGGTGGCCCGGCGGCGTCGAGGGAGGGCGGGCGGCATGCGGGTGCTCGGCATCGACCCCGGCCTGACCCGATGCGGTACGGCCGTCGTCGAGGGCGACCCGGGCCGCACGCTGCGTGCCCTGCACATCGGCGTCCTGCGCACGGCCGCCGATCTGCCGATCGAGCAGCGCCTCACCCGAGTCTCCGCGGGCCTCATGGCTCTCGTCGAGGAGTTCGAGCCCGATGCCGTCGCGATCGAGCGGGTGTTCAGCCAGCACAACGTGCGCACGGCGATGGGCACGGCCCAGGCCGCCGCGATGGGGCTGCTGATCGCCGGGCAGCGGGGTCTCCCCGTCGCCCTGCACACGCCCACCGAGGTCAAGGCGGCGGTGACGGGCTCGGGCCGTGCCGACAAGGCCCAGGTCACGACCATGGTCACCCGCATCCTGCGTCTCAGCTCGGCCCCCACCCCGGCGGATGCGGCCGATGCCCTCGCGATCGCCATCTGCCAGATCTGGCGCGGGGGCACGCAGCGGCGCATCGCCGAGGCGCTGGCGGCGTCGCGATGATCTCCTTCGTGCGCGGCACGGTAGCGGCCGCCGGCATCGACCGTCTCACCGTGGATCTCGGCATGGTGGGCCTCGAGGCGCAGTGCACGCCCGCGACCGCTGCATCCGTCCGGCTCGGCGACCATGTGGAGCTGCTCACGACCATGGTCGTGCGCGAGGACGGCTGGACCCTCTACGGCTTCCTCGACGCGGATGAGCGGCGCGTCTTCGAGCAGGTGCAAACGGTCTCGGGTATCGGCCCGCGGATCGCCCTCGCACTGCTGGGCACGCTGACCCCCGATGAGCTGCGGCGCGCCCTGGCAGCCTCCGATGAAGCAGCCCTGATGGCGGTGCCCGGCATCGGCCGCAAGGGTGCCCAGCGCATCATCCTGGAGTTGACGGACCGCCTGGGCGCGCCGTCCGGTGCTCTGCCCCGTCCGACGTCGGGTGCACCGGATCAGGGATGGCGCTCGGCCGTCGCCGCGGGGCTCACGTCCCTGGGCTGGTCCGGTCGCGAGGCGGAGGCCGCCATCGCCGGCCTCGATCCGGACCTCGTGTCGCGCGCCGATGAGCAGGGCGTCCAGGCCGATATCCCCGCCCTGCTCAAGGCTGCCCTGCGCGGGCTGGCCCGATCATGACGATGCAGCCGGGTGCGGATCCGGACGATGTTGCCGTCGAGGGAGCGCTGCGACCCACGACCCTGACCGCGTTCGTCGGCCAGGAGCGCGTGAAGTCCCAGCTCGGACTCGTGCTGGAGGCGGCAGCGCGTCGGGGTCGTGCGGCGGATCACGTGCTGCTGAGCGGGCCGCCCGGCCTGGGCAAGACGACCCTCGCGGGCATCATCGCCGCGGAGATGCGAGCCCCGTTGCGCCTGACGTCGGGGCCGGCACTCCAGCACGCGGGGGACCTCGCCGCGGTGCTCTCCAGCCTGCAGCCAGGAGAAGTGCTCTTCGTGGACGAGATCCATCGCACCGCACGCGCGGCCGAGGAGCTGCTCTACCTCGCGATGGAGGACTTCCGGGTCGACGTCGTCGTCGGCAAGGGTCCGGGGGCGACGGCCATCCCCCTCGACATCGAGCCGTTCACCCTCGTGGGGGCCACGACGCGCGCGGGCTTGCTCCCGAGCCCCCTGCGCGATCGCTTCGGTTTCACCGCGCACCTGGACTACTACGACCCGTCCGACCTCGAGGTCATCGTCCGACGTTCCGCTGAACTCCTCGCAGTGCCGGTGCAGCCCGACGGCGTGGCCGAGATCGCCGGTCGCTGTCGTGGCACCCCCCGCATCGCCAACCGCCTGCTGAGGCGGGTGCGTGACTGGGCTCAGGTGCACGGTGACGGCATCGTCAGCGGAAGTTCCGCCCGGGCCGCCCTCGCCCTCTACGAGGTCGATGCCCTGGGGCTCGATCGCATCGACCAGGCCGTGCTGGACGTGCTGGTGCATCGCTTCGGCGGAGGCCCTGTCGGCCTGTCCACGCTGGCCGTGGCCGTAGGTGAGGAGCCCGAGACGATCGAGACGGTCTCGGAGCCCTTCCTCGTGCGGCTCGGGATGCTCATGCGCACCCCTCGAGGTCGGATCGCGACTCCGGCCGCATGGCAGCACGCGGGCCTGCAGCCACCACCCGGATCGGGACACGGGCAGCAGGCCCTCGACCTGCCCTGACGGGGTTCAGGTAGCCTCAGATGGCGCCGTCTGGCGCCGTGACCCGGAGGTGTCCATGGATCCCATGAGTCTGCTGCTCATCGTTGCGGCCGGCGCGGCCTTCTACTTCCTGATCATCCGGCCGGGCAAGCAGCGGCAGAAGGCGCAGCTGGAGATGCAGCGGTCCCTTCGCCCCGGTGCGGAGGTCATGACCACGGCCGGGATCTTCGGCACGGTGGCGGTCGTGACCGATGAGGAGCTCAGCCTCGAGGTCTCACCGGGCGTCTTCATCCGGGTGCTGCCGGCGGCGGTCGCTCGAGTGGTGCAGCCGGCCCCGTCGCTGGAATCGGACGAGGCGGCGACCGACGAGGTCTGACGCCTGCCGGCCCAGGTCTCGTCGGGCCCTAGACTGACGCGCCGGCGCTCGAGCGCCGGCCATCCACCTGACCGCGAGGGAGAACCGTGGCGCAACCGACCACCAGCAAGCCGGTCCGGCTGCTCGTCGCCCTCGGTGTGCTCATCATCGGCCTGTCGCTGTGGGCCTTCTGGCCCGGAACGGACTCGTCCGTGCGCCTCGGGCTCGACCTCCAGGGTGGTACGCAGGTCATCCTGCAGCCCAAGCCCGTGACGACGGGCGCGACGATCACGGACGAGCAGCTGGAGCAGACGGTCTCCATCATTCGGCAGCGGGTCGACGGGCTGGGCGTGGCGGAGGCCGAGGTCACGACCCAGGGCTCCGGCAACGGGGCGGTCATCATCGTGTCCGTCCCGGGCGTCAACCAGGATCGCGTCGTCGATCTCGTTCAGCAGACCGCGCTGCTCGACTTCCGGCCCGTGTGGGCGCTCACGTCACCGACGTCGCTCTCCCAGGCGGGGACGGCCGCCTCGCCGTCGGCGAGCCCCGAGGCAAGCCCTCAGGCGGACTCCGGAGCCGACGCGGGCGCGACGTCCGACTCGACTCCCGCGGCATCGCCCTCCCCGTCGCCCACGGCGACCGAGGCCGCCCCGCTCGTGCAGGCATCCGACAACACGCCTGAGTTCCAGACCCAGGTCGCGGAGCTGGACTGCACGGATCCCCTGAACTACACCGGCGGCCGTCCCGATGACCCGGACCTGTGGCTGGGGACCTGCGACGCGTCAGGTGCCGCGAAGTACATCCTCGAGCCCGCATTCATCAAGGGCACCAACGTCACCAATGCCAACGCCGTGCTCCCGCAGGGAGGCGTTGGCTGGGTCGTCTCACTGGAGTTCGACTCCGAGGGAGCTCGTGCCCTCGCTGATGCATCGACCCGTCTGAGTGCCCTGCCCGAGTGCGGTGTCGAGGGCGCGAATCCCTGCAACGCCTTCGCGATCGTGCTCGATGGCGTCGTGACATCCTCCCCCCGGTTCAACGAGCCGATCCTTGGCGGCCAAGCGCAGATCGAGGGCAACTTCACGGCTCAGGAGGCGCGGGATCTCGCCAACGTCCTGAAGTACGGCGCACTTCCGGTGACCCTCGAGGCTGTCGACATCACCTCGGTGTCGCCGACGGTGGGCAACGACCAGCTCCGGGCCGGAGTCATCGCCGGTCTGCTGGGCCTGTTCCTCGTGGCCGTGTTCCTGCTCGTCTACTACAGGGCACTGGGCATCGTCGCGGTCGTCTCGCTCATGGTCGCAGCGGGCATCCTCTATCTGACCTTCGTGGTCCTCAGCAAGTCCGTCGGCCTCACGCTCTCTCTCGCAGGTGTGGCGGGTGCGATCGTGGCCATCGGCATCACGGCGGACTCCTTCATCATCTACTTCGAGCGAATCCGCGACGAGATCCGCGAGGGACGCACCCTCCGGCAGGCATGCGACACCGGATGGGTGCGAGCCCGACGCACGCTGCTCGCTGCTGACTTCGTCTCGCTCCTGGCCGCCGTGGTGCTGTACTTCCTGTCGGTGGGCAGCGTGCGGGGCTTCGCCTTCGTGCTCGGCCTCACGACCCTGATCGACGTCCTCGTGGCCTTCTGGTTCACCCGGCCGGTCGTGGTCCTGCTGGGTCGCACGGGCTGGATGCAGCGTGGCTCGAAGTTGACGGGGCTCGATGCCAAGCGCCTCGGTCGTGACCCCAGCGTCCAGACGGACTCCGCGCGCTCCCGACGCACTCGGGCGAGCGAGGACTCGAGTGAGGAGGTGACGGCGTGAGTCGATTCCGTGGATTTGGACAGCGCCTGTACTCCGGGGAGATGTCCTACGACTTCATCGGCCATCGCCGCCGGTGGTACATCCTGTCGATCATCCTGATCGCCATCTCGATCGCCGCTGTGCTCATCCGGGGTCTGAACTTCGGGATCGAGTTCCGCGGGGGCGCGGACTTCTCCGTCCCGAACGCCACCTGTTCGGTGTCCGAGGCGCGTGATGTCGCCGAGGGTGCTACGGGCGCTCAGGTCATCGTGACCGAGACAGGCAGCGGCACGATCCGGATCCAGACCGAGGAGCTCACGCCGGCGCAGAGCTTGGACGTGACGGGCATCATCGCCGACGCCTGCGGCGTGGCCAAGGACGACATCAAGGTTCAGGTGGTCGGCCCGACCTGGGGCGCAGAGATCTCCAAGAAGGCCCTCCAGGGCCTCGCCATCTTCCTCGTCCTGCTGGCCATCTTCCTGTCGATCTACTTCGAGTGGCGCATGACCATCGCCGCGCTGGTGGCCCTCGTGCACGACATCGTCATCACGGTCGGCATCTACGCGCTCGTGGGGCTCGAGGTCACCCCCGCCACCGTGATCGGTCTGCTGACGATCTTGGGCTATTCGCTCTATGACACCGTCGTGGTCTTCGACAAGGTCAAGGAGAACACTCGTGGCATCACGGGCCAGTCGGTCCTGACCTACGCCGAGGCTGCCAACCTCGCGGTCAACCAGACCCTGGTGCGATCCATCAACACGTCCGTCGTGGCACTCCTGCCCGTCCTCGCCGTGATCATCGTGGGAGCCGGACTGCTGGGCGCCGGCACCCTCCTCGATCTCTCGGTGGTCCTCGGCATCGGCATGGCGGCCGGAACGTACTCGTCCCTCTTCATCGCGACGCCGATCCTCGTCGATCTGAAGGATCGGCAGCCGGAGATCAAGGCTCTGCAGGCCCGAGTCCTCGCGCGACGCAAGCAGGGCCGCGGTCCGTCGGGCAGGGGAGCGACGTCATCGGAGGACGCGTCTCCTGAGGGTGACGGTCAGGGCGGTGCGGAGGTCGGCGGTTTGCCCACGACCCGGGTGGCGACGGGTCCTCGACAGCAGCCTCGGCGCAAGCCGCGGTCGCAGCGCTGAGGTCGGGACCGCGCGTCGCCTCTACACTGAGGGGGCGCGGTCGATCGGCCGCCCGGTGAGCGGGGAGTGGTGGTGTCCCAGGACGATCAGTTGACGACCGAGTCCGCGGATGTGTCCGCGCTCTCGGTGTCGACGGTCACGTCCTCGCCCGCTCCCGCAGATTCAGGAGGACTCCGGTCCCGGCTCGCGCGGTTCGCCGGGGCGCGGCCCGCCCGGCCGGAGCTCGAGCCCCTGCTGAGGACCCTGCGTCGCTACCACCCCAAGGCGGACACGCGCGTCGTCGAACGGGCCTACGAGAGCGCGGCCTACCTGCACCGGGGGCAGACCCGCAGGTCGGGTGAGCCCTACATCACCCATCCTCTCGCGGTGGCGACGATCCTCGCCGATCTCGGCATGACCGCCCCCACCCTGGCGGCGGCCCTGCTGCACGACACGGTGGAGGACTGCGGATACGCACTCGACGCCCTCCGGGAGGACTTCGGAGACGAGATAGCGCAACTCGTCGATGGCGTGACCAAGCTGGACAAGGTCCGCTACGGGGAGGCCTCCACCGCTGAGACCGTGCGCAAGATGGTCATCGCGATGGCTCGCGACATCCGAGTGCTCGTCATCAAGCTCGCGGATCGGCTCCACAACATGCGGACACTGCGGTACATGTCCGAGGAGAAGCAGCAGCAGAAAGCCCGTGAGACGCTCGAGATCTACGCCCCGCTGGCCCATCGGCTCGGCATGAACGCGATCAAGTGGGAGCTCGAGGATCTCTCGTTCGCAACTCTCTATCCGAAGATGTACGAGGAGATCGTTCGTCTCGTCGGCCAGCGAGCCCCCTCCCGCGACCAGTACCTCTCCCGGGCGATCACGCAGATCGAGAATGATCTCCGGGAGTCCAAGATCAAGGCCACCGTCACGGGTCGACCCAAGCACTACTACTCCGTGTACCAGAAGATGATCGTGAGGGGCCGCGACTTCGCTGACATCTACGACCTTGTCGGCGTACGGATCCTTGTCGAGTCCGTTCGAGACTGCTACGCAGCCCTCGGAATCGTGCATTCGAAGTGGAGTCCTGTGCCCGGCCGCTTCAAGGACTTCATCGCCATGCCGAAGTTCAACATGTACCAATCGCTCCACACCACGGTGATCGGGCCGGATGGCCGGCCTGTTGAGTTGCAGATCCGCACGCAGGACATGCATCGGGCCGCGGAGTACGGCGTTGCGGCGCACTGGAGGTACAAGCAGGGAGGTGCGGGCAAGGCGGCCCCGGACGAGTTCGCCTGGCTGCGCCAGCTGGTGGAGTGGCAGCGCGAGACCGAGGATCCGGACGAGTTCCTTGACTCCCTGCGCTATGACCTGGGGTCCTCCGAGGTCTTCGTCTTCACCCCGAAGGGCGATGTCGTCGCCCTCCCCACGAAGGCGACGCCTGTCGACTTCGCCTACTCGGTGCACACCGAGGTGGGTCACCGCTGTGTCGGAGCTCGCGTCAACGGCAAGCTGGTGGCCCTCGAATCCGCCCTCCAGAACGGTGACGTCGTCGAGATCTTCACGTCCAAGGCGGAGGGCGCAGGGCCGAGCCGGGACTGGCTCGACTTCGTCCAGTCGGCCCGGGCACGCACGAAGATCAAGGCCTGGTTCACGCGCGAACGCCGTGATGAGGCCATGGAGAACGGCAAGGATGCCATCGTCCGCGCCATGCGCAAGCAGGGTCTTCCACTGCAGCGAATGATGACGAATCAGGCGCTGAACGCCATCGCGGCGGACCTGCACCAGCAGGACATCTCCGCCCTGTACGCGTCGGTGGGCGAGGGGCGCATCACCGCCGAGACCATCGTCCGCAAGCTGGTGGACGCAGCCGGCGGTGTCGACGGGGCGGCAGATGATGCGGCCGAGACGGTGAGCCCCAGCACGGTGGGTGCCCGCAACCGTCCATCAGGAGATGTCGGTGTCATCGTGAAGGGCGCCAACGACGTCTGGGTGAAGCTGGCCAAGTGCTGCACGCCCGTTCCCGGTGACGAGATCGTCGGCTTCGTCACGCGAGGTGCGGGGGTCTCGGTCCACCGTGCTGACTGCGTGAACGTCCCGGGTCTGCGGGTGGAGCCTGATCGCCTCGTCGACGTCGAATGGGCCCCGACATCGAACAGCGTCTACCTCGTCAACATCCAGGTTGAGGCTCTGGACCGGGCTCGACTCCTGTCGGATGTCACTCGTGCGCTCTCCGACACGCATGTCAACATCCTCAGTGCGGCGGTCACGACGACCCGTGAGCGCATCGCGCTCTCCCGCTTCACGTTCGAGATGGCTGACCCGAAGCATCTGGGGTCGGTTCTCAAGGCGGTCCGTCAGGTGGAGGGCGTGTACGACGCCTACCGGGTCTGAGCCCCCGAGTCACGCATCAGCGTGACTGCCCCATGAGTGCCTTGGTCGACGCGATCTGCGCGTCGAGCTCGGCCGCTCCGGCGGCATCCCCGCGTGCCTGGGCAGCATCGCGCTTGGCCTGGAGGCGCTCGAGCGCCTGAGTGAAGGCGTCGGTCGCCACTGTGCCAGCGGACCGGCTCCACGCGGCGTCCTGCTGCGACCGGATGGCGTCCTCGACCTTCTTGAGTCGACCCTCGAGACGTGCGCGGTCGGAGCGAGGCACGTCACCGGCCTTGTCCCAACGATCCTGGATGCTCCGCAGGGCACGCTTGGCGGCTCCGAGATCCGTGACCGGGAGCAGTGCCTCCGCCTCGACAAGGAGAGCCTCCTTGGCGGGGATGTTCTCCCGCAGCTCCTCCTCAGATGCGGTCTGCGCTGCCGTGCGCGCGGCGTAGAAGGCATCCTGCGCCGCCTTGAAGCGCTTCCAGAGCTTCTCCTCGTCCGAGCGGGACGCACGCGCCAGGCCCTTCCACTCCTCGAGGAGGTCGCGCAGCGACTTCGACGTTCGCTGCCAGTCCGTCGAAGCGGCGAGGCCCTCGGCCCTCTCGATGAGAGCGCGCTTGCGGGCGATGATGTCCTTGCGCTGGGCGTCCATCTCGGCGAAGTGGGCGCGACGCCTCTTGTCGAAGGTGGTGCGCGCCGTGCTGATGCGCTTCCAGAGCTCCTGCTCGCTCGAGCGATCCCCGCGGGGAACGGCCTTCCATTCCTCCACGATGGCTGCGTAACGCTCCGTCGTCGCCTTCCAGGCGGTCGACTGCGCGAGTGACTCCGCCTCAGCAGCGAGCGCTTCACGCGTCGCGAGCGCAGATGCACGCTCCTCGGCCCGCCGTGCCTTCACCTGCTCGCGTGCGACACCGGCAGCGTTGGCGAGAGCATCGCACTTCGCCTCCAGTGCCGGGACATCGCCGACGAAGGACCGCCCGGCAAGGGCCTCGCGTACGCGGCTCACCACGGCGTCCGCCTGGTCCGCCGATGCGCGGCCGTCGCCGAGTCGAACAGCGATGAGATCGACCTCGACGACGAGGTCGTCGTACTTGCGGGCGAAGAAGGCAAGGCCCTCGGCCGGATCTCCCGCGGCCCACTGGCCTACGACGACCTCGCCCTCGGGTGCCCGCAGGTAGACCGTCCCGTCAGGATCGACTCGGCCGTGGGCGAGAGAGGCCGACGGGGCGGTGGCGACAGCGGGGGAGGGTGATCCGCTGGCAGGGCGCACGGAGGCCGGAGTCGGCGGGCGCAGTGCCGCGGGAGTGGGCACTCCGGTGTCGGCCATGGTCGTCCTGCCTTCCTGGTGCGTGCGCGCCACGGTCGGCGCACGTCGTCGCCTACCCTAGCGACCGGCCATGCGCGTAGGCCGTCACGAGCGCTGAATGCTCGCCTGCTCGATGACGACAGGCTGGCGCGGGCGACCGTCTTGGGCACCGTCCTCGGTGCCCACGGACGCGATCTCCTGGATGATGTCGAGGCCCTCGGTGACCGTTCCGAACACGGTGTACGCGGACGGGAGCGTGGTGTCCTCGTAGACGAGGAAGAACTGCGAGCCACTGGTGCCGGGGCCCGCATTGGCCATGGCGACCGTGCCCGCGGGGTAGTTCGCCTCTCCTTCGGGAGGAAGGTTCTCGTCGGGCAGCGTGTACCCGGGACCCCCCGTGCCGTTGCCGGCCGGGTCGCCGCACTGGAGGACGAAGATGCCCGCCGTGGTGAGCCGGTGGCAGGCCGTGGCGTCATAGAAGCCCTGCTCGGCGAGGAACGTGGTGCTGCGCACGGTCTCGGGCGCAGCGGGGTCGAGCGCGATGACGATGTCCCCGCACGTGGTGGTGAGCGTCAGGGACGTCGCAGGTTCCGTCTCACCGGGCTCGGTGAACGTGATGTCGTCAGCTCGGGTGGGTAGTGCCGGTCCGCAATCCAGCACCGAGGGATGCACGATGGGCTCGTCCGAGCTCGATTCGTGGGTGTGGCCGTCGTGCTCCGTCGCCTCGGGCTCGGTCGCGTCAGCCACCTCTTCGGTGGCCGTCGCCTCAGCCACCTCCCCGGTGGCGGTCGCCTCTGCGGACGTGGCTGTCGAGGAGTCGGAACCGCTCGACGTGGAGACGAGCACGTATCCCACGGCTCCGAGGATCAGGACGGCCACCACGACCACGGCGGTGATGGCCTGCTGGCGGCGACGTCGGTCGGCCTTCTCCGCACGGCGCGCCTGCTGCCGCTCGTGCTTCTCGCGAGCGAGTTGCCGCTCGCGCTTGCTCCCGGTCATCGGTTTCCTCTCTGCCGTGGTGAGTGTAGGTGACGCTCCGGAGTCCTCCCGCGGGCCGGAGGCCGCGTGTCCGGAGTCGGTCTCGGTAGGCTGGCGCGACCGTTCACGACGAGAGGCTCTCCTGTGCTCATCGCCGGATTCCCCGCGGGCTCCTGGGGAACCAACTGCTACGTCCTGGCGACAGGACCAGGCGAGCCGTGCCTGATCGTGGATCCGGGGCAGGAGTCGATCGATGGCGTGCATGACATCCTGCGGGAGCACCGCCTGCTCCCCGCGGCTGTGCTCCTGACGCACGGTCACATCGACCACGTCTGGTCGGTGGCGCCGCTCACCGCGGAGTTCGAGGTTCCCGCCTTGATCCACGCGGATGACCGCTATCGACTCGCCGACCCGGCAGGCAGTTCGTTCTCGGCTGCTCGGGAGCAGTTGCTCGCGATGACGAAGAACGCCCTCGAGCTCACGGAGCCGTCCGAGGTGCGCGTCTTCGCCGGGGACGAGGATCTCTCGATCGCGGGCATCTCCCTGCGCGCGCGTCATGCGCCGGGCCACACGGAGGGATCCTCGGTGTTCGAGATCCCCGAGGTCATGTTCAGCGGGGACCTGCTCTTCGCCGGTTCGATCGGCCGCACGGATCTCCCGGGTGGGGACCACGACCAGATGATCAACTCCTTGCGTCGGGTGGTGCTGAGCGCTGACGACGACGTCACCGTCCTCCCGGGACACGGCCCGCAGACCACCATCGGCGCAGAGAAGGCCGGCAATCCCTTCTTGCGTCCGCTGCTCGTCGGGGAGACGCCTCCGGCCAACGAGCGGGGGCTCTGACATGGGCCGTGTCCAGAGGCTGAGTGGATTCCCGGAGTGGCTTCCCGAGGGGCAGGTTGTCCAGCAGCACATCGAGGACACCGCACGGCGCGTGTTCGAACTGCACGGTTTTGCCGGGATCGAGACGAGGGCCGTCGAGCCGCTCGAGCAGATGCTGCGCAAGGGCGAGATCGACAAGGAGGTCTACGTCCTGCGACGGCTGCAGGCCGACGACGCCGATGCCGATGCGGGTCTCGGGCTGCACTTCGACCTGACGGTTCCCTTCGCGCGATACGTCCTGGAGCATGCAGGGCAGCTGGAGTTCCCGTTCAAGCGCTACCAGATCCAGAAGGTCTGGCGAGGGGAGCGACCCCAGGAGGGTCGCTTCCGCGAGTTCACCCAGGCCGACATCGACGTCGTGGGCCGGGACGTCCTCCCGTTCCACTACGAGGTCGAGATGGCGCTGACGATGGCCGCGCTGCTCGCGGAGCTCCCCATTCCCCGTGCTGTCATCCAGGTCAACAACCGGAAGCTCGCCGAGGGGTTCTACCGGGGAGTCGGGGCGGATGACCCGGCGGATGTCCTGCGGGTCATCGACAAGCTCGACAAGATCGGCCCGGCGGCCACCCACCGCCTGCTCATGGAGGATGCCGGACTGAGCTCGACCGCGGCCGACGCGTGTCTGGCCCTCGCCCAGATCCGCACCCCGGACGATTCCTTCGTCCCGCAGGTTCGGGCGCTCGGCGTCCGCAACGATCTGCTCGATCAGGGCATCGACGAACTGGCCGCCGTCGTCGAGGGCGTCCGCCGGGAGCGTCCGGGTGCCGTCGTGGCGGATCTGCGCATCGCCCGGGGCCTGGACTACTACACCGGCACGGTCTACGAGACTGAGCTCGACGGCTACGCGTCCGTGGGATCCATCGCCTCGGGCGGACGTTACGACTCCCTTGCCTCGGACGGGCGGCAGACGTTCCCGGGCGTGGGGATCTCGCTCGGCGTCACCCGACTGGTGTCGGTTCTCCTGGGGCGTGAGCTGGTCACGGTGAGTCGCGGTGTTCCGACCGTGGTGCTGGTCGCCGTGGCCGACGAGGACTCCCGTCACGAGAGCCAGGCGGTAGCGGCAGCGCTGCGTTCCCGCGGCATTGCGTGCGAGGTGGCCCCGAGTGCTGAGAAGTTCGGCAAGCAGATCAAGTATGCGGACCGCCGGGGGATTCCGTTCGTGTGGTTTGCCGAGCCGGATGGCGACAGCGTCAAGGACATTCGCTCGGGGGATCAGGGTCCAGCAGATCGCCTGACGTGGTCTCCCCCCGATTCCGACCGGGCCCCGCAGGTTCATCGCACCGAACGCCAGGAGGCAGCACCGTGATTCGTTCCCACACCGCCGGGTCGCTTCGTGCGGCTGATGAGGGCACTGAGGTGACCTTGGCTGGATGGGTCGCGACCCGTCGTGACCACGGCGGCGTCGCCTTCCTCGACCTGCGGGATGTCAGCGGCATCGTGCAGGTGGTGGTGCACGATCCGGACGTTGCGCACCCGCTGCGGGATGAGTTCTGCATCAAGGTCGTGGGGCGCGTGTCCCGCCGTCCCGAGGGCAATGAGAACCCAGACCTTCCCACGGGGGATATCGAGGTCATGGCCGATTCGGTCGAGGTGCTCTCGACATCGGCGCCCTTGCCGTTCCCGATTGACGAGCGCGTCAATGTCGGGGAGGAGGTTCGTCTGCGGCACCGCTACCTGGATCTTCGTCGCAAGGGTGCCGGTGACGCCATCCGTATGCGTTCCCGCGTGAACCAGATCTGCCGTGATGTCCTGCTCCAGCGCGACTTCTTCGAGATCGAGACACCCACGCTCACCCGGTCCACTCCGGAGGGTGCGCGCGACTTCCTCGTGCCCGTGAGGCTTCAGCCCGGTCACTGGTACGCGCTGCCCCAGTCGCCGCAGCTCTTCAAGCAGCTGCTCATGGTGGCGGGGATGGAGCGTTACTTCCAGATCGCGCGGTGCTATCGCGATGAGGACTTCCGGGGCGATCGGCAGCCGGAGTTCACGCAGCTCGACATCGAGATGTCCTTCGTCGAGCAGTCCGATGTCATCGAGGTGGGCGAGGCCGTGGTGCGCGCCCTCTGGCAGGAGGTGCTGGCGTACGACATCGGAACCGTGCCCCACATGACATACGCCGAGGCCATGCGGCGCTACGGCTCCGACAAGCCGGACCTGCGCTTCGGTCTCGAGCTGGTCGACCTGACGGGCTACTTCGCCGACACGCCCTTCCGGGTCTTCCAGGCCGAGCATGTGGGTGCCGTGGTCATGCCGGGGGGCGCAGACCAGCCCCGGCGCCAGTTCGATGCCTGGCAGGAGTGGGCCAAGCAGCGGGGAGCCAAGGGCCTTGCCTACGTCACCATCGGCGAGGACGGCACGCTCGGTGGCCCTGTGGCGAAGAACATCAGCGATGCGGAACGCGCCGGCCTGGCCGAGGCCGCTGGCGCCGGGCCCGGAGACTGCGTCTTCTTCGCCGCGGGACGCGCTGCTGACGCGCGTGCCCTCCTGGGAGCCACGCGTCTGGAGATCGCGAAGCGGCTTGAGCTGATCGATGAGTCCACGTGGTCCTTCGTGTGGATCGTCGATGCGCCCATGTTCGAGGAGATCGTCGAGGACGAGGTGATGGTGGGATGGACAGCTGTCCACCACCCCTTCACCTCGCCCAACAGTGAATGGATCGACCGTTTCGAGGAGGCGCCCGGAGAGGCACTGGCCTGGGCCTACGACCTCGTCTGCAATGGCAACGAGATCGGAGGAGGCTCCGTCCGTATTCATCGGAGCGATGTGCAGCAGCGCGTCTTCGCGATGCTCGGGCTCTCGCCGGAGGAGCAGCAGGAGAAGTTCGGGTTCCTGCTCGACGCCTTCCAGTACGGCCCTCCTCCCCATGGCGGAATCGCCTACGGGCTCGACCGCATCTGCATGCTGCTCGCGGGAGCCTCGAGCATCCGCGACGTCATCGCGTTCCCGAAGACAGGTGGCGGCCAGGATCCGCTCACGGGGGCGCCAACGGCCATCACCGCGGCTCAGCGTGCGGAGGCCGGGATCGATGCACGGCCGGATGAGGCGAAGGGCGAGGCCAAGGCCGACGCGGTTCCGTGACGAGTCCGCATGACACACGGCCGGACGATCCGCTCGTCCGCTGGATGGTGGTTCGGGCGGGACGCGGTGACGCCGAGGGAGACCTCAGCGTCGGCCTGACCGGGATCTCTGAGGGATCCCACGTGGCGTGGCTCGGTCGCGCGGCTCGGCCGGGGGAGCGGTGGGTCACCGGTCTGGGTGAGGACCCGGCCATCGTCGCCCGACTCGTGGCGGCGATCGCGGAGCGGCACGCCGTCGATGGCGTGACGGTGACCGACGAGGCCTTCGAGGCCCTTCCGTCGCACCTGCGCAGCCCTGATCCCGGACGCTGGTCCTTCTGGACCCTCGAGCCTTCCGACGATTGCCTCGATGCTGACGGGGTCGTCGACGTCGGCCTCGACGATCCACGCATCGGGCCGCTGCTCGAGCACTCCGATTCAGCACATGTGTTTCCGGGTGATCCGCGGCTCGTGCGCTGGGCGGGCGTGGAGGAGGGCGGCGGCCTCCTGTCGGTCGCTGGCCAGGTGACGGAGGAGTCAGGTGCCGCGCACCTGCTCAGCGTGTGCACGCACCCGTCGGCCCGCGGCCGCGGGCTGGCCAGGCGTTCCTGCTCCCGTCTCATCGAGCAGGCACGGGCGGACGGTGCACCGATGATCGTGCTGGAGATGTACTCGGCGAACGAGGCAGGTCGACGCACCTACAGCGCACTCGGCTTCCGTGAGCAGGGCCGCTATGTCTCGGGGCTCCTGCCGCATGCACTGCCTACGCTGCCCTCATGACCCTCTTCGACGACGGGCTCTCGACGAGCCGGACCTCGGCGCCCTTGGCCGTCCGGATGCGGCCTCGCACGGTCGACGACGTCGTCGGCCAGGAGTCGGCACTGGCGCCGGGCTCCCCCCTGCGCACGCTGCTCACCGCCGCGGCCGATGCGCCGGTGGTCTCCGTCGTTCTGTGGGGCCCGCCGGGGACCGGAAAGACCACGCTCGCGTCGCTCCTGTCCAGTGGATCGGGCCGGGAGTTCGTCGAACTGTCAGCGGTCACCGCCGGAGTCAAGGACGTCCGCGAGGTGATCGAGCGCGCGCGCGATCGGCTGAGCATGCAGGGACGCGGAACGGTCCTGTTCATCGACGAGGTTCATCGCTTCAGCAAGAGTCAGCAGGACGCCCTGCTGCCCGCCGTCGAGAACGGGTGGGTCACCCTCATCGCGGCCACGACCGAGAACCCCAGCTTCTCTGTCATCTCGCCCCTGATGTCGCGGAGCACTCTCGTCCGCCTCTCACCCTTGACCGACGCCCACGTAGAGGAACTGCTGCGGCGTGCACTGGAGGATCCGCGGGGCCTGGGAGGCATCCTCACCGTGGAGGGCGAGGCCCTCGCCCATCTCGTCCGCACCGCCAACGGCGATGCACGACGCGCCCTGACGGGACTCGACGCCGCTGCCTCGGGTGTCCTCGCGGGGGAGGCGCGCATCATCACGCTCGTGGACGCTGAGCGTGCGGTGCAGCAGGCGGCCATCGTGTACGACAAGGACGGCGACCAGCACTACGACGTCATCAGCGCCTTCATCAAGAGCGTCCGAGGAAGCGACCCTGACGCCGCGTTGCACTACCTGGCACGGATGCTGGAGGCCGGTGAGGATCCGCGCTTCGTCGCACGACGGCTGATGATCCTGGCAAGCGAGGACATCGGCATGGCCGATCCGAGCGTCCTGCAGACGGCGGTGGCGGCGGCCCAGGCCGTGGCCATGGTGGGAATGCCGGAGGCGAGCATCATCCTCGCCCACGCCACGATCCACGCCGCCCTGGCACCGAAGTCCAATGCCGTGGTCCTGGGAATCGGCGAGGCGACGGCCGATGTCCGCTCCGGTGGCATCGGACGGGTTCCGGTGCACCTGAGGGACGCCCACTATCCGGGTGCACGCCAGCTGGGCCATGGGGCGGAGTACGTGTACCCGCACGATGTGCCCGGGGGCGTGGCGGCGCAGGAGTACCTGCCCGAGGATCTCCGGGGACGTCGCTATTACCGCCCGACGCGGCATGGCGCCGAGGCGGCATGGTCGGACGTCGCCGCCCGGATCGAGGAGTTGCGGCAGCGACGGGGTGAGTGAGCCGGACCATTAGGCTGATGGACCATGCGGAGGATCGTGTGGGTCGCCGTCGGCGCTGCCGGCGGGATTCTGGCCTACCGTCGACTGCAGCAGGCACTCGAGGACGCTCGTGAGCGAGGCGTCGTCATGAGCGTCCAGCAGGTGGGGCTGTCGGCGATGCAGGCAGCCGGCTCGGCCCGGGCTCTCGCGTCAGGGGCTCTGTCCGCGGTCGAGTCCCGCAGTGCTGCGGGTGCTGCCGCACCCACGTCGGCCGCCGCCCACGTCATGAACCAGTCGCAGCAGAGAGGCACGTGATGGATTCCGCAGAGATCCGCAGCAGGTTCCTGCGCTTCTTCGCCGACCGGGGCCACCAGGTGGTTCCCTCGGCCTCGCTGCTGCTCGACGACCCCACCCTGCTGTTCGTGAACGCCGGGATGGTCCCTTTCAAGCCCTACTTCCTGGGGGAGGCTCCCGCGCCCTATCCCCGGGCCACGAGCGTGCAGAAGGTCGTGCGCACCCTGGACATCGAGGAGGTCGGCAAGACCACGCGGCATGCCTCCTTCTTCCAGATGGCGGGCAACTTCTCCTTCGGGGACTACTTCAAGGAGGGTGCGATCCCTCTCGCGTGGGAACTGCTCACGACGTCGGTGCCCGACGGTGGCTACGGCTTCCCGGAGGATCGTCTCTGGGTGACGGTCTACGACGACGACGACGAGGCCATCGAGATCTGGCATCGCGTGGCCGGCCTCCCGTACGACCGGATCCAGCGGCGTGGCCCGAAGGACAACTACTGGTCGATGGGCGTGCCGGGTCCGGGTGGCCCGTGCTCCGAGATCTACTTCGATCGTGGCCCGGAGCATGGCCGAGAGGGTGGCCCGGTCGCAGACGAGGATCGCTACCTGGAGGTCTGGAACCTCGTCTTCATGCAGGACGAGCTCTCGGCGGTGCGGTCGAAGGAGGATTTCGACATCCGACAGCCCCTGCCGGCCAAGAACATCGACACCGGCATGGGGCTCGAGCGCATGGCGGCCCTCCTGCAGGGTGTCGACAACATCTACGAGATCGACACGACGCGGGGAATCCTCGATCGGGCCTGTGAGCTCAGCGGCGCGCGCTATGGAGCCGATCACCGTGATGACGTGGCCCTGCGGGTCGTGGCGGACCATGCCCGAACGTGCGTGTTCCTGATCGGCGACGGAGTGATCCCCGGAAACGAGGGGCGCGGCTACGTCCTTCGGCGCCTGATGCGTCGGACCATCCGGATGATGCGCCTCCTCGGTGCCCGTGAAGCGACGATGGGCGACCTGGTCGATGCGACGATCCGGACCATGGCCCCGCAGTACCCCGAGCTCAATGACATGGGCAATCGGATCCGCCAGACAGCTGTGGGAGAGGAATCGGCCTTCCTCCAGACGCTCCGCACGGGAAGCACGATCTTCGACACGGCGGTGTCACAGATCAGGTCGGGTGGAGGCAGCGTGTTGCCCGGTGACCAGGCCTTCGCCCTCCATGACACCTACGGCTTCCCGATCGATCTCACGCTCGAGATGGCCGCTGAGCAGGGCCTGACGGTCGACGAGGATGGCTTCCGTCGACTCATGCAGCAGCAGCGCGAGCGCGCCAAGGCCGATTCGCAGGCCCGGAAGGCCGGCGTGACCGCCATCACGGCCTACCGCGACATCCTCCAGGCCGGGGGCACCACGTCGTTCACGGGATATGAGGAGTCGACGACTGAGTCTCGCGTCATCGGAATCGTCAAGGATGCCGAGACTGTTCCCGCTGCCCGCGTGGGCGAGCACGTCGAGATCGTGCTCGACCGTACGCCGTTCTATGCCGAGGCTGGTGGGCAGCTGGGCGACCATGGACGACTCCGAAGCAGCGATGGAGCGGTGGTGGATGTCTACGACGTGCAGACGCCGGTTCCCGGGCTCTTCGTGCACCGCGGTGAGATCGTCGACGGTGAACTGGTCGCGGGCACCACGGTCATCAGCGACATCGATGCCTCCCGTCGGCGGGCCATCTCGAGGGCGCACACGGCGACGCACATGATCCATCGCGCCTTCCGCGAGAGGCTCGGCGACACCGCCACGCAGATGGGCTCGGAGAACGCACCCGGCCGCCTGCGTTTCGACTTCCCCAGCCCTGCGCCGGTGTCGGCGGAGGTGCTGTCCGAGGTCGAGCGCCACGTCAACGAAGTCCTCATCGACGATCTCACCGTGTCGGCGCAGACGATGACCCAGGACGAAGCCCGTGCCATGGGTGCCATGGCGCTCTTCGGCGAGAAGTACGGCGATCGCGTGCGCGTCGTGTCCGTCGGCGACTGGGCGCACGAGCTGTGCGGAGGCACGCATGCCCAGCGCTCGGGTCAACTGGGGGTCGTCACCTTCCTGTCCGAGGGCTCCATCGGGGCGGGCGTGCGTCGGGTCGAGGCCCTCGTCGGCGCTGACGCCTACGAGTTCCTCGCCCGTGAGCACCTGCTGGTCACACGCTTGACCGAGCTCGTCAAGGCGCCAGCGGACCAGGTGGTCGACCGGGTCGAGCGCACGATCGCCTCCCTCAAGGAGGCGGAGCGTGAGCTCGCGAAGGTACGGAGCGCTCAGCTGTCGGCCAGTGTCGACGGGATCATCGGAGAGGGCATGGACGTCGGTGCCGTCCGCGTGTGGCTCTTTGAGGCCCCGGAGGGAACCAGCGGGAACGACCTGCGCGAGCTCGCGATGAAGGCGAAGGGCCGGGCGCGGGCCGGGACTCCTGCCGTCCTGGTGGGAGTGGCCACGTCGGACGGCAAGGTCTCCCTCGTCGCAGCCGCCACACCTGAGGCCATCGCACTGGGCCTCTCGGCGAACGACCTGCTCACGGCTGCGGCTCCCGCGATCGATGGCCGCGGCGGGGGCAAGCCGGAGTTCGCTCAGGGCGGGGGAGCGAATCCGGCGGGGGTGCCCGCCGCTCTCGAGGCCGTGACCGCTCTCGTGCGCGAGCGTGCGGCCGGCTAGTGGGTCAACCGGGCGTCCGCCTGTGCGTCGATGTGGGAAGTGTCCGCATCGGCGTCGCGCGCAGCGATGCGTCGGGCACGCTCGCCGTGCCGCTGGAGGCGATCCGTGCCGAGGGTGACTCGGTGGCGCAGGTGGCTGCACTCGTCGATGAGTGGTCTGCCGTCGAGGTGATCGTGGGCTATCCCCTGACCATGCGCGGGGAGGAGGGATCATCCGCCATCGCCGCGCGGGAATGGGCCGACGCCCTGGCGGAACGCATCGCGATCCCGGTGCGTCTGGTCGATGAGCGGCTGTCCACCGTGCAGGCCCAGCGGGCCCTGCAGGCGGGTGGTCGCTCGACACGCCAGTCCAGATCCATCATCGACAGTGCCTCGGCTGTCATGGTTCTTCAGGCGGAGCTCGATCGTCCGAAGTCTCCGGAGCACAGGGGAGGGGCGAACGCATGAGCCAGCTGGGCCCCCTCATGTCGGAGGGTCCGCTTCCGCCTTCCCGTCATCGCGGGTCATGGGTCAAGTGGGTGGTGGGACTCCTGACCGTGGCGTTCGCCGTCGGCCTGGTGGTGGCGTCCCTCTCGCTGCTGAGAGGAGCCGGATCGTCGACCGAGGAGTTCGTGGGGGCCGGAACGGGCGAGGCCACGGTGGTGGTCGAGCGCGGCGACACACTCACGCGCATCGCCACGAGGCTGGCGGATGCCGGCGTGGTGTCGTCCGCCGATGCCTTCATCAACGCCGCAACGGTCGACGAGCGCGCGTCCACCATCGGCCCGGGTCGCTACACACTGCGACAGCAGATGGGTGCGGCCGACGCACTCGAACTGATGCTGGATCCGGTGTCGAGACGTGACAGTCGCCTCGTGCTGCCTGAGGGCCTCCGGCTCGATCAGACCGTCGCCACGGCCTCGGAGGCGACGGGCATTCCCGAGTCTGAGTTCCGTCAGGCGCTCAGTGACCCCGAGGATCTCGGCTTGCCGGCATGGGCGCGGGATCGCCCCGAGGGGTTCCTCTTCCCGGCCACCTACGACATTGCGGGTGATGAGACGGCCACGGGCCTGCTCCAGTCGTTCGTCAAGCGGTTCAACCAGGCGAGCGCCGAGGTGGGCCTCGAAGAGCGGGCGTCGACCGTGGGGTTGCGTCCCTACAAGGTCCTCATTGTCGCGTCACTCCTGCAGGCGGAGGTGGCCCCAGCAGACTTCGCCAAGGCGGCCCGAGTGGTCTACAACCGACTCGATGCCGGAATGCCACTCCAGTTCGACTCCACTGTCTCGTACGCGCTGGGCATCAAGGAGATCCAGTTGAACGCGGAGCAGCTGTCGACCGAGTCCCCCTACAACACGTACACCACCAAGGGCCTCCCGCCGGGTCCCATCAACTCGCCCGGGGAAGCCGCTCTGCGTGCTGCGCTCGAGCCTGCTGACGGGGACTGGCTCTACTTCGTGTCCGTCGATCCTGCCGCGGGCATCACCAAGTTCACGAAGGACTACGACGAGTTCCTCGTGTTCAAGCGCGAGTTCCAGCGCAACATGGCGGAGCTGGAGGAGTAGTCGGCGCGATGGCTCACGTTCCTGCGGCTGACGCCTGTCGTGCTGCCGTTCTCGGCTCGCCGATCGACCATTCGCTCTCTCCAGCACTTCACCGAGCGGCTTATGCGAGCCTCGGCCTTGATTGGACGTACACGGCGATCGACATGGACGAGGTCAGACTCCCGGGCTTCCTGGCTGGCCTGGATTCGTCTTGGGCAGGCCTGTCACTGACGATGCCGTTGAAGACCTGCGTCATCGACCTCCTCGACAGCGTCGATGAGGAGGCACGCCAGCTGCTCTCCGTCAACACGGTGCTGCCTCGCGACGGGGGTTGGCACGGCGCCAACACGGACGTCCAGGGGATCGTGCAGTCCGTCATGCGTGCCGGACTGGTTCATCCCCCCGCCACGGCAACCGTGCTGGGAGCCGGGGCCACCGCGCGCAGCGCTGTCGCGGCCTTGCGTCACCTCGGAGAGCCGCGCGTCACGGTCTGTGCACGTCGGCGCGAGGCGGCCGGGTCTGTCGCCGACCTGGCGCGACGACTGGGTCTGGAGTGCGAGGCGCGGTCGCTCGATCCGGACCCCGTGTCCATGGCGGCCGACGTCGTCGTGAGCACCCTGCCGGGTGAGGCGGCCCGTCCGTGGGCGGCGCTCGCCCCCGGTGGCGTTGGCATCCTCCTGGACGCCGCGTACCACCCATGGCCGACGCCTCTCGCCGCCGTGTGGGGTGGCCGTGCGGTGGCGTCCGGCCGCGACATGCTGCTGTGGCAGGCGGTGGAACAGGTCCGGCTCATGACCGGTGAGGAGCCCGATCCCCGGGCCATGGCGGCGGCTCTCCAGAGCTGACCCTCCCGCCCCTGACAGTGGCGCTCGGTGACTCTGAAAGGATTCGGGTCATGGTGCGTTGGCTGACGGCGGGTGAGTCGCATGGTCCTGCTCTGGTGACGATCGCGGAGGGGCTCCCGGCGGGCATCGAGGTGACGTCGGCTGACGTGTCCGAGGATCTCGCCCGACGCCGCCTCGGGGTCGGGCGCGGTGCTCGCATGAAGTTCGAGCAGGACGCGGTGCGATTCCTCGGCGGGGTGCGGCACGGGGCGACCCTCGGTGGTCCGGTCGCGATCGAGGTGGGCAACTCCGAGTGGCCCAAGTGGGAGCAGGTCATGTCGCCGGATCCCGTGGATCCCGACGCGATCGCTGAGCTGGCGCGCAACGCCCCCCTCACCCGGCCACGCCCCGGTCACGCGGATCTCGTCGGCATGCAGAAGTACGGCTTCACCGACGCCCGTCCGATCCTGGAGCGGGCCAGCGCCCGTGAGACGGCTGCCCGCGTCGCCATCGCGTCCGTCGCTCGCGCGTTCCTGCGACAGGCAGCGGGGATCGAGGTGGTGAGTCATGTCGTGCGCATCGGCTCGGCCGCTGTTCCGGACGGTGCCCCCGTACCGGGCCCGAAGGATGCTCCGACCGTCGACGACAGCCCCGTGCGCTGCTTCACCGCTGATGCTGCCGCGTCGATGGAGGAGGAGATCGCTTCGGCCCATCGGGACGGGGACACGCTCGGCGGTGTCGTGGAGGTGCTGGCCTACGGACTCCCTCCGGGTCTGGGAAGCCACGTGCACTGGGATCGGCGCCTGGACGCTCGGCTCGCTGCAGCCCTGATGGGCATCCAGGCGATCAAGGGCGTGGAGGTCGGCGACGGCTTCGCCCTGGCGGCCGTGCGCGGATCCCAGGCCCAGGATGAGATCGTCGATGAGGGCGGCCACCTGACCCGCACGTCGGGCAAGTCCGGTGGAACCGAGGGTGGGATGTCGACCGGTGAGGTGCTGCGTGTCCGCGCCGCCATGAAGCCCATCTCCACCATCCCCAAGGCCCTCCGCACGGTCGATGTCGCGACACGTGAGGCTGCCCCTGCGATCAACCAGAGGTCCGACGTCTGTGCCGTGCCTGCGGCGGGTGTCGTGGCCGAGGCCATGGTGCTCATGGTCCTCGCCGACGCCATTCTGGAGAAGTTCGGCGGAGACAGCGTGGACGAGGTTCGGCGGAACCTCGCTTCCTACACTGCGAACCTCAGCGTGCGATGACCGCCAGCCACGACTCGGATCAGGTCGGACCTGTCATCGTCCTGGTCGGCTCCCCCGGAGCGGGCAAGTCCAGTGTGGGCAGACGGCTCGCCCAGCGGCTCGGTGTGCCTTTCGCCGACACGGACGTCGTGATCGAGGATGAAGCCGGGATGTCGGTGGCGGACATCTTCGTCACGGAGGGCGAGCCCGCCTTCCGTGATCGCGAGGAGCGCGTGGTGCAGCGCTGCCTCGCCGAGCACCCGGGTGTGCTGTCCCTCGGAGGGGGCGCCATCCTGCGCCCAGCGACCCGCGAGCGTCTCGCGGGCCACCGCGTCGTCTGGCTCACCGTCTCCCTCTCTGATGCCGCTGCCCGCGTCGGCATGAACACGGCACGTCCCCTTCTTTTGGGCAATGTGCGGGCGACCCTGGGCTCGCTGCTCGAGGAGCGCACGCCCCTCTACGCATCCGTGGCGACCGACGTGGTCGAGACCTCGGGACGCAGCGTGCGCCAGGTGGTGGACGAGGTGTCCCGTGCCCTGGACATCCCGGTCGTCGGCGTCCCGGGCGAGGAGGTCGCGACATGACGGCCGTTCCCCACGGCGGCGACCGTGACATCGTCATCCCGGTCTCGGCGGAACGAGGCTACGACGTCGTGATCGGACGAGGCCTGCTCGGGCACCTGCCACGAATGCTGGAGGGAGCCGCCCGCGTGGCGGTCATCCATCCCGGCGCGCTGGTGCGGTCCGCGGAGGCGCTCAGAGACGACCTCGCTGATCACGGATTCGATGTGATTCTGATCGAGGTGCCGGAGGCGGAGGATCAGAAGACGGCTGAGGTGGCAGCCTTCTGCTGGACGGCGCTGGGCTCGGCCGGATTCACGCGCAATGACGCCATCGTCGGTCTCGGGGGTGGGGCGACGACCGACCTCGCAGGCTTCGTCGCAGCGACGTGGCTTCGGGGGATTCGCGTCGTGCACGTGCCCACCACTCTTCTGGCGATGGTGGATGCTGCGGTGGGCGGAAAGACGGGCATCAACACCGATGCCGGCAAGAACCTCGTGGGCTCCTTCTGGAGTCCTGCCGGTGTCCTGTGCGACGTGACGGCCCTGGAGACACTGCCCCGGAATGACCTCGTGGCCGGGATGGCCGAGGTGGTCAAGGTGGGCTTCATTCGCGACACGTCCATCCTCGATGACATCGAGGAAGATCCCGGGACGGCGACGGATCCTGCGTCCCCGCTGCTGCCGGATCTCATCCGTCGGGCAGTGCAGGTCAAGGCCGATGTCGTCGGTGCGGACTTCCGAGAGACGTCGGCCACCCAGGGAGACGGATCCGTCGGCCGCGAGGCCCTGAACTACGGACATACGTTCGGCCATGCGATTGAGCGCCGTGAGCGCTACCGCTGGCGCCACGGGGCTGCTGTCGCCGTCGGGATGATGTACGTCGCCGAACTGGCCGCACTGGGCGGTCGCCTCAGCGAGGCGGAGGTGGCTCGGCATCGTGATGTCCTGACGGCGCTCGGGCTGCCGACAACGTACCCGGGCGGCCATTGGGATGAACTCGTGTCCGCCATGGCGGTGGACAAGAAGGCACGCGGATCGCTGCAGAGGTTCGTGGTGCTCAACGGCATCGGCAATCCGGCCGTGTGGGCCGGCCCCGATCCGTCCTTCCTTGTCGCCGCGTACGACGCGATCTCCGGGTGACGGGAGTATCGTGCGCGGAATGGCGCATGTCCTCGTCCTGAACGGACCCAACCTCAGCCGCCTCGGCACACGAGAGCCGCACATCTACGGTCATGCGACCTACGACGATCTCGTTCGTGCGTGCCAGTCCACCGGCGAGTCGCTCGGACTTGCGGTCGAGGTGCGCCAGACGAATGACGAGGCCGAGCTGGTCGACTGGCTCCACGAGGCCCAGGACTCGGGGGCAGCGGTGGTGCTGAACCCGGCCGCCTTCACCCACTACTCGTACGCCCTGCGGGATGCCTGCGCTCTCGTCACTGGGCCGCTGATCGAGGTCCATATCTCCAATCCGGCCGCGCGGGAGGAGTTCCGGCACACGTCCGTCATCGCGGGTGTCGCGACCGGAACGATCGCCGGCTTCGGGCTGGATTCGTACCGCCTCGCCCTTCAGGCGGTCGCGGTGATGGTGGGTCGGTAGGGCCCATGGACCACGCCGGTCGTCGGGAGAGGACGCGGCAGGGGTTGACGGCGCAGGGCCTCGTGGGCCCGCTGCTCGTCACGGATCTCGCGAACGTCAGGTACCTGTCCGGGTTCACGGGCAGCAATGGCCTGCTCGTTCTGGCTCAGGACGCAGCGGATGACCTCCTCGCCACGGACGCTCGCTATATCGATCAGGCAGCGGAGGAGTCGGCTGATCTCACCGTGCTGATCGACAGGTCGACGCTGCAGGCCGTCCTCGACCGCCTCCGACCGAAGCGCGTCCTGATCGAGGCCCACGCAGACCTGGGCACCCTGCGCGGGTGCGAAGGTGCCGGACTGGAGGTGTCGGAGGCACCGCTGATCGTGGAGGCTCTGCGCAGCGTCAAGGATCCGGACGAAGTGGAGGTCCTGAGCCGCGCGTGCGCCATCACCTCGGACGCCGTGGACCGGCTCCTGAGCGAGGTGCGGGTCGGCGACACCGAACTGCTCCTGGCGCGCCGCCTGGAGCAGATCTTCGCGGACTTGGGTGCCGAGGATCGGGCCTTCCCGAGCATCGTGGCCGCGGGGGAGAACACGGCGATCCCGCACCATCGGCCCACGGAGCGCCGGGTCGAGGAAGGCGATCTCCTCCTGATCGACTCGGGGGCTCGAGTCGCGGGCTATCACGCGGACATGACCCGCACCGTCATCGTGGGACGGGAGCCCGGGGGATGGCAGGTCGAGTTCCACGGCGCCGTCGAGCACGCCCATCGAGCCGGCGTGTCGGCGTCGGTCGTGGGCGCAGCGACGGCCGACATCGACGGTGTGGCCCGGAGTCAGATGGCGAGGGCGGGCCTCGCCGAGAGGTTCACGCACGGGCTCGGACACGGGGTGGGCCTGCAGATCCACGAGGCCCCGGGGATCAACGGCCGGGACACCGGTAGCATTCGGCGCGATATGGCGTTCACCGTCGAGCCGGGGGCCTACGCCCGGGGGCTCGGCGGGGTGCGCATCGAAGACACCCTCGTCGTCACCGACTCGGGGCCGCGCGTGCTCACAACGAGCCCTCGTGAGCTGCGGGTTGTGGGCGCTTGATCCTCCAGGAGCTGGGCACGTGGCCACCACCAACGACCTGAAGAACGGACTCGTCCTGAACCTCGACGGCCAGTTGTGGGCCGTGGTGGAGTTCCAGCACGTCAAGCCCGGCAAGGGTGGCGCGTTCGTGCGAACGAAGCTCAAGAACGTCCTGTCGGGCAAGGTCGTCGACAAAACGTTCAATGCCGGAACCAAGGTCGAGACGGCCACGGTCGACAAGCGTGAGATGCAGTACCTCTACAAGGACGGATCCGACTGGGTCTTCATGGACACCCAGACCTACGACCAGGTGCAGGTCCCGGAGGCCGTGGTGGGGGATGCCTCCCGCTACCTGCTCGAGAACCAGAGTGCCATCGTGGCCACCCACGAGGGCGCCGCCATCTACGTCGAGCTCCCGGCCTCCGTCGAGCTCATGGTGACGTACACCGAGCCGGGACTCCAGGGCGACCGTTCCACGGGCGGGACGAAGCCCGCGACCCTGGAGACGGGTGCCGAGATCCAGGTTCCCCTGTTCCTCGAGTCCAACACCAAGGTGAAGGTCGACACGCGCGACGGCTCGTACCTCGGTCGGGTCAACGACTGACGATGTCGGCCCGCAGCAAGGCGCGTAAGCGCGCCCTCGATGTCCTCTTCGAAGCCGACGCTCGCGGCATCGATCCGTCCGCGGTCCTCGCCACGACGCAGGATCGTCGCCACGACGAGGGTCATGCCGCGATGAACCCCTACGTTGCGGTGCTCGTCGCGGGCGTTCAGCAGCATCAGCAGCAGATCGACGAGCTGCTCAGCAGCTACTCGATGGGCTGGGCCCTCGAGCGGATGCCCGCAGTGGACCGGTCGATCCTGCGCCTGGGGGCCTACGAGCTCCTCTGGGGGACGGACGTTCCCGAGGCTGTCGCCATCTCCGAGGCCGTGACCCTCGCCGGGGAGTTGTCCACGGACGAGTCCCCGGCCTTCGTGAACGGCCTGCTCGGGCGGCTGCTCGAGCTCAAGCCCCGGCTCCTGCTGGATTCCGGGTCCGCCGCCTCCTGAGCCGAGGGCGCAGCGTCCGTCGCAGGGGCCGCCAGCGAGGGCTACAGCGGTTCCGAGGTGACTGTCAGCGACGTCCGACCGTCCACCTGGCCGCTGACGACCGTCACCGAGCGCGCGGTGGAGCTGTAGTCGCGCATGACCATCGCACCCACGGTGGCGTCCTGGGTCATCGAGTAGCCGGCCGCCGCCAGACTCTCACCGTAGGCGTCGGCCGCGGACGTGGGGTCGAGGTCCGTCATCCACATCGCGTAGGCGGTGCCGTCGGCCTGGACGCTGGCCACCGACAGGGTGCCGTCGAACAGGGGCACGTCCATCGGCCAGGTGTCGGGAAGGGAGATGTCGCTGCCGACCGCCATCTCGTTGCCCTCGGCGTCGGTGACGGTCATGGAGTCGTCGGTGATGTCGATATCGCCGCCGATGGCACCCTCGACCGCCTCCTCGGCCATGGTCTGGGCGGCCTGCTGGGTCTCCCCGCTGCACGCGGCGAGAGTCGACAGGGCGAGGAGTCCGGCCCCGCCAGCGGCCAGGACGCGCATCAGTCGAACAGTGGTCATGTTCCCTCCCGTGGACGAGCACCGTGGTCGGGACGTCCTCGACCGGTATCGGCCCTGTCAGGCTAGGGAGGCGTCGTGCGTGACGCGGTGCCGAGCGATCCGATGACCGGTCCCTGTCCGGACCAGCGCGACCGGAATCCGCCGGGAGCGGGGCTACGGGTGCCCCGGGTGGGATTCGAACCCACACTGGACGGTGTTTGAGACCGCTTCCTCTGCCGGTTGGGATACCGGGGCGACGTTCAGATGCTAGTCGCCACCTCGTGCGCGCCTACGCTGGTGCCATGACGGCTGCCGAGGTGAGGACGGTCCTCGTTGCGGAGGACGAGGCTCTGATTCGCATGGATCTCGTCGAGCTCCTGCGCGAGCTCGGCTACGAGGTGGTGGCGCAGGTCGGAGACGGCCAGGAGGCGGTCGAACGCACCCGTGAGCTGCGGCCGGATGTGGTCTTCATGGACGTGGCCATGCCGCGTCGTGATGGCCTGTCGGCGGCTGAGGAGATCATCTCCGAGGGGTGGGCACCCGTCGTGATGGTCACGGCGTTCGGTGAGGGCGAGACCGTGAGACGTGCCGTCGAAGCGGGTGTCCTGGGCTACCTCGTCAAGCCGTACGGCAGGTCCGACCTGGCCCCGGCGATCGAGGTGGCGGTGGCCCGGTGGGAGCAGATGCGCGCCCTGGCGGATGAGAACTCCGGACTGCGGGAGCGCCAGGCGGCACGGGAGGTGGTCGATCGGGCCAAGGCGGCCCTTCAGGCTCGTGCCGGACTCTCCGAGCCGGAGGCCTTCGCTCGGCTCCGCAAGGCCGCCATGGACGGGCGGGTCACGCTTGCGGAGGCCGCCGCACGGGTCCTGGCGACCCACGAGGGGACGGCTGGCTCCTGAGGGCGTGCACGGCCGGGTCTGCAACGGTGCCGTGAATGTCACAGAACGGTCACGAAGCGCCAACGAACTGACCCGGGGTTACCCGCGGGTCACAACGGCCCCCCTAAGGTAGAGGCAATGCGACGGCGTCCGCCGTCGCCTGTCCTTTCCTAAGGAGACTGCATGAAGCGCACAACGGTCTTCAAGACCGCTGCGGTGCTCGGTGTGGCCTCGCTGACTCTCGCCGCCTGCGGCGGAAGCAGCGATTCCACCGAGACCGACGCTGCTGCCAGCGAGCCTGCTGCCACGGAGGAGGCCCCCGCAGAGGAGGCTCCTGCTGAGGAGCCTGCCGCCGGTGGCGTCCCGCTGTACCTGGTTGACGGCAACACCGGCAACGCTCTCGGCGAGAAGCTGCCCGCGGGCACGCTCAACGGCGTCAAGGGCACCATCCCGGGTGCGGAGAACACCGAGGACTTCAAGAACGCCCTCCTCGAGGTCGATCCTGAGCTCATCGACTTCTCCTACGCTCCCGAGTCGTACGACGCGGTGATCCTCGCGGCGCTCGCCGCGGCAGCCGCCAAGTCCGACGCCGGTGTCGACATGGCCAAGCAGCTCGTGCCGATCACCAACGGCACCGACATCTGCAACGACTACGCCGGATGCCTCGCGCTGCTCGAAGAGGGCAAGGCGATCGACTACAACGGTCGCTCGGGTGCGGTCAACTTCTGGGATGCTGGCGATCCGACCAGCGCCTCCATCGGCGTCTACACCTTCGGGCCGGACAACGTCCTGCTGCCTGAGGTCGCCTACTCCACCGGTGACATCGTCCCCGAGGGTGAGGCCAACCCGATCGACGGCAAGCCCCAGGACGGCGCCGGCGACGGTGTCTTCAAGATCGGCACCTTCCTCCCCGTGACGGGCAGCCTCGCGTTCCTCGGCCCACCGGAGATCGCCGGCGTGAAGCTCGCCATCAAGGACATCGAGGAGGCCGGTGGCATTCCGGGCTTCGACAAGATCGTCCTCGAGGAGGGCGACTCGGGCGATACCTCGACCGAGACCGGCCGTCAGACCGTGAAGCGTCTGCTGCCGCTGGGCATCGACATCCTCGTGGGTGCGGCGTCCTCCGGCTCCAGCCTCCAGGTCCTCGACGAGGTCACGGGCGCTGGCGTCCTCATGATCAGCCCGGCGAACACCTCGCCCGCGCTGACCACGGCGCCCGACCGCGGCCTGTACTGGCGCACCGCCCCGTCGGATGTGCTCCAGGGCGCCTTCGTCGGCAACATGATGCTGGCGGACGGCTACACCAAGATCGCCATCATGTCCCTCCAGGACGCCTACGGTGACGGCCTCAACGCCAACATCACCAAGGCCGTGACGGAGGGTGGCGGCGAGGTTGTCGCCAACGTCGTCTACGACCCGACTGCCGCTGACTTCGCCGCTGACGTGGCGCAGATCAAGGCTGCGGGCCCCGAGGCGATCGTCCTCATCGGCTTCGACGAGTCCGCTCAGATCATCCAGGAGATGGTCAAGCAGGGCATCGGCCCGAACGCCGGCTGATCACCGCACCACAGACGTGGGGGTCGCTCCTTCGGGAGCGGCCCCCACTGTCATGTCCGCCCCCGTCGTGAATGCGCCCCGGGGTCCCTGCACGGGCGTGGACCACCGTGAGGCATGAGGGCCCGCTCGGTGGCCCCCTCCGCCCGGATCCCGTTCCGAATGTGCCGGGCACCGGTCGCGGGCGGGACCCTGCCTCGCACGCTGGTGGGAGCCCCACTCGGAGCGGACCGCCGCGCGGGGGCGGGGATCGCGGTCGGCAGTCCCGGGACGGCGTGGGGAGCCTCGGCATCCCGGGATGCGGCGTGGTCAGCCGACGGCGGACCGCGGATGGCGACCTCTCGGCGGAGAGGGCTCAGGCCTGGGCGAGGGTGCCGAGGTAGAGGTGGACGACCTGGGGATCGGTGGCCAGGTCGCGACCGGTGCCCGTGTAGGCGTTGCGACCCTGGTCCAGGACGTAGCCGCGGTCGACGATCTGCAGGCAGCGCATGGCGTTCTGCTCCACGATGATCACGGTGACACCGGTGGCGTTGATCTCCTTGACCCGGACGAACACCTCGTCAGTCAGGAGGGGGGAGAGTCCCGCCGACGGCTCGTCGAGCAGCAGAACGGACGGATCCATCATGAGGGCCCGGCCCATGGCGACCATCTGGCGCTCGCCACCGGACAGCGAGCCGGCGCGCTGACCCTTGCGCTGACCTAGGGCGGGGAAGAGGTCGGTGACGAAGGCGAACCGCTCCTTGAACTTCGCGGGGGCCTGGTAGCAGCCCATCTCGAGGTTCTCCTGGATCGTCAGGGAGGGGAAGACGTTGTTGGTCTGGGGTACGAACCCGATGCCCATGGTGACGAGTCGGTCGGCTCGGACGTTGGTGATGTCGTCGCCAGCCAGGGTCACATTCCCACCATGGACCTTGACCAGGCCGAAGAGCGCCTTGAGGAGAGTGGACTTGCCGGCTCCGTTCGGGCCGATGATGCCGACGAGCTCGCCGCGCTGGGCGTAGAGATCGCAGCCGTTGAGGATGTTGACGCCGGGCAGGTAGCCAGCCACGAGATCGTCGGCGACGATGAGGGCGTCCTTCGCTCCGGCGACGTGGGCCTCACGGGAACGGATCTCGGAGTTGCTCAGGTGAGTGGGCTCCGCGTGCTGGCTGGCATCGAGGTCGAGCGCGGTCTCCCGCTCGTGGGGGGAGACGTACTGGGGACGATCCCCGGGAAGCATGTCGCTCACGGCTGACCCGCCTCCTTCGTGAAGGACACGCCGCTCTCGGTGAGGGCCTTGTCGTGGTGGCCGCCGAGGTACGCCGTGATGACGGCCTCGTCGCGCATGACCTCGTCCGGGGGACCCTCGGCGATCACGGAGCCCTGCGCCATGACGATGACCCAATCGCTGATGTCCCGGACGACGTCCATGTCGTGCTCGACGAAGAGCACGGTCATGCCCTGCTCCCGCAGTCCCTTGATGTGCTCGAGGAGCGACTGCGTCAGGGCCGGGTTCACGCCGGCCATGGGCTCGTCCAGCATCACCATCGTCGGGTCGGTCATGAGGGCCCGGGCCATCTCGAGGAGCTTGCGCTGGCCGCCGGACAGCGAACCGGCGAAGTCCCCGCGCTTCTCGAACAGCTTGAAGCGGGTCAGGAGCTCATCGGCCTTGGCCGTGACCTGCTTCTCCTGGTTCTTCCAGACACCCAGGAGGGCCTGGAGCATGTGCTCGCCGATCTGGTTCTTGGCGCCGAGCCGCATGTTCTCGATGACGGTCATCTTCGACAGCGCCTTGGTCAACTGGAAGGTGCGGACCATGCCCATGCGGGCGACGCGGTAGGCGGGGACCCCGGCCAGTTCCCGGCCATCGAACAGCCAGCTGCCGGTGTCGGGGGTGTCGAACCCAGTCAGCAGGTTGAAGAAGGTCGTCTTGCCCGCCCCGTTGGGGCCGACCAGGGCCGTGATCGAGCCGCGCTGGATCTCGACGTGATCGACATTCACGGCCACGAGACCACCGAAGCTGCGCTTCACCTTGTCAGCGACGAGGATCGGATCGGGCTTGGCAACGCCCGCCAGCCGGGCGACGTCGGCGAGGGCCTGGACGGCCTGATCGCGCATGGGTGTCGGCGTCGTGGTGCTATCGGGCATCGAGAGCCAACTCCTTCCGGTCGCCGAGGATTCCCTGAGGACGGTAGATCATCAGGAGCATGATGCCCAAGCCCACCAGCATGACTCGCAGGACGGCTGCCTGGGTGCCATCCATGAGCGAGATGATCGGCAGGCCCGCATCGATGCCCTCGCGGAGGAACACGTCCGTCCCTTGGAAGAGGGCCCAGAAGATGATCGTCCCGAGGAGAGGACCGAACACCCGGGCGGCACCGCCCAGGATCAGGATCGCGTAGGCGAAGAACGTCGCATCCGTCTTGAACACGTCGGGATTGACGTTCTGGGCCCCGATCGCCGTGATGAAGCCGGCCAGGGCCCCGAAGATGCCACCGAGGACCAGCGCCTGCATCTTGTAGGTGAAGACGTTCTTCCCCAGGCTGCGCACGGCGTCCTCGTCCTCACGGATGCCCTTGACCACACGTCCCCAGGGGGAGCGGACCAGCAGCCAGGTGATCAGCAGCGCGAGGGCGACGAGGGCCCACCCGACGGTGTACGTCCACAGCTGCTGGTCGTTGATGATGGCCGGCCCGATCGAGATGGCGGCATCGTCCGGATACGGGCTGAGTGCGAAGAAACCGTCGGCGAAGGCCTGCTTGCCGTCGGAACCGCCGAAGATCTCCTTGAAGGTCACCGATCGCAGGATGAGTCGGATGATCTCGGCTGCGGCGATCGTGACGATGGCCAGGTAGTCGGCACGCAGGCGCAGGGTCGGGATGCCCAGCAGGAGTGCGAGCAGGATGGCTGCGGCGATGCCGATCGGGACCCCGGCCCAGAAGCTCCAGCCGAACTCGACCACGACGACAGCCACGGAGTAGCCACCCACGGCCATGAAGGCCGCCTGACCGAAGTTCAGGAGCCCGGTGTAGCCGAACTGGATATTGATGCCGATGGCCGCGAGTCCGAAGACGATGGCCTGCAGGCCGAAGGCCGACGTCACCATGACGGCGAAGATGTACGACCAATCCATGATGATCCGCCCCCTATCCCACGCGCTCGCGTCGGCCCAGGAGGCCATACGGTCGGACGAGAAGGATGATGATCAGCACAAGGAGGGCGCCCACGTTCTTCAGCTCCGTGGGGATGATCAGGGTCGTGAGCTGGATGAACAGGCCCACGACCAGCGAGCCGAAGATGGCGCCTGAGATCGTCCCCAGGCCTCCGAGGGTGACGGCCGCGAAGACCAGAAGCAGGATCTGGAAGCCCATCTGGAAGGACACCTGCTGTGTGAAGCCCAGCAGAGTGCCGCCGAGTCCCGCGAGCGCCGCACCGATGATCCACACGAAGGTGATCACACGCTCGACGTTGATGCCGGCGCCGGCAGCCAGGCTCGGGTTGTCCGAGACGGCTCGCGTCGCCTTGCCCAGGCGCGACTTGCTCAGGACGAGCACGGTGGCCACGAGGGCGGCGATGGCCACGATGATCACGGCGATGTCGGTCGGGGTCACGGAGATCGGACCGAACGTGATGCCGGCCAGGCCGGCGAACTCCGTGTAGGCCTTCTTGTCGCCGCTGTAGAAGAACTGGTACCCGTTGCGCAGGAAGATCGCCAGGCCGATCGACACGATCATCATGGCGATGAGGCCGGTTCCCCGCT
Organism: uncultured Bifidobacteriaceae bacterium; assembly: GCA_964597445.1. Classification (GTDB taxonomy): domain Bacteria; phylum Actinomycetota; class Actinomycetes; order S36-B12; family S36-B12; genus UBA10649. Next base: position 457 of record CAZQXO010000013.1, on the reverse strand, counting down.
TGCGCAGGGGTCTCCACAAGGCGGCGTTGTTGAGCCAGCCGAAGGCACCGGAGAGGATCAGGCCGCCGATGGCCGAGACGATGAACGGGAGACCGAATCCGGCATTCAGGGTCCAGGTGGCCAGAGCGCCGAAGGTGATGATCTCGCCGTGAGCGAAGTTCACGAGGCCCGTGGTGCCGTAGATGATGGAGAGACCGAGCGCTCCGAGGGCGATCAGGAGTCCGAACTGGATTCCTGACACGGTAAGCTGGGCGGCCTGCTCCCATACGCTCGTGCCGGTCGACGTGCCCTGGCCGAGCGGGAAGATGACGGTCTTGAATCCGTCGAACAGGGGCGGCTGGACCGACACGCCCTCGATCGTGACCTTCTCCTCGTCGGTCAGGACCACGCCCTCGGGCAGCGTGTCGACGCTGATGGACACGTCGTAGGTCCCCAGGGCCGGAAGCTCCACCCGCCA
>CAZQXO010000012.1:27875-51527 GCA_964597445.1 uncultured Bifidobacteriaceae bacterium | reverse complement strand
CTCGGCGTTCATCCCGTCAAGGATGTAGCGGAAGCCTCGTCCCTCTTCTCCGATCAGCGAGTCGGCCGGGATGACGACATCATCGAAGAACACCTCAGTGGTGTTGTGGTTCATCATGGTCGCGATCGGCTTGATGGTCAGACCCGGCAGATCACGCATGTCGAAGATGAACACCGAGAGGCCCTCGGTCTTCTTCTCGACCTCGTCATAGGGCGTCGTGCGGGCGAGCAGGATCATGAGATCGGAATAGAGCGCGCGGGAGGTCCAAATCTTCTGGCCGTTGATGCGCCACCCCTCGGAGACGCGTTCCGCCCGCGTGCGGATGCGCGTGGTCTCCGAACCTGCGCCCGGCTCGGTCACTCCGAAGGCCTGGAGCCGAAGGCTGCCGTCGGCGATCGCCGGGAGGTAGCGCTGCTTCTGCTCCTCGCTGCCATGCCTCAGCAGGGTGCCCATGATGTACATCTGCGCATGGCAGGCGCTCGGGTTCCCGCCGGAGGCCGAGATCTCCTCGAGGATGACCGATGCCTCGGTGAGGGTCGCACCGCCGCCCCCGTACTCCTCGGGCACGAGTGCTCCGAGGAAGCCCGCCTCCGTCAGGGCCGAGACGAACTCCTCCGGGTAGCGATCCGGCTCGAGCGAGCGCCAGTAGGCACCGTCGAACCGTTCTACGACCTCCCGGACACCGGAGCGCAGGTCGTCATAATCCGAACTCTGGATCAGGTCCACGGCACATTTGTATCATTTATCAAATCAACCCGCAGGAGAGTCGCATGACCACCTCGACGCCGGACTGGCGAGCCCTCGCCGCCTCGGTCCAGTACCCCACGGACCTGCTCATCGACGGCCGGTGGGAGGCGGGCTCCTCACGGAACGAGGTCGTGAGTCCCATCGACGGCCGGGTGGTCGCGGAGGTTGCCTTTGCGGACGCGACCGCGGTCGATCGGGCGGTCGCCGCTGCGCGGACCTCGTTCGAGGATCGTCGCTGGGCAGGTATGTCGCCGATGGACCGCAAGGACGTGCTGGTGAGGTGGGCCCACCTGGTGAGCGAGCACGCGGCTGAACTCGCGGTCCTGACGACCCTCGAGATGGGCAAGCCTGCCCGCGAGGCTCAGGCCATCGATGTTCGCGCCTGCCACCGCACCCTTCGCTGGTTCGGGGAGGCAATAGACAAGGTTCTGGATGAGATCCCGAAGGTGGGCGACTCATCCTGGGCCATGATCGAGCGGGAACCGTCAGGCGTGGTCGCCGCTATCACCCCGTGGAACTTCCCCCTGACGCTGGAGACCTGGAAGATCGCCCCCGCGCTGGCGGTCGGCTGCTCCATGGTTCTCAAGCCGTCCGAGCTGTCCCCCCTGACTGCCCTGTACGTCGCCCAGCTGGGGCTTGAGGCAGGCCTGCCGGAGGGGGTGCTCAACGTCGTCAACGGCTTCGGATCCACCGCGGGAGCCGCTCTGGCCAGCCATGGGGATGTCGACATCGTGACCTTCACGGGCTCGACGGCGACCGGCCGGGCGATCATGACGGCGGCGGCGCAGTCGAACATGAAGCGTCCCTACCTCGAACTCGGGGGCAAGGGTGCCAATGTGGTCTTCCCCGACGCCGACCTCGATGCTGCAGCCGCTGCCTCAGCATGGGCCGTCACCTACAACGCCGGGCAGATGTGCTCAGCCGGCTCCCGCCTCGTCGTGCACGAGTCCGTGAAGGACGAGGTGCTCGGCAAGGTGATCGAGGCGATGGCTGCCATGCAGCCGGCGAATCCCCTCGATCACTCGGCTCCCATCGGCGCCATCGCCAGCGCGCGGCAGCTGGAGACGATCCACGGGCTGGTCAGCGAGGGCCTGACCCAGGGCGGGCGCCTCCTTCTCGGCGGGGAGCCCGTCCTCACGGATTCCGGCGGCTCCTACTACCCGCCCACGGTCGTGGACGGCCTGGAGCCGGAGTCCCTCCTGGCCCAGCGTGAGGTGTTCGGCCCGGTGCTCTCCGTGCTGACCTTCTCGAGCGACGACGAGGCCATCCGCATCGCCAACGCCACGGACTACGGGCTCGCATCGGCCGTGTGGACGAACGACCTGAGTCGTGCGCGCCGGGTGTCCAAGGGCCTGCGCATGGGAACGGTCTGGGTCAACTGCTACGAGGAGGGCGATCTCACCGTGCCCTTCGGGGGCGTGAAGCAGTCCGGTTTCGGCAGCGACAAGTCCCTGCACGCCATGGACAAGTTCACCGATCTCAAAACCACGTGGATCGAGCTCTCGTGACTGCCGAGGTGTCGGAGTTCCGACCGCGCCGTCGCGCCAACCTCGCGGACGAAGTAGCCACTCACATCCGTGCGGCGATTCTCGCGGGGCGTCTCAGGTCTGGCCAGCGCATCGACCAGGATGCGATCGCAGAGGAGCTCGGCGTCAGCCGACTCCCTGTGCGCGAGGCCCTCATCTCCCTTGATCGGGAGGGGCTGGTCCACACTATTCCGCGCAAGGGTTCATACGTCTCTCGCGTGGATCGTGACGACATCGCGGACCACTACCAGATCTTCGGTCACGTGGCCGGTCTCGCTGCCGCTCGTGCTGTGGCACGGCTCGACGAAGCGGGGTTGGAGCAGCTCATCTCCCTTCACGAGCGGATGTCGAGTGCCGCCAGCCTGGAGGAGCAGCAGGCTCTCAATCATGAGTTCCATCGGATGATCAACCTCGCAGCTGACAGCCCCCGCATGACCAGCGTCCTGTCCCTCCTGTCGCGCTCGTTGCCGATGCCCTACGCGGACTTCCCTGCGGAGTGGCTGGACGAGGCCAATCGCCAGCATCGAGAGATCGTCGACGCGTTCCGCCGGCGTGACACCCTTGCGGCGCAGCGAGCGATGGAGCAGCACATCACCGCCAGTGCACGGCATGCCGTCGAGGTGCTCGAGCACCTCGACTTCTTCGAGGATGACTAGGCGAGGGTCAGGATGACGAATCACAAGCGCTACGACCACTGGATCGACGGGCGCCGGACGCCGCCCGCGTCCGGTGTCTACCTCCCGACTCTCGACCCCATGACGGCGCAGCCGTGGGCCGAGATCGCTCGTGGCGATGCCATCGATGTCGAGGCCGCTGTGCAGGGAGCCCAGCGCGCCTTCGATGCCTGGCGTCTCGTGGGGCCCTCTGCCCGTGCGGACATCATCTGGCGTCTCGGCGACCTCATCGCCGCCCACGCGGAGGAGCTTGCCGCCCTCGAGGCTCGCGATGCGGGCAAGGTGGTGCGCGAAGTGAGAGGACAGATGACGTCCCTGCGTGCCTGGTACCACTACTACGCGTCGCTGGCGTATCAGGTCGAGGGACGATCGATTCCTCAGGACCGGGCGAGTCTCACCGTCTTCACGCAACGCATCCCCTACGGGGTGGTGGGAGTCATCCCCGCGTTCAACTCCCCGATGCTCCTGGGAGGCATGGGTCTCGCTCCGGCCCTCGCGGCGGGAAACACCGTTGTGGTGAAGCCGCCCGAGGTGAACTCGTTGTCGCTGCTCCGACTCGCGGAACTCGCGCAGGAGGCCGGCCTGCCGGACGGATGCCTCAACATCGTCACGGGATACGGACATGAGGCGGGGGACGCCGTCGTTGCGCACCCTCTGGTTCGGAAGGTGTGGTTCACGGGTGGCCCGGAGAGTGCGAAGCACGTTGCCGCTCGTGCGGCGGAGGGGCTCAAGCCGCTCGTGCTGGAACTGGGTGGCAAGAGCGCGAACATCTTCTTCGAGGACATCCGGGTCGATGACGTCGTCAACGGAGTCATTGCCGGGATCTTCGCCGCAGCTGGTCAGACGTGTGTCGCGGGCTCTCGGCTCCTGGTGCACGAGTCTGTTGCCGACGAATTGGTGGAGAAGGTGGCAGCGCGGGCTCGCACCATCGTGCTCGGGGATCCGACATCCGAGAACACCGAGATGGGACCCATGTCCCAGGAGAAGATCCTTGACGGCGTCTCCTCCCGCGTGCGGGAGGCAGTGTCGGAGGGCGCCGAGCTCATCGTTGGCGGTGATGGAGCCGATCGTCCGGACCAGGGCTGGTTCTATGCTCCGACGGTCCTTGACCGCGTGACGAACTCCATGTCGGTCGCGCGCCACGAGCTCTTCGGGCCAGTGCTGTCGGTCATTCGCGTGAGTGACGAGGATGAGGTCGTCGCCATTGCCAATGACTCTCCCTTCGCACTTGCCGCAGGCGTATGGACTCGGGACCTGGGTCGGGCTCATCGCGTGGCGAACCGACTGGACACCGGAACGGTCTGGATCAACATGTACCGCGCACTCCAGTTCGCCACTCCCTTCGGCGGAAACAAGCTTTCCGGCTATGGGCGCGAGAACGGGATGGACGGATTCGCCGAGTTCACGCAGCCCAAGGGCGTTTGGATTGAGTCGAGTGACGAGCCCGTTGGTGATCCGTTCGTGCTGCGGGCCTGACGAGCCTGGTCAGGATCGGTAGCGCTCTGCGAGGTAGACGCCGATGAGGACGACGATGGCCCCGGTGATCTGGATGGGTGTCAGCACTTCACCGAGGGCCACCCAGGCGATGAACGTGGCCAGGAGAGGCTCGGTCATTCCGATGACAGAAGCGTTGGACGCGCGGATGTGGTGCAAAGAGGCCACGATGAGCCAGAAGGGAACAACGGTTCCCAGCACGATCATGTAGCTCGCGAGCAGAGGGATCGGGACGCCGGTCGCATCCTCCCCGAGCGGGTAGCCGTCGCCCGACAGAGCGGACCACGGGAACGACCACCAGGGCTGAGCCACGAACCAGAACAGGGCGGCAGCACCGAAACCCCACATGGTCATGGACACGGCATCGCGCGGTTCGGGGCGCTGAACCATGGAGTCGCCCACGAGGAAGTAGAGCGCTAGGGCCGCTCCCGCACCGAAGGCAGCCAGCACGCCCAGCATGTTGAGCGTGAATCCCTGCCAGACCTGGGCGACCATGGCCAGCCCCACCAGCGCGATCGCGAGTCCCAGCCAGACGATGCGTGGGGTGTGGTGCTTGAGCACGAAGTGGAACCAGAGCGCCACCATGATGGGGGACGTGAACTCGATGAGCAGCGCGATGCCCACGGGAAGAAGTTCGATCGCGACGAAGTAGAGGTACTGCGTCATGGCCACGCCGAGGATGCCGTAGGCCAGCAGGGGAACGAACTCGGAGCGAGCGATGCGCAGGGCCCGGGGGCGCGTCAGTGCCACGAAGACGAAGAGGATGACGAAAGCCCCCGTGACGCGCAGCTGCGACAGGCGGCTTGGATCGATTCCGGTGAGCAGGATCGACTTGGAGATGGTCCCGTTGAGGGCGAAGAGGGTGGCGGCGAGCAGGTAGAGCGAGTACCCGACGATCGGGCGAGGGTGGCGGGAGGGGGTGACGCCGGGAAGCGGCTCGGCGAGGTCGCTCATGCGCCCAGGGCCGCGCGGTAGACGGCGATGGTCTGCTGGGCGATGGCGTCCCAGCTGAAGTGTGTGACAGCACGCGCTCGTCCGGCCACGCCCATGCGGTGCGCCCGGTCGGGATCCGCCGCCAGAGCATTGACGGCGTCACCGAGGGCATGCTCGAAGGCACGTGGCTCCGCGGCGTCGTAGGGAACGAGAAGCCCGGTCTCCCCGTCGATGACCACCTCGGGGATGCCACCGACGGCGGAGGCGACGACGGCGGTCTCGCACGCCATGGCCTCGAGGTTCACGATGCCGAGCGGCTCGTAGACGGACGGGCAGGCGAAAGCCAGGGCATGGGTGAACAGCGAGATGAGCTGGGGGCGATCCACGTGCTCCTGGATCCAGATCACCGCATCGTCGCCGCGCTCCTCGCGCAGTCGGGCGACGGCCTCCGCCGTCTCGACCCCGATCTCAGGAGTGTCGGGAGACGAGGCGCACAGGACCAGCTGCAATCCGTCATCGAAGCGGCGCGCGGCACGAATGAGGTGGACGATCCCCTTCTGACGCGTGATGCGTCCGACGAAGAGGACGTAGGGGCGCGTGATCCCGAAGTCCTGCAGTGGGTGAAGGTCCGGGTCCGGGCGGTAGACGTCGGTATCGATGCCGTTGTGCACGACGACGACTCGATCGGGGTCGACGTCGGGGTAGGCGTCAAGGATGTCGCGGCGCATTCCGGCGCTGACGGCGATGATGCGGTTCGCGGCCTCGTACGACGTGCGCTCGACCCAGGACGAGACCCGGTAGCCGCCACCGAGCTGTTCCTCCTTCCACGGTCGCAGTGGCTCGAGGGAGTGGGCGGTCAGCACGTGGGGGATGCCATGCAGGAGAGCGCTGATGTGCCCTCCGAGATTCGCGTACCAGGTGTGCGAGTGCACGAGGTCCACGTTCGACGTGGCCTGGACGAACTCGAGGTCGACCCCGAGGGTCTGGAGGGCCGGGTTCGCCCCGGCGAGGAAGTCGGGCACGGGATGCGCCTGCGCGTCGATCCGTGGCGCACCGAAGCAGTGGACATCGACCTCGATGACTCTCCGGAGCTCGGCCACGAGGTGCTCGATGTGGACCCCGGCGCCACCGTAGACCTCCGGTGGCCACTCCTTGGTCAGCATTCCGATGCGCACGACGTCACCCTAGGGGGATCTGGCCAAGCCCGGGCACAAGGCCCGGAGCGGGGCTAGGGTGCCGAGTGTGAGCACCGACCCGCACGTGCTGGCCATGGTCCTCGCCGGGGGCGAAGGCAAGCGACTCATGCCCCTCACGGCGGATCGGGCCAAGCCGGCGGTTCCTTTCGGGGGCTCCTACCGCCTCATCGATTTCGTGCTCTCGAATCTCATCAACGCCGGCCTGCGGCGTGTGTGCGTGCTGACGCAGTACAAGTCGCACAGCCTCGATCGGCACATCACCCAGACGTGGCGCATGCCGACGCTGCTGGGTGACTACGTCACCCCCGTCCCGGCGCAGCAGCGACTCGGACCGCGCTGGTTCACCGGCTCCGCCGATGCGATCTTCCAGAGCCTGAACCTCGTCTACGACGAGCAGCCCGAGTATGTCGTGGTGTTCGGGGCAGATCACGTGTACCGCATGGATCCCATGCAGATGATCCGAGCCCATATCGACAGCGGCGCGGGTGTCACCGTCGCGGGCATCCGGATGCCGAGGGCCATATCTCACCAGTTCGGTGTGATCCAGACGGAGCCCGACGGGCGCCGCATATCCCAGTTCCTGGAGAAGCCCGCGGATCCACCGAGCATCCCGGGTGATGACGAGCACTGCTACGTCTCGATGGGCAACTACGTGTTCTCGACCAGCGTTCTGCTGGATGCTCTTCGTGAGGATGCTGCGGATCCATCCTCGGTCCACGACATGGGCGGAAACATCCTTCCCATGCTGACCCAGCAGGGCCTTGCGCAGGTCTATGACTTCGCCACCAACATCGTCCCCGGCGCGACCGAGCGAGACAGGGGCTACTGGCGCGATGTCGGAACCCTCGACAGCTACCACGACGCACACATGGACCTCGTGTCCGTCCACCCGATCTTCAACCTCTACAACCGTCGATGGCCGATCCTCTCGAACCTGCCGCCGATGCCCCCGGCCAAGTTCGTGGAGGGTGGCAATGCGCACGAGTCGATGGTCGGTGCCGGCACGATCGTGTCGGGAGCGCACGTGCGTACCTCGGTCCTGGCGTCCGGTGTCGCGGTTGAGGCGGGAGCCTATGTGGAGGGCAGTGTTGTGATGCCCGGTGTCCGGATCGGTCGCAACGCCGTCGTCCGTCGGGCCATCCTGGACAAGAACGTCGAGATTCCCGAGGGCGCTCAGATCGGAGTCGATCTCGAGCACGACCGTGAGCTCTACACGGTCAGCGAGGGTGGCGTTGTCTGCCTCGGCAAGGGTGTTGTTGCCCAGCGTTGAGGAGCAAGTCTCTCCACTGATTCGTATCGCCCGCTGCGGCGGGCGCCCAGGTGAGGATGAGGAGCCATGGAGCGCTCACGTGGATTGGGTCGTCGCACGTTCCTCGGGCTCACAGCAGCGGCAGCAGCCTCGCTCGCCCTGCCCGGCAGAGCATGGGCGGGTCAGGGGGCCTCGCCTGCCGCCGCGGGATGGCCGGACGCCGAGGCCTGGGCAGGACTGCGGCGCGCAGTGGGCCGGCGGCTGATCAGGCCCCGGCAACCGTGGGCCAGGCTGGGCCCTGGACCCGTTCCGAGCCGCTTCTTCAACCCCTGGTTCCTCGAGGAGAGGTCCGGGGCCACCCAGTCCACGGGCATGTACCGGGCGTGGACCTCGACGCCCAGTTCCTGCGCGGTGGCCGCGAGGGAGACCCCCGACATCATCGCGGCGGTCGACTTCGCTCGGGAGAACAAGGTGCGTCTGGTCGTCAAGGGGACCGGCCACGACTACTACGGACGTTCGACCGGCCCACGCGAGTCCCTGCTCATCTGGACCCATCACATGCGTGGGATCACGGTCCACGACGCGTTCGTGCCCAAGGGCGCACCCGTCGGGACGACGCCGGTCCCGGCGGTGACCACAACAGCGGGCAACCGCTGGCTCGAGGCCTACACAGCGGCATCGGCCGAGGGCCTCTACATCCAAGGGGGTGGCTGCACCAGCGTTGGTGCCTGCGGTGGTTTCGCTCTGGGTGGTGGCTTCGGGTCGTTCAGCAAGCGCTTCGGATCGGGTGCCGCAGGAGTCCTCGAGCTCACGGTCGTCCTGGCCGACGGATCCGTCATCACGGTCAACGAGTACCAGTACCCCGACCTGTTCTGGGCTCTACGTGGTGGAGGAGGGGGCACCTTCGGGGTTGTCACATCCATGACCCTGCTGGCTCACCCGGAGCCGAGGATCTCCGGTTGGATCTCTGGGCCCATCACCGCGAAGTCTGACGCGGCGTTCCGGGAGCTCATTCAGCGCTACGTCGAGTTCTGCGGAAGCACGCTCAGTACGCCGGTGTGGGGTGAGGGCGTGATCCTCAATCCGGACTATGGCATGGCCTCGCAGGTCAACACCGGGCTCAATGTCATGCAGATTGGCACCACGTTCCTGGACATTCCCACGGATCAGGCGCAGGCTGCATGGGAGCCGTTCCTCGCACCTCTGAGGAATCGCCCGGACGACTTCTCGGTGTCGGTGTCCTTCTCGTCTCAGCCGTTCGCGAATCGCTGGAAGCCGACTGAGCGCGAGGCGATCTTCGATGATCGCCCCGGTGCGCCGAAGGGCTACTTCTGGTGGAAGGGCAACGCCTCAGAGGTAGCCGCCTACTGGGGCGGGTACGACGGGCGCGGCGTCCCGTTCTCCATGACGCAGGGAGCCAATGCGGAGGTCTTGGCGCAGGCGCTGTTCGACGCCTCCCGCACCAGCCTGATCCTGTGGCAGACCAACAAGGCGCTCTACGGTGAGCATCCGGAGGCGAAGAACAGGGATCTCACGACGTCCATCAATCCGGCTGTCTTCGACAACGTCGCCTTCATCACGATCGGCGCCTGGAAGCAGGGACGCTACCCGGGTGTGCGTGGGCACGAGCCGGTGCCCGCGGAGTCGCAAGCGCAGTTCGACGGGGTGATGTCGGCGTCCGCGATTCTGCGCACCGTGACGGAGAGGGGCGGCTCCTACTCGAACGAGGGCAACTACTTCGAGAAGGACTGGCGTCAGCAGTTCTGGGGAAGCAACTACCCACGGTTGCTGCGCATCAAGCGCAAGTACGACCCCACGAACCTGTTCCGGGTGCACAAGGGCGTCGGCAGCGCAGATTGACGTTGGCGCTCGCCGGACGGATCACTCGGGGCTGACGATGTGGCGTTCGATCTCGACGACGCGGATGCTGCCAGACGTGTCGAATGCCCGGTGGAAGACGATGAAGCCTCCGGGAGGCAGGCGCGAGTCGAGTTCGGCGTGCCAGCGCTCCCCCGTGGGCTCGATGCCCAGGGAGCGCGCTGCAGCAGTGACGACTGTCGCCAGGACGGGGCGATGCGTGCAGACCACCATGGGTCGCGGGTCCCGCGCCAGTTGGGACACGCGTGCATCCGCAGCCGACGGATCATCCCGATGAGCCTCCTCGGTGAGAGACGCTTCGTGGACGACGCCCATGCCCAGCGTCTTCGCGAACTTCGTCACGGTCTGATGGCACCGCCGTGACGGGCTGGAGCGCACATCGTCGACCCCGAAGGCATCGAGGATGGGGATCAGGGCCTTGGCCTGCGAGCGACCCTTGCCGCTGAGTGGCCGCTCGGCGTCGATGTCACCATCGAACTTCGCGCGCTTGAGGGCCTGGGTGTGGCGCAGCAGGATGAAGGGACTCGTGTCGGGGGTCGCAGACGCACGTGCCACGAGGTCGACCTCCGATGGGTACGTGAGTCGGGCCTCCGCCTCCTCCACGGGAAGCCAACGCGCCTCGTCGACCTCGTCATCCGGAGCGAAGCCGTTCTCCTCTCTGACGCGGGCGCGCCAGTACTGGACGATCTTGGGCCGAGACCCGACGCTGTAGGACTGCAGGGGAAGGGGTGCCTGGAGGAGGGGGAGGTAGCCGGTCTCCTCATCGCACTCGCGCAGGGCCGCCGCGAGGACGTGCTCGCCTTCCTCCAGCTTCCCCTTGGGAAGCGACCAGTCCTGTCGCCCTGGCCTGTGCACGACGATGAACTCGTCTCCGTGTGGGCCACTGCGCAGGAGCACGACTCCCGCTGCGCGGATCGGATCATGGCTCGACACGTCAGGCCACCCCTGCTGACCGGGCTCGCCGCCTCACGTCAGGCCAGAGCTGCCGGAAGCGCTGGCGATCCTGCTGCTCGACGGCGGTCTCATGGGCGTGCAGGAGGCCGAGGGAGAGACCGGTGTCCCCGTCGACGCCGGCCTGCGAGGCGAGCTCTCGGAGCAGGGTCTGCGCCACATGGGCGTCCTGATGATCTCCCAGCACCTCGGTGACCTCGGCCAGCGCATGCGCCAACTTGCGCATGGGACGCCCGAAGACCTGCTCCAGCGCCTCGGCCGCATAGCGGGCCCGCTTCGCCTTGATCCGCGCCTCGTGCCACGGTGCGCTGGGGCCATTCATGTCGAGGGCTGCGATCGAGCGGGCCAGGCGTCGCCACGTTCCGTTGAGGAGCGGGGGCAGGGCGGTCGAGCAGGGCTGGAAGGCGGCCGTGGTCACGGGCGGCGCGACGGCCGCATCCATGAGGTCATCGATCAGCTGCTGGTGCCGATCACTGCGAAGGGCCGCGAGGGCGCTGGAGCGAGCAGCGGCCATGCGCGTGTCGAGCTGGGGATCAATGACAGCCCGGCAGCGTCGAGCGTCCTCTGCGTCCAGTGCATCGCAGTGCTGGTCCAGGCGGTCCTTCATCACCTCGGTGTCCCGGATCGCGCCGAGCTCGCTCGCCAGCCAGCGAAGGTCCTCGCGCATCTCGGCGCACGCGTCCGCATCGAGCAGTGGGGCGAAGGTCGTCAGCGAACTGCGCAACCGTCGGGCCGCCACGCGCATCTGGTGGACGGAGTCGGGCAGGTCGCGGCGAACGGCAACGTCGGCGAGGAGCAGATGCCGCACGTGCTGGGTCAGGACGGCTCGGATGGCATCCACGGCGAGCCCGTCAGGTCCGGGAAAGGGAAACGGCGGGACATCCGGGGGCTCGGACGTGCGCGGGCCCAGGGCGCTCGCGGCCTTGCTGATCGAACTGGCCTCGGCTCCCAGACGCAGCAGCAGGCGACTCACGCACTCGAGAGTGTCGGTCGCCTGGGTCGCGGTGGCGAGCAGCTCCACCTCGATCTCGCGGAACACGCTCACCACGCGACCGTCGTGACGGATGGTGACGACGTCGTCGACGACCTCCACGAGGCCGGTGCCGTCAGCGTCCTGCAGCACGATCGGTGTGCGCAGGGTGCTCAGGTGCAGGACGGGTGCCAGGGGAAGTTCATGCAGCAGGGGCGAGACGACCTCGACGAAGGCACCGGGAACTGCTCCGACCGGGCCGGCGCTGAGATCGAGGTGCAGCTCATCCCGGGTGCTGCCATCGGCTCCCGGCACAGGCAGCTTCATGTGCCATCCCTCGTCGGTGCCCCCCTCGCGGCGGCGCAGCGTGATGCCCCATCGGAACAGGGTGAGCTCGTCGGTGTCGTGGTAGACGGCGGACATCTCGAACGGAGCGCCTGCCTGACCGCGCGGCGCACAGCCCTCGGCGCTCAGGTCGGGAAGCTCGAAGAGGCCGTGCACGCGGAACTTGCGCTCGATCTCCCGATGGCTCGTGGGAGGGGTCACGGGGCGAAGCCGCCTTTGCGCTTGATCTCGATCAGGGTCTCCTGATAGTCGCGCAGGTGGCGACCCTGATCGTCATACAGCTCGCGCACCCAGGTGCCGTCGGGCTGCAGGTGCCATGCCGACGTCTCGGGATCGAAGGCCATGTCGAACAGGGCATCGAGATCCGCGATCTGCTCAGGGTCGACGAGGCTGACGAGCGTCTCGACCCGACGATCCAGATTGCGGTGCATGAGATCGGCTGAGCCGATCCACGTCTCCGTGTTGCCGCCGTTCGTGAACGAGTAGATCCGCGAGTGCTCGAGGAATCTGCCGAGGATGCTGATGACGCGGATGTTCTCACTCAGTCCCGGTACCCCCGGCCGCACGGCGCAGATGCCCCGAACCCAAATGTCGATCGGAACTCCCGCCTGAGATGCGCGGTAGAGGGAGTCGATGATGCCCTCATCGACGATGGAGTTGCACTTGAAGCGGATACCCGACGGCAGGCCGGCCCCATGGTTATCGATCTCGCGGTCGATGCGCCTGATGAGTCCGGTGCGGACGGAGTGGGGCGCCACGAGGAATCGCTCGTACTCAGTGTTCATCGAGTAGCCGGAGAGGACATTGAAGATGTTCGAGACGTCCTCGCCGACCACGGGATCGCAGGTCAGGAGGCCGAGGTCCTCGTAGAGGCGGGCGGTCTTCGGGTGGTAGTTCCCGGTGCCGATGTGGCAGTAGCGGCGAAGTTGGTCGCCGTCGTTGCGCACGACCATCGAGAGCTTCGAGTGAGTCTTGAGTCCCACAAGGCCGTAGACGACGTGCACGCCGGATTCCTCCAGCTTGCGGGCCCACTCGATGTTGTTCTGCTCATCGAACCGCGCCTTGATCTCGACGAGGGCCAGAACCTGCTTGCCCTCCTGTGCCGCCTTGATCAGGGCGTCGACGATGGGAGAGTCACCGGACGTCCGGTACAGCGTCTGCTTGATGGCGAGCACGTGCGGGTCACGTGCGGCCTGCTCGAGGAAGAGCTGCACGCTGGTGGAGAACGAGTCGTACGGGTGATGGACGAGGACGTCGCGCTCCCGAACCACCGAGATAATGTCGGGCTCGTGGGCGCTCTCCACCTCGCTGAGCTGGCGCGACGTCTTGGGCACGAACTTGCGCTGCTTGAGGTCGTCCCGATCGAGGCCGACGATCGTCCACAGTCCGGTGAGGTCGAGGGGTCCGGGCAGCCGGAATACCTCAGGTTCGCTGACTCCCAACTCCTCGACCAGCAGCTCGAGCACATGCGGGTCGATCGACTCCTCGACCTCCAGGCGCACCGGTGGGCCGAATCGGCGTCTCATGAGCTCGCGCTCCAGTGCGAGGAGGAGGTTCTCCGCGTCATCCTCCTCGACTTCCACATCCTCGTTGCGGGTGACGCGGAAGGAGTGCGTCTGCTGGATCTCCATGCCGGGGAAGAGGGCATCGAGGTGAGCCGCGATGACGTCCTCGAGGGGGACGAAGCGCGCAGGGGCGACCTCATGGAAGCGCGGGAGAAGCGGGGGCACCTTGACGCGCGCGAACAGCTCGTTCCCGGTTGTCGGATTACGGACGACGACAGCCAGGTTCAGGGAGAGCCCGCTGATGTAGGGGAAGGGGTGCGACGGGTCGACGGCCAGGGGGGTGAGCACGGGGAACACCTGCGTGTCGAAGAAGACCTGCACCTCGGCCTTCTCCGCAGGAGTCAGGTCGTCCCATCGCAGGATCTGGATTCCCTCGCGCTCGAGTTCGGGAAGGACGGATCCGTGGAACAGTCGTGCCTGCTGCCGCTGGAGCTCGTAGGCCCGATCCCAGATGTTCTCGAGCACCTCGCGAGGCGTGTAGCCGCTCGCGGCCCGGACGGCGATGCCGGTCGCGATGCGTCGCTTGAGGCCGGCCGCCCGGACCATGAAGAACTCGTCCAGGTTGCTGGCGAAGATGGCGAGGAACTTGGCCCGGTCGAGGGCAGGAAGATCGTCATCCTCGGAGAGCTCCAGCACCCGCTGGTTGAAGGCCAGCCAGGAGAGCTCGCGATCCAGGAAGCGGTCGGGGGGAAGGACGGCGGCTGGGGGGCCGGCCGGCGGGGACTGCGTGTCGGTCACGACCGGATGGTCCCACAGTCAGGTGAACGACGGTCGGCCGTCAGGCGACCTGCGGTAGAGCACGTCGGTGTCCCACCGGGCGAAGCCCAGTCCCTCGTAGAGCGAGATGGCCGGGGTGTTGCTGGCATCCACGTAGAGCATGACCTGGTCGAGTCCCCGAGCCCGCAGGAGGTGCAACCCCGCCAGCGTCAGGGCCCGGCCCAGCCCGCTGCCGCGCTCCTCGGGATCCACAGCCACCACGTACACCTCACCGATCGGCGGATGGTGGTGGTGACCCTCTTCCACTTCATGGGCGTGGGCGCCCCCACCGTCGTCATGGGCGTGGGCGTGGGCGCCCCCACCGTCGTCATGGGCGTGGGTGTGACCGCCCCCGCCGTGCACCTTCGTCCAGTGGAAACCCACCAGGCGTTCCCCACGCCACGCCATCAGGAAGCCGTCCGCGTCGAACCATCCCTCGCGTATGCGCAGGTCGAGGTCGCTCCGGGTCCAGCCTCCCTGGTCGGGCAGGTGTGCGAAGGCTCGGGAGTTGAGGTCGAGCCAGACCTCCTCGTCGCTTCCGACGCGGAACGGACGAATCTCGACCCCCGCCGGGACCAAGGCCTTGGGCAGGGGTGCGTACAGCGACCGGCGCATCTGCCACAGGACGCGTATGCGCTGGAAGCCCATGCTCTCCGCCAGGGCCCGGGAGCCGGCCTGCTCACCATGGGACCACAGCCGCAGCCGACCATCGGGTGATGCGCCCAGGACGTTGTGCACGAGTTGCCGACCCATCCCGCGGCGACGGTGCGCCGGGTGGACGGTCAGCTCCGCGCTGGCGCCCTCCACCTCGTCGGTGATGTCGATGTGCGCGTACGCGACCACGGTGCCGTCAGGCGTGCGACCGAGCACGTGAAGTCCGTGCTCCTCGCCCCCCGCCTTCACGTGCAGCCACACGTGCTCGGAGAGAGGCCGGAGGCCGTCATGCTCCGTCACGCTGTCGAGAAGGTGTGCCACCTGGGCAACGTCGGCGGCGGTGAGCCGGGGAAGGGTCTGGAAGCTGACGTCGTCGGGCATGGGCGCCTCTCAGGAGAGCGCGTCGACCTCGGCGGTGGCCACCGCCGAGGAGTCGACACCGGCGGGAACGAACCGGTAGCCGACGTTGCGCACAGTGCCGATGAGGCTCTCGTGCTCGGGGCCGAGCTTGGCGCGTAGGCGACGGACATGGACATCGACGGTGCGCGTGCCCCCGAAGTAGTCGTAGCCCCACACCTCCTGGAGCAGGATCGCGCGACTGAAGACGCGGCCCGGGTGCTGCGCCAGGAACTTGAGGAGTTCGAACTCCTTGAAGGTGAGGTCCATCGGCCGCCCGCGCAGTCGGGCGGTGTAGGTGGCCTCGTCGATGTGCAGGTCGCCGCTGCGGATCTCCTCCGGTGCATCGGAGGACGGATCCTGGCCGTCGTTCACGCGGGTCGTGGCCAGCCGAAGCCGGGCCTCCACCTCGGCGGGGGAGCTGGTGTCGAGCAGGACGTCGTCCATCCCCCAATCCCACTGGAGGGCGGTGAGGCCGCCCTCGGTCGTGACGAGGAGCAGGGGCACGTCGAGTCCGGTCTGCCGCAGCAGACGGCACAGGCCCCGCACGGCGGGCAGGTCGCGTCGTCCGTCGACGAGCAGCGCGTCGCAGGTGGGAGCGTGGAGCAGGGCCGTGGGCTCCGCGGGCATCGTGTGGATGTGGTGGGCCAGCAGGGCGAGGGCGGGAAGCACCTCCGAGGAGGGCTCCATGGCGCGAGTCAGGAGGATCAGGCGCATGGCCGCCTCCTTGTCATCGTGCGGACCCTCGTCCGGCGGGTGCGTTGCTGAGCCGATCCATGGGGCTCTCCGGGGCCGGCATCAGGGGCCAAGGCTACGCCACGCGGGATCCGTGAGGAGAATGGGCGCGTGCTAGCGAGGGAGACGCGCACGCTCACGGCGGCCGACGGGGTGCCGATCCATGCCCTGCACGAGCCCGGGGTGACTCCGCGTTCTGATCTCGCCTTCGTCGTGGTCCATGGGTTCACGGGGCACTGGCGCCAGGACCGGGTGCGCAAGGTCATCTCCCGGCTCCGGTGCTTCGGGGGCGTCGTGGCACTCGACATGCGCGGTCATGGGGAGTCCGGTGGTGCCACGACGGTCGGTCACGAGGAGGTCCTCGACGTCGCCGCGGCCGTCGCCTGGGCTCGCGAGCTGGGGTACCCCGCGGTCGTCACGGTCGGGTTCTCCCTCGGCGGGGCAGTCGTGCTGCGCGAGGCCGCGCTGATGGCGGGCACTCCCAGTGAGGTCGACGCCGTCGTGAGCGTCAGTGCTCCTGCCTTCTGGTTCTACCGGGGGACTCGGATCATGCGCCTTGCCCACTGGATGGTCGAGACGACGCCTGGTCGCGCGATCATGCGGCTGCGCGGCACGCGGATCAGCAACCGCGGCTGGCCTGAGGAGACGCCCGTGCCTCCGGCCGAGGCCGCTGGCCGGCTCCCGGGCATCCCGCTGCTCGTGGTCCATGGCGACGCTGACCACTACTTCCCTCTGGAGCATCCCGAGGCGATCGTCGAGCAGGCTCGCAGGGCTGCCTCGCGCGTGGACCTGTGGATCGAACCGGGTGTCGGGCACGCGGAGGCGGCGATTCCCGAGGCCACGGTGGATCGCCTGGGGGAGTGGGCGCGACGGGCCTGCGGGTGTGACGATGCGCGTGCCGCGTCGCCGATGCAGGGAGGCAGTCAGGTCGAGGGTGAGGTGAAGACATGAGCGGGATCTGGATCCTTCTGATCGTGCTGGGCGTCGCCACGGCATTCGGGCTGTGGTTCCAGCGCGCGAACGGGCGGGTGCGCGACACGCGAACCTCACCCGTGCCGATGGCCTCGCCCGATGACCCGCCTGCCAGCTTCGTGGAGCCGTCCCCGGAATCAGCTGCACTCGCCGCCGCGCTGGACGGGCGCCTGGGAGAGCGGGCCACGATCGTGCAGTTCTCCAGCGCCTTCTGCCAGCCCTGCCGTGCCACGCGGCGCATCGTGGAGGAGGTGTGCGTGCTCGTGCCGGGCGTGTCCCATGTGGAGATCGATGCCGAGGAGAACCTCGAGCTGGTTCGCGCCCTCGATATCCGTCGCACACCGACCGTGCTCTTCCTCGATCGGACGGGCACGGTGCGCAAGCAGGCCAGCGGCCAGCCGCGCAAGGCCGATGTCATCGCGGCCTTGGGCGAGATCCTCCCGGGAGGAGCCCCGGACTTCGTCATCTGACGGCCGACGGGGCCTGTCGGCTGCGAAGGATTCGCACATGGGTGAGGGGTGCTCCTGCCGGATCCTTCGCACCCGACCGGGAGCGGACCTCTACCGTGACGCCCATGGCTGCTGTCTCCCCTTCACGACCCACGGTCGACCCTCGCGGTCCGCGCTTCGGTGCAGCGATCACGACGGTCGTCCTCGCCCTCGCCCTCGTCCTGATGGGCACGACGGCCGGCACCGTCCTGGTCGCGTGGCAGACGGTCGTGTTCGCGCTGGGTGCGCTCGTCGGCCTGCAGGCTCAGCCCTACGGGATCGTGTTCCGTCGGCTGGTCCGGCCGCGACTGTCGCCGCCGGCCGAGATGGAGGATGCGGCGCCCCCACGGTTCGCGCAGGCGGTGGGACTCATCTTCATGGTCGTCGCCCTGGTTGCGCTCCTCGCTGGCGCCACCCCCGTGGCGACCGTTGCCGTGGCGCTCGCCCTGGCCGCGGCCTTCCTCAACGCGGCCTTCAACTTCTGCCTGGGCTGCGAGATGTACCTCATGTGGGCGCGGCTGCGCCACCGCTAGCCGGAGGCTAGGCTGCGGCCATGATGCACGTCTTCTTCACTGGCCTGCTCGTCGCGGCGATGGCTGCTGCCGGATGGTTCGCGTTCTACGTGGTCTACAAGCTCTTCAAGGGCCAGGAGTAAGTGCTCGCCCCGGACGGCTCGGGTGTCGAGGTCCCGGAGGATCTCCGCCCGCTGGGGTGGCTGATCGGACGCTGGGTCGGCGTCGGTCTCGGCCAGTACCCCACGATCGAAGACTTCCGCTTCGGTCAGGAAGTCGTGTTCGCGACCGATGGTCGGCCCTTCCTCTCCTACCTCTCCCGCAGTTGGCTGCTGGACGACGACGGCGAGAGGGTCCGGCCGCTCGGGACGGAGTCAGGGTTCTGGCGTCCACGACCGAACAACGGCATCGAGGTTACACTCGCGCACCCGACGGGATACGCCGAGACCTGGGCCGGATCACTCGAGGTCACGGGCATGGAGAACGCCGTGATCACCGGAGCGCGGGCGACGCTCCGCGTCGATCACATCGTGCGGACGCCCAGCGCCAAGGACTACACCGACGGGGAGCGGCTCTACGGGCTCGTCGACGGGAAGCTCCTCTGGACTTTCGACATGGCTGCGGTCGGCCAGTCGATGACCAACCACCTCGCGGCGACCCTGACCCGCGTCACGGATGTGGAGGGACAGTGATGTCCGAGGACTGGGAGGCACGGCTGCGCGAGCACGGCTACCGCATCACGCCCCAGCGGCAGCTCGTCCTCGAGGCTGTGGAGGTCCTGCGCCATGGCACCCCTGAGGAGATCCTCGTCGAGGTGCAGCGCACGGCGAGTGGCGTCAACCTCTCGACGATCTACCGGACGCTGGAAGTGCTCGAGGACGTGGGCCTGGTGACGCACGCCCACATCGGACACGGGGCTCCCACGTACCACGCTGTCGACGAGCACGTTCACATCCATCTGGTGTGCGATCGATGCCGCAAGGTGCTGAGCGTGCCCTCCGCCGTGGCCGAGGGTTTCGTCACGGCTCTGCGCACGGAGTACGGCTTCCACACCGACATCTCCCACGTGTCCGTGCACGGCGCATGCGACGACTGCAACGGGCTGATCCGCATGACGGAGGCGGACGACCCGCTGTGACGGCTGATCCGGTCGCGCCACCGCCCGAGGCCCCCGACCAGGGTGTCCCCTGGCACTTCGGCGACCCGCTGCGCGAGCAGCGCTTCCTCCGCGGCGGCACGGCGGCCGTGGACCTCTCCAATCGCGGGGTGGTCGCGGTGTCCGGCCCCGACCGGCTCTCGTGGCTGCACAGCCTCACCTCGCAGCGGTTGGACGCATTGCAGCCGGGGCAGAGCGCCCTGGCTCTGATCCTGAGCCCGCACGGGCATGTCGAGCACGAGCTCCACATCATCGATGACGGGCAGACCTCGTGGATCATCGTCGCGCCGGGAACCGCGGACGAGCTCGTGACCTACCTCCGGTCCATGCAGTTCATGCTCCGTGTTGACGTGGCGGACAGCACGGCGGATGTCGGCGTGGTGTGGGAGCCGGTGAACGAGATCGACCCGGATGCCCCGACGTGGCTCATGCCCGCCGACTACGCCGGAACCGGGCGCGTGGATGCCGGGAGCGACCGAGGCGGCGATGCCGCGCGCTACGTTCCCGAGCGTCCGGACCTCCTCGTCGGTCGCGAGGTGATCGTCCCTCGGTCCGAGGTCGCCGGCCGTCTGGCCGCATGGCCGGATCGCGCAGGCACGTGGGCTCTGGAGTCCCTTCGCGTCGCTGCGGCCGTGCCGCGTCTCGGCCTCGAGTCGGATCACCGCACGCTGCCGCACGAGGTGGGCTGGGTTGGGCCTGCTGTGCATCTGGCGAAGGGGTGCTACCGCGGGCAGGAGGCTGTGGCGCGGGTGCACAATCTCGGGCACCCGCCGCGTCGACTCGTGCTGCTGCACCTCGACGGCACCGAGGAGTCCCTTCCCGCGCACGGAGATCCTGTGCTCGTCGACGGGCGTGAGGTGGGCTGGATCGGGACCGCGGCGTGGCACCACGAGCAGGGGCCCGTCGCGACCGCCGTCGTCAAGCGATCCACTCCCGTCGATGCAGCGGCTGTCGTGCGCACGTCGGCCGGCGACGTGCCGGCGACGCAGGTTCCCGTGGTGGTCGGCTAGCTGGTCCTCACAGCTCCCTTGACTCCGAGCTGGTCGTCACAGCTCCATGACAATCGTCATCGGACCGTCGTTCACCAGCCCCACCCGCATGTCCGCGCCGAAGCGCCCCGTGGCGACCGTGGCACCGCGCTCGCGAAGCCGGTCCACCACCGCGGCCACCAGGGGCTCGGCCACCGGGCCCGGGGCTGCGGCATCCCAGGTGGGCCGCCGCCCCTTGCGCGTGTCGGCGTACAGGGTGAACTGGCTGACGACCAGGACGGGAAGTCTGAGGTCCGCAGCCGAGAGCTCGCGAGCGAGGTCACCGGACGCTCCCGCGGGGGCGTGCTCGGGCGTGAAGATGCGAAGGTCATACGCCTTGTCGGCCAATCGCACGGCCACGGCGGCATCGTCGTCGTGCGTCACCCCGACGAGCATCACCAGGCCCGGCCCCTCGAACGCACCCACGACTGCTCCCTCGACGGTCACCGACGCGTCGACTGCCCTTTGGATGACGGCCCTCATGAGAGTCACCCTGCCACGCGGGTGCGTGCCATCATGCGTCGGTGACCCGTCCCCTGCCGGCTGTGCTGGCCACGTACTCCCGGAGCGGGTTCGTCGAAGGAGCACACGTCGGGCATGCGGTCGTCGTCGATGCCGCGGGAAGCATCCTCCACTCGTGGGGTGATCCGCATCATCCGATGATGGCCCGGTCCTCCGCCAAGCCGATGCAGGTCACGGCCATGGTCCGGGCCGGACTCGAGCTTCCGGCCGACCTTCTGGCGCTCGCGGCGTCGTCCCACAGTGGTGAGGCCCAGCACCGTCACGCTGTCCGTCGTCTACTGGAGTGCGTCGACCTGCCCGTCGAGGCGCTGCAGACGCCCGAGGACTTCCCTCTGGAGCCGCGGGCCCGCGATGCGTGGATCCAGTCCGGACGTCGGCCGAGCTCCCTCGCCATGAACTGCTCGGGCAAGCACGCGGCCATGCTCGCGACCTGTGTCACCAACGGTTGGTCGATCGACGACTACCTGCAGCCCACCCACCCACTGCAGGAGGCGATCCACCGTGAGATCGAGCGCATGACCGACGACTCGATCACCCATGTCGGCATCGACGGGTGCGGTGCCCCCGTCCACGTCATGACGCTCATCGGACTCGCGAGGTCGCTCTCCTCGGCGGTACTCGCGGGGACCGCCTCTCCCGAGCGGCAGGTGGTCGACGCCATGCGAGCGCATCCGGAGCTGGTCGGTGGTGACCATCGGGATGTGACGGCGTTCATGCGGGCCGTTCCCGGTCTCGTCGCCAAGGACGGTGCGGAGGGCGTCTACGTCGCGGCGCTGCCGGACGGCCGCGCTGTCGCGATGAAGCTGGAGGACGGCTCCGCTCGCGGGCGTCAGGTGGCTCTGGCCGGGATCCTCATCGGCATGGGAGCGGACCCGCACGCACTGGCGGGCCTCGCCCGCATCCCCATGCTGGGTGGGGGAGTCCCGGTGGGCTGGGTCGAGTCCGATCTCCAGCTCAGGTGATCCCGTGACGGATCCGGTCTCGCGCCTCCATCGAGCCCTGGGAGTCCCCGGCGCGGTCATCGTCGGCCTCAGCGCGATGCTCGGCACCGGGGTCTTCGCGGTCTGGACGCCGGCCTGGCAGTGGGCCGGACGCTTCCTGCTGGTGTCCGTGCTCCTCGCTGCCGTGGTCGCCGGGGTGAATGCTGTCTCGACGGCCCGGCTCGCGCGCGTGCACCCGGAGTCCGGCGGTGCCTACGCTTACGGACGGCTGCTCCTCGGTCGCCCCGCGGGAGTGATCGCCGGACTCGCGTTCCTGCTCGGCAAGAGCGCGAGTGCCGCAGCTGCCGCCTTGACCATCGGTGCCTACCTGTGGCCCGGTCAGGAGCGCTGGATCGCGTGGGGAGCCATCGCCATCGCACTCCTCATCGACCTGCGCGGCATCGTCCGCTCGACCCGCGTCAATGCCGTCCTGATCGCGATCCTGCTCGTCATCATCACCCTCGCGGTCGTCGTGGGTGCGGCGAACCTCCCCCCACTGGAGGGGGCGGCCCCCGTGGCGCCGCTGTCACCGGTGGCGGT
The DNA here is from genome assembly GCA_964597445.1 of uncultured Bifidobacteriaceae bacterium. Lineage (GTDB taxonomy): Bacteria > Actinomycetota > Actinomycetes > S36-B12 > S36-B12 > UBA10649. Next base: position 29,260 of record CAZQXO010000012.1, on the reverse strand, counting down.
GGTCGGAGCGGTGGGACTGCTCTTCGTCGCCTTCGCGGGCTACGCGCGCATCACCGTGCTCGGCGAGGAGGTGCGCCAGCCGCGCCGCACGATCCCCGTGGCGATGTCGATCTCGTTCGCGATCGTGCTGGTCATCTATGTCGCGGTCGCGGTCGTCGTGTCACGAGCCGGGTCTGCGGGAGTCCCGCTGAGCAGCGCGCCCCTGGAGGATCTGGCGGGACTCTCGGGGTCGCCCGCCCTGCGCGCTGTCGTGGTCGTCGGTGCCGTCATCGGGGCGGGGTCCGTCCTTATCTCCCTGATCGCAGGCATGGGTCGGACCCTCTTCGCCATGGCCGCGCAGGGCGACGCTCCCCGCGGCCTGGCGGCGGTGTCGCCCGCTCGGGTGCCCCATCGGGCCGCGCTCGCGGTCGCGCTCGCGGCGGCCGTCCTGGTGGTCCCCGGACAGCTGACGTGGGCGCTCGCGCTGTCCGGAGGGAGCATCCTCGCCTACTACGCGGTGGCGCACCTGGCCTCGTGGCGGCTGGCAGGGCCCGTCCTCGTCCAGCGGGTGATGCCGGTTCTGGGCCTGATCCTGTGCCTCGGGGTCATCGGTGCCCTGATGGTGACGGTCTCAGCGGCCTAGACCTACCGCTAGCCGTAGTTAGCGGGAGCGTTTGCAATTGCAAGCACCGGGGCGCATACTGGTCCCATGGCACGGATCAGCGACCTCGGCGGCTACATCCGGGAGCAGCGGGATCAGGCCCAGATGTCCCTGCGCCAGCTGGCCCAGGCGGCAGGGGTCTCCAACCCCTACCTGAGCCAGGTCGAGCGAGGGCTGCGTCGCCCGAGTGCGGAGATACTCGGACGTATCGCGCAGGGCCTGCGCATCTCGGCGGAGACTCTGTACGTCCAGGCGGGGATCCTCGACGAGCGCGCGGGTGATGCCGCGGTGACGACCGCCATCGCCTCGGACTCCACGCTCACCGAGCGCCAGCGCGCCACGCTCCTGCAGATCTATGCGGCCTTCCAGGCGGAGAACGCCGCGAAGACCACCCCCGACCCTGTCGATCCGGGAGATCCCCGCGACGACAGCACCACCCCTATGTGAGGAAGAGACGATGACGACCGAGAACCCCACCACGCCTGCAACCGCGCGAGTGAAGAAGACGACCACGGCGGCCGCCACCACCGCGAAGAAGACCACCACGAAGGCGGCCTCGGCAGCCAAGAAGACGACCACGGCAGCCGCCGCGACGGCGAAGAAGACCACGACGAAGGCGGCCTCGGCGGCCAAGGCATCGTCGTCCCACCTGTCCTTCCGTGGCCGGGATCTGCCGACGCTGACGCTGCCCAAGGTGGAGCTGCCCAAGGTGGAGCTGCCCAAGGTGGAGCTGCCCAAGGTGGAG
>CAZQXO010000012.1:0-27775 GCA_964597445.1 uncultured Bifidobacteriaceae bacterium | reverse complement strand
AAGGTGGAGTTGCCCAGGATCGACCTGCCCGCGTGGGTGGGTGACGCCCGCACACGTGCGCACGACACGGCGGCGTCCGCCCGATCGTCGGTGACCCACGTCGTCACGCTCGTGCGTGAGGCGGTCGGCGTCTGACCTGACGCGCGGGGAGGGCCGCCGATCTGCCGAGCGCCGCGGAGTGCATTACCGTGAAGGGGTGTTCGACACCGTTCAGGGCGTGATCGTCCTCGGCCTCTGGGTCGTGATGCTGGCCGTCAAGGGCTTTGCCTTCATCGACTGCATCCGTCGCCCCAAGGAGGCCTTCCCCGCCATCGGCCGGCAGAGCAAGGTCCTGTGGCTGGCGCTCACCGGAGCCGCGGCGCTGACAGGACTGCTGTACTCGTACGTGTCACCTCTCGGGCTGATCGGCCTGGCCGGCGCCGTCGTGGCCCTGATCTACATCTTCGACGTGCGTCCGCGGATCGTGGAGATCACTGGTCGTCGATAGTGACCGTCGAGCCCTGACCTCGGTGGATGGTGGACCGAGACGCGGCGGACGTCAGTCGAGCGTGATGCGAATGCGCCGGAACCCCTTGCCCTTGTTCTCCACCTTCGCCACGCGCATGCGGCCGATGTGCCGGGTCGACGCGACATGGGTGCCTCCGTCGGCCTGAACGTCCAGCCCGGCGATGTCGACGATCCGAACGACCTCGATGTCGGGAGGAAGCAGGTTGGTCGCCGTCCGGATGATGTCCGGGATCGAGAATGCCTCAGCCCGAGCCAGGGAGTAGGCCTGGATGGCGCGATCAGCGTCGACCTCGGCATGGCACGCCGCCTCGACCGCGTCCGTGAAGCCCTCGGGGACCTGCTCGAGGTTGAAGTCGAGGCGCCCGCTCAGGGGATCCATGTTCGAGCCGGTCACGAGCGCGCCGAAGTCGCGGAAGACGACCCCGGACAGCAGATGGAGTCCGGAGTGCGTGCGCATCAGCGCCGTTCGGCGGTCGTCCTCGATGGCTCCCGTGACGAGGGTTCCGACGGGGGGCAGGGGATCACCCTCCGCGGCCACGAGGTAGTGGTCGTCTCCTCGTCGCACGTCGATGATCCTCGTCTGCACTCCTCCCCACAGCAGCACGCCGTGGTCCGGAGGCTGTCCCCCGCCGCCGGGGTAGAAGGCGGACCGATCAAGGACGATCCCGAGTTCCGGATCGCTGGCGAGAACAGTGGCGTCCCACTCCCGCAGGGTGGCATCGTCGAGTTCGAGGCGATGCGTCCGCTGCGGGCCCGTGGTCACTTCGTGCCCTGCGCCGCCACGGCCGCGGCAGCCTCCGCGGCGGTCTGGGGATCCAGGTACTCCCCGCCCGGGACGATCGGCGTCAGGCTCTCATCCAGTCGATAGACGAGGGGAATCCCGGTGGGGATGTTGAGTGACGCGATGTCCTCATCGGAGATCCCGTCGAGATGCTTCACGAGGGCGCGCAGTGAGTTGCCGTGCGCGGCGATGAGGACGGTCTTCCCGGCTCGCAGGTTCTCCGCGACGATGACGTCCTCCCAGTAGGGGACGAGCCGGCGCACGACGTCGGCGAGGCACTCCGTCGCCGGGCGAGCCTCGGGTGGGAGTGCTGCGTAGCGCGGGTCGTCGGTCTGCGCCCATGGGTCGCGGGGATCGATCGGCGGTGGAGGAACGTCGTACGAGCGGCGCCAGAGCATGAACTGCTCCTCGCCGAACTGCTCCAAGGTCTCCTTCTTGTTCTTGCCCTGCAGCGCGCCGTAGTGGCGCTCGTTCAACCTCCAGGTGCGCACGACCGGGATCCACAGGCGGTCGCAGGCCTCGAGGGCGAGCTGCGACGTCTTGATCGCCCGCTTCAGGAGGGATGTGTGGACGACGTCGGGCAGCAGGCCGTGCTCGGCGAGGAGCTCACCGCCGCGTCGGGCCTCGGCCAGGCCCTTCTCATTGAGGTCGACGTCGACCCAGCCCGTGAAGAGGTTCTTGGCATTCCACTCGCTCTCGCCATGGCGGAGCAGGATCAGGGTGTAGGGCGCAGAGCTCATGGCCCCATCCTGCCGAACCGTGCGGCGTCAGCGACGTCCCGGGGCGTCGTCCGGCGCGGTCTCCATCAGGTGGGCGAAGGCGGCAAGGTTGTCCGTCGGGAGACCGCGATCGACGCGCCAGGCCCACTCCCGCTGGATGGCGGTGGAGAAGCCGAGCTCGAGAAGGGTGTTGAACGAACCGTCGGCGTTCTCGAGCACGGACCCGAGCAGACGGTCGAGCTCCTCCGGTGTCACGGCCTCGAGGGGGATCCGCCCCACGAGGTACACATCGCCGAGGTGGTCGATGGCGAACGCGACGCCGTACAGCCGGCGGTTGCGTTCGAGGAGCCATCGGTACACGCCCTCGTGGTTCTCGTCCGGGTTGCGGGCGACGAAGGCGTTGATCGTCAGGGCATGGTCTCCGAGGGACAGCGCTGTCGTGGTCTGCAGCTTGTACTCACCGGGGAGGGTGACGACGAAGGTCCCGGGGGAGGGAGACTCCCAGTCCAGGCCGCTGGCGGCCAGGAAGTCGCGGATGACGTCCTCTGCCGCCTGACGCGGGCTCATGAGGTGCGGCTGGTCAGCAGACGTGCGGAGGAGGCGGTGGACAGGGCCGCGGAGTAGCTGTCCAGGAGACCGGCCGTCGTCGCGGACCAGCCGAAGGCTGCCGCGTGCATGTGAGCGCCGCGGGAGAGTTCCGCCTGCAGAGCCGGATGCAGGACGATCGACGAGATGGCGCGGGCGAACTCCCGGGGGTCATGGCCCTCCACGAGCAGTCCGCTGACCTGGTGCGCCACTGCCGTCCGCAGTCCACCGACGGCGGCGGCGACCACCGGGGTGCCGCAGGCCTGGGATTCGACGGCGACGAGGCCGAAGGACTCGGAGTGGGAGGGCACGACGGTCACATCGGCTGCGCGGTACCAGTCTGCGAGGGCCGTTCGGTGGGAGGGCGGCTCGAAGCGGACGATGTCGGTGATGCCCAGCTCGTCGGCCAGATGGATCAGGGCCTCCGGGCGCGTGAGACCCGAGCCCGAAGGTCCTCCGCACACGACCACCTGCAGCCGGGACCGAAGCCCCGGATCCTCGGCCAGCATCCGTGCCGCGGCGCGCAGCAGGACATCGGGAGCCTTGAGGGGCTGGATCCGACCGACGAACAGGAGCAGGATCGCGTCGTCCGCGACGCCATGGCGACGTCGGGCGGCAGCCCTGTCGCCGGGGCGGAACAGGTCGAGATCGACGCCCGGATGCACGACGTCGACCCGGTCGGCTGCGGCGCCGTAGAGGTCGATGAGCTCACGAGCCTCGTCATCGGTGTTGGCGATGAGGCGATCCGAGGCCTCGACGACCTGCTCCTCGCCGATGATGCGCATGGCGGGTTCGGGGGTGTCACCGTCCGACAGGTCCCTGTTCTTCACCTTCGCCATCGTGTGCATCGTGTGCACCAGGGGCACGTTCCAGCGCTCGGAGGCGAGCCAGCCGACCTGGCCCGAGAGCCAGTAGTGCGAGTGGATGAGGTCGAACCACCCTTCGGGCCGAGCGGCCTCGGCACGCAGCACTCCGGCCGTGACGGCGCACAGCTGCCCGGGGAGATCCTGCTTGGCCAGTCCCTCGAAGGGCCCGGCGGTCACGTGGCGCACGAGGACTCCGGGGGCCATCGTGGTGACCGGGGGCTGCTCCGAGGAGGTGGCCCGGGTGAAGATCTCGATCTCCACGCCCGCCTCGGCGAGCCGTCGGGCGGTCTCGACGATGTAGACGTTCATGCCGCCGGCGTCACCGGTGCCGGGCTGATCCAGGGGCGAGGTGTGCACGGAGAGCACGGCGACCCGCCTCGGCCGATGGCGCCGAGAGTCGAGGAGGGAGGCGGGGATCACCCGTGGAGTCTTCCGCACGGGCCGGGAATCGGCCAGCCCGTGGGCCCAATCCGGACGCCGGCCGGAGGAAGCGTCTGCCCCTCAGAAGGCCAGCGGAGGGGCCGGCCCCTCAGGAGGACGGTCTCGTCGCGGATTGGGTCAGAGGGAGACGCCGACGTAGGGCTCCCCGGTCACGATCGTGACGACGCGACGGGTGACGGAGACCGCGTGGTCGGCGTACCGCTCGTAGTAGCGCGAGAGGAGGGTCACGTCGATGGCGGCCTCGACCCCATGGGGCCAGGAGGGGGACAGGACGATGGTGAAGAGCTCGCGGTGCAGGCGGTCCACCTCGGCGTCGTGGCGCCCGATGTCGGCGGCGAGATGGACGTCCTGGGACGAGACGACCGATCCGGTCTTGGACACGATCGCTTCGGCGAGCCCGCCCATCTCCGCGAAGGTGCCCCGGAGCTCCTGGGGGATGGAGAGCCGCGGGTAGCGGAGCCTGGCCTGCTTGGCCACATGCTCCGCAAGATCGCCCATGCGCTCAAGGGAGGCCGCGATCCTCAGGGCGCCGATCAGCTCGGGCAGCTCCTCGGGGCCGGGAGCGTTGCGGGCGATGGCGTCGAGGCACTGCTCTTCGATGTCGCTGGAGAGCAGATCGATCTGGGCGTCGGCGGCGATCACGGACTCGGCCATGGCGAGGTCCGCGTCCAGCAGGGCCTGCGTCGCGCGGTTCATCGCCGACCCGACCAGTTGGGTCATGCGAATCAGATCGCCCTTCACGACATCGATGTGTCGCGTCAGTTCGGCGTCCATGTGCTCCCTCGCTCGACCGTGCGAAAGCCACGGTACGCCCTGGCGACAACTTCTCTCCGACGCGACATGAACGCCATGCGGCGATTGGGTGAATCCCCGGTGCCCGCGACCGAATCCTTCGTGAATCCTGCCGTCGTGGGCCCGGCATCATGGGCTGCCCCTGTGGTGCGCTCCTATCCTTGCCATATGTCCGGTTCCATCGGTGTCGGGGAGGTTCGCTTGCCAGTGTCACCCCCCTCCGGCGTGCCCGTGGTGCCCGATGAGGTCGTGCGCGTGCTGAGCGTTCTCCCGTCCGCCTCGCTCGTGGTGGCCCCGGACGGAACCGTCCTCCGGGCCAACGCCCGTGCCACGGGTCTGGGACTCGTGGCACGCGATCAGGTGACCGTGCCCGACATCCGCCACCTCATCGACCGGGCTGCCGGCGACGGCCATGCTCGGGAACTCGAGATGCGGGTCCGCAGGCCACCTCTCGGCCGGGAACTCCTGGAGCTCCGCGTGCGGGTCGCCGCCCTCGGCACGGGGGCCATCCTGGTGCTCATCGACGATCTGGCCGAGGAGCGCCGAGTCGACGTCGTCCGGCGGGACTTCGTCGCGAACGTGAGTCACGAGTTGAAGACGCCTGTGGGTGCCATCTCCCTTCTCGCCGAGGCGCTCCTGGCTGCGGCCGACGATGAGGAGCAGGTCCGCCACTTCGCCGAGCGCATGCAAATCGAGGCGACTCGGCTCAGCACGCTCGTGCAGGACGTCATCGACCTGTCCCGGCTGCAGGGAGATGATCCGCTCACGCGAGCGGAGGTCGTCAGTGTCGACGACCTCGTCAGTCGAGCCGTGGACGAAGTGCGCACGCTCGCCTCGCGGGAGCAGATCGAGATCGAGGTGGGTGAGCCGACCGGCGGCCTCCTGTACGGCGACGAGCGTCAGCTCCTGGCAGCCCTGCGCAACCTCCTGACGAATGCGATCGCCTACTCGGCCAGCCATACGCGTGTCGCCGTGGGTGTGCGTGCCGCGGAGTCGATCATCGAGATCGCGGTCAAGGACCAGGGCATCGGCATCGCGGGCAACGACCTGGATCGTGTGTTCGAGCGCTTCTACCGAGTCGATCCCGCTCGCTCACGCGTCACGGGCGGCACAGGTCTCGGCCTGGCGATCGTCAAGCATGTCAGTCAGAACCACGGTGGCGAGTGCACGGTGTGGTCCGAGGTGGGAGTCGGCTCGACCTTCACCCTGCGCCTGCCCGCCTACGTGCCGTCCACGGCATCCGATGCCGACGTCGTCGATCTCGGGTCGCTCGACGACACGAGCATCATCGACATCCCGGTAGTCGACACCCCACCCGGAGAGGTTCAGTCGTGACACGGATCATGGTGGTCGAGGACGAGGAGTCCTTCTCCGAGGCGCTGTCCTTCATGCTGAGGCGCGAGGGCTACGAGGTGCAGGTGGCGGCCGACGGCAACGAGGCTCTCGAGGCGTTCGACCAGCACGGTGCCGATCTCATCCTGCTCGACCTCATGCTCCCTGGAGTCTCAGGGCTCGAGGTGTGCCGGATCATCCGCGCGAAGTCTCAGGTGCCGATCATCATGCTCACCGCCAAGGACGGCGAGATCGACAAGGTCGTGGGCCTGGAGATCGGGGCCGACGACTACGTGACCAAGCCGTTCTCCTCACGAGAGCTGCTCGCGCGCGTGCGCTCGGTCCTCCGCCGTCACGGGGAGCCGGAGGAGCTCATCTCGGCGACGGTCGAGGCTGGCCCGGTACGCATGGATGTCGACCGCCACGTCGTCACGGTGCGCGGCACCCCGGTCGCGATGCCCCTGAAGGAGTTCGACCTCCTCGAGCTGCTCGTACGCAACGCCGGGCGCGTCCTGACCCGGTCCCAGCTCATCGATCGCGTGTGGGGTGCGGACTATGTCGGCGACACCAAGACACTCGACGTGCACGTCAAGAGGCTCCGGGCCAAGGTCGAGGAGGATCCGGGCAAGCCGGTCCACCTCGTGACGGTCCGAGGGCTGGGCTACAAGTACGAGCCGTGATCCTGCGTCAGCGCACCCAGGGCACGTGAGGATGTGCGGTCTGTCCGCTACGGGAGGATCGTGACGTCCTGGTAGTAGCCGGTCTGGGGAACAGTCAGGACCGAGATCTGCGCCACGCCGGCCTCGACGAAGCCGAGTTCCACCGGGACGTAGCTGGAGAGGGGCGCGTCAAGGGTGCCGGCGTCGATCCGCAGCTCCGACTCCCATCCGTAGGACACCGACGCGCCCGGCTGGAGGAGGGTGACCTCCTCCCCGGCATCCGCAGGCACGATGATCTCGGCGGGCTGACCGTTGATGGTGGCGAAGGTGAGCGCATCGGGTTCGACACCGTTGTTCACGAGGCGCACCAGCAGCGTCGCGGCCTGATCGTCCTCGGCACTGACCACGAGGGTGGCGTTCTCGATCCGGATGTCGCCCTGCTGAGCCTGCACCCCGTTGCCGGTGTTCATGGAGGCTTGGACGGTCGTCGTGGCTCGCGGGCCGTTGAAGCACCCGGTGAGGGCAAGGGCGGCGATCGGGAGGAGGACCACGGCGGTGAGGTGGGAGCGCTTCACAGGTCCAGACTACCGAAGGTGCAGGGGGCCGCTCCTCGCGGGCGGTCAGGGCCCATGAGCACCGTGGTAGTCTGGGCTCCCTCGGAAAGGGGTTCCACTCCATGGCGTTCAACGTCGGCGACACGGTTGTCTATCCGCATCACGGAGCAGCCGTCATCGAGTCAGTCGAGATCCGGACCATCAAGGGGGAGGACCGCGAGTACCTCGTCCTCCGCGTCGCCCAGGGGGATCTCACGGTGCGCGTTCCCGCCGCCAATGTGGATCTCGTGGGCGTCCGTGACGTGGTCAACGCCGAGGGTCTGGACCGGGTCTTCAACGTCCTGCGTCAGCCCTACACCGAGGAGCCGACCAACTGGTCGCGCCGCTACAAGGCCAATCTCGAGAAGCTCGCCTCCGGCGACGTGATCAAGGTGGCCGAGGTCGTCCGCGACCTCTGGCGCCGTGAGCGCGAGCGCGGTCTGTCCGCGGGTGAGAAGCGCATGCTGGCCAAGGCGCGTCAGATCCTGGTCAGCGAGCTCGCGCTGGCCGAGAAGACCAACGAGGACAAGGCGGAGGCCATCCTCGACGAAGTCCTCGCCTCCTAGACGGTCTCATCGGTGACCGCTTCACCGGGTGAGGACTCGACCCGCCGGGCGGCGGCCATCGTGCCGGCGGCGGGCAAGGGTGAGCGACTGGGGCCCGGTGCCCCGAAGGCGCTGCGCACCCTGGGTGGGATCCCGATGCTCGTCCACGCCGTGCGCGCGGTGGCCTCGAGTCGAGTCGTCGACCTTGTCGTGGTGGCGGCGCCGGAAGCCTCCCTGGATGCGGTGGCTGCGATGCTGGGCGAGCACTCCTTCCCGGCGGACGTGATGGTCGTCGCCGGTGGTGAGACGCGACAGGACTCCGTGGCACGCGCCCTGCTCGCCCTCCCTGCCGACATCGATGTGGTGCTCGTTCACGACGCTGCGCGACCTCTGGTGCCGGAGGAGGTGGTCACGTCCGTGGCCGCGGCTGTCGCAGCGGGTCACCCGGCGGTCGTGCCGGCGCTGCCCATCGTCGACACCGTGAAGGAGGTCGATGGTGAGGGAAGCGTCGTGTGCACCGTCGATCGCGATCGCCTCCGGGCGATCCAGACGCCTCAGGGGTTCGATCGCCGCGTGCTGCAGCGGGCGCATGCCGAGGCCGATCTCGGCGTGACGGACGACGCGGGCCTCGTCGAGGCCCTGGGGGTTCCCGTGGTCGTCGTGCCCGGGCACGAGGAGGCGCTCAAGGTCACCCGCCCCTTCGACCTGATCGTGGCCGAGGCGATCGTCGCGCGCAGGAGGGCAGCCGGTGTCCTCTGACGCGCGCATGCCTCTCGTCGGGATCGGCACCGACGTCCATGCTTTCGAGGAGGGTCGTCCCCTCTGGCTCGCCGGCCTGCACTGGCCCGGGGAGTTGGGCCTCGCGGGCCACTCCGATGCCGACGTCGCCGCGCATGCCCTGTGCGACGCGGTGCTGTCAGCAGCAGGTCTCGGCGATCTGGGATCCGTCTTCGGCACGGATGATCCCCAGTGGTCGCAGGCCTCCGGGGTGTCCCTGCTGAGTCATGCTGCCGATCTGGTCGTGCGGTCGGGATTCGTCATAGGCAATGCGAGTGTCCAGGTGATCGGCAACCGGCCTCGCGTTGGCGGACGTCGACAGGAGGCACAGGATGTCCTGACTGCGGCGCTGGGCGCTCCCGTGCGGGTGTCCGGCACCACCACGGATGGCCTTGGCCTCACCGGTCGCGGCGAAGGCATCGCGGCGATTGCGGTAGCGTCCGTAACGTCGACCCGAGTCTGAAGGAGAACTCATGCGCGTGTCACGGATCATGGTTTCGATCGCCTCGGGTGCCGCGGTCGCCCTGGCCCTCGCCCCTGCAGCATCCGCCTACGACCGTGAGATGTACTCGTATGCGGCCGGGCACATGATCGAGCGCTCGGACATCCCGAAGGCTCTCGGATCCTTCGACTCGCGGCCCTTCTTCGATGCAGGTCCAGGTCTCCCCACCTATCTCTGCTACCTGCCCTCCGGCAACCCGGACACCGCCGGAACGGACGTGAAGGTCGGCAAGGCCCAGTACCAGTTCTCCGCGGTGTACAGCCCGACCAAGGGTCCTGCATCCTCGGTGTCCGTCCGCGTCCTGCAGTACGCGGACGCGAATGCGGCGATCAAGGCCTTCCAGACCCTGAAGAAGGAATCGAGCAGGTGCACGGGTTCCGGGTCGACGACCTGGGTGAACGAGGACGGCACGCAGACCACGAGCTCCTGGATGGTGTCGACATCGACGGTTCCGAGTGTCGCTGTCGCGGGTGTCACGTCCGTGGGCATCACGCAGGACAACCTTTCTGTCTCGAGCGACGCCGGTGATCGCAGCACGAACGACACGTACACGGTGTACAGCCTGGTCAACGACGTGATCATCACCACGTCCTACGGGGTCGGTGGCTCGACGAACCTGACCTCCGCCCAGCGCAAGGCGGTCAACCAGGTGGCGTTCAATGCCGTCGGTCGGTGGGTGGGCTGACATGGCGCAGATCCCTGACCTCGCCCGCGGATGGCTCGACGATGCTGAGTTCGCCGTCATAGCGACGGTCCTGCCCAGCGGCCAGCCGCACCAGTCGGTCGTCTGGGTCGAGCGCGATGGCGACGACATCCTCGTCTCCACGGTGAAGGGCCGACGCAAGCACCTGAACATGGAACGCGACCCCCGGGTGTCCCTGCTCGTCTATCCCCGGGAGAACCCGTACTCGTACGTCGAGATCCGCGGCACGGCCACGATGACGGAGGAGGGTGGCCGGGACTTGATCGATCGGCTCTGCCACCGCTACACCGGGGCTGAGCGGTACACCATGGATGACGGTACTGACAACGTCCGTGTCGTCGTGCGCGTGAGGCCGGAGAAGGTCGTCCTGCTCGCTCGCTGAGCTGGGCGGGGACCGCGGTCTGCGATCCCCCCGTCGTCGCTGGGTACTGTTCGTCACGTGGCCCTGCGATTCCATGACACTGCCTCGCGCACCGTGCGCGACTTCGTCCCCTTGCAGCCCGGCCGGGTCGGGATCTACCTGTGCGGCGCCACGGTGCAGGCTCCGCCGCACATCGGTCACATTCGCAGCGGGGTCGCCTTCGACGTCATCCGCCGGTGGCTGATGGCGAAGGGCTTTGGCGTCACCTTCGTCCGCAATGTCACCGACATCGACGACAAGATCATCACCCGCGGATCTGAGCAGGGAGTTCCCTACTGGGATGTCGCCATGCGTAACGAGCGCGCGTTCACGGCTGCCTACGACGCGCTCGGTTGCCTGCCCCCGACCTATGAGCCGCGTGCCACAGGGCACATTCCCGAGATGGTGGCGCTCATGGATCGGCTCATCGAGGGAGGTCACGGCTACGCCGCCGAGGGAGACGTCTACTTCGATGTGCGCTCCTTTCCGGAGTACGGCGCGCTGAGCGGTCAGCGTCTGGACGACATGAAGGACGCCACGGATGCGGATACTCGCGGCAAGCGTGATGCTCGCGACTTCGCGATGTGGAAGTCGGCGAAGGCGGGCGAGCCGATGTGGGTGACGCCCTGGGGTCCCGGGCGACCGGGATGGCACATCGAGTGCTCGGCGATGGCCGCCAAGTACCTGGGGGAGTCCTTCGACATTCACGGGGGTGGTCTGGATCTGGTCTTCCCCCACCACGAGAACGAGATCGCCCAGTCGAAGGCGGCCGGTGATGGCTTTGCCCAGTACTGGCTGCACAACGCGTGGGTCACGACGGCGGGCGAGAAGATGAGCAAGTCATTGGGCAACTCGCTGCTCGTCGACCAGGTGGTTCGGCGCGTGCGTCCGGTCGAACTGCGCTACTACCTCGCCGGCGCCCACTACCGATCGATGCTGGAGTACTCCGACGAGCACGTGGCGGAGGCCGGCCAGGGGTACCGGCGCATTGAGGGCTTCCTCCAACGGGCGGCCGAGGAGCTGGGCATCTCGGGGGAGCCCGCGGTGCGTGCTGAGGCGCGGCCGGCTTCGTTCGATGAGGCCATGGACGATGACATCGCCGTGCCTCAGGCGCTGGCCGTGATCCATGAGACGGTCCGCGAGGGCAACGCAGCCCTCGCGAGTGGCGACGCCGACGGAGCGCGGGGTGCCTTCGACGCCGTCCTCGCCATGGTGGACGTACTCGGGCTCAATCCCTATGCCGACCCGTGGCGCTCGAACGGCGCGGGAGCGGAGGACCGGCGGTCCGACGTGATCGGAGCGCTGGTGCAGGTGGTGCTCGATCAGCGCCAAGAGGCTCGTGCGCGTCGAGACTTCGCTGCCGCGGACGCGATCCGGGACGGCCTCGAAGCCATCGGCATCACCGTCGAGGACACGGCGACCGGCGTCCGCTGGTCGTTGAGCTGAGGAGAGGCGACATCATGGCGGGCAACTCCCAGCGGCGCGGCGCGATGCGCAAGACGGGGACGAAGAAGGGCGCGACGGTCGGATCGGGCGGTCAGCGTCGAGCCAAGCTCTCCGGCCGGGGTCCGACGCCGAAGGCCGAGGACCGGCCGCACCACCCTGCTGCGCGTCGGCAGCGCTCCGCAGAGAAGCGCTCCGCCGCGGCGAAGAAGGGTTCCTCCACGACACGTGGAGGCGCGCGTCGATCTCAGGGCAGCCTGCTCATGGGTCGCAATCCGATCGTGGAGGCCCTGCGGGCGGATGTGCCGGCCACGGGCCTCTATGTCCAGGCGAAGGCAGACGCCGACGACCGTTGGCGCGAGGCGATGCGCTTCGCGGTTGCGCGCGGCATCCCCATCATGGAGGTCGCGCGCACGGAGCTCGATCGCATGACCGATGGCGGTGTCCACCAGGGCCTCGTCATGACAGTGCCGGAGTACGACTACGCGGCGCTCGAAGACGTCTCCCAGGGTTCCCTTGTGGTCGTGCTGGACGGCGTCACCGATCCGCGCAATCTGGGAGCGATTGCCCGGTCGGCCGCTGCCTTCGGGGCCGACGGCATCGTCATCCCCACGCGGCGCTCGGTGGGGGTCACCGCCTCGGCGTGGAAGGCGTCGGCGGGGGCGCTGGCCCGCATTCCGGTCGCTCAGGTCACCAACACGACCCGAAGCCTGCAGGCCCTCCAGCAGGAGGGGTTCACGGTGATCGGCCTGACGGCCGATGCCGATGTCGATCTCGGAGGACTCGATACCGGCATCCTCGCGGACCCGGTGGCCGTCGTGATCGGCGCGGAGGGTGCAGGTCTCTCGCGGCTGGTCTCGGAGACCTGCGACTGGCGGGTGCGTATCCCCATGGCCGGCGGGAACGAGTCGCTCAATGCGTCGGTCGCCGCGGGGATCGTGCTTCAGGCCGTGTTCGCCGCAAGATCCTGATCGACACCGGACGCCCGACCCGACACCAGGGCATTTCCCACGAGGGGGAAGACGAGGACGGTCAGGGCGCCAGCACCCACGAGGGCGGCTGCCGTCTGCGGCGACATCACGTCGGCTTCCACCTGAATCGTGGTCACGGCGACGATGATCGGCAGCCCTGTGGCGGCATAGAGCGAGAAGCGCGTTCGCTCCCGGACGTCCGGAAGCGCCTTGCGGTAGAGGAACCATTGCGGCACACCGCGCGCCACGAGAATCAGGATGAAGAAGGCGAGCATCGGAACGGGGTTCTCGGCGATCGACACGACGTCCAGGTTCGCTCCCGAGACGACGAAGAAGAGCGGAATGAGGAAGCCGAACCCGATGGCCTCGATGCGCACCTGCAGTCGAGACTCTGCGGCAGGGGGCGAGAAGCGTCGGACGATCACGCCGGCGACGAAGGCTCCGAGGACGACATCGAGGCCGAAGGCGCCGGCGAGTGCGAGCAGGGCGATCAGCAGGAGCATGGTGAAGCGCAAGGCTGTCTGGGAGCTGGTGGCATGGCCGCGGTTCAGGAGCTCCCGGACCCGGTCCCCGGCCAAGCGTGACGGCAGCACGGCGATGATCGCGGCCAGGACCGCGAAGACGATGAGGCTGAGGATCGCCGCAAAGGACGACCCTGTCGTCAGCAGGATCGACATGGCGATGATGGGTCCGAACTCGCCCCAGGCGCCCGCTCCCATGAAGAACGTCCCGAACCGAGTGTCGAGTTCGCCCCTGTCGCGCACGATCGGCAGCAGCGTGCCGAGGGCGGTAGAGGTGAGCGCGATGGCGATGCCGATGGTGTCCTCCACCTGTCCGGTGTGCACCAGCAGGAACGACAGACCCAAGGCCATGGCGAGGGAGGTGAACCAGCCGATCGCGGCGAGGCGCCCACTCTGGCCGCGGATGGCGCGCTGCTCGAGCTCGAGGCCCGCGAGGAAGAACAGCAGGCCGAGGCCGAGCTCGGACAGGAGGTCGATGGCATCGTCCACCTGGATCCAGCCCATCAGCTCCGGGCCGAAGAGGATGCCGAACCCGAGAAGCAGGACGACCTCGGCGATCTTGAGACGCAGGAGGCCCACGAGGAGGGGGACCGCGGCAGCGATCGCGGCGATCACGAACAGCGAGATGAGCTCGGTCTCCATGAAGGCTCCTCCGTGACGTGGCCGCGATGTCAGGTCGTCGGTGGCAGAACGATACGGAGGGCCGCGGTGTCCTCGTGGGGAGATCCCTCACGGGAGCCCAAGACGGATCGCTCATCCGGCTTGCCGGCGAGGATCCTGTCGACGTAGTCCCGTACGGCGTCATCGAACGGCACACTCGATCCCTGTCGCTCCGACATGAACCAGCGGTGCTCCAGCACCTCGTGGAAGATCTCGGCTGGCTCGAGCTTCCCGCGCAGCGGGGACGGCACTTCGGCGAGCACCCTCTCGAAGCGATCGGTCACCCAGCGGTGGGCGGCGATCTCCTCCTCGTCGGCCCTGAGGCCCATCTCGAGGCGGTAGGCGTCGAGGTCGTTCAGCAGCCTGCG
Source organism: uncultured Bifidobacteriaceae bacterium (assembly GCA_964597445.1). GTDB lineage: Bacteria > Actinomycetota > Actinomycetes > S36-B12 > S36-B12 > UBA10649. The sequence continues at coordinate 13,610 of CAZQXO010000012.1, read as the reverse complement.
TGCCTGGTTCTCCTCGACATCGAGCCCGGTGAGCCGGATGAGTCGGCGCGAATGGTGCCCCGCGTCGACGACCTTGGGTGCGACGGTGACGTGCTCTCCGTCAGGCTCGGTGCTCACCTGGAGCTCCGCCACATCGAACCCGAGCTGGTTGAGTCGGCGCACGCGCCCCTCGACCGCGAAGCGATCGTCGCGTGACGTGATGAGGGGAGCGGTGATCTCCTCCCAGAGGGCGTCGTATCGGGTGCGCAGGCTGACGCCGGTGACGATCGGATCGATGCCCTCCTGGAGTCTGCCCCCAGCCTGCAGATCCATCAGCTCGCCGGTGACGTTCATGGCGGCCGTCTCGAGGTCGTAGTCGCGCTGGCCACGGGTCAGGGTCGCGTGCAGTTCCCCGGTCTCGGCGTCGACGAGGTAGGCGGCGAAGGCTCCGGCATCCCTGCGGAAGAGAGTGTTGGAGAGGGAGCAGTCGTTCCAGGAGAAGCCCGTCAGATGCAGCTGCACGAGGAGCAGGGCGAGGGCGTCGAGCAGGCGGTTGGCGGTGTCGAGTCGCAGGCTCGAGGAGAACAGGGCCCGGTACGGAAGCGAGAACTCCAGGTGGCGGGTGATGAGTGCTGCGGGCAGGGGCTCTCCCGATGCGTCGAGCCGGTCGAGGACGACGGCCACGGGCTCGACACAGGGCACGTCGCGGCGCACCAGGTCGAACAGGAGCCCGTACTCGCGGACGGCGAAGTGCTCCTCGACCTCCTTGATGGCGTAGACCAGACCCTCGCGGCGCACGAACCTCACGATGTGGCGCGAAATGCCCTGAGGGAGCGCGACGACGAGGTCATCGGGCCACGTCTCGAGGGGCGCGTCCCACGGCAGGGAGGCGAGGCGCCCCTCCTCGAACGAGCCGGTCATCCGCATGGACCAACAGTGGCACGGATCGGTCGTGATCGGCGCCCTAGGCTGCTGCCGTGAGTGAGCATCCGCGGGCCCGGCTGTCCGACATCGCCGAGCAGGCCGGTGTCAGTGAGGCCACGGTGTCGCGGGTGCTCAATGATCGCCCGGGCGTCTCGACGACGACCCGTCAGGCGGTCCTGACGGCGCTCGATGTCCTGGGATACGAGAGGCCCATCCGCCTGCGCGGACAATCCGGCCTGGTGGGGCTCATCGTCCCTGAGCTCGAGAATCCGATCTTCCCCGCCTTCGCTCAGGTGATGGAGAGCCAGTTGGCGCAGTACGGCTACACGCCGGTCCTGTGCACGCAGACACCCGGCGGCGTGACGGAGGAGGAGTACGTCGAGCTCCTCCTCGATCGTGGCGTCGCAGGCATCGTCTTCGTCTCGGGGATGCATGCCGATGCAACCGCGGATCACGCGGCCTACCGGAGCCTTGTCGACCGTGGGCTGCCCGTGGTCTTCATCAACGGCCACGCTGAGGGTGTCGACGCCCCCTTCATCTCGGACGATGATGCCGCGGCCATGGACCTCGCTGTCACCCACCTGACGTCCATGGGGCATCGGCGCATCGGTCTCGCTGTGGGCCCCGGGAGGTTCGTCCCCGTGGTGCGCAAGCGCGCTGCCTTCATCGAGGCGATGTGCCGTCTGACAGGGGTGGAGGGGCATGAGGCTTCCTCCCTCGTGTCGCACTCACTGTTCACCGTCGAGGGAGGCCAGGCCGCGGCGCATCAGTTGCTGGGTCTCGGTGTCACCGCGATCGTCTGCGGCTCCGATCTCATGGCCCTTGGCGCCATCCGCACCGTGCGCCAGCGGGGGCTTCGCGTGCCGGAGGACGTCTCGGTGGTCGGGTATGACGACTCGCGACTCATCGCCTTCACCGATCCGCCGCTCACCACCGTGCGTCAGGCGGTCACGGCGATGGGCACCGCGGCTGTCCAGGCCCTCATGGATGCGATCAACGGCAATCCGGCGCCCCGCGCCGAGTTCGTGTTCCGGCCCGAGCTCGTGGTGCGAGGCTCCACGGGCCCGGCCCCGAGTGGGTGGGCGTGAAGACGCGCCCGACCTTCTTCGGTCACCCGTGGGGGCTTGCGACCCTTGCCGCCACGGAGATGTGGGAGCGGTTCTCCTTCTACGGAATGCGGGCGATCCTCGTCCTGTACCTCGTCGCGGCGGTCGAGACGTCCGACCCAGCGGAATCCGGGCTTGGCTTCTCCGCGGGTGATGCCGCCGCGATCTACGGCTCCTACAACGCTCTCGTCTACCTGACCCCGCTGGCTGGCGGCTGGATCGCTGACCGACTGATCGGTGCACGTCGATCCGTGCTCGCGGGAGGCATCGTCATCGCACTCGGTCACTACTCCATGGCAGCGCCGTGGGAGGGAACGTTCTGGCTGGGCCTGCTGCTCATCGCGGCCGGAACAGGTCTGCTCAAGCCGAATGTGTCGGTGATGGTCGGGGATCTCTACGCCGGGCAGCCCGAGTCTCGCAAGGACTCAGCCTTCTCCATCTTCTACATGGGCATCAACCTGGGAGCGTTCCTCGCTCCGCTGGTCACAGGATGGCTCGCACTGCAGTACGGCTGGGAGTGGGGGTTCCTCGCCGCAGGCATCGGCATGACGGTCGCCATCGTCGTCTACATCGGCGGCTGGCCGACGCTCGGCACCGCAGGAGCAGGTGTTCCGAACCGGGCGGACGCGCCGACGCTCCGCAAGGTCGGCCTTCGCGCCGGTCTCGGGCTCGGTGCTTTCGTGATCGTCTTCGCCGTGCAGGGGATCTGGACGGGATACGGGGTCGATGGCGTTGCCCTGGTGCTGACCTGGGCCATCCTGGCGATCACGGCGATCTACTTCATCGTGCTGTTCCGCTCACCGATGGTGAGGCAGGAGGATCGACCGAGGATCAAGGCGTTCCTGGCCCTCTTCATCGGCGCGGCGCTGTTCTGGATGATCTTCGATCAGGCTGGCTCGACTCTGACGATCCTCGCGGATGACTGGACGGATCGGGAGTTCGGCTCCTGGGTCATGCCGGCGGCATGGCTGCAGTCGGTCAACCCCATCTTCATCATCATCTTCGCGCCGATCTTCGCGTGGCTCTGGACCAAGCTTGCCGATCGTGCTCCGAGCACGCCGATGAAGTTCGCCATCGCCATCATCGGCGTCGGCCTGTCCTTCTGGCTCCTCGTGATCCCAGGACTGATGGCCGACCGGGGGGAGTCGAGTGTCATCTGGTGGCTCATCGGCGCCTATCTGATGCAGACCTGGGCAGAACTGCTCCTGTCGCCTACAGGTCTCGCGGCGTCCACGACCCTCGCGCCCGCGGGGCTCGGCAGCCAGTTCATGGCCCTGTGGTTCCTGGCTGTAGCTGTCGGCGACTCGATCGGCGGTCAGGTCGTTCGCGTGTTCGCGGGCTTCGGGTTCGGCCCCTTCTTCGCAGCCCTCGGCACGGTGGCCGTCCTCGTCGGCATCGGATACGTGTTCTTGGCGCGCCGTGTCGCTCGCCTGATGCAGTAGTGCCGCAGACTGATCTCCTGCGTTGTTCGATCCACGATCGGTGAGTCAGGGGAGTGTCCATGCGTTCGAGTCGAGTGGTGTCAGGCGTCCTTGCGGTAGCAGTGTCGACCTCCATGATCGTGACCGTTGCACCGATCGCCGTCGCGGACCAGGTGGTCCAGTTGACCCCCCAGCAGCTCACATCCGCCGGATTCCCCACCAAGCCGAACGTCACCTCATGGACCCCGGGCACGGTCAACCTGCCCACGAACACGGCTGCACAGTGGGACGACGTGGTCATCACGGGCACGGCACCGCGCACCGTGCCCGTGGGTCAGCTGCTCACCATGGAGCGCTACCTCCCCTCCGATACCGAGGGCAACGGCACCTTCTCGCCGCTGAACATCACCGGGACAGTGCAGAAGGGCGGTGCGTTCTCCCTGCACTTCCAGCTGGGCATGACCGGAACGTACGGATACCGCGTCGGCTACCTGACCTCGGGTGCGAGTCCTGAGTTCGTCGGGTTCCAGTTCCAGTTCACGACGACGGGATCCGGCAAAGCCGCCCCCGCATCCGGGTCGTCAACCGCGGTGAAGATGAACGCCCGCCAATTGGAGAAGGCGGGATTCACCCGCAAGGTCAACACCACGGCATGGGGAGCCACCGCCACGATCAGCTCCAACCGCGTGCAGGCGGGTGCGCCTGTGACGGTGCGCGGGACGGCCCCGAGCGAGATCAAGCCCGGCACCGTGCTGACGCTGAACCGCTTCATCCCCACCGACAAGTTCGGCTCCGGCAGCTTCGAGGCCGTTCCGGGAGTGCAGACGCAGGTGGCGACCGATGGCACGTTCTCGGTGACCTTCGAGATCAACACCAAGGGCCGATACGGCTACACCCTCGGCACGCCTGTGGGCGAGGAGTGGGTCGGCATGGAGTTCCAGCTCCGCACGACCTGATGAAGGCTGGCGTGGGAACGCGGCCACCAGAGCCCCCGGTCAGGTTTGAACTGACGACCTACCGCTTACAAGGCGGTTGCTCTACCACTGAGCTACAGGGGCGGGTGGTCGAAATCTACCGGGTCGACAGAGTCCGGCCGCGCGCAAGTCCGGCGGGCGTGGACCGGTACAGGAGCCGGAACCCCTAACCCTGGCCGAGGAACGCGCATGCGTTCGTGCTCAGGATGCGCTGCTGGCTCGCGTGGTCGAGCCCGGAGGACCTGATCAACGTGCCGGCTGGCCGCTCACCCAGCGGGTAGGGGTAGTCGCTGCCGAGGAGAACCCGATCGGGGCCGTGCACATCGATCAGCACGCGCAGGGCGGTGTCGGTGAACACGACGGAATCCACGTACACGCGATCGGCGTAATGGCTGGGCGGATGATCGCTGTCCGCGCCCACGAGGTCCCTTCTCTGATGCCAGGCATTGTCGGCGCGTCCACTCCAGTAGGCGAAGGAGCCGCCCCCATGCGCGAACCCGATGCGCAGGGAGCTTGGCAGGCGATCGAAGGCCCCACTGAGGGCCATGCGGAGCAGGCTGAGCTGGGTCTCCGCCGGCATACCGACCAGCCATTCGAGCATCCAGTCATCGGTTCGTGGCGTCGGGTACATGTCCCACGGATGGACGAAGACGGGCACGCCCTTCTCGGCGCAGTGAAGCAGGAAGCCGAGTACGCGGGCGTCATCGAGATCACGATCACCGACGTGGTTGCCGATCTCCACGCCGCGATGCCCGTTCGCGATGCATCGGTCCAGTTCAGCGATGGCGGCGTCTGTGTCCTGCAGGGGAACCTGGCAGAAGGGGATGAGTCGATCCCGCTGCTGGGCCGTGATCTCGAGGGTGAGGTCGTTGAAGATCCCAGCGACGCGAGCAGCATCAGCGGGCGATCGGTCGTACCCGAAGAAGACCGGGGTGGGCAGCACGACCTGCATGTCGATGCCTTCGGCGTCCATGTCAGCCAGGCGCACGTCGGCGTTCCAGCAGGCGTCCGTGATCCGTCGGAACTCCCGATCACCCAGCATGATCGTGGCGGCGGTGGCGGAGTCCATGCGCAACCACGGGTCGAGGGGGGATCCCAGCTCCGGCCAGCCGGGAGGGACGACGTGCGTGTGCACGTCGATGACAGGTTCCACCGACTACCCCTTGCCCGGGTGCACGTGCCCGCACGCGCGACAGGTCCGGGCATCAATGTCGCCGTAGAAGGCCTCGAACACGGGCGGAAGGTCGACGACGATGTCGGTCACCTGCAGCTCCACATCGTGGATGAGGACGTGGCACTGCGGGCAGTACCACTGGAAGTGCTCGAGGACGCCCGGCTCGCGTGGGCGCTCGAACACGAGGCCGAGGGAGCCTTCCTCAGGGCGCTGCGGGGAGTGGGGCATGAAGCGCGGAAGGACCCACATCTCGCCCGGGCCGATCGTCACGGTCTGAGGGCCGTCCGGGGTCATGAGATCGACGTGCATCGTCCCCGTGAGCTGGTAGAAGACCTCCTCGTAGGGATCGACGTGGTAGTCCGTGCGCTGGTTCGGGCCACCGACGACCATGACGATGAAGTCCTGGTGTCCGGGGAAGACCTCCTTGTTCCCGACCGGGGGCTTCAGGCTCGGACCGTTCTCGGCCAGCCAGGCCTCGAAGTCGAGCGTGGTGGTGAGGTCGCTGCGGTCGGTCATCTCAGTCCTCCGGCTTGTAGGCGACTGCCTGCATCTCGATGAGCAGGTCGGGAAGGGGGAGCTCCCGTACGGCGACTGTCGTGCGGGTAGGACCCGAGTGGTCGAAGTACCTCGCGTAGGCCTCGTTGTAGGCGGCGAAGTCCGCCATGTCGACGAGGTAGCTCGTGATCTGGACGAGATCGGAGAGGTCCGCGCCGACCGAGCGCAGGATGTCGCGGATGTTCTCGATGACGCCGGCCGTCTGCTCGGCCACGTCAAGGACCTTGCGACCGTCGACGATCGACACCCCGGCGTAGGTGTTGTCGGCCTGACGGCTCGATGTGCCGGAGATGTAGATGAAGTCCCCGGCACGCTTCGCGTGCGGGTAGGCCCCGAGGGGCTTCGCCTTGTGTCCGAGGAGGTGGCTCTCCACCGACGTCACGCTCCCTTCCGAGCAGCGCGGCCGAGGAGTCCGATGGCGGTGCCCAGGGCAATCGCCCCCACCCCGGCGACGGTGGCGAGCACCGTGCTGCGCTGACGACGGTCACGCTCGATGACCTCGGCATAGGGAATCGTCGTGAACGAGACCATCTCGTAGCGGGACAGGTAACGCCCTGGCAGCAGCCGTTCGAGGGCATGCTCGACCGACTTCGTCGCACGGAAGGCCGGTGAGGCCACCTTGTCGCGCATCTCGATGAAGTTCTCCTGCGCCAGCCAGGCGATCGCCTCTCCGTTCGGCTGACGGCGCTGCTGGTAGAGGGGAAGCGTGAGGTTCCAGTCGTCGCCCGTCTCGTCCAGACAGCGGTCCAACTCGACGACATCCTCGAATCCAGCGTTGGCTCCCTGTCCGAAGAAGGGCAGGATCGCGTGTGCGGCATCGCCGATGACCGCAACCTTGCCGTCGGCCTGCCACGGATCCACGTGCAGCGTTGCGAGTGGGCTGTTCGGGTTGGCCAGGTAGTCGTCGACCAGAGTCGGCATCAGGGGCACGGCATCGGGGTAGACCTCGGCGAAGTGGCGCAGGATCTCCTCGGGAGTCGTCAGGGCCTCGAGCTCGGCCCGTGGCCAGAACAGGGTGCAGGTGAAGGACCTGTCGGGGTTCGGTAGGGCGATCATCATGGACGACCCTCGTGGCCAGATGTGGAGGGCGTCCGGATCCATCGCGAACTCACCGTCGAGTGCCGGGATGGTGAGTTCCTTGTAGCCGTGATCCTCCGGCTCCGTCCGCACGCTCATGCGTCCTGCGCTCTCGAGCGACTGGCGCACGACACTGCCGAAGCCGTCGGCCGCGAGCACGACGTCCGGCTCGACGACTTCGAGCTCGTCTCCGCGGGCGAGTGCCAGCGAGTTGGGCCCGAGGTCGTAGCCCGTGGTGCGCACGTCGAAGTGCAGCGTCACCCCGGGTGTCGCCTCCGCGGCGTCGAGCAGGGTCTCGTTCAGGGCCCCTCGACCGATCGAGTTGATCGCACGATCACCGCTGGCCGAGTACGACTGGAAGTTCGTGCGACCGGACGCGTCATGAACCATGCGGCCGTGCATGGGCAGGGCCGGCGCCATCACGGTGTCGACGAGGTCGATGCGCCTGAGGGCATCGAGGCCGCGCTCGGAGAGCGCCAGGTTGATCGATCGCCCGCGCTCGGTCTCCGCGCGACGAGGATCGGGTCGCCGCTCGTAGACGTCGACCCGGTAGCCCCGGCGTCCGAGGTAGCACGCAGCCAGGGAGCCGACGAGCCCGCCTCCGATGACGGCGACCGACCGTCCTCGTGCGTCGCTCATGCGATCCCCTCCCCGGTCAGCTCCCAGCTCATGGCGTCCGCCGCCCGCCAGCAGTCGTGGAACGTGCAGTACAGCGGTGCGGGTGCCAGGCGCACGATGTCCGGGCGCCGATCGTCCGCGACGACGCCCCAGTTCTCGCTCAGTCGGGTCGTGAGGTCGTCCGCATCCACGGGGACGCGCACGGAGAGCTGGGCCCCGTGCCGCTCGTCCTCCTCGGGCGTCACGATCGTCATCCCTATGCGCTCCGTGATGGCCTCGAGCAGTGAGCGCAGGTAGCCAGTCAGGCGCAGGCTCCGAGCGCGCAGGGCCGGCATCCCCACGGCGTCGAAGATGTCGAGCGACGTGCGGACGGGGCCCATCGCGAGGATCGGCGGGTTCGACAGGGACCACGCGTCGGCGCGTGCCTGCGGATCGGACTCCGGCCTCATCTCGAACCGGGTGAAGGGATCGGTGCTCCACCAGCCCTCGAGTCGGGGTGGGTGGGGATCTCCGAGGTGACGCTCGTGGACGAACGCTCCGGCGACGGCACCCGGGCCGGAGTTCAGGTACTTGTACGTGCACCAGGCGGCGAAGTCGACGTCCCAGTCGTGCAGGCTCAGGGGGATGTTGCCCGCGGCATGGGCGAGGTCCCATCCGACGAAGGCGCCGATCTCGTGCCCCGCCGCAGTGATCGCCGGCATGTCCATGACCTCGCCGGAGAGGTAGTTCACGCCGCCGATCATCACCGTCGCGATGGAGTGGGCGTGGTCGTGCAGGGTGGCGATCACGTCCTCCGTGCGCAGCACGTCCTCGCCGTCACGTGGACGCAGGCGCAGCACAGCAGTATCAGGGTCGTGCCCCCGGAACGCGACGTGGCTGCGCACGGCGTAGGAGTCCGAGGAGAAGGCGCGATCCTCGATCACGATGCGATGCCGGGTGGCGGTCGGACGATAGAAGCTGGCGAGCAGCAGGTGCAGGTTGACCGTCAGCGAGTTCATGATGACGACCTCGTCCGGTCGTGCGCCGACGAGTCGCGCGGCAGGCTCTCGGAGGTCCTCGTGGTAAGGGAACCACGGACGGTCGGCATCGAGGTGCCCGTGCACCCCGTACTCCTCCCACGCGTCGAGGTCCGCCATGAGCTCACCCCGCGTGGCGCGGGGCTGGAGACCGAGGGAGTTGCCTGCGAGATAGGCCGTGAGGGGGAAGTCGCCGCCGATCGCTGGTGGGATGAGGAAGTCGTCCCGGCGCAGCGCCGGATCCGGCTCCGCGTCGAGGGCGATGGCGACGTCCTCGCGCAGGTCGGTCATGACCTCATTCAATACCGGCAGCCCCGCGGATGCCGTGCAGATGGGCGATGACGGTCGGCCAGCACGAGGTCTGAGGGTCGATGAGCTCGAAGTGCCCGATGCCCGCAAGTTCCTCGAGTGCAGCACCGGTCGCGTCCGCGTAGGACTGCGACAGGGCGATCGGCACCACCGAGTCCTCCCTGCCGTGGAGCACGACCGTGTGCGTCCCCTCCGCCATGCGGATCCGGGTGGGATCGAGATCCGGGCGCTCGGCTGCGGGGCTGCCGAGGAAGTCCCGCACGGCTCCTCCATCCAGAGCGGCCTCCTCGGCGGCCTGCAGGTCCGCGAGTGGGGCGAGGGCCAGGCACCCGAGCACCGGAAGGTCGTTCCCGGATGCCGCGACGAGGCTGAGATGCCCCCCGGCGGAGTGGCCGATCAGGACCACGGGGCCCGAGGGCAAGGGTGTTCCGCCGGAGGCCACGAGGCGGACGGCCTCGGTGACGTCCCCGCACGTGACATCGGGGGAGCCGGGAGCCCGGCGGTACTCGATCAGTGCGGTGGGGAAGCCGGCCGCGGCAAGGGCTCCTGCCGCGGAGCGGGCGTGCTCGCGGTCGTACTCCGGGCGCCAGTACCCGCCGTGGACGAAGACGACCGTGGGTCCTGACCCGCCGCCCCGCGCCGGGTAGATGTCCACCACCTGGTCCCGGTGGCTCCCGTAGGGCACGGTCCGCTCCGCCGGCGGACCCGGACGGTCCAGGACGCTGCGATCCTCGGGCACCTGTCGAGTATGCCCCGTCACCCGGGGTGACGACGCGGCACCGCACGCTCCTGCCCACCTGCTCACGCCTGGGCACCGCACGCTCCTGCCCACCTGCTCACGCCTGGGCACCGCACGCTCCTGCCCACCTACACTGACAAAGCGATGTTCGATCTCGTCTACCCCGCCCAGGAGACCGGACTGGCCTGGTGGCCGGTCGCGGTGGTCATCGGCCTGCTGGTCCTCCTGAACATCGTCAACAACCGCGTCGCCCCGCAGACCCACTACCTCCTGTGGGCCTTCGGCGGTTCCGTCCTGCTCCTGGCCATCGGCCTGCTCGACGGCAACACCTGGACCGACATGGGCCTCGGCTGGAGCTACCTTCTGCCGGGCCTGATCTGGGCGGCCGCCAGCATCGCCCTCGTCACCGCCGTCTACCTCGTCGGCTCGGCCTTCCGGCGGACGAGGACGGCCTTCCACGACGAGCGGATGAGTGACCTCAGTGGTGGCCGGATGGTGTTCCAGGCCCTCGTCGAGGTGCCGTTCGGGACGGTGCTCCTGGAGGAGATCGCCTTCCGCGCCGTTCTCATGTCGATGCTCATCCGCCGGTTCGGCCTCGTGTGGGGCATCGTCCTGTCATCCGTGATCTTCGGGCTCTGGCACATCCTCCCCAGCATCGGAACGCACGAGCAGAACCCGGCGCTGGGATCGGTGGTCGGGGAGGGGCGCAAGGGCAATGTCCTCGCCGTCGCGCTCAGCGTCCTGACCACGTCCGTGGCCGGCGTGGTCTTCGCCTTCCTGCGCCTGCTCTCGGGAAGCGTTCTGGCGCCGATGGGCCTGCACTGGGCGACCAACGGGCTGGGGTACGCCTTCTCCTGGCTGCTCATCCGAACCCGGAATCGTCGACGGGCCCGGCATCGACGGGCCGTTCGGGAGAAGCTGGATCGACGCCGGCAGGAAGCCGAGGATCGAGTCGAGGGAGAGTCGACGAGTGGAGTCGACCCCGGTGAGGGAGCCTGACGGTGTCGGATCGGGGGAGGCGAATGACACCGATGGGATTCACCCCGTACGATGACCGGGCTGGGTCGGACGGCGAGGGAGCAGACATGGATGCTGGGCACGCGCACACCGCACAACCCCAGGGGTTGAGCGAGCGTGATCGGCACATCCTCGAGTTCGAGCGCCAGTGGTGGAAGTACGCCGGTGCCAAGGAGCAGGCGATCCGCGAGCTGTTCGACATGAGCGGCACCCGCTATTACCAGATCCTGAACGGCCTGATCGACGACCCGGCTGCGCTGGCCTTCGATCCGATGCTCGTCAAGCGACTGCGCCGCATGCGCGCGTCCCGGCAGCGAGCCCGATCGGCTCGCCGACTGGGCATCGAGGCCGAGTCGCGCTGAGGTCCGCTCCAGCGGTCCGGTCGGGCCGGCGGCACGGGGCGCGGCATGTCACTGCTGCAGGGCTGGCCCCCGGCGAACGTACGATGATCGGAACGTCCAGCGTGGGGGTGGTGCAATGCGTGCGGTGACCCGAGTGCTCTCCGGTGCGGTCGTCGGTGCCCTCGTGGCCTCCGGTGTGGCCCTGGCCCCTGCTCAGGCTGCCGGCGAGATCGTCATCTGGTCAGATGCCGCCCACGCCCAGGTCATCCGGGACCTCGTCCCCAACGGGTTCAAGGGCACGACCGTGACCGTGATCGAGAAGGATCCCGCCAACATCCGGCCCGAGCTCGCCGGGGTGGGTGCCAAGGCGGCTCCAGACATCATCTGGGGCGACCTCGCCTGGACGGGCGAGCTGGCTGATGCGGATCTGCTGCTCCCGATCGAGCTCAAGAAGAAGGTCCGCGCCCAGTTCCGGCCCAACGTGCTGACGGGATCCGTGGTCAACGGCGAGCAGATGGGCCTTCCCGTCCAGATCAGCAATCTCGCACTCATCACGAACACCAAGCTCGTGCCCACCCAGCCGAGGACCTTCTCCGAGCTGAGCGACCTCGCGCTCAAGCTCGACAAGAAGGAGAAGGCCGTCACGATCCCCTTCGCCCTGGCGCAGGGGGAGGGCACGTCGCCGTGGACCACGTACCCGCTGTTCAGCGGTCTGGGCGGCTACCTCTTCGGCCGCAGCTCCGATGGGAGCCTCGACCTCGCCGACGTGGGCCTCTCGAACAAGGACTTCCGGGCGCGCGCGAGCCAGATCGACACGTGGAACGCCAGCGGCCTCGTCCGGGGGTCGCTGACCGCCGACAAGGCCAAGGCGGCCTTCGCGAAGGGCAAGTCCCCGTTCTGGCTGGCCGGCCCCGAGGAGCTGCAGTCCCTCCTGGACCTCTCGTTCCCGTACCGCATTGGCACGATCCCGCCGATCGTGTCGGGGGCCAAGCCGGCGCCGCTGCTCACGATTCAGGGGTTCATGCTCACGTCCTTCGCCGCCAAGCACGGCGTCGAGAAGGAGGCGCAGGACCTGCTCAGCACACTGCTGGCCCGGGAGGGCGCGCAGCAGAAGCTCGCGGCCGCGTCCGGGATCTATCCCGCGAACATCAAGGCGGCGGAGACCGTAGCCACGGGCGGTGGGCGCATCCGTGCGATCGGCAACGCCGGTGCCGACGGCGTGCCCATGCCGAACGCCCCGCAGGCCGGGGTCCTGTGGGAGCCGTACGCGCTCGCCTGGCTGGAGTCCACGGCCGCCGACGAGGCCGTCCCGGCCAAAAAGGCCTTCCGGGCCGCCCAGCGCACGGCGACGTCCGCGCTCACCGGGGGCACCGTCCCGACCCGGTAGCTGGCAGGCCTTCCACGGGTTTGCACTCTCGGGGTTCGAGTGCTAACTTTTCCGTTAGCACTCTCCACATGTGAGTGACAATCGCTCGCGAGAGCGAAACCGTTACGGACGTTCCCGGAGGAACAGCCCCCATGGCAAAGATGATTGCATTCGACGAGGAGGCCCGCCGGTCTCTCGAGCGCGGCATGAACGTGCTCGCCGACGCCGTCAAGGTCACCCTCGGCCCCAAGGGCCGCAATGTCGTTCTGGAGAAGAAGTGGGGAGCCCCCACGATCACCAATGACGGTGTCTCCATCGCCAAGGAGATCGAGCTCGAGGATCCCTACGAGAAGATCGGCGCCGAGCTGGTCAAGGAGGTCGCCAAGAAGACCGACGACGTCGCCGGCGATGGCACCACCACCGCGACCGTGCTCGCCCAGGCGCTCGTGCGCGAGGGTCTGCGCAACGTGGCCGCCGGTGCGAACCCGATGGGCCTGAAGAAGGGCATCGAGCGTGCGGTCGACGTCGTCAGCGAGGAGCTCCTCGCGATGGCGAAGGACGTCGAGACCAAGGAGCAGATCGCGTCCACCGCGGCCATCTCCGCCGGTGGCGACATGGAGGTCGGCGAGCTGATCGCCGAGGCCATGGACAAGGTCGGCAAGGAAGGCGTCATCACCGTCGAGGAGTCCAACACCTTCGGCCTCGAGCTCGAGCTCACCGAGGGCATGCGCTTCGACAAGGGCTACATCTCGGCCTACTTCATGACCGACCCGGAGCGCATGGAGGCGGAGCTCGAGGATCCCTACATCCTCATTGCCAACTCCAAGATCTCCTCGGTCAAGGATCTGCTCCCGCTGCTGGAGAAGGTCATGCAGTCCGGCAAGCCGCTGGTCATCATCGCCGAGGACGTCGAGGGCGAGGCCCTGTCGACCCTGGTGGTCAACAAGATCCGTGGCACCTTCCGCTCCGTGGCCATCAAGGCCCCGGGCTTCGG
>CAZQXO010000011.1:4887-56818 GCA_964597445.1 uncultured Bifidobacteriaceae bacterium | reverse complement strand
GAGCACACGGGTCCGGGAATCCGCAAGGTCATCATGTGCAGCGGCAAGGTCTTCTACGACCTGGACGCCTACCGCGAGGAGCACGGCATCACCGATGTCGCCATCCTCCGATTCGAGCGCCTCTACCCGCTGCCCTTCCGGACACTCCCGCCCGCCCTCACGCAGTACCCGAACGCCGAGCTCACCTGGGTTCAGGAGGAGCCGGCGAACCAGGGTGCCTGGTCCTTCATCGCGATGAACCTCCCGGAGATCGTCGATCGGCCCGTGACCGGTGTCAGCCGGCCCCCGTCCTCGTCACCCGCCTGCGGCACGCACCAGCGTCACGAGGCGGAGCAGCGGGCTGTCGTCGAGCAGGCCTTCCGCTAGGAGAGACCGTGTACTTCACCGACCGGGGAATCGAGGAACTGGCAGCGCGCCGGGGCGAGGAGGAGGTCTCCCTCGCCTGGCTCGCCGACCAGATGCGCACCTTCGTCGACCTGCATCCGGACTTCGAGGTTCCCGTCGAGCGCCTCGCGACCTGGCTGGCAAGGCTTGATGACGAGGACGACTGACGTCAGCGCGTGAGGACCAGCTTGCCGCGCACGTCACCATGCTGCATGACCGCGAAGGCCTCCGGTGCACGCTCCATCGGGAGCACCCGGTCGATGATCGGGCGGACTCCTGAGCGCACCATCAGATCGACCATGTCGCGGAACTCGCCGATGGTCCCCATCGTCGAGCCGACGACCGTGAGCTGAAGGAAGAACAGCCGGTTGAGGTCAGCGGGCGGATTCGGGCCGGACGTGGCACCGGAGATGACGATCGTTCCGCCCGGTCGCAGTGATCTCATGGAGTGGGACCACGTCGCCTCCCCCACCGTCTCCATCACCGCATCCACTCGATCGGGCAGGCGCGCCCCGGACTCGAAGGCCCCGTCGGCACCGATCTCCTCGGCCCAGGCTCGCTTCTCCTCGTCCCGGGAGGTGACCCACACCCGTCTCCCCAGAGCCCGACCCAGCACGATGAGCGCTGTCGACACTCCGCCTCCGGCTCCCTGCACCAGAATGGTGTCGCCCGGCTGGGTCTGCGATTTCGTCATGATCATGCGGTAGGCCGTGAGGTACGCCGTCGGCAGGCAGGCGGCCTCCTCGAACGTGAGCACATCAGGCTTGGCCAGCACGTTCCCGGAGGGGACCCGCACGTGCTCGGCCAGGGCTCCCGGGTAGCGCTCGCTGAGCAGACTGCGCCGCGGATCCAGCGTCTCGTCACCGCTCCCCGCCTCGGCGTCGCCCACCACGGCATGGACGATGACCTCGCGGCCGTCGTCGAGCACTCCGGCCGCGTCAGTCCCGAGGATCATCGGCACCTGCTCTGCCTTGAGCGCCTGGCCCTTGAGCGCCCACAGGTCATGGTGGTTCAGGCTTGCGGCCCGCACGCGCACCGTGACCCAGTCCTCCGGGGTCGGGGGCTCGGCGAGATCACCGACCCCGAGCACGGACAGCGGGTCGTCACGATCGATGCCTGCGGCGTAGACGGCGAACATGCGCCGACACTAGCCCCGCAGCAGTGGCCGGTACCGGAGGATCAGACGACCCACGATCAGCTCCTCGGGCACGGCACCGAACTGGCGGCTGTCCTCGCTTGCCTCGGGGTTGTCCCCCAGGACCCACCAGCCCGACTCCCGGAGTTCGGCGAGGCGCTTGACCACCACGAGATCCCGGCGCATCGGGTGGCGAAGGACCACGACACCACCCGGGCGAAGCCGAGCGGAACGGTGCACCAGCCACCAGTCGCCGTTCATCAGGGCCGGCTCCATCGACGGCCCGACGATGCGGACGGTCGTGAAGGCTCGCATCCCGTCATCCTGCCGGGTGCCGGTGCTCCTGAGGAGCGCTAGGGTCGTGAGAGGCGACCAGCCCACGATCTCGAAGGAGACCCATGCTCAACCGCATCCTCGGGGCGCTCCAGCCCCGCACCACCGCGTACGCCCACTGCGACCTCCCCTGCGGTGTCTACGACCCCGCCCAGGCCCGCCTCGAGGCCGAGTCCGTGAAGGCGTGCATGGAGAAGCACAACGCCTCGGACGATCACGACTTCCAGGCCCGCGCGATCTCCATCAAGGAGCAGCGCTCGCAGCTGGTGAAGGAGCACCTGTGGGTGCTCTGGACGGACTACTTCAAGCCCCCGCACTTCGAGAAGTACCCGCAGCTCAACGAGCTCTTCAACCAGGCCACCAAGCTGGCCGGTGCCGGCGGCACGAAGGGGACCTGCGACGTCGCCGTCGCCAATGAGCTCCTCGCCAAGATCGACGAGATCGCGGCGATCTTCTGGGAGACCAAGAAGTCCTAGACGGCCCCACCCGCACCATCACCCGGCAGCCCCCGGCCCGAGGATCACTCCGGCAACCGGGGGCTGTCGCGGTCCTCACGGCCCCCGCACGCGAGAAGATGCGGCGACCTAGGGTGAGGGCATGGCCAACGGAACGATCAGGCGGGCACGACCGGAGGATGTGCCCGAGATCCTGCAGATGGTGCGCGACCTCGCGGAGTACGAGAAGGCGCTCGACGAGGCCATCGCCACGGAGGAGCAGTTCCACTCAGCGCTCTTCGGTCCCGATCCGAAGGTGTTCGCCCACGTCCTCGAGCACGAGGGCGACGGGTACGCCCTGGGCGGCTTCGCCCTGTGGTTCCTGAACTTCTCCACCTGGCTCGGCCAGCACGGCCTGTACCTCGAGGACCTCTACGTGCGGCCGGAGCTCCGGGGCAGCGGGTACGGCGCGGCGCTCCTCTCGACCCTGGCCCGCGAATGCGTCGAGAACGGCTACGGCAGGTTCGAGTGGTGGGTGCTGGACTGGAACGAGCCGGCACTGGGCTTCTACCGCGGTCTCGGAGCGGAGCCGATGGACGAGTGGACCGTGCAGCGGGTGACCGGCCAGGCCTTGGTGGATCTCGCGCAGCGCGCCGGCGATCTCTAGGCTGACGCAGACGAGGAGGCACCGTGACCGACACCGTGACACTGACCTTCGCCGCGGACACCCGCAACGTGGCCCTGGCCCGGATGGTCGCCGCGGCCATGGCGGCGCGGGCCGACCTGCCGATCGACCAACTCGAGGATCTCCGCCTGGCGGTCGACGAGGCCGTGACGCAGATCCTGTCGGCAGCCCCCCGCGACGCGGATGTCACCTGTGGGTTCCGCATCGACGGCGACCGGGTCCACGTCCAGATCACGTCGTCGACGACGGCCACGAGTGTCCCGTCCACGACGTCCTTCAGCTGGACCGTGCTGAGTGCCCTCGTCGAGTCCGTCGAGGCGGAACTGTCGGACGGTCATCTCTCCATCTCGTTCTCGGTCTCGCGCGACCTGGTCGAGGTGTGAGCGCGATTGCTCGCAGCTCACGCCGATGGACCGAGGAGCAGCGTCGGCGCGAGCATGAGCTTCTCGAGCAATGGGCCACGCTGAGGGAGGACGATCCGGCGCGGCCCCTCGTGCGCGACGAGCTCATCACCATGCACCTGCCGCTCGTCCAGCACCTCGCCTGGCGCTATCGCGACCGCGGTGAGCCGATGGATGACCTCGTTCAGGCCGGAACCGTGGGCCTGATCAAGGCGATCGACGGCTTCGATGCCGATCGCGGCGTGGAACTGTCGACCTACGCGACACCCACGATCCTCGGCGAGATCAAGCGCCACTTCCGCGACCGCACGTGGGCGATGCACGTCCCCCGACGACTGCAGGAGCTCCAGGGCACGGTGGCGACCCGCGTCGACGAGCTGACGGCCACCCTGCACCGCTCCCCCACCGTTCGCGAGGTGGCCCAGTCGCTCGACGTCAGCGAGCAGGACGTGCTCGAGGCTCTCGAGGCCCGCCAGGCCCGGACGTCGGAATCCCTCGACCACGGGACCGGATCCGCCGATGACGATCCCGAGCCCCGATTCGTGGCCGTGATCGATCCGGCCTTCGATCACATCGACGATCGCGAGTCGCTTCGTCCCCTGCTGGAGGCACTGCCCGCGCGCGAGCGGGCCATCATCACGATGCGCTTCGTCCGCGGCATGAGCCAGAGCGCCATCGCCGAGGAGCTCGGGATCTCCCAGATGCATGTCTCCCGACTGCTCGCCCGATCGCTCCACGAACTGCGAGAGGGACTCACCCCGGACGGCCGCTAGTCGCTCAGAGCCCGCCGCGTGCTCGGCAGGAAGACCAGGACGACACCCACCACGGCCACGACCATGGCGACCTGGCCCACCGTCTGCAGCGTCGCCTCGGAGGACTGCGACACCTCGAACCCGATGAAGACGAGGATGAGCTGGGCGACGACGAACGGGGCCCGGGCCCACGAGCGAGCTCCCCACCATCCCCAGGCGACCCAGATGAGGGACGCACCGAAGGCGGCGATGATCACGATGAGGGAGACGAGCGCCCCCGCGTTCGAGACCTCCTCCGGACCCGTGATGCCGATGCGAAGGGCCCGAACGACGTCGAAGGCGGCGTAGAGGACGAGTGCCGCACCCTGCAGCCCGGAGAGGGCGGCGAGCACGGTCAGCACCGTCGGACGATCACGCACCCGACCACGGTAGCGACTCCCGGGGCCGACTCCATGCCGGGCTAGGCTCGAGGGGTGCGTGGCCTCCTCGTCGTGAATCCCCGAGCGACCACCACGTCCCCCCGTGTGGTCGACGTGATCGTCCACGCCTTCTCTGCCGACATCGATCTCGATGTCACCGTGACCACGCACCGTGGGCATGGATTCGCCCTCGGTGAGCGCGCCCGGGCCGAGGGCATGGACGTGGTCGTCACCCTCGGCGGTGACGGCGTGGTCAACGAGGTCACCAACGGCCTCCTGCGGGACGGGCCGGGCCCGCAGGTGCCCATGCTGGCCACGGTGCCGGGTGGCAGCGCCAACGTGTTCGCCCGCTCGCTGGGGCTTCCCAATGACGCGGTGGAGGCCACCGGACTCGTCCTCGAGCTGCTGCGCGAGGGGAGCAGCCGCACGATCGGCCTCGGGAGGGCCGGCGAGCACTGGTTCCTGGCCAACGCGGGCCTCGGGATCGATGCGGAGATCATCGCGGCGATGGAACGGCATCGGGCAGTCGGCCGCTCCGCCACGCCGCTGCGGTACCTGACCACCACGCTGAACGCCTACTTCCGGCACACCGATCGACGCGATCCCGCCCTGACCCTGATCCGTCCCTGGCCAGCCCAGCCCGATGGCGAGCCTCCCGACGAGGTGGTGGATCGGGCCTTCCTCGCCTTCGTCCAGAACACGTCACCCTGGACGTTCCTCGGCAGCCTGCCGATCACTCCCTGTCCCGAGGCTTCCTTCGACACCGGACTGGATCTCTTCGCCCTGCGCCGCATGCAGCTGCCGACCGCGGTCGTCGCCGCCGGACGCCTCCTGAGGGGTCGAGGGGGGTGGGATGCCCGCGGCGGGATGGTCACGTGGCACGACCAGTCCGGCTTCCTCGTGCGCGCGTCCCGACCGGTTGCCCTGCAGATCGACGGGGAGGGCCAGGGAGCTGTCACCGAGATCGCCTTCATCGCGGTCCCCGAAGCCCTGCGCGTCGTGGCACCTGGCCCCTGATCACGGGCTCCTGTCCGTTTTGCGCATAAAAATACCGGACATTTCGGGCGTCTGTTACGGAACTGTGACCTAATTGACAGACTCGCCGCCGCCCGATCCGGTGCTTCCCCTTGTGGGCCGGGGCATCGTCTGCAACCCTAGGGGAGCCCGTTGCTGAACCGAATCGGCTGACTTCCCTCAGGACCTTCCCCGGGCGACCCTCGGTCAGGTCCGCGTTGAGTCGCTTCGTGAACGCAATCACGAGCGCCGGGGACCCCGGCGCGCTGCCCTGTGGAGGGATACGCATGGACTGGCGCCATGAGGCTGCCTGCCGTGACGAAGACCCCGAGCTCTTCTTCCCGATCGGCAACACCGGTCCCGCTTTGGTCCAGATCGAAGAGGCCAAGGCGGTCTGCCGGCGCTGCAGCGTGGTCGACGAGTGCCTGAGGTGGGCATTGGAGACCGGCCAGGATGCCGGTGTCTGGGGCGGCCTCAGCGAGGACGAGCGCCGCGCGCTCAAGCGCCGGAACGCCCGACTGCGGGCGCGCACCAACGCCTGACCCGGACCCGCGTCCTCAGCCGAGGGGGACCTCGACGGTCACGACCGTGCCGGCGTCCCCGGCCATCTCGATCGTGCCGTGCAGCTCCGTCGTCACGAGGGCCTGGACGATGCTGAGACCGAGACCGGCCTCCGCCACCTGCAGGTCGGCAGGCAGCCCGACCCCGTCATCGCGCACGACGAGGCTGAGCCCCGACCCGGGGCGCTCGCTCGACCACGTCGACAGCTCCACCGTGACCATAGTCGCCGAGGCGTGCTCCACGGCATTGCTGAGCAGCTCCGACACCGCCATGGCCATCGGCACGGCGACCTCGGCGGGAAGGGCGCCCCAGGCACCCTCCCGCACGATGATGGGCGTGCGACCGTCGGACGAGTAGGCGGGTGCGACATCACGCACGAGCCCGATGATGCGGTCCACGACAGCATCGAAGTCCACCTTCTCGTCCGACCCGACAGCCAGGGACTCGTGCACGACGGCGATCGCCGCAACACGGAGCTCGGCATCGGACAGCGCCTGTCGGACCTCCGGTGACGATGCCCGGCGCCCCTGCATGCGCAGCATCGCGGCCACGGTCTGGAGGTTGTTCTTCACCCGATGATGGGTCTCGCGGATGGTGGCATCCTTGCTGATCAGAGCCCGTTCACGTCGACGCAGATCCGTCACGTCCCGGCAGAACACCAGCGCTCCGATCCGCTCCCCCGACCGGCTCAGCGGGATACCGTGCAGCAGCACGGAAGCGGCGCTGTTCTCGATGTCCGCATCCCCCGGTGCTCGACCGCTCGCGACCGCGCTCAGCGTCGTGTCCACGGGACCGGGTCGATGGACGAGCCGCACGACCACTTCCGCCAGGGTCGAGCCCACCAGCTCACGTGCCAGGCCGAGGCGGCGCATCGCGTTGATGGCGTTCGGACTGGCGTACTCCACCGTGCCATGGGCCGTGAGTCGGACGAGCCCATCACCCACCCGAGGGGCCTGTCCGCTGTGCCCATGCTCGGTCGCCGTCGGGAAGGATCCCTCCACGATCATCGCGAACAGGTCATCCGCCGAGCTGAGGTAGATCTCCTCCAGTCGCCCCGCGACCCGCGGGGACGCCGCGGCGTGGCGGGCGATCACCCCGATGACCCGGCCGTCCCGGGCGATCGGGTAGGCCTCGACCGCGGCAGGGGCCCACGCCGGTAACCCGTCACGGGGAAGGACCGGTCGACCGACCGCACGCACCTGATCGACTTCAGGATGGCGGCCACGTGGCATGAAGCTGCCGATGACGTCCTCGGGCACAGAGGTGGGAGCAGTGGACGGGCGCACCTGGGCGACGGCGATCCAGCCCGCATCGTTCCAGGTCGGGACCCAGAGCAGCAGGTCGCTCAGGCCCAGGTCCGATACGACGGACCACTGCTCGACCAGGCGCACCAGCAGGTCGGCGTCCTCCGGGTCGAGATCGGTGCGCTCGTCGACGAGGCGGGAGAGGGTGCCCATGATCCGCGAGGATACGACGGGCCGCCGTTCACCAGAAGTGCAGGCGGGAGGTGGGGACGTCGACGACAGGGTCCATGTGGAGCGGGTCCCCGTTCCAGCGAACCTCGCTGCCGTCCGGCTCGACCTCCACACGCCCCACCACGCCGTTGCGCACGAGATCGCCGCTGCGCAGGTCGCGGCAGCCCCTGACGGGGACGACACGGTGGCGCCCGGGCGGCGGTGTCGCCTCAGCCGCGATCGAGTTCGAGAAGAGGACGGACACCTCCGCTGCGACGTCCGCCAGGGCGCCGAACTGGGGGCCGAGGACGAGGGGCTCCGCTGAGTCGATGCTGGCGTTCGGATCCCCCGTCATGCCCCATGCCGGAAAACCACCCTTGATGACCAACTGGGGCTTGGCGCTGAAGAGCTCCGGACGCCAGAGGACGATGTCGGCGAGCATCCCCGGGGCGAGTCGTCCCACCTCGCCGGCGAGTCCGTGGACGAGCGCGGGATTGATCGTGATCTTCGCGAGGTAGCGAAGGATGCGCTCATTGTCATCGCCCTCCGGATCGCGTTCCGGATCGCGGCCAGCGAGAACACCCGCAAGCGCGAAGGTGCGCCACCATGTCTCTCCGGCCCGTCCCATCCCCTGGGCATCGGACGACGTGACACCGATCACGCCCATGTCGTGCAGCCGGCCCTCCGCTGCCATCGTCACTCCACGCACACGAGCCCGCGCGATATGCACATCGCTCTCCCGTTCGGCATCCATGCCGTGGCTGAGCAGGATCATGTCGACGTGCTCAGCGACGGCGTTGATGCCGTAGGGCAGCGTGGGATTGGTCGAGGAGGCCAGAACGTTCGCGTGACCGGCGAGCGTCAGGACGTCGGGGGCATGTCCGCCTCCGCACCCCTCCACATGGAACGCGTGCACAGATCGACCATCGAGCACCGCGAGGGTGTCGGCCACCGACAGTGACTCGTTGAGACCGTCGGTGTGCAGTGCGACCCGGAAGTCCACCTCGTCCGCCACCGTGAGAGCCGTGTCGATCGTCCGAAGCGTGGCTGCGGTGTCCTCATGCACCTTGAGCCCGCATACGTGCGACTCGACCGACTCGCGGATCGCCTCCGCACGGGACGACGAGCCTCGGCCGAGAAGTCCGATGTTGATCGGATAGGCCTCCATGGCTCGCATTCCCCGTCCGAGGACCCAGGAGGACCCGAGGCCCACGCCCCACATGGGACCGGCTTCCTGGCCGATGACCGTGGTGACGCCCGAGGAGAGCTCAGCCGCCAGGACGCGCGGACTGAGGGTGTGGACGTGAGTGTCGATTCCGCCTGCCGTGGCGATCAGTCCGTCGCCGTCGATGACGACGGTGCCCGTGCCGACCACGATGTCGATGTCATCAGTCACGTCGGGGTTGCCCGCCTTGCCGATGCCGCTGATGCGCCCGTTTCGGATCCCGATGCTGGCCACCCTGACGCCGTCGACGGCATCGAGCACAACGACATTCGTGATGAGGACATCGCAGGAGTCGCGGGCCGACAGCGCCTTGAGCCCGATGCCGTCGCGACCGGTCTTGGCGAAGCCCACCCGCAGCTCGTCACCCGAGTCCGCCACGCGCTCCGTGATGCGCAGGCGCAACCGAGTGTCGCCGAGGACGAGGACGTCCCCCACACGAGGGCCGAAGTCACCGCTCACGACTGGGGCTCCTCTCCCGTTGCCGCCGCCCGCTCACGCATCAGGCGCGCGATCGCTTCCTCGGCCGACCGGACGTCGCCCACGGGGACTCCTCCCTCGACATCCAGGTAGCCGCACGAGCGCAGGGTGCGGAGGGCACGCGTGCGGACCTCGGGATCGTCCAGTGATCCCTCGACCACGCCGGATGTGCCGACCTGCACACGCGCACCCGCGATGGCACGGACGGGGAGGGCGAGCACCTCGCCCGGGCGCACCCAGACCGTGTCGCCCGTGGGGATGGCCAGGCGCATGCCGTAGGCGGCCGAGCGGTCCAGACGCAGTCGCGGGTTGACCTCAGCGAGATGCACATGCGAGGTCAGGCCGATCGGAGTGTCGGCCTCATTGGTGATCTCGATGACCGCCTCAGCCGGCGGGGGCGGCAGGGACGAGCCGTCGCGTGCGCGAATGCCGAAAGGGTCATGGACGACGACGAGCCGCGTGCCGTCGGAGAAGCGCGCCTCCACCCGCACCTCCGTGAGGGCCTCGGTCACCCCCGGAAGGACATCGTCAGGACCCAGCAGCCCGCATGCGCGATCCCGGGCGACTGTCAGCTCGAGCCCGTCACGCGCCCACTCGCACACGGCATCGGCGATCAGGGCGGTCGCCTCGGGGACATTCAGGGCCAGGCCCCGATCGCGGCGCTCCCGGGCCAGGAGCGCCTGCAGGTGAAGCAGGAGCCGATCGTGTTCCCCGGGCGTGAGCGCCATTGACCCTCCTGACGGACCCTGATGCGTCCGGCGGAGGGGGCCCTCCCCGGGTCACTACCTCAGGCTAATGCCCACGCCCCAGCCGACTCGAGCATGCGCGATAGTGGACGGGTGACCTGCAGGATCCGGCCGGCCCGTCTCGAGGACCTCGACGACGTCAGCCGCATCAGCGTGGCGGCCTACGAGGCGGCGGGCCAGATCACCGCCGAGAGCCCCTACCGAACGGTTCTCGCCGATGCGCTGTCCCGGCACCGAGGAGCCCAGCTCCTCGTGGCTGAGCGGGCGGGGCAGGTCGTCGGCACCGTGACGATCTGCCCACCGGACTCCGCCTTCTCCGAGGTGGGGCTCGAGGACGAACTGGAGTTCCGCTTCCTCGCCGTGGATCCGGATGAGTGGGGCACAGGCGTGGCGGATGCCCTGATGCAGGCCTGCGAGGACGAGGCCCGGACCCGGCAGGCACGGGCACTGACGATCTGTGTCCGGGACACCAACACCGGGGCTGCGGCCATGTACGCGCGCCGCGGCTTCACGCGCGTTCCGGATCGGGACTGGACCTCGCTGCCCGAGGTGCACCTGCTCGCGCTCACCCGCCGCGTGACGCAGGACTGACGCTCAGTCGAGCAGGGCGAGGACATCGCCCTCGCGCACGACATCCCCCGGCTGCACCGAGATCTCGCGGACGGTGCCCGAGGTCTCGACCACGACAGGGATCTCCATCTTCATCGACTCGAGGATCATGAGGGTGTCACCCACCTCGACCCGCGCACCGACCTCGGTGACGATGGAGTGGACGGACGCCACCATCTCCGCCCGGACTGTCTGCTCCACCGTTTCTCCTGTCGCCGTGTCTGGCGGCAGGCTACTCCTCCGCGGGGTCGGTGCCCCGCGACACGGAGACCTGTCGAACCCTCGCCATGATGGAGACCCGAAGCGACTCGGGCGCGGCCTGGTCGGCACAGGATCGTTGCACCACGACCTTCACCGCGCGCAGGACAGCCACCTGCTCCTCGCACGGTGGGCACTCGCCCAGGTGCTGCACGATGTCGACGCGCTCGATCTCCGCGATCTCTCCATCGAGGTACTCATGCACGATCGAGAGCACTCGGGTGCACGGCACAGCGTGCGGACGGCCGCAGCTCATCGCTCCTCCTCCCCCGAGACATCGTCGTGCTCGTCCTCGCCGGCACCGATCGGCTTCGGAAGGAAGCCGCGTTCGACGGCGTAGTCAGCCAGGAGCTCACGGAGCATCCGGCGACCGCGATGCAGTCGGGACATCACCGTGCCGATCGGGGTCTCCATGATCTCCGCGATCTCCTTGTACGAGAACCCCTCGACATCGGCGAGGTACACGGCGAGGCGGAAGTCCTCAGGAAGCTGGGCCAGCGCCTCGACCACGTCGGTGTCCGCCAGCCGATCCAGCGCCTCCACCTCGGCTGACCTCAGGCCGGTGGATGTGTGGCTCTCAGCCTCGTGCAGCTGACCGTCGGTGAGGTCGTCGGTGCCGGTCTGGAAGGGCTGGCGCTGCCGCTTGCGGTAGATGTTGATGTAGGTGTTGGTCAGGATCCGGAAGAGCCAGGCCTTCAGGTTCGTGCCCTCCGTGAAGGAATCGAACGCCGCGAAGGCCTTGAGGTAGGTCTCCTGCACCAGATCCTCAGCGTCCGCGGGATTGCGCGTCATGCGCATCGCGGCACCGTAGAGCTGGTCGAGGTACTGCAGGGCATCGCGCTCGAACCGGTCAGCCCGCTGGCCGGCCGTCTCGCCCACATCGTCGGTCACCGCGGCGCCGGACACCTCTGCACTCATCGCACTCGAGCCTAGTCGGGATGCGCGGCACCGCCGCCTTCGGGCGCCCGGGCGATCGACACGAGCGAGGGTGGCCGGCATGACCCGATCAACACCCCCGTCATCAGCGGCATTCCCGGCGCCGATCGGACCATGGCCTGCATGCCGCGGTGCTCAGACAGGGGCCAGGAGCTCCGGGCCGTTGTTGCGCACGTTGTTCACGCGCGTCGACACCGGGTAGGCCGCCAGGCCTCCGGATGACGTCCGGTGGGCTAGCGACGATGCCTCCTCGACATCGGTACGCGGATCGAGCCACGCACCCCAGGCGTCCCGCTGGACGAGCACGGGCATGCGGTCATGGATCCGCGACAGGTCCGGGGACGCGTCGGTGGTGAGGATCGTGCACGTGAGGCGCCAGGCATCGGCTGAGGTGTCAGGCTCAGCCGGGTCACGCCACCACTCGTACAGGCCCGCCATGGCGAGTGAGGATCCGTCCGAGGAGTGGATGAAGAACGGCTGCTTGATCACCCCGCCCGAGCGCCCGCGTGGGGCATCCGGCTCCGTAGGCGTGTACCACTCGTAGTAGCCCTCAGCAGGGACAAGGCAGCGCCGTCGCGCGAAAGCAGCGCGGAAGGCGGGTGTGGTCGCGACGGTCTCGACGCGTGCGTTGATCATGCGTGATGCCCGCGACGCATCCTTCGCCCACGAGGGGATGAGCCCCCATCTGGCGACCTCGACCGTACGAGCGGGCTGGCCATCGAGTTCCCGCTCGACCACGATGGGAACCGGTTTCGTCGGGGCGACGTTGTAGTCAGGCGCCCACGAGGATTCAGGTGCCGCGATCGCCTCGAACTCGTCGGCCAGGGCCGCCGGATCCTTGGTTGCCGCATACCTGCCGCACATGGCAGCAGCCTGCCACGGGACATGGGGTCCGAGCACCGGCTCGAGCCCTAGACTCCCCCTGTGGCCCGGAGAAGTGACGTGCGTCCTGCTCGCGCTGCTCTCGTGGCGACCGCGCTCACCGTCCTCACTCTCGCCGGGCACACGGCTGGTCAGGGCCCCCTGAGCCTCACGAGCGTCGTCCTGGTCGCACTGCTCTCGACCGGACTGGCCCTCGCTGCGACACGACGCCCACTCACCTGGGCGCGTGCGTCCCTGGTGCTGATCGCCGGACAGGCCCTGCTTCACATGGTCATGACCTTCACCGCTGGTCACGGCCACTCCTCCGCGGCCATCGATGCCCCGCTCATGGTCATGGGCCATGCGGCCGCCGCGGCCGTCGCCGTGGGTGTGCTGATGCACGCAGACAGCCTCCTGGCTCGCTGGTCGGCGTTCCTCGCCGCAGCTGTCGGCGCCGTGACACTCGTCCTGGCCGAGCCCACAGCATCACCCTGCCCCGTGCTTCCGACCCCCGAGGGCGCTCGGGAGTCCCACGATGATCTGCGCCATGGGGTCGTCCGCCGCGGACCGCCCCCGATGACCGTCGCACTGCTGACCTAGCCGGACCCCACGCACGCCAGTCGATGCCGGGGGGCCGGTTCCCCTGACACATCACTCGAAAGGCGTGACATGACCCGTATCATCCGATCCACCGTTGCCGTCGCGGCAGCTCTTGCCCTCATCGGCATCACCGCACCCCTGGCCCAGGCCCACGAGGCCCCCAAGCCCGGAAGCCGCTGTGCCATGCCCGGCATGGTCGAGGACAATCACGGAACCCTGTACGTGTGCTCCATCGCCAGGCAGGGAGCCAAGCCCCGATGGGGCACGGGACTCACCCCATCTCCGTCCCCGATCCGCCTCGCGGACGGCTGGGCGAAGGCCGCAGACACCGGCATGTCGGCTGCCTTCGGCATGGTCAAGAACCCGACGAACGCACCCATCCGGGTGATCGCCGCGACCAGCCCCTACTCCACATTCCTGCAGCTGCATGAGGTGGTCATGAAGAAGGGATCCATGGTGATGCAGCAGAAGCCGGGCGGGTTCATCATCCCGGCCAAGGGCATGATGGAGCTGAAGCCGGGGGGCAATCACCTCATGTTCATGAAGCTCACCAAGCCCATCACCGCCGGGACGATGATTCCGGTCACCCTCATCACGGCTGATGGAGGCGTCCTGAGGACGACGGTCCTCGGCAAGGTCTACGCCGGCGCCAACGAGACCTACGACGGCGGCATGGGCCACACCATGTCAGGCATGTGAGAGCACATCATGAGTGACACCAGCACCACACCGCAGACGCCCCGCGTCAGCAGGCGTGGCGTGCTGGCCGCCGGCGGCGCCGCCCTCATCGGCGTCGCCGGCGGGTTCGCCCTCGGTCGCGGGTCGGCAGACGCCTCCGCATCACCGTCCGGCACCAGCACTCCCACGACCATGCCCAGCTCCGCCACGTCGGTCTCTCGGACCAGCGCGGCCTCGTCATCGCGCCCGGTGATGCATCCCTTCCGAGGCAGCCACCAGTCGGGCGTCGATACGCCCGCGACGATCCTCCAGTCCTTCATCGGGCTTGATCTGCGCGACCCGTCACGCGACTCCGCGTTCGCCGTGCTCCGCATCGTCACCGACGACGCCGCGAGACTCACCCAGGGCGAGCCCGCTCTGGGTGACACCGAGCCGGAACTGGCCCGTGCCACCGCCGGCCTCACCATCACCCTGGGC
This sequence comes from uncultured Bifidobacteriaceae bacterium, assembly GCA_964597445.1. GTDB lineage: Bacteria > Actinomycetota > Actinomycetes > S36-B12 > S36-B12 > UBA10649. The sequence goes on along the minus strand of CAZQXO010000011.1, from coordinate 42,379 downwards.
CTGGGACGCCCCTTCTTCGCACGCACAGGCCTTCATGACCGGATCCCTCCGCAGCTTCCCGAGATTCCGGCCTTCTCGACGGATGACCTGCAGGATCGCTGGGGCCAGACCGACCTCCTGCTGCAGATCGGATCCGATGATCCACTGACGCTGGCCCATGCGAGTCGCATGCTCACGAAGGATCTCTCCACGCTCACGGAGGTGCGCTGGATCCAGGACGGATTCCGATCGCCCGAACCGGCCGTCCCGGGCAGCAACGTCACCCGCAATGTCCTGAGCCAGCCCGACGGCATCGTCAACCCGCAGCCCGGGACCGACCTGTTCGACGAGGTCGTCTGGATTCCTGAGGGCCCCGATTGGGTGACCGGCGGCACGATCCTGGTGCTCCGTCGCATCCGGCTGCACCTGGACGCATGGGAGGCACTCGACCGGGAGACGCAGGAACTCGCCATCGGGCGGCGAACAGCAGACGGCGCTCCCCTCGGCAGTTCAGACACCAGCACTGCCGTGGACTTCGATGCCGTTGACGATCGGGGCTTGCCGGCAATCCCGAATGACGCGCACATCCGAGTCGCACATGCCGCCACTTCCTCGGAGATGATCCTGCGGCGTCCCTACAACTACGACAACGGGATCATCAACGGCTCGGCCGACATGGGACTGCTCTTCGCGGCCTATATGCGCGACCCGGCCACGTCCTTCATCCCGATGCAGGAACGCTTGGCCCGCTCGGACGCCTTCAACACCTGGAACACGACGATCGGATCCGCTGCGTACGTCATCCCATCCGGGGTCGGCGTCGACGGAGTCCTGGCAGAAGGGATTTTCACATGACCGGTCGGCTGGCATCACTCGCCGCAGCGCTCCTCATCGGCGCCGCCACGTTCACGGGAGCCGTGCCCGCCTTCGGCCACGCCTCCCAGGTCGGCACCTCTCCCGAGGCCGACAGCGTGCTTGATGCAGCACCTGCCGAGGTGACGATCACCTTCGACTCGGGCCTGCTCGACATGGGCGCTGCGCTCGTGGTCCGAGACCAGGACGGCACATCGATCGTGACGGGAGAGCCGGTCATCGACGACCGGGCCTTCAGTGTCGCCGTCGATCCGTCTGCTCCCGCCGGGGCATATGACGTGGCGTACCGGGTCGTCTCCGCCGACGGGCACACTGTCGAGGGGACCTTCACCTACACCGTCGACGGCACCGCTGACTCGGGTGTCGAAGCGGCGCCGTCCAGTTCATCCGCCACACCGACATCAGAGGCGGTCGAGGCCACGGCCACGGAGTCCACCGAGTCCGCTCCCGAATCGAGCGCCGAGGAGTCGGGAGGCTTCCCCGTCATCTGGATCGTCGGGGTCGGCTTGGTCGCCATCGTCGGGATCGGCGTCGCGTTACTGTTGCGCAGGTGAGCACTGACGCGTGGCCCGCGCCGCCGGCATCGGGGCCCGTCCACGCCTCCCTGAACGTGCCCGGGTCCAAGTCGGCCAGCAACCGTGCCCTCATCCTGGCGGCTCTCGCGGAGGGCCCCAGCCGCATCGCCGGACTGCTCGATGCCCGCGACACCCGCCTGATGATCCAGGGCCTGCAGCAGCTCGGAGTGGAGATCGATGTCGGACTCCGTGACGACACTGGCAACGTCACGGTCGACGTCACTCCCCACTTCATGCGTGGCCCCGTCGCGATCGATGTGGGCCTGGCCGGCACGGTCATGCGCTTCCTCCCGCCCCTCGCTGCACTCGCTCACGGGGAGATCACCTTCGACGGCGATGCCCATGCCCGCAAGCGACCCATGGCGACCGTCATCGAGTCGCTCAAGGATCTCGGCGTCGAGGTGTGGGATCGGGGCACCGGGCGCCTGCCCTTCGTCCTGACCGCCGACGGCGAGGTGACCGGTGGTGAGGTCTTCGTCGACGCTTCCAAGTCGAGTCAGTTCATCTCCGGACTGCTCCTGAGCGCGGCACGGTTCAACGCCGGTGTGACGATCCATCACGTCGGAGCACCCGTGCCGAGCATGCCCCACATCGACATGACGATCGCCATGCTGGCCGAGCACGGAGTTCGAGTCCGGCGCGACGGCGTCACCATCTGGCATGTCGATCCGCAGAACGTCCCCGCACTCGACCGCATGATCGAGCCCGATCTGTCCAATGCCGCGCCCTTCCAGGCCGCCGCCCTCGTCACCAGGGGCAGCGTGGTCATCCGCGACTGGCCATCGACGACCACTCAACCCGGTGATCGGCTTCGCGAGATCTGGGCAGCAATGGGTGCCACCGTGACACACGAGCCCGAGGGGCTCCGCGTCACGGGCGGCGATCGGATCCGGGGTGTCGACCTCGATCTTGCGGCCGTGGGCGAGGTCGCTCCCACCGTCGCCGCTGTTGCAGCCCTCGCGGACTCTCCGACAACGCTGAGGGGCATCGCCCACCTGCGCGGGCACGAGACCGACCGGCTGGCTGCCCTGACGCGCGAGCTGAACGCTCTCGGAGGCGACGTCGTCGAGACGGATGACGGACTGATCATCCGTCCCCGTCCGTTGCATGGGGGCCGTGTCGCCACGTACGACGATCACCGCATGGCCACGGCGGGAGCGGTCATCGGCCTGGCCGTTCCGGGTGTCGAGGTGGAGAACATCGCCACCACCCAGAAGACACTGCCCGACTTCCCGGGGATGTGGTCCCGCATGCTCCTCGGGAGCGGAGCCGAGTGACCCGCCAGCACCACCACCTGGACGAGGACGATGTCCGCGTCCGACCGGGACGCCGGAAGGCACGTCCGAGGTCCAAGGAGCGACCCGCCCACACCGACGCGACGACCGCCATCGTCATGACGGTCGATCGTGGACGATTCACGCTGGAGTTGAACGACGGAACCCCTCTCTACGCCGTCAAGGCGCGGGAGCTGGGTCGCAAGGGAATCGTGGTCGGCGACATCGTCGACGTCGTCGGCGATCTGGCCGGAGGCGACGACTCACACGCGCGGATCGTGCGACGACGCGAGCGCACGTCAACGTTGCGCCGGACAGCTGACGACACCGATCCCGTGGAGCGCGTGATCGTGGCGAACGCGACGCAACTGGCGATCGTGACGGCGACCACGGACCCCGAGCCGCGCACGGGCCTCATCGACCGGGCTCTCGTGGCGGCGCTCGACGCCGGCATCGTCCCGATGCTCGTGATCACGAAGACCGACCTGAAGCCGGCGGATGATCTGCTGAAGCTCTACGAGCCCCTGGGCATCCCCGTCTTCACGGTCGTGCGCACGCAGGTGCCCGAGACGCTGCGGTCCCAATTGGCCGACCAGAGCACCGTGCTCGTGGGTCACTCAGGGGTCGGGAAGTCCAGCCTCGTCAACGCCCTCATTCCCCAGGCCGACCGGCTCACCGGAGACGTCAACGCCGTCACGGGTCGAGGGCGGCACACCTCGACCAGCGTCGTGGCCCTCCACCTGCCCACGGGAGGCGTCATCATCGACACCCCGGGAATCCGCTCCTTCGGACTGGCGCACATCGACCCCACCCGAGTCATCCATGCCTTTCCGGATGTCGAGGGTCTCACGCGCGAGTGCCCACGCGCCTGCAGTCATGACGAGCCGGACTGCGCCCTCACTACCCTCCTCGAGGAGCCCGGGGAGACGACCCTGCACGCGCGCATCACCTCGCTGCGCAGGCTCCTGCGCAGTCGGTCGGACGCCGACGATTCGAGCACGTGACGGCAGCACGATCGATGGGCGCCCGCACCGGACCCCGGTGACCATCCGTCAGGAGCGTGGAGCCCAGACCGCCTCGGCCCCTGAGTGTCCGACGCGCACCGTCCAATAGACCGCGATCACCGACATGACCAGCACGAGTGCCGACAGCAGCCAGACCGGCAGCGGTCGCGATCGATTGGTGGGGCGGCCACGGTCGAGGAGCCACAGGAGGGTCACGAGAAGCGCCTGCAGGAGGACGATGACGGGCAGGGGGTCAGCCAGGTCCGCATGGGGCTGCGGGACTCCCACCTGCTCGCTCCAGGCCTCCCCCGAGAGCTTCGCCGCCACAGCCGAGATGAGTGCGAGTGCCGACAGGACGGCGGCGGCGGAGCCGTATCGCCGCGAGAACCTGACCGATGCCACCATCCCCACGGCGCTGAGGGAGACCAACGGGATCAGCACCAGGGGTGCGTGGACGAGGAGCGGATGCGCAGGGAGCCCACCGACGGTGTCGAGCACATGCGCATCCTAGGCGCTTCGATCGTGCCCGATAGGTTGCTGCCGTGGACGCCGCGCCTTCGATGACGGACCTCGAGATCGCCCTCGCACTCGCCGATACTGCCGACCGGATCAGCATGGCGCGGTTTCGCGCAACCGATCTGATCGTGGAGACCAAGCCGGACCTCACTCCCGTGACCGAGGCCGATCGTGCGGTGGAGCAGGCACTTCGGGCGGACCTCGCTCGCGTGCGCCCCGAGGACGGGATCCTCGGGGAGGAGTTCGGGATCGAGGGCGGTGCCCAACGTCGATGGGTCCTCGATCCCATCGACGGCACCAAGAACTACGTGCGTGGCGTCCCCGTCTGGGCGACGCTGATCGGCCTCATGGTCGAGGACACCGTGGTCGTCGGCGTGGTCTCCGCACCTGCGCTCCAGCGCCGCTGGTGGGCTGCGCGTGGAGAGGGAGCCTGGGCGACCGATCCCACGAGCACGACACCCCGTCGCCTGCGCTCCAGTGGCGTCCGATCACTGGCCGATGCCTCCTTCTCGTTCTCGGACTCGGTCGGATGGGCTGAGCGCGGCGCGCAGGACGGACTGCGCGCCCTCCTCTCCGACACCTGGAGGCAACGGGCCTACGGAGACTTCTGGTCGCACATGCTCGTCGCCGAAGGGGCCGTCGACATCGCCGCCGAGCCCCAATTGGAGACGTACGACATGGCCGCACTCATCCCGATCGTCCACGAGGCTGGGGGGAGGATCACCTCCTACTCAGGCGGATCGGCGCTCGGAGGAGGCTCGGCCGTCACCACGAACGGGCACCTGCACGACCAGGTGCTCGCGATCCTGACCGGTGCCAATTCGCCAAACCCCTGACGGAACACCTCCCGCTGGGTGACCATGGTCGTAACCGGATGCGGAGGTGCCTCATGCAGCTGTCCACGATCCTGTCCTCGAAGGGCGATTTCGTCGCCACCATCACGCCCGAGTCATCGGTGGGCGATCTCGTGAAGGCTCTCGCTCAGCATCACATCGGAGCCCTCGTCGTCTCCCGTGACGGGCGTCAGGTCGACGGCATCGTGTCCGAGCGCGATGTCGTGCGGTCGCTCGCGAGGGGCGAGGCAGCCCTATCGGGCACTGTCGCCGAGATCATGACCGATCGCGTCTTCACGGCCCGTCCCCAGGCTCACGTCGACGAGCTGCTGCAGGTCATGACGGACAACCGGTTCCGTCACATCCCCGTCACCGACGATGACGGCGTGCTGATCGGCATCGTCAGCATCGGTGACATCGTCAAGATGCGTCTCGGGGAGCTGGAGGGCGAGCGCGCCGCGCTCATGGAGTACATCACCCGAAGCTGAGGGCCTACCGGCGACTCACCTGCAGGGGCAGACCTCCCACGGGCCGCACGGTGACCGACGGATCAGCTGCCGGCACTCCACGGCCACGCCACGGGCGCACGTGGTAACGACCGGCCAGAGCGGCGAGCATGAGGACGCCCTCGACGTAGGCGAAGTCACGCCCGATGCACTGGCGCAGGCCCGCACCGAACGGGATGAAGGACGTTCGGTCCGCGGAGCCATCCAGGAATCGCGTGGGGTCGAAACGAAGGGGATCCCGCCACGCTCCCGGATGCCGGTGCAGCAGCCATGGACTGAGGATCACGAGACTGCCGGAGGGGACATCGTGCCCCGCCACGAGGTCTCCCTCCTCCGCCCGACGCGTGATGAGCCAGGCCGGTGGATACAGCCGCAGGGCCTCGTCCATCACCGCACGCGCGAACGGAAGCCGGCCGTAGTCCTCGAAGGAGACGGGTCGGCCAGCCAGCACCTCATCGGACTCGGCCTGCAGGTCGGCCTGGACATCCGGATGCGCCGCGAGGAGGGCCCACGACCAGCTGAGGGCGCTCGCGACGGTCTCATGGCCCGCCACGATGAACGTCACGATCTCGTCGCGCACCTCCGTCGCGTCGAGACCTTGCCCGGTCGCATCACGGGCACTGAGGAGCAGGTCGAGCATGTCACTCGGCTGTCCCTGCGATCGTGCACGTCGCTCGACCAGCATCCTGTCGACTGCTGCGTCCAACTCCCTCACGGATGCGCGCAGTCGACGGTTGCCGGGGGTGGGTACCCATGAGGGAGGCGTGATGGGTACGCGCGCTCGAGCGACCACCACGTCGAGGGCGGCCAGCGTGGCTCGGGCCAGTCGCTGGGCGTCAGCCGAGAGATCCGTGCCGAACAGCGCCCGTCCCACGATCTCCAGGGCCGCTGTCATCATCGACGCATCGACGTCGACCGCTTCCCCGGGCGGAACCGCGTCCCACTCGGCGCAGACCCGCTGGAGGGACTCGTTGATGATGGGTCCCAGGCCCACGAGCGTCTCGTGATGGAAGGCCGGCTGCACCAGGGGTCGCTGCCGGCGCCAAACGGGGGTGTCGGCGACCAGCAGGCCGTCACCCGTCACGAGCGACAGGGACCGATACTGGATCGTCGACTTTCCGTAGTTGCGCCCATTGGTGACGAGCACCCGTCGCACGGCATCAGGATCGTTGATGAGGTAGCTCGGTGGCCGGGGAATCGGAAACTGAACGACGTCGCCGTACCGGCGCCACACGGTCGTCAGGTACTCGACGGGATTCGCCCGGATCGCGGAGATCGCGCGGAGCATGTCCGGACCCATGGGACCCGGCGCGGTCGCAGGTGTTCCGAGGAAGGAGCGTCCCTCGAACCCGCTCACGGCGCAGTCGCCACCACTCGTTCCTCGACGACAGGCGCCGCGGTCACCCGACCGTAGAGAGTCGTGCGCTCCACGAGCGTGCGCCCCAGAGGCTCGACCACCGCGCGGAAGTCGGCATCCGTGATGCCCTGCCCGTGCGCCGCCCCCGCGGCCCGGGAGATGTTCTCGTCCATCAGGGTTCCCCCGAGGTCGTTGACCCCTGCCTGGAGGAGCTGCTGGGCGCCCGAGATTCCGAGCTTGACCCACGAGGCCTGAACATTGGACACCCAGCCGTGGTAAGCGATCCGGCCCACTGCGTGCATGAGGACGACCTCGCGCCACGTCGGCCCACGGCGCGCACGCCGCTTCAGGTACACCGGTGAGGCCATGTGCACGAAGGGCAGGGGAATGAACTCGGTGAAGCCACCGGTGCGCTTCTGCAGCTCACGCGTGCGCACGAGGTGACGGGCCCAGTGAACCGGCTCCTCAAGATGCCCGAACATGATCGTGATGTTCGATCGAAGCCCCACCTCGTGCGCGGCCTCGTGCGCCTCCAGCCACTCGGACGTGGTGATCTTGTCGGGACACAGCACCTCGCGCACCGAGTCATCAAGAATCTCGGCTGCCGTGCCGGGCAGAGTGCCCAGACCCACCTCCTTGAGGCGCCCCAGATAGGTCGGCAGGGGCTCGCCCAGTCGTCGTGCACCCTCCGTCACCTCCAGAGCCGTGAAGCCGTGGACGTGGACGCCGGGGAAGGCCTCCTTCACGCTGCGGCACACCTCGACGTAGTAGTTGCCGTCGAAGTCGGGATGGATCCCTCCCTGAAGGCATACCTCGGTCGCCCCCAGCTCGAGGGCCTCGGCAACGCGGGCGTGGATCTCCGCCTCCTCGAGCAGGTACGGACGACCACGCAGGTTCAGGGATGAGGGACCCTTCGAGAAGCCGCAGAAGGAGCACTTGAAGGTGCAGACGTTCGTGTAGTTGATGTTCCGATTGCGCACGAAGGTGACGACGTCGCCGTTCACCTGTGCACGAAGGCCGTCGGCGACCGCGGCGATGGCCGCCACTTCCGGACCACGCGCCGAGAACAGCAGCTGGAGCTCGTCGACCCCGGGCTCCTGACCGGCTTGGACACCGTCGATGACCTCTCGGACGGCGCCGCCGAGCGCGCCGGCCGCCGGAACCAGCACCGGAGGACGGCGATCGGCTCCCGAGTACCACTGCGTCGACCGGCGACCCACCTGGATCACCTCGGCACCCGTGCCCACGTTCGCAGCAGCCTCGTGGCGCTCCGGAAAGACTGCGCCCGGGTCATCACGCCCGAAGCTCGCGGAGTCACTGCGATCGAGGACCGCGAAACGCACGTTCGGATCCAGCCATCGGTGCGCCTCACGCGCGAACTCGGGGTAGATCGTCAGGCGCGGGACGAGCGCCATTCCCCTGCTCTCCGCGGCAGCGCGGAGCGCATCGAGATGGGGCCACGGGCGTTCCGGATTGACATGATCAGCAGTGATCGGGGAGACACCGCCGAAGTCGTCGACCCCTGCATCGATGAGCAGGCCGGGATCGTCGACGAGATTGGGCGGTGCCTGCACGTGCACGGACTCGGGCAGGATCTCGCGGGCGAGCCGGATGGCATCGACGAGATCCTCCATGCTGCAGGCCGGCGCATCCCGCATGCCGGTGCCGGGCTTCGGCACGAAGTTCTGGACGATCACCTCCTGCACATGGCCGAAGTCACGGTGGGACGAGGCGATCGCCTCCAGGGTCGCGATGCGGTCCGCCCGAGACTCGCCGATTCCGACCAGCAGGCCCGTCGTGAACGGGATGGCCAGCTCGCCGGCCCATCGCAGGGTCGCCAGCCGCCGGGACGGATCCTTGTCAGGTGCACCGCGGTGGGCGGCGAGACCGGGGTTGACCGACTCGATCATCATCCCCTGGCTCGGGGAGACGGTGCGCAGCAGCGCGAGCTCGTCACGGCTGATGGCCCCGGCATTCACGTGGGGCAGGAGCCCGGTCTCGTCCAGCACTCGCTGAGCGGCGTGCGCGACGTACGCGGTCGTGGAGGCGAACCCCTGCTCGTCGAGCCAGGCGCGGGCCTCCGGGTAGCGATCCTCTGGCGCCTCCCCCAGCGTGAACAGGGCCTCATGGCAGCCGACCTCCGCCCCGGCTCGAGCCACGGCCAGCATCTGGTCGACCGTGAGGTAGGGCGCGGGGAGGTGCGCCGGAGCCTGCGCGAAGGTGCAGTATCCGCACCGGTCCCGGCACAACTGGGTCACCGGCAGGAACACCTTGGGTGAGTACGTGATGCGCCGTCGCTCCACCGGAACGCCTACTCCGAGGTCTCGCGGGTGGCCATCACGCGAGCATCGTTGCACACGAGGGAACCCGCTCCCATGTGAGCCGGGTCACGTGCCGACCGGCCTGATTCTGCGTGACCTTGCTCACCTGACGTCACATTTGTTTGCAGCGCATGCAAATCTGAGACATAATCGTGATGTCAGTCGGGAGACCCCCGGACACCAGACACGAACAGGAGTGATCCTCCATGAAGCCCTTGGCCAAGGTCCTGTCCTCGATCTTCGCGGTCGAGCCGCTGGACCAGGACGCCGCCCGCGCCCGTCAGATCCATCGGGAGTGGGACCGTCAGCGGTCCCAGGCGATGACCCCCGCCGAACGCGAGGAGATCGACGCCATCTTCTCCCGCAACCTCTAGTCGGGAGCACCGTCCGACGGATCCCGTCGGGATCGGCCGGTCGCCGGCCGAGCAGATGCGCAGAGGGGGCCGTCCATCAGGACGGCCCCCTCTCGCATGCGCGTCGCCCGTGCCCGCGACGGTTCACTGGAAGTCGACCACGAGCGGCGCGTGATCGCTCCACCTCTCGGCATAGGTCGGCGCCCGACCCACCTCGGCGCGCATGGCCCGCTCCGCCAGGGCCGGGGACGCCACCTGGTAGTCGATCCGCCAGCCCGCATCGTTGTCGAAGGCCTGACCCCGCCAGGACCACCAGGTGTAGGGACCCGGCCCCACTCCCCCCAGGTGCCTGCCCAGGTCCACCCACGGGCCGTCGAACCATCGGTCGAAGTAGGCCCGCTCCTCCTCGAGGAAGCCGGCCTTGCCGATGTTGCCCTTCCAGTTCTTGATGTCGACCTCGCGATGGGCCACGTTCAGATCACCGCAGACGAGCACATGGCCCTTGCGACGCGACGCCGAGCGGCGCAGCGTCGCGAGGCGGGAGTCCATGGCCTCGAGGAAGGCGTACTTGTCAACCTGCCTCGGCGTATCCGCCTCACCCGTGTGCACGTAGGCCGAGACGACCGTCACCGTTCCCACGTCGGTCGACAGGTCTGCCTCGATCCACCGTCCGAGTCCGTCCATGCCCGGAAGACCGGTGACGTCACGCACCGCGGATGGCGCCGTGCGACTCAGCACTGCCACGCCTGCGCGGCCCTTGTCCGGAGCCTCAGCGTGCGCCACGTGGTAGTCCGCCAGACCGGATCCCGCGAGCACCTCGTTCAGCTGATCGCCGGTTGCCCGGACCTCCTGGAGGCAGATCACGTCAGGATTCGCCTGCTCCAGCCAGGGCAGCCCGCCTCGTCGCTCCGCGGCCCGGATCCCGTTCACGTTGACTGTCACCACACGGAGTCCACTCATGAGGCCACCGCACTCCAATCGGTCTCGTGGGCCACGCGAAGTGCCTGAGCGGCGATCGTGAGGGCCGGGTTCTGCGCTGCGGAGGAGGGGAAGAACGACGAGTCGACCACGAGCAGGTTCGGGATGTCGTGGCTGCGGCACCACGGATCGACAACACTCGATGCGGGGTCGGTGCCGGCCACCGCCGTCCCGCACATGTGGCTGTTCATGTCGATCGTGAACCGCTGCTCGAAGATCGCCGCATAACCGGCCCGGCGCAGTACCTCCCGGACCTTGGCGAGGAAGGCCTCATGCCTGTCGTAGTTGGTGCGTCGCCATGACACTCGGATCCTGCCGCCCTGGTCGACGGTCACGCGGTTGTGCACGGAGGGAGTGTCCTCGGTCATGACGACCCACTCCATGCTGCGGCCTGCCATGCGGTCGAGCACCGATCGGGGCACTCGGGTGGCATGCGTCTTCATCATCGATCCCTGCACCTTGCCGATGGCCTGCAGCGCACCACCGGGGTAGCCGTCCCCGAGATCGTCGTAGAAGTCGTTGATGCAGACCGTCTTCTGGAAGACGACGTCGTTCACACGTCGGGGATCGACCGTGGCGATATGCGTGTTGTTGTGCACCATGTAGTTGCGGCCCACGAGACCGCTGGAGTTGGCCAGTCCCGTGGGGTGCTCGTCGGTACGGCTGGCGAGCAGGAGGGCAGCAGAGTTCGCCGCTCCCGCCGACAGCACGAAGGCACCTCCCTCCACGACCAGCGGCTCACCGTTGACGTCCCCGATGAGCCTCGCGATCCGACCGTCAGGGCCCACCTCCACCCTCGTCACCCGGGCCTCGGTGAGCAGGCGTACCCGCCCCCCCGCGACGGCCGGGCCCAGGGCGCATGTCTCGGAGTCGGACTTGGCACCCAGTCGGCAGGGGAAGCCGTCGCAGGTGGCGCACCGCACACACGTGCCCCCCGGACGGAGGTCGATCCCCATGGGCGTCGCGGAGGGATGGAGGCCCTGGGCGGCCAGACGGGACGCTGTCTCCTCGACGTAGGGCTCATGGGGAAGGGCCGGATAGGGGAATGGCCGGCTGCGCCACGGCTCCGTGGGATCGTCGCCCGTCGACCCGTGGACGCGGTAGAGGGTCTCCGCCTGGACGTAGTACGGCTCGAGGTCCGCGTAGGTGAACGGCCACGCCGGGCTGACGCCCGAGGGGTACTCCGTTCGGACGAAGTCACGCTCGCGGAAGCGCGGCAGAGCCGACCCGTAGACCTTCGTGTTGCCCCCGACGACGTAGTGCACGCCCGGGGAGAAGGGCTGATCGTCATCGTCCAGCCAGGTCTCGACAGGCTTGTAGCGCTTGTGCGTGAAGACGGCGTCGGCTGACCAGTTCTCGGCCTCGCGCGGAAGGATGCCGCCTCGCTCGAGCACGAGAGCGTCGACGCCGCGCTGGGCGAGGCCCCAGGCGAGTGTCCCCCCGCCCATGCCGCTGCCAACGATCACCACACTCGCACGGTCGCTGATCATCGCCCCAACCTACCGAGCGAGATGCCTCGACCTGACTCACTCGACCGTGACGAAGTCGATCAACTCCTCGACCCGGCCGAGCAGGTCGGGCTCGAGATCGGTGTAGTCCGAGATCCTCGACAGCAATGCCGCCCACGCCTGACCGGTGTCCGATCCCCAGCCCAGCTGCCGGCAGACGCCGATCTTCCACTCCGTGCCGCGCGGCACCTCCGGCCACGCTGCGATGCCGGCCGTCGCCGGCTTCACCGCCTGCCAGACATCGATGTAGGGGTGCCCCACAACGAGCACGTCATCCGGCCAGCGGGACATCGCCTCCTGGGCGATGCGGTGCTCCTTGGTGCCCGGCAGCAGGTGGTCCACCAGCACGCCCACGCGCCGGGCAGGACCTGGATCGAACGGCACCAGCCGCTCGATCAGGCGGTCGACTCCGGAGAGCTCCTCGACCACCACCCCCTCGACTCGCAGATCGGCACCCCACACCCTCTCCACGAGCTCGGCATCGTGCCGACCCTCGACCCAGATGCGGGAGGCGCGCGCCACCCGGGCCCGCGTCCCGGCGACCCGGACCGACCCGGAGGCGGTCCTGGCACGAGTCGGTGCCGGCGCCCCGGACGGACGCACGAGGTCGACCAGTCGGCCGTCCACGAGAAACCTCGCACCGGAGGCGAAGGGTCGGGTGCGACCGTGGCGATCCTCGAGGAGGACAGCCCAGCCGTCCGCACCGCGCTGCCATCCGACCACGGCGCCGCACCACCCCGTGGCGGCGTCCTCGACCACCAGCCCGGTCACGCCTTCGGTGGTGGGAACCCGAGGAGATCTCGCAGGCCCGTCAGCCAGGACATCCCTCCCGTAGCGACCCTCCACAGCACGGACCCTAGGCCGCGTGGCGACGTCTACGATGACGCGAAACGCCTGTTCGCCGTTCTCGCTGAGGAGCCCCCATGAGCCTGACCCTCCGACGGGGCGCGCGCCGCGTTGCGGCCCTCACCGGCATCGCCGCACTCACCGTCATCACGCTCACCGGATGCATCAAGGTGGACGCCAACGTCGCGATCAACTCCGATGCCACAGCGTCGGGCACCTTCGCCTTCGAGCTGCAGAAGGACGCCGCGTCTTTCCTCGGAATCAGCGATCTCGCCTCATTCGAGCAGCAGATCGCTGAGGGTGCACTGACCGAGGGTGATGAGCTGAACTCCTTCCAGGAGTGCGTCACAGGGGAGAGCGACACCGGCTACACCTACACGTGCACGTTCGCGAACACCGCCTTCGCCGATCCCGACGGCCTCTGGAGCATCGCCAAGGAGGGCTCCACGATCGTCTTCACGATGGCGAGCGAGGGCGCCGGCGACGAAGGAGCCGACGCAGCCTCCATGCTCGGCGAAGCGGGCATGGGGTCCATTGACGTGACCGTGGAGTTCCCGGGCACGATCACCTCGGTGCAGGGGGATCTGGTCGAGAAGACGTCCGACACCACCGCTCGCGTCAGCGCCAGCATGATGGACACGATCGACATCACGATCCGCAGTGAGGATGGAGCCGCTCAGGGCGGCATCGCGGGCATCATCGTCGTAGCCATCGCCGCGGGCGTCGTGGTTCTCCTGATCGTGGCCGTGATCCTCCTGATCATGCGCCGCCGTGCGGGCACCCGAACACCTGAGCTTCCTCCCGCGCCCGAGTCGGGCGAGATGCCCGGCACCCCCGGGACCGGCGCGACGGACACGGGGCCTGACGCTCCGTCGTCGACTGACGACCGTCCCTGAACGACTCCGGGTCAGCGGGACTCAGGCCGGAGGGACAGGAGTCGCAGGTCGGTGGGCTCGCTGAGCAGGTCCTGGAGTGCCGCATTCCCCTCGATGACATGCCGGGTGCGCATGTGGTCGTCCCAGTCGGCACGAGACCGGAACTTCTCGAGCATAATCCATGTTGATGGGTCATCGGCGGACTCGACCAGCTCCATGTAGACACAACCGGGCTCGTCTCGCGTCGCCGCCATCAGCGTCCGCAGTTCCCGCTCAGCCTCGATGACTCGGTCCGGTCGTGGCCGGATGGTCGCGATGAGGAACAGGGGGGCATCAGACACGGTGGCCTCCGGATTCGAGTGGGGTGGAGCGGCACGCTACCGGGTCCCCCGCCCCACTCGTGCAGATACGCTCCCACCATGACCACCGGCGACTACACGTCACAGGCCCTTGCGGACGAGCTGGCAGGGCTCGAGCTGCCGTCCTTCACCTCCGGCCAGGCCGTCGCCCTCGGACTTCTGGCCACGGAGCGCGCCATCGACGAGAGCCTGCCGATCGTGATCGAGGTGCACCATGTCGGACGACTCGCCTACCGCGCGGTCCTGCCCGGGGCCCTGCCCGACTCCGATGACTGGATCGCCCGCAAGCGGCGCGTGGTCGAGCGCTATCACCGATCGACTCTGGCCACGAAGGTGAAGTACGAGGAGCGCGGAACCACCTTCCACGAGTCCACGGGCCTGAGCGAGCTCGAGTACGCCTCCCACGGCGGCGGCATGCCGATCGTCGTGAGCGGAGTCGGCGTCGTCGGCGGCTTCTACGCCTCGGGACTGGCGGAGGTCGACGACCACCGATTCCTGGTGACCTGTCTCCGCGAGCTCAAGGGCGAGTGATCCCCGGCGGCTCAGCGGTCCGGGTCGGGCAAGGTCACGTCGCGAACGAACGACTCGAGGTCAGAGTTCGCCTGAAGGAACTGACGAAGGGTCCGCACTGTCGCACCGTAGGTCGTGAACTCCTCGACACTGAGGCCGTCCACGTCATAGGCCTTGCGGAACTCCGCGAAGTTGTCGTATAGATCCTCCACGATGCGGGGATCCACGGGATCATCGAGACGATGAGATGGCTCGATACCACTCGCGTTGAGCCGCTTCTGCCAGCCGAACGGCGGCGAGATGACGACATCTCCTCCGATGAACTGGCTCCAGTGCATGTGGTTGCGGAAGGCCGCCGACAGCAGCCGCGTGCGGAAGCCTCGTTCACGGTAGACGGCGTAGGCCCGCTTGAAGACGGCCACACCCGCCCACTCCGTGACTCCGGGATCCACCGTGATCTGCTCCTTCTCGGCGGACACCCGCATCCAGTCATCCGTGCGGCCCACCATGATCGTGCAGACGGGGCCCATGCTCGAGACGTCGAGACCCTCGGCCTCCCGCCGCCGAAGGCCGCGCTCCACGGCTTCCCCGACGGCCACGGCCTGAGCCACCGTGAAGGACACCGTCGCGTTGATGCTGACGCCTCGGTAGGTGGCCTCCTCGAAGGCCGCAGCTCCTGCCGCCGTCACCGGGATCTTGACGATCATGTTGGGTGCGAGGGCGGCGAACTCCACGGCCTGCTCCACGAGGCGGTCCGAGTCGCGGTACAGGCGCGGATCCGTCTGGATGGACAGACGGCCGTTGACACCCGCGTAACGCTCGAATGCCGGGCGCAGCAGCTCGGCCGCCTCGACGGACAGCCGCTTCACCATCGCCCAGCCGATCTCGTCCTCGGTGGCGGTCGGATGCGCCGACGCGTACTCGGCGATCCGGGCCGCCCACGTGGGCCGGTCCGCCTTGAGCGCCGCGAGGGCGATGACCGGATTGCAGGTGGCGCCGACCGCTCCCCAGCCGATCGCCTCGGAGAGTTCACGAGGGTCCGCTGAGTCGTTCCACAGCACGGTCGGCGTGCTGTCGGCCATCCGCAGCAGCGGGGAGGGGGCGTGCGTGGTCATCGGGATTCCTCCGGGTAGCGGTGATGGGGTTCGAGTGGGGACGTCGATACGCCGACCTGCGTGGGTGTGGAAGTCAGGTGCATCGGCGCTCCTGCCAGGCCTGCAGGTCCGACGCCAGTTCCGCAGGCGAGACTCGCGCGGCGACCGCCCGAGCCAGCACGTCGGCCTGGCTCTCCGGAGCGAGGCCGCCGACCGGCTGATCCCGGTCGAGATCCGTCGGGAAGGGATACCCCTCCGCGCAACCGGCGATCGTGTTGGCCACCGCCCATGCCGGCCAACCCTCATCGACCATGGCCAGAAGCTCCGGATAGACCGCGAGGCACATGGCCCGTCGGTCCAGGACCTCCATCGCCCGACCGAAGGCCGATGAGACCTGAAGCAGGTTCGCCATGCGCTCGACGTCCGAGGTGCGGTTGGCGCCACCACCGTGGATCAGAGCGGGACTGAAGAACAGGACATCCCCCTTGGCCAAGGGCAGCTGCACCATGTCACGGGCGAACACCTCCCTCACGGCCTCGTCGCCGTAGTGGACATAGCCCCCGGTGAACCTCTGGGAGTTCGGCAGGAGCATCGTCGTGCCGCTGTCGACAGGCATATCGACGTGCGCGACGGCGCCCTGCAGGGTGAGCATCGCCGACATGCGATGCACGTGGGGTGGGTAGGCCGACGCTCCCACATCACCCAGGAAGCCGAGGTGGTAGTCGCAGTGCGGTTCCTGCGCTGCCCCACCCGGGTGGATGAGGTTCACCTGCGACGTCATCTGATAGGCCGGACCCAGCCACGCCTCACTCGCCAGCGCGATCGCATCGTTCGCGAAATAGCGGGCGAACACCTGCGGGGCCTCCCGAGCGAGCTTCTCCTGGGCATTCCAGATGCGCGCGTTCGCACCAGGAGCGCCGAAGTGATCGCCCGCCGGACCGCCGGCGGCGCTCTCGCGCGCGATGATCGCGCGAAACACATCCGACGCATCGTCGATGACAGAGGTGTCGGCGAACGCGCCTCGGAGCACAAAGGCCCCGGGGCCCGTGGCGAGGGCTGCGGCCAGCTCCTCGCGGATCACATGACGGCGGTTCCCGGCACAACCCCGCCAGTCATGCGCGTCGTACACCAGCACGCCGGACGTGATCTCGACGGCCCCGGGGAACAGCGACTCGTCGAAGCCCTCCGCCAGCGTGCTCCGCAGCTGCTCCGGCGACGGCAGGCCTGACACGGGTGCTGCCGCGGATGCCGGAGGGGTCATCAGGGTGCTCCCGTCCCGGAATCGGACAGCACCACCGGCTGTCCTGAACGCGCCGACATCGCGGCCGCCTCAGCGAGGACGACAGACGTCCGCGCTGACGAGACGGGAGCAGGTGAATCGCCGCCGTCCCGGACGTAGGTGACGAACGCCTCCCACTCACGGGCGTAGGAGTCGAGGTAGCGATCAAGGAAGAAGTGCTGCAGCGGCTGGGACACCGATCCGGATTCGGTGTGGACGGACCCCTCATGCAGCAGCCGGTTGCCGGATGTGGCCATGCCGCGCGAGCCGAAGACCTCCACACGCTGGTCGTAGCCGTACGTGGCGCGTCGACTGTTGTCGATCGTCGTCACCGTTCCGTCCTCGTGGGTCAGCACCACGACGGCCGTGTCGACATCGCCTGCCTCGCCGATCGCCGGATCCACGCGGACGGCCCCCACCGCGTACACCGTGCGCACCGGGGAATCCACCAGGAAGGTGGCCATGTCAAGGTCGTGGATCATCATGTCCGCCCAGAGACCGCCACTGACCCGGATGTAGTCCAGCGGCGGGGGCTCAGGATCCCGGCTCGTGATCCGGACGATGTGTGGCTCGCCCACCTGTCCGGACACGACCGCCTCCCGCACGCTGCGATGCCCTGCATCGAAGCGGCGGTTGAAGCCCATCATGAAGGGCGTACCGTGCGCCTCCACCAACGAGATGATCCGATCAACCTCCCGAAGGTCCATGCTCAGGGGCTTCTCGCAGAACACCGCGCGGCCAGCGAGGATCGCCTGCTCCACCACCTCGACATGGGTGTCGGTGCTGGAGCACACGGCCACGACGTCCACGTTCGGATGATCGATCAGCTCGGGAAGCGAGAGGCACTCGGCTTCGACCGCCGTGGCCAGGACCTGGGCAGCCTCGGCGCGGACATCAGTGACGGCGACGACCGCAGCCCCGGGAACGCGCCTGCTGATCAGCTCAGCGTGCAGGGCACCGATACGTCCCGCGCCAACGATGCCGACTCCCAGATCAGGCATCATCAGACGCCCTTGCGCTGCAGGCGGAGACCGTCATCCATCGCTGAGCGAGCAGCGCGGACCGAGTCGAGGTCGCTGACCTCGGGCACGCCCACCTGCCAGAAGGCGCCACCCTCAGTCCAGTCCGCCTCCCGCACCGGCATCACGATGACCGATGTGCGGTCCCGTCCTCGTGTGCTCTCGAGAGCGGCAGCGAGCTCACTCAGCGAGCCCGGCGTGTGCACCTCCGCTCCCAGCGCACGCGCGTGAGCGGCGAAGTCCACGCGCACCTCGGAACCTGGACCGACCGAGTCGCGCAGCATGTTGTTGTAGGACCGACCACCCTGGCCCACTTGGAGGCGCTCGATCACGGCGTAACCGCCGTTGTCGCACACGAGGAGCGTGAACGGATGCCCGGACAGGACTGACGCGTAGATGTCCGAGTTCATCATCAGGTAGGACCCGTCGCCGACCAGGGCGAAGACCCGACCTGCGGGATCGGCAGCCGAGGCCATGGAAGCACCCCATGCACCTGAGATCTCGTAGCCCATGCAGCTGAAGCCGTACTCGCAGTCGAAGGTCGCCACGCCCTTGCTGAGCCAGTTGATGTTCAGCTCTCCCGGGAGGCCCCCGGCGGCCGTGAGCACGTAATCGTCCGGCGTGGCGTGAGCATGGAGCGTGCCCACGATCTGGGCGTAACTGGGTGGCCATGTCCCGTCATCCGATGTTCGCTCGGCCACGAAGGCCTCGAGGTCGGTGCGCAGGGCTCGAGCCCTGTCCTGCCACGCGGTCGCAGCCACGTGGCCCCCCAGGCTGCGACTGAGTTCCGCGAGGCCCTCCGCAGCATCCCCGACCACGGGAAGGGACAGGTGCTTCTGGGCATCGAATCGCGCGGCGTTGAGACCGATGATCGTCGCTGCCTCGTCGAACACCGTCCACGACCCCGTCGTGAAGTCCTCCAGCCGAGTTCCCACGGCGAGCACCACGTCAGCCTCCGCGACGGCCGCGTTGGCCGCGGCCGCACCGGTGACGCCGAGTGGCCCCACGTAGGCGGGATCGTCCGCCACGAGGCTCGACTTGCCCGCGACCGTCTCGACGACCGGCAGACCGTGGCGACGCGCAAAGGCGGACAGTTCGGCCTCGGCTCGCGAGTAATGGACTCCCCCACCGGCGATGATCACGGGTCGGCGCGCAGCACGCAGGACGGCCGCCGCCTCCTCCACCTGCCGTGAGTCCGGACGCGGGCGGGCGATGCGGTGAACGGTTGGCTCGAACAGCCGCACCGGATAGTCGTAGGCCTGCGCTGCAGTGTCCTGCGGAAGGCCGATGAACGCCGGGCCGCACTCTGCCGGATCGAGCATCACGCCGAGAGCCTGCGGCAGGGAGGTGATGACCTGCGCCGGATGCGTGATGCGGTCCCAGAATCGGACGACCGGTCGGAAGGCGTCGTTGACCGTCGTCGACGGGGAGCCGAAGTGCTCCACCTGCTGGAGCACTGGGTCCGGGAGGCGATCGGTGAAGGTGTCACCGGAGATGAACAGGACGGGCAGTCGGTTCGACATCGCGACCCCGGCCGCCGTGACCATGTTCGTGGCACCCGGACCCACGGACGAGGTGGCCAGCAGGATCTGCTGCCTTCTCATGCGCTTCGCGAAGGCGGAGGCAGCCAGGCCCATCCCCTGCTCGTTCTGCCCACGGTAGACAGGCATCTCATCCCGATGGCGTTCGAGGGCATGTCCGAGGCTGACGACGTTGCCATGCCCGAAGATCCCTATGGCCGCGGGGACCAGCGGCTGCTCTGCGCCGTCGATCTCGATCCGCTGGGCGATGAGGTAGCGGACGATCGCTTCCGCAGCAGTGAGTCGGATAGTGGTCATGTCATGCCTCCGCAGCCAGATCACGCACACGCTCCCACGTGCGCGACTCCCAGGAATCGATCAGTGCCTGTTGCACGCTGACGATGTCGACGGCTTCCCGGAATCCCGGGGAGAACGTCGCGCCCGTGGCCATGGCCTGCATGAACGAGTAGTCCTCGATCGCGACGAGGTCCTCGAACCCGATCGCATTCGCCTGACCGGGCACGAAGGCCCCGTGGAACGGGAATCGGTCCCCACCGTAGATCGTCGTGTAGCCGGTGTTGAGGTCGTCGCCCAGACGGTAGAGCCGGAGCTCGTTGAGCTCCTCGAGGTTCCACGCCAAGGCTCCCTTGGTGCCGTAGATCTCGAAGGCGTTCTGGCTCTCGGGCCCCACCAGGGCGCGGCCGACCTCGAAGGTCCCGGTGGCCCCGTTGTCGAAGGTGCAGAGCATCGACGCGAAGTCCTCGTTCTCGACGTCACCCTTGGGGTCCTCGGGGCGTCCGCGGCCGTAGTGGCTCGCCGCACCCGAGGGCAGCGGGCGCTGCTTGATCGTCGTCTCACGCATGCCGACCACGTCCTTGATCGGTCCCACGAGGAACTGCGCGAGCGAGACGGAGTGGCTGAGGATGTCGCTCGTGACGCCATAGCCGGCCTGGTCGAAGAGGAATCGCCACGTCAGGAGACCGAGCTCGTCACTGCCGTACATGGACAGGAACCTGCCGCGGTAGTGGGTGATGTCGCCCAACTCCCCCGAGGCGATGAGGTCGCGGGCGTGGAGCACGAGCGGAGCCCAGAGGTAGTTGTAGCCGACACCGGTGGCGACCCCAGCAGCCTGCGCTGCGCGGTACGCCGTGACCGCCTGGTCGGGTCGCCCCCCGATCGGCTTCTCACTGAAGACGGCCTTGCCCGCTGCGCACGCGGCCTCGATCATCGGGATGTGCAGCATGTTGGGTGCCGTGACCCACACCGCATCGACGTCGTCCGCCGCCACCGCCTCTCGCCAGTCCTCCACGGCGCGCGTGAACCCGAAGTCCGACACGGCTCGCTGCCGTCGACTCTCCTCGACATCGGCGCATACGACGAGTTCGGGGTTGAAGGCACGATCCGGGAAGAGCGAGGGGATGCGCAGAGCCGAGCGACTGTGCGCCTGCCCCATCCAGCCGAGTCCGAGGACGGCGATGCCGATGCGTTCCATTCTGAGGTCCTCTCCTACCGGCGCGAGACGCGACCGGATGCGTGGGTCATGGGCAGGCGCGGGTCCGGAGACTGGTCGGCCCAGCTCTCCCGGATCCAGTGGTGCGAGGGGTCGTCGCAGAAGGCCATCGAGCGATCGGCGGCGGGTCCGGCGAGCACGTTGAGGAAGTACATCGGGTACTCCGGGGGCGCGACAGTCGGACCGTGGTAGCCCTCGGGGACGAGGTAGGCGTCGCCGTCGCGAACGGAGACGGTCTCGTCGACAGTGCCGTCGACCGTGTAGATCCGGAAGAGTCCCGCCCCGACAGGGTCCCCGTGCAGGGAATCCTCGCGACCCATCCGGAAGTAGTAGATCTCCTCGTTGTTCGTCGTGCAGTCACCGATGCCGTCGTGACGATGCGGCGGCCACGAGGACCAGTTGCCCCCCGGCGTGATCACCTCGCACACGTTGATCTTGTGCGCTCCATCGAACGAGTCGGGAGTGGCGATGTTGTTGACCTGGCGGCTCGCGAGCCCGGCACCGCGCACTTCGACGGGGACCTCCTCGGCTCGCCGATGCACGAGCGGGTGCACCTCCGTCGCCCGCGCAGTGCACACGGCGACCTCACCTGACGATCCGGACAGCCGGACGCGCGAGCCGACCGGGACATAGACCCAGTCACTCACCGCGGAGAACACCCCCACACGACCTGCGAGCGTCAGTGAGGTGCCGTCGACCTCGACGGTGACATCTCGGGCGGAGAGCGGGACGATGACGCCCTCCTCCCCCTCCAGGGTGAAGGACGCGGGTCGATCAGGCGCCAGCGTGTAGACACGGAGGCCGCTGTAGGTCCACCCCGCCTCCTCCGGCGTGATGAGCGTGTCGGCGCCCTCACGCGCCGTGCTTCCCGCGGGCAGGTACCAGGGCATCAGCGTCCTCCTCGGCTCGAACCCAGCGTCGATGGCGCTTCATCGGGGTGCACGAAGCGCATCGCCGACGAGACGGCGTCCTCCACCCGACCGTCGTGCGGGTAGAGCAGCGCCCGACCCGCCACGAGGCCGCGGACATTGGGAAGGGCCATGGCGCCGCTCCATCCCGCGAACACCTGATCCGCCTCGGCCCCCGGATCGCCGCCCAGCATGAGGATCGGCATCGTCGTGGCAGCGGCCACCGCTTCCATCCGGTCGACGACCGGGATCTTCAGCCACGTGAAGGCGGACGAGGAGCCCAGGCCCGAGGCGATGGAGACGACCTTGGCGAGCCGGTCGGTCGACCTGTCGAGCAGGGCACGGCCATCAGCGTCCTTGATGTAGGGCAGTGGCTCGACGAGACACATGACACCCGCGTCGGCCAGCGCCGTGACGATCGCAGCCACCGCCTCGATCGTCCGCGCGACGCCGGGGTCGGTGTCCTCGATGCGCAGCAGCACCTTCCCGCCGTCCAGGCCGAGCGCCACCACGTGGTCGGCGTCATAGGCCGTGAGCCTGTCGTCCAGCTCCCAGCGAGCGCCGATGATGCCCCCGCGGTTCATGGTGCCGAGCGCGAGCCGCCCCTCGAGCGCCCCCAGGAGGGCCAGCTCCTCGAGGATGTCGGCGCTGCCGAGGACACCGTCGGCCCCCGCCTCCAGACCCCGGACGAGGCGATCGAGGAGGCTGTGGCGATCCGCCACAGCCATGGGGTCGCCCCCCACCGCGATCATGCCCCGGGCCGTGTGATCGGCCGCGAGGATCAGCAGGTTTCCGTCGCCACCGACGAGGGATCGCCTCCGGCGCTCGACCAGGGCCGTGCGCAGGGTCTCGGGAGAGCGCAGACGCGCCTCGAGGATGCTCGCGTAGTCGCGATCCGACACCGCCACTGCCGCACTCACGGTGCACCTTCCGTCGCAGGCATCGCGGCCTCGACCGCCTCTCGTACCGGCATGGCATCGGAGCATGTGAGCTGCTGCACGACGAGCGCCCCCGCCGCATGGGCGAACGCGCCGATGTGCGCAAGCGACCATCCCTCGAGGAGGCCGAGCACGAGCGCTCCCCCGAAGGCGTCCCCGGCGCCGAGCCCGCAGACCACGGGGACGACGGCCGAGGGCACGCGCACCCGCTCCCCGGTCGTGGCCAGGAGGACTCCCTGCGAGCCCATCTTCACGACGGCGAGGGAGAGACCCAGGTCGAGCAGGGCATCGGCCGCGGCGTCGGGATCCGTCTCGCCCACCGCCATCTCGCACTCGCTCCGATTCCCGACGGCAGCCGTGCAGTGCTCGAGCGCGGCCCGCGCCGCCTCGCGGGCCTGCGCCACGTTCGACCAGAGCGCGGGACGGTAGTCGAGGTCGAGCAGGGTGTGACCGGCTCGTGCACGCTTCTCCAGCCACGTCATGCTGGTCTGCGCTGTCGATCCCTGCGCGAGCGCGCCCTGGCTCATCCAGAAGGCCCGCGCCCCGAGGATCGTCGACTCCGGCACGTCCTCCACCGTGATGGTGGTGTCCGGTGCCGCAGGGCCCCGATAGAACACGACCGAGGGATCCTCCGGAGGATCCAGGGCCGCCAGCGCGAGCGGCGTGCTGGCACCGGGGACCGTGCCGACCCAGGAGGTGTCGACGCCCTGCACCTCCAGTCGCCTGCGCACGAATGCCCCGAACCCGTCATCGCCGACCTTGGTGACGACTCCGGCGTGCAGGCCGAGCCGTGCGGCCGCCACGGCGACGTTCGTAGGACTGCCCCCCACCGACTTCACGAACGACTGGTCCGCGTCGAAGCCCGCACCGGGCTCACGGGCGTAGAGGTCGACGCTCACGCGACCGACCGTCAGGACATCCCAGCTCGATGTCACCCGGCCACCAGGCGTGGAGCAACGGTGTCACGGAGGAATCCGAGCGACGTGACAACCTCGGTGATGGGACCCTCGCCCTCGGCGGGAAGGCCGTCGGTCAGGGCGGTGTCCTGCTCGATGATGTACCAGCCCTGGTAGCCCCGCCCCTCGAGCACCTCGATGACCCCCGCGATGTCGACGTCGCCCTGACCGAGCGGTGTGAAGAGGCCGTCCTGCACCGATGCCATGATCGAGCGCTCGCGGCGCATGAGCGGATCCACCTTCGAGAGGTCGACGTCCTTGAGGTGGACATGGCCGACCCGGTCGAAGGCCTCGCGGGCGAAAGCGACCGGATCCGTTCCCCCGATCGCCAGGTGACCGGTGTCGAGGCACCAGTGGACGTCGCACGCGTCGAGCACGCGCTTCACGTCATCGTCCGTCTCGATCATCGTCTGGACGTGCGAGTGGACGACCTGCTCGAGCCCGTGCTCCGCGCAGATCTCGTCCACGATCTCGAACATGCGTGCCATCTGCCGCATCTCGTCGGGCGTGGCCGCATGGGGCTCTGACCAGTCCCAGTCCGTCACCACGGCACTGATGAACTTCGTCGCCCCGGCACGCTGGAAGAGGTCGGCGACACGTCGAGCCTCAGCGATGGTCGCCTCCTCCTGACTGCGGTCGTGCATCACCAGAGGCGTGAAGCCGCCGACGAGGGACATGCCGAACTCGGCCAGCGCTGCCTGGACCGCCGCGGGGTCGTCGGGCAGGAAGCCCGGAGCGCCGAGCTCCGTCACGGGCATCCCGAGGCCCGACATCTCCGCGAGGACCCGCGGCGTCGGCAGCATGGCCCCCCAGCCGGGCACCTCGCAGATGCCCCAGGAGATGGGAGCGGACGCGACTCGCGCGAGGAAGTCGGACATGCGAACCCCGAATCGGACGAGATGTTGGAACGTTCCAACACGACTGGTCAAATCGTGTCACACTGGCGTGATCACGCGCAAGGGATTGCGCACCGGAACCGGAGGGACACTGCATGCGCATCGCCGTGATCGGAGCCGGACGCATGGGCCGGATCCGGATCGAGGACCTCGTGACCGATCCCCGGGTGTCCGAGGTGCTCGTCACCAACCGCACCGAGGATCGAGCCCGTGACGTGGGTGCAGACCTCGGAGCCACCGCGATCGGCTGGACGGATGACTCGCTCCTGGACGCCGACGCCTTCATCCTCACGACGGGCACCGACACCCACCTCGAGCACCTCACGCGACTGCTCCCCCTCGGGCGACCCCTGCTGTGCGAGAAGCCGATCGCGCTCACCCTCGCCGACACCCGGTGGGCGATGGATCTGGCGGAGCGTCACGGCACCCCGTTCCAGATCGGCTTCCAGCGAAGGTTCGACCCCGGGCTGCGCGCCATCCATGACCGAATCGCCGACGGAGGCCTCGGCACCCTCTACTCCCTCGTGCTCACCGCGCACGACCACGAGCCATCCGGCCGGGAGTTCATCGCCGGCAGCGGGGGCATCTTCCGAGACATGCACGTCCATGACTTCGATCAGGTGCGCTGGCTGACGGGCGACGAGATCGCCTGGGTGCACGCCACCTCCGCCGTTCGGCAGCACCGCCAGTACGCGGACTTCGACGACGCCGACACCGCGATGATCATCGGGGCCACGACCGATGGCATGCCGTTCTCGATCAGCGGCACCCGCCACGATCCGGTCGGCCATGACGTGCGCCTGGAGGCCTTCGGCTCGGCGGACTCGGTTGCGGCCGGGCTGACGGCCCGCACCCCGCTGCACGCACTGCCGGAGGCCGACGCCGTCTGGTCCGTCCGCGATCCCTACCGTGGATTCGTCGATCGCTTCCGCGACGCCTTCCTGCACGAGACGCGAGCCTTCGTGTCCTTCGCGCTCGGGGAGATCCCGAACCCCTGCACACCGGATTCCGCCCTCGAGAGCCTGCGAGCGGCCATCGCCTGCGAGCAGTCGATTCGCCGCGGCTCCCCCGTCCCCCTCGACAGCATCTCCGTCGATCGCCATTGATGACGGACGTTCATGTCGTCCCGTCGCCCCACCATCAACGACGTCGCCGCTCGCGCCGGCGTCTCGAAGTCCCTCGTCTCCCTCGCCATCCGCGGCTCCGATCGCGTGAGCGACGAGAGTCGAGCGCTCATCCTGCAGGCCGCCGAGGACCTGGGGTACCGGCCGAACGCCGCCGCGCGGAGTCTCGCTGACCGACGCAGCCACACGGTCGGGGTTCTCGTGCACGATCTGCACAATCCCGTCTTCGCCCAGGTCCTGGACGGCGTGCAGGAGGTCGTGCGCGAGCACGGCTACCGGACCATGCTCGTCACGGGGCACGGCGACGCCGATCGCGAGGCGACGGAGATCTCCTCGCTGCTGGAGTTCCAGGTCGAGGGACTGATCCTGATCTCCCACGGGCTGGATCCGCGCGTGGCCCGTCGCGTGGCACGCGAGTGCCCTGTCGTGATCGTCATGCGCAGCGACATCACCGCGCCCGGCATCACGTCCGTCAGCATCGACGATGTCGCCGGGGCCCGGGCCGCCACGGAGCATCTCCTGAGCCTGGGACACACGCGCGCGGCCCACATCAGCGGAGGCGAGAGCCAGGTGGCCCGGGACCGCGAGACGGGCTACCGCAAAGCGATGACGCAGGCAGGCCTGTCTCAGGAGATCGTGGTGGTCTCCGGTGACTTCACGGAGGCGGGAGGACGCGAGAGCGCACGAAGGCTCCTGGCCGACCGCCCCGACATCACGGCGATGTTCGTCGCGAACGACCTGTCCGCCCTCGGTGCCATGGCGGCGCTCCAGTCAGCGGGACTGCGTGTTCCCGAGGACGTGTCGGTGATCGGCTTCGACGGCATGTCGCTCGCCGCACTCGGCAGCCTCGGCCTCACGACCATGGCGCAACCGCTCGAGGCCATGGGCCGCGAGGCGGCGGAGCGGCTGTTCCAGCGGATCAGCGACCCGCGCTCCCGGGCAACGCGCCAGCGTCACGTCAGCGAGCTGCACCCACGCGGGACGACAGCCCGTCCATCTCGCTGACGGATCCGGACCAGGTCAGCGCGGACAGCCGGCAGGCCACGAGCCCGAAGGCCCGCTCGCGGACCATGTCGGGAGCATCCTCGTCGACCATGACGTCGACGAGCACCTCCTCCACCCCGGCGTCACGTGCATCGTGGGCCAGGAGCAGGAGATCGACGGTGACGGCAGCCACGCCGTGTCGGGTGATGACCTCGCCGAGGTCCAGGAGTCGATCGATCGTGGTGTCCATGTCACCCTCCTCAGGGCTCTTCCGTGCATCGGCCGCGCGTGCGACAGGACAACGGTAGGAACAGAAGGACATAAAGACAAACGATGATTATTGATCGTGTCGATCGATGATGCTTATATACCTGCATGGCGTTCTCCGATCTCGACCTCCGCCACCTGCGCGCCCTGGTGGCCGTCGCGGAGGAGGGATCGTTCATCGGCGCCGCGGATGCCCTCGGACTGTCCCAGGCGGCCATCAGCCAGCAGATCGCCGGGCTCGAGCGAGCCGTGGGCCAGCGGGCCTTCGACCGACCCGGCGGACCGCGCCCCGTGACCCTCACGCCCGCCGGGCGCCTCGTGCTCTCGTCCGCCCATTCCGTCCTCGAGATCCTCGAGACGACCAGGCGTGAACTCCAGGACCTCGCCGCAGGTACCGGGGGGCGCCTCTCCATCGGCACCTACCAGAGCGTCTCCGTCCAGCTGCTGCCCGATGTCGTTCGCGAGCTGCGCTCCGTGGCCCCGAACCTCACGATCGGGCTCATCGAGCATGATCGCAACGAGGAGCTCGCGACCGAGCTGCTCACGGGCGCCATCGACGTCACCTTCCTGGCCGGTCCCTACACGCACGACAGCATCGATCTCGTGCCCCTCGGCACGGATCCGTTCGTCCTGCTGCTTCCCGCCGACGGCGAGCTGGCGTGCCGTCATCCGGGCCGCCGATTCCCGACCACCGAGCTCGCCGACGTCCCCCTCGTGGGCGAGCATGAGCCGCAGTACGGGGCGGGCACGATCAATGCCGGGCTGCGCGCTCTGGGAATCCGCCCCCGCTACGCCTTCCGCTCCTACGACAACGGAGCCCAGCAGGGCATGGTGCGAGCCGGCGTCGGGCCCGCCATCATGCCGCTGCTCGCCACGGATCCCACGGATCCCGGGATCGTCATCAAGACGCTCGATCCCCCGCTCGAGCCGCGCACGATCATGCTCGGCACGAGGCATGGTGCAACGCGCACTCCAGCAACGGACACCTTCATCACGATCGCCAAGCGGGAGTGTCGGGCCCGACTCGCCCGAGCCCGCCCCTAGGGCCGCACGTGCTCGCTACCCTCGCGGCATGGACCAACCGACCACCCACTCAGGCGAGGAGACCCCTGCCGAGCAGCGTCGGTCCTTCGATCGGCTGGTCAACTTCACCGATGCCGTCGTGGCGATCGCCATCACGCTGCAACTGCTGCCCCTCGCCAGCATTCCGGGGCCGACGCAGGGAGAGACGGTCTGGCAGGTCATCGGTGACAACTGGGCACAGGTCTACGCCTTCCTCCTGAGCTTCATCATCGTGATCGTGATGTGGGTCGTCCACAACCGCGTGTTCAACGTCATGAAGCGCTACGACTCCACCATCCTGTGGCTGAACATCGGTTGGATGGCCGCGATCGTGTTCCTGCCGTGGCCGACCGCGATGTATGGCGAGGCCGCTGGTGACGGCGCGCTCGGACCCGGCGGCGTCGGATTGCTCTACTGGCTCAACCTGGCGGTGATCAGTCTGCTTGGGAACCTGATCGCCAACCACGCCCGGCGGCATCCGGAGCTCCTCCAGGTCGGCGCTCTGGAGCGGGGGTGGCTGGCGGGGAGCACGCTCGAGCACTACCGCGGGGCGATCTTCGCCGCCGGCTTCACCGTCATCGGCGTCATGACGATCTTCTTCCCGTCGTGGTCGAGCTGGCTGGCCCTGGCGCTCATTCCCCTCGGACGCCTGATCAGCAGGACCAGCGCCCGCCCGCCCAGTGCGACGCCCCCGACATCGGCTCCTCCCAATTCATGATCGTGTGGAACGCGGCGTCCTGCCAGTAGCGCGGCCATTCGTTCATCGGGGTTCCCCGCAGATCGCTGAGGATTCGCTTGGCCCGGTCGGCTCCCAGGAGGTCCCGGTGCTCACGGAGGAGCATGAAGGTCACGCCCCGGGCCAGCGGACGCGACACCTGGTACGCCCCGAAGTAGTTGCCTCCGGGATTGATGACGTCGTAGTGCCCCTCGCTCTCGCGCCGCACGATGCACAGACGCCTCTCCTCCGCTCGTGGGTGGAAGTACCGTCCCCGATAGAGGCTGCGCTCGACACCGCGCATGTCGGTGGTGGCCGTCGACCTGAGGGTGAAGTGCGCGAAGCTCGCCTGCCGTGCCGCGCGCATGGAGCGGGCGACCTCCCGGCTCGCACGCGTGGCACGTTCCTGACCGGAGCGCAGAGCTGCCGCGCGATCCCCCTCGTCGATCCCGCCCACGGGTATCGACATCGACGCATCCTCCGACACCTGCGCGATCGGCGGCGCTGTCGAGACGGGAGGCTCCGACGAATCGGAGAGCGCGTGAGGCGCGACGACGATCGCCGTGACCACGGCAGCCGCCAGGACACCTGCTCCGACACGTGCCGCGCTGACTGCCCACTCAGGAGAGACCATGCATCCTCGTCGTTCGGCATCGCCCGCCCGCGGGCGATGCAGCTGGGCGATGCAGGTCCGTGCTCGACCGAGGACTCTGTCCGCCTCGGCGTCGCTCTCCCGCCACGGGCCCGATCAGCGCGAGTCCCACGCCCTGATGCACGTGGCCCCGTGGCTCCCTGCTCGGCTGCGCAGGGGCATCACCGGGAAGCGCCGGGTGGCCCGACTCTCCCTGCCGTGCGGTCGGCTGACCGCGACAGGGACGTTACGCGCGGGAGAGGACATCAGCCCGAGGGCGAGACGGGCGAGGATGACCGATTTGCCGGAGTTGTTCGTTATCGTTCCGTGATCTTGGCTACACGTTCATCGCACGTCCGCACGACACTCCTGTGACATGGATCTCGCCGGCTGCCGGGGTATCCCGGCGTGTCATCGTGAGTCTGCCCTCGCCCAGCCGCGTGCGCGTCACCGAGCCAGCAGGGCCACCACCACGATCACGCCCGCCACGACAGCCCCGATGACGATCCAGGGGGCGGATCGACGCAGACGCCGGTACGCAGGCTTGCCGGTGCCGTCCGAGATCTCGCCCTGGGCCTTCAGGCGATCGTTGGCCCGGGCGATGCGCCGGGCCTGCGCGATGCGCTCCTCGGCAGACGCCTCCGTCGGGGCGCCGGCGACGAAGTCCTCGTCGAGCACAACGGCGTCCCAGTCCTCGTTCTCTGCCGGCTCCGGCGTCATCACCGCTCCCTCGTCCACGTGTGCTGGCGTCGTCGGCATCGCCGAGGCTGGGCCGACATCCCTCAGGCTACGACGACTCCTCGTGCCGGGCTTCGTGGCCTACGCTGCGCATCACGACGCGCCTCGAGAGGGACGCCCGCCGCTCAACGATCACCGGAGGCACCATGGAGCTTCAGGGCCGCACCGCCCTCATCACCGGGGCCTCGCGCGGCATCGGCCGAGCCATGGCCGAACTCTTCGCCGCCGAGGGGGCACGCGTGGCCGTCGCAGCCCGGTCGGAGGAGGAGCTGACCAGGGTCGCCGATTCCATCACCGCGGCCGGAGGACAGGCCCTCGTCCTGGTGAGCGACGTCACCGCACCGGAGGCGGCCACGACGGCGGTCGCGTCCGTCCTGTCGGAGTTCGGCGGGCTCGACATCCTCGTCAACAATGCCGGGGGAAGCAGTTTCATGTCTCCTCTGGCCGATCTCCGTGAGGCCGGCTGGCGACGCACCATGGACCTCAACCTGGATGCGAGTCTGCGCTTCATCCAGGCCAGCCTGCCGGCGCTCGAGGCAGGCGGACACGGCTCCATCGTCAACGTGTCCTCCGTGACCGCCCTCCGGGGCGCCCCGCTGCTTGGCCACTACGGAGCGGCCAAGGCTGCGCTCGTCTCGCTCACCCAGTCCCTGGCCGTGGAGCTGGGTCAGCGCCCCGTGCGCGTGAATGCCTTGGTGCCCGGCTGGGTGGCGACCGACCTCACCGGCTTCCTGCGCGAGGACCCGGGCCTCGAGAGCGGCATCCTCGATCGCGTGCCCATGGGCCGCTGGGGACGACCCGACGAGATCGCCCAAGCCGCGCTGTTCCTGGCCTCCGACCGGTCCTCCTTCATGACCGGGCAGTCACTGGTCGTCGACGGCGGCCTGAGCATGAACCCCTGAGCGAGCCACTAGCCTGACGGCACCGACACTTCGAGGAGAACCATGCGCACCCTGCTCACTATCGCCGTCGTCGCACTGCTGGTCATCGGCGCCATTGCGCTCGGCGTGAAGTTCTTCAACACCTCCGTGAGCGATTCCGAGCGCGACAAGGACTGGGACTGACCGGCGTCACTCCGTCGCCTTGCAGGCCTTGATCAGGTTCCTGATCCCCTCGATGTCACCGGGGCTCAGCGTGTTGTTGTCGTCGACCAGGTAGTACATGACGTTCTCCGGCTCGAACCCATGGCCCAGGCCGAGGACGTGGCCGAGCTCATGCAGGTAGACCGCGCTCCGCTCCTGGGCACTGGCCTTCTTCACGTACTCGATGCTGAGGACCATGCTGCCCTCGACGATCTGCCGGGAGTCCTTCCAGACCTTCGTCGGTGACGCGAACCCCACCGTGCGCTGGTCCAGGAGCGACGATTCATCCTCACGCAGGAAGGCGACGTAGATGTGCCGTTCGCTGGGGTGGGCATCGCTCGTCACCACGAACGTCGTGTCGTCGTAGATCACGGGTACCTGCCCCACGTACCGGAATGTCAGGCCGGACACATCACCCCACTTCGCCAGGTCGCGGGAGATCTGGGCGCGGGCGAGAGCGGCTTCGGTCGGGCTGATGCGGCTCGTATCGATGCTCCAGGTGATCGGGGTGTCACAGGCGGCCCACCCGCTGTTGATCAACTCCGGTGATCTGCCGGCGAAGATCGAGGCGACCTGCGATTCGGCGTAAGCCACGACGCCGATGACGGACAGGAACACCGCCGAGACGATGACGGTGGCCAGCTGCCACGCCGGCTTGCCGCGCCGGCGGTCCTGTCGACGGCGATCGCCCGCACGCCGATCCCGCTCGCGTCGCTGGGGCTCGGTGTCGTCAGCCACCCGCGCATCTGCGGAGGCTTCGAGGGACGGTGCACGCCGATCTCCGAGGCGACGGTCACCGCCGCGTCTGTCGTGAGTTCGCCGATCAGGCGGGTGAGTGCGCTGGAAGTACCGGGCACTCAGCATGCCCAGACCGAAGGCCGCGAACACGATGAGAACCCACCAGTACCAACTCATCGCCTCACCTCCCTCGCCGGATCCAGTATCCGCCGCCGCGGCACGCGAGGCAGGACCAGCGGGGCACGAGACCGGTCAGACCTGGGCACGTCCGAGCCCGCCGAGACCGGTCAGGATCAGGCGCTGGCGGACGTCGACCGCGTCCGGTGGAGCCACCAGAGGCCGACGATCGGGAGGATCACCGGGATGTAGAGATAGCCGCGCCCGAAGGCCGACCAGACCGAGGCCTGCGGGAATGCCTCCGGTGCCAGCAGCGAGGCGAAGCCCACGATGACGACCCCGGCCAGCTCGATCCCGATGGCCACAACCGCCACGCGGGTCGATGTGCGATCTCCCCGCGCCAGGGCGACCGTGGCGACGATGTAGATGAGTGCCGCCGCGGCGCTCAGCAGGTAGGCGACCGGGGCCTCGTCGAACCGCGTCGCGATCTGCACGAAGGATCGCGCCGTGGCCGCCAGCGCGAACACGCCGTAGATGACGACGAGGACGCGACCGAAGCCGCGGTTCACACGAGACTCAGGCACCTGTCCACACCTGCTGGACACGCACGACCATGATCGGGACCACCAGGCACGCGACGAGGAGCACGACTGCCGCCGCACGGGACTTCTCCTCGCGCACCCACCACCCGGCCACGGGCAGGACGGCCGCGAGCCCGACGAGGTACAGGAGGAACTCGAGCTGGGCGAAGTCCGTCGTGCGCTGGACCATTTCCACCACGCCCCAGACGCCGAAGGCGATCAGCACGGCCTCGACCAGAGCGAGGGCGACCCACGTCAAGCGGGCCGGAGGCCGATTGGTGAGCGCCAGCACGAGGAACCACGCCCCCAGGATCAGGGGCGCAGCGATCGCCGTCGTCGCGAGTGGGCCGGTCATCCGGAGAGGAGCGAGATGAGTTCGGGATCGGTGAACGGATTCGGTGCCGTGCGCCCGTTCACCAGAACGGTGGGCGTGCCTTCGACACCTCGACCGAAGCCCGCCTGAGTCGCGATCGCCACGTAGGGCACGTGACGGTTCTCCTCGATGCAGGCGATCGTGTCGGGCGCGACTCCGATGCCGGACGCGAGCTCAGCGAGCATGGACGTCGGGTAGCGCTCCGATCCGTCCGCGGGCGCCATGGTGCTGAATACACCCTCATTGAAGGCCGCGAACGCCTCCGCGCCATTCCCTTCGAGGACGCAGGCCGCGGCGTTGGCCGCCCGCGCGGATGCCCCCGGGGGCTCCAGGGTCGGGCTCGCCTCGCCCAGGAAGGCGAGGTTGTACTGCTTGACGAGGAGCCCTGACTCCGGCTGGAGCGCGCGCTCGACGAGGTCGGCTCCGATCTCCTGCTCCCAACGCTGGCAGTGCGGGCACTGGTAGTCCACGTAGACCTCGACGACGGACTCCGCGTTGGGATCGCCGACGAGGACGGCACCGGAGGCGTCCACGCCCACCGGGACGACAACGCCCTCAGGGAGCAGGGGCGCGGCACCGATGGTCCGCTCGACGTCAGCCGCGGACCCGTCGGCCGCGGCCTGCTCGACCGGTTCCGCAGCAGCACGTGGCGCCGTGAGCGACGCCACCTGCGCCTGCAGGTCGGCCATCTGGCTCCGGACCGAGGCCAGCCCGAGCACGACCCCGATGGCGAGCACGAGCAGCAGCACCAGGCTGGCGATGACGAGGATGCGCACCGTTCCGACCGCACTGCGCAGGCTCGCCATGCCGGGCGTCACCTGGGCCGTCGGAGCAGCGGTCGTCGCGGCGTAGCCCACCACGGTCGTGGGCTCCGGTGGGGACGGAGGCGTCGCATCGGTCATGGCGGCACACTAACCGCCGTTCGAGCGGAGAACAGACGCTGGTCCGCAGTACCGTGGATGGCCAGGGCAGGCGATTCCTGACCGCTCCGCACATGTGAGGAGAGCCATGAACACCGAGATGCTGCAGAAGATGGGCCACGGCCGGGGCTTCGTGGCCGCCCTCGACCAGAGCGGAGGGAGCACCCCCAAGGCCCTTCGCCTCTACGGCATCGAGGAGTCGGAGTACTCAGGCGACGCCCAGATGTACGACCTGATCCATCAGATGCGCACGAGGATCATGACGAGTCCGGCCTTCAACGGCGACCGCATCCTGGGTGCCATCCTGTTCGAGATGACGATGGACCGTCAGGTCGAGGGTCTCGGGTCCGCTGAGTACCTGTGGTCACGCAAGCAGGTCGTTCCGTTCCTCAAGGTCGACAAGGGACTGGCGGAGCCGGTGAACGGCGCCCAGATCATGAAGCCCATGCCCGGACTCGACGATCTGCTGGCCCGCGCCCTCGAGCACGGGGTGTTCGGGACGAAGATGAGGTCGGTGATCGCCCTGGCCGATCCCGCCGGGGTGGTCGCTGTCGTCGATCAGCAGTTCGAGGTCGGGCACCGCATCCTCGCGGCAGGACTGCTCCCGATCATCGAGCCCGAGGTCGACATCCACAGCCCGCAGAAGCAGGAGGCCGAGGAGCTGCTGCGCGCCGCCCTGGTGCGCCACCTCGATGCCGTCCCTCCGGGCCAGCAAGTCATGCTCAAGCTCACGCTGCCGTCGCAGGCCGACTTCTACGCGGATCTGGTCGCCCATCCACGCGTCCTGAGGGTCGTGGCGCTGTCCGGCGGGTACTCCCGAGCGGAGGCCGACGCCCTGCTCCGGGCCAACCATGGGGTGATCGCGTCCTTCTCCCGAGCCCTCACCGAGGGACTGTCGGCCCAGCAGACCGACGCCGAGTTCAACGCCACCCTCGACGGCACGATCCAGAGCATCTACGACGCCTCGATCACCTGATCCCGCCGGATCGTCCCCCTGATGCATGGACGGTCATTAGTGTGACGTCCACGCAAACAGGGAGGTCGGGCATGCCCATCATCGAGGGACCCGTGAGGTCCGCAGACGTCACCGAGTGGGCGCGGACGGCGGACGTCGTCATCGTCGGTCTCGGCATCGCCGGGGCATGCGCCGCCCTCGAGGCCGTGCGTGCCGGGGTCGAGGTGCTCGTCCTGGAGCGTGCCGGAGCCGGTGGGGGCGCCAGCGCCTGGTCGCAGGGCCAGTTCTACCTCGGGGGCGGCACCGACGTGCAGTCCGCATGCGGGTACGAGGACTCCCCCGAGAACATGTACGCCTTCCTCCGCGCCGTCACCACGACCGACGAGGAGGACAAGCTGCGGGTCTTCTGCGACTTCAGTCGGGATCACTTCGCATGGCTCGAGGCGCAGGGCGTGCCGTTCGCCCGGATCGCCTACAAGCACAAGGCGGTCTACACCCGCACCGGCGAGGGGCTCCTCACCACCGGCAACGAGAAGGTGTGGCCGTTCCGCGAGAAGGCAGCTCCGGCTCCCCGCGGGCACCAGGTCTCCGGGGACGGTGACATCAGCGGGGGCAACGTCGCGATGACCGCCCTGCTCGGCACGGTGGAGCGCGAGGGCATCCCCGTGATCTACGAGGCCAACGTCATCGCCCTCGTCCAGGACGACAACGGACGCATCACGGGCGTGAAGATGCGCCACGACGGCGTCGACACCTTCATCGCGGCGCGCAACGGCGTGATCCTCGCCGCGGGCAGCTTCAACCTCAACACCGACGTGACGAGCGAGAACATGCCGCTGTTCGCCGAGTACGGCAAGCCGCTCGGGGAGCCCACCAACGACGGAGCCGGACTCCTGCTGGGGCGCACGGTCGGCGTCGACGAGCGCGGCATGCAGGGACTCGTCGCCACCGCCTCGATCTATCCTCCCGAGGACCTCATCAAGGGCATCGTCGTCAACGCCGAGGGACGGCGGTTCATGGCCGAGGACGCCTACCACGGGCGCATGGCGCACACCATCGCCCGACAGCCCGAGGCCAAGGCCTTCCTGATCCTCGACGAGGAGATCTTCGGCTACCCCCAGCACGGCTCGCACACCTTCATCGACGCCTTCGAGACCGTCGAGGAGATGGAGGCGGCCCTCGGAGTCCCCGACGGCTCCCTGCGCACGACCCTCGATCGCTACAACGCCGATGTGGCTGCCGGCGCGGATGCCGAGTTCCACAAGCACGAGGACTGGCTCAAGGTCCTCGAGCCTCCCTACGCAGTGTTCGAGATCTCCATTCCCCGTTCCGACTACCACTGGATGTCGCTCGGTGGGTTGGTTACGGACGCCGACGGACGCGCGCTGCGCCCGGACGGGTCGGTCGTTCCGGGCCTGTACGCGGCAGGGGCCTGCACCAACCATCTGGCACAGGATGGCGACGAGTACGCGAGCGGGATGAGCCTCGCGGGCGGATCGCTCTTCGGTCGCCGGGCCGGCCTTCACGCAGCCACGTCGTCCGTGAACGCCTGACGGTGTCACTCGAGGGTCTGCGGGGGCGCACGCCCCGGATCATCGCCGTCGATCTCGACGGAACGCTCGTACCCCAGAGCAGCGGGGTGCCGGCCGGCGTGGCCGACGCCGTCACGCGGGTCCAGCAGGCGGGCGCGATCGTGGTGGCCGCCACCGGTCGCTCGCTGAGCACGACCGGCTACGTCGCTCGGGCAGCAGGCATGCACCAGTACGCCGTCGTCAGCAACGGCGCCATGATCGTCACGGTCGATCCTGAGACGGTCGTGAGTGCCCAGACCTTCGACGCGACCGACCTGCTCGCCGAGCTCTCTGACCTGCTCGCGAATGCGACGTTCGCCGTGGAGCGCACCGATGGGGTGTTCCTCACGACACGTCACTTCATCGACCGTGGCGTCTCCCTCGACATCCGCGAGGTCCCGTACGAGGCGCTCATCGCAGAACCGGTCGTCCGCGTCATCGTCCGCAGCGACGATCACCTGGACGCAGGCTTGGGTCCGGTCATCACGCACCTCGACAGTCATTCCATCGCCTTCGGCGTCACCGACGTCGCCTGGCTCGACCTCGGGATCCGGGGCGTCACCAAGGCCACCGGACTGCAGTCGCTCTGCGATCGGCTCGAGGTCACGGCCGCGGACGTGCTCGCCATCGGGGATTCCATGAACGACATCGAGATGCTGCAGTGGGCCGGCACGTCGGTCGCCATGGGTTCGGCCCGACCGGAGATCCAGGCCCACGCCCAGTTCGTCACGAGTCCGATCCCGGGCCAGGGTGTCGTCGACGTGCTCGACCTGCTCTACACCTGACGATCCCTGCTCACACCGTCACCGGTGCTCGGGCCCCGTGCTCACACCGTCACCGGTGCTCG
>CAZQXO010000011.1:0-4787 GCA_964597445.1 uncultured Bifidobacteriaceae bacterium | reverse complement strand
TGCTCACACCGTCACCGGTGCTCGGGCCCCGTGCTCACACCGTCACCGGTGCTCGACCGACTTCCCGCCGTCACGTCCCCCGCCGATCAGCAGGTTCTGCCCCGTCACCCAGCTCGATGCCGGTGACGCGAAGTACAGCACCGCGGCCGCCATGTCCTCCGGCGTGCCGAGACGTCCCAGCGGAACCGTGCGGGCCAGCGCCTCATGATCGGCCTCGCTGAACTGCAGCACGCGGTGGAAGGAGTCGGTAGGCACCATGCCGGGAGAGATGGCGTTCACCCGGATGCCGCTCGTGGCCAGTTCCGCCGCCATCGTCTGGGTGAGGTTCAGCAGCGCGGCCTTCGAAGCTGCATAGGCCGCGGTGTTCGGTGCGGCACGCATTCCGGCACCCGAGGACACATTGATGATCGTCCCGCCCTCGGTCATCCTGCGTGCCGCCTCGCGCGAGCAGGCCGCCGCGGCAATGAGGTTCAGCTCGAGCATGTCGCGCAGCTCGTCGTCGCTGACGTCGATCATCGGCTTCACGTGCGCATCGTCGGTGCCACCCGCATTGTTGACCCAGATGTCGAGCCGACCGAACTCCTGCACCGTCCGCTCCGCGAGGCTCACCCGGACCTCGGGGTCGCGGAGGTCGCCAGGCACCTCCCGTGCCCGCCGCCCGAGGCTCCGGATGACACCGGCCACCTCGGCCACGTCGTCGGCACGTCGACTCGTCACGACGACATCGGCCCCGGCCTCCGCCAGGGCGATCGCGATGCCGCGACCGATGCCGCGGCCAGAGCCCGTGACGACCGCGACGCGACCATCCACGCGGAAGAGGTCGAGGATGCTCATGCGGTCTCTCCTGCCACGTGCGTGAGGAATTCGGACAAGGATGCCTCCAGCTTGATCGTCGCGAGATCGTCCGCTCGCGTGGGTCCCTGATTGACGATCACGATGGGAATCCCGACCTCGAAGGATCGCTGGACGAATCGTCGACCGGAGAAGACGTGCAGGGATGACCCGAGCACCATCATCGCTCGAGCCTGCTCCACCCAGGTGAACGCGGTCTCGACGCGCGGGCGCGGCACGTTCTCACCGAAGTAGACGACGTCGGGCTTCAGCACTCCACCGCAGGCCGCGCACGACACCATGCGGAAGGCTCGGATCTCCTCCTCCGTCAGGTCCACGTCGCCGTCAGGGTTGTGCTCCCGGGGAGTCGGGCGCCAGTCGCCGTTGAGGCGCACCAGTGCCTCCTCGACGTCCGACCGATCGACGATCACCCCGCAGTCCAGGCACACCACACGATCAAGCCGTCCGTGCAGGTCGATCACGCGTGCCGAGCCCGCCGCCCCGTGCAGACCGTCGACGTTCTGCGTGATCACGCCGTCGACGTGCCCGCGCCGCTCGAGCTCGGCAAGCGCTCGGTGCCCGGCATTCGGCTGGGCCCGACGCATGAGCGGCCATCCCACGTGGCTGCGCGCCCAGTACCGGTGACGAGCCTCCGGATCCCGTCGGAACTCGAGGTAGGTCATCGGTGCATGACGACGCTGAGCGGCACCCGAGGGACCGCGGTAGTCGGGGATCCCGGAATCCGTCGAGATACCCGCTCCTGTGAGGACGACGACGCCGCCCGCGGCCAGGAGCTCGCCCACCGCGGCGTGGACGTCTGTGCTCACCGACATGCCCCCATCGTGACGGAGCAGGGCCGTGTGCGCGCCCGGAACCACCCTGCGGCCGGAACCACATACCCCATGGGGTATATGCTTCCTCGGACTGTCCGATCGAGCGAAGGAGATCCCATGTGCCGTCAGGTCACCTGCCGTGCGTGCAAGAAGGCCACGTGGGCCGGGTGCGGCCAGCACCGGAACGAGGTGCTGCGCGGCGTCCCGAAGGCGGATCGCTGCTCCTGCACCCCCGAGCAGAAGGCTGCCTCCCGGGGATTCTTCGCCCGGCTGTTCGGCGGCTGATGTCGGGATCTCGTTCCGTCCGTGCTACCGTCACGGGCAGAGGATCGACATGATCCCCTGACGCCCCCGATGGACGCGCCCTCGTGAGTTCTCCCGAGTGGCCCCCGGTCGCCGGCGTCGACGACAGACCACGACAGCGCACGACGCGCTGACAGAGAGCGACATCATGAGCACCCTGACCTTCCCCTCCCCCTGCACGCATGCCCTCCCCGACGACGAGCGCCGGGCCCCCATGGGGCTGGCCGAGAGCGACCGCTGCCGGCACTGCCGGGGCCCGATCCTGCGCACCGACACGGTCGGCCTCTGCTGGAGCTGCATGCCCACCCTCTAGCCGACGGGCAGCCGGGAGACGTCGCGACTCGAAACCCCGGACCTCCCGGAGGACGCTGCCGCGCAGCGCTACCGTCGTCCCATGATGCTGTCGATGTTCGTCCTGTGGATCATCGTGTTCGTGGGGGTGTTCCTGCGCCAGCGATGGGTGACCCCCCTCGCTGTGGTCACGATCGTCTGGACGGTCGTGCTTCTCCGACTGCACATGACCGATCCGATCCCGTTGAACTTCTGAGGACGGACACGACATGACCGATGCCAGGGCCATACAGCTCGCCCGCCTCATCAACATCGCAGCACTGCTTGCGCTCATCGGAGTTCTCGCCGGCTCTCTACACCTGCAGTTCGGCATCGGTGAGCAGCCGTGCCCGCTGTGCCTCGTGCAGCGCTCGGCCATGATCGGCCTCGCGGTCGGGCCCATGATGAACCTCCTGTGGGGCATGAAGCCCGCGCACTACGCCATCAGCATCCTTGCGGCGCTGGCCGGTTCCGCCGGATCGATCCGCCAGATCCTGCTGCACATCAACGACCCGATGGGCACCGGCTACGGGCCTGCCGTGCTGGGCTGGCATCTCTACACCTGGGCCCTGGTCACGTTCGTCGTCGCGATCGCGGGCATTGCCATTCTCCTGCTCTGGAACCGGCCCTTCACCGCCGGCGACCGGGGAATCCTGAGTGCTCCCCGCCCGATGCGCCTCGCCGGACTGACCGCGGCGTTCGCCGTCATCATCTGGGTGACCATCGATCTCATCGTCATCGCGGTGTCCGTGATCCCCGAGTGCGGACTCGGCATGTGCCCGGACGATCCCCAGGACATCAGCGGCCTGGGTGACACGGGGGGCTGGCTCTTCGTCCTGGGCCTCGGCCTCGTCGCGCTGATCGCGGCGGCACTCCTGGTGGCGTTCCTGCTCGAGCGCCGCCTGATCGCGCGCCAGTCCTCGCGGGGCTGACCGCCTACTCGAGCCTGATCGTCGGGAGGATTCTCGAGAGCCATCGCGGCATCCACCAGTTCGCCCGGCCCACGATCGTCATCACGGCCGGGACGAGGATGAGGCGCACGAGGAACGCGTCGATGAGGACGGCAGCGGCGAGGGCGATGCCGAACAGCTTGATCGTGTTGTTGGGGGTCGGAACGAACGACAGGAAGACGCTCGTCATGATCGTGGCCGCGACGACGACCACGCGCCCGGATCCCGCGAGCCCCAGCCGGACCGATGCCCGGTTGTCACCGGTCTGCTCCCAGGCCTCGCGCATCCGCGAGACGAGGAAGACCTGGTAGTCCATCGACAGGCCGAAGAGGATCGCGAACACCATGATCGGCAGGAACGGGAGGATCGGTCCCGTCCCGGTCACGCCGAGGAGCGAGTCGGCGATGCCCAGCTGGAAGATCGCGACCGTCACTCCCAGCGCTCCGGCGAAGCTGAGCAGACTGGTGACCGCTGCGGTCAGGGGAATGACCAGGGAGTGGAAGAGGAGCATGAGGGCGAGGAAGCCCAGTCCGACGACCAGCAGCAGGAAGAGCGGAAGCGCCGACTCCAGGACGTCCGTGAAGTCCTCGGAGACCGCCTGCGTTCCACCGACATAGATCCGGGCACCCGTCTCCTTCTCGATCGACGGTGCCGTCGTGTCGCGGATCGTCTCAAGGACCTGGGTGGTGCGCTCCGAGGTCGGATCCCCGTCCGGCTGCAGGATGACCGCCGTGATGCGATCGTCTCGCCCCCCGAAGAGGCCCGTCGCATGAGTGAGGAGCGGCAGCATGCCCGCCGACGGGATCGTGTGCTGCACGCCCGGCGTCGCGTCGAGCTTCCGGATGACGGTGGCCAGCGCCTCGGTGTCCTTCGGACGCTTCGTCTCGACCGCGATGAGGAAGGGGCCGTTCACACCGGGTCCGAATCCCTTGGCCATGAGGTCGAAGCCGACGCGCGACACGCTGCCCGGCGCATCCGAGCCGGCGTCCGGGAATCCCAGGGTCATGCTGCGGGCCGGCCACGCCAGGATGCTGATGATGGCGAGCACGAGGATGACGGGCACCCAGGGCCTACGCTGGAGCACCCGGCCGTAGGCGTTCCACCGTGATGTCTCGGGATCGAAGGCGCGCGGGTGCCGTGCCCACGGTAGGCGCAGGGCGAGACTCCTGCGGCCCAGGAGCGACAGCAGCGCGGGCAGCATCCACAGCGCCGACAGCATGACCATGAGAACCGTCGTGGCCGCCGCCAGCGCGAGACCGTCGAAGAAGTCGATGCGCAGCACGAACATGCCGAGGAGGGCGACGATGACCGTGCTTCCAGCGAAGGCGACAGCCTTGCCCGCCGTGCCGACCGCGGTGAGGGCCGCCTCCCGAGGCTCCTGTCCCGAGCGCACTCCCTGGCTGAAGCGGTTGAGGATGAACAGGCCGTAGTCGATGCCCACCCCCAGACCGATCATCGCGGCCAGGGTCGGCGCGAAGGAGGCGACGTCGGCGACTCGGGCGACGAGAACGACGAGGAGCTGGCCTGCAACGAGCCCGGT
>CAZQXO010000010.1:56018-57205 GCA_964597445.1 uncultured Bifidobacteriaceae bacterium | reverse complement strand
GCACGGCCATCGCCCACAACGGAGAGATCTACAACGCCCGAGAGCTCCGGGAGGGCCCGCTCCTCCAGGACCTGGAGCCGCGCACGGGGTGCGACACCGAGACCATCCTGCAGCTCTACCAGGCGGGAGGGCACGCGGACCTTCCGGCGATGCTCCGATCCCTGCGCGGCATGTTCAGCGTGGCCATCCGCGACGGCCAGCGCAACCGACTCGTCCTCGCGCGGGATCCGTTCGGCATCAAGCCGCTCTACTACCGACTGTCACCCGACGGGTCGCTGGCGGCATTCGCGTCGGAGATCAAGGCGCTGCTCGTCGATCCCGAGTGCCCGCGAATGGTGAACCGAGACGCCCTGGTGAACTACCTCTCGCTGCAGTACAACCCGTTGGTCGAGACGTTCCTCCGCGGCATCTTCCGTCTCCCACCGGGATCCTTCGCCACGGTCGACCTCCCCTCCGGCCACATCGAGGTTCACCGCTACTGGAGGTTCGAGTTCGACGACACTGCAGCCGAGCACGAGCAGGCCCTGGCGGACGAGATCCGCACCGCCATGGGGGAGTCCGTCACCCGCCATCTGATCAGCGACATGCCGGTCGGCGCCTTCCTCAGCGGCGGCATCGACAGCGCCATCATCGCTACGCTCGCGCAGGAGCAGCTGCAGGCTGCGGGACTCGGGCCTCTGAAGACCTTCACCCTGGGTTTCAAGGAACGCCACGAGTTCGACGAGGCGCGAGAGGTCGCCGATCGAATCGGGTCCGATCACCACGAGATCACGATCACGGCAGAGGACTTCATCAGCGCACTTCCTGACATCGCCTGGTACTTCGACGAGCCCGTCGCCGACCCCTCCGCCATACCCCTCTTCTTCGTGTCACGAGCCGCACGGGAGCACGTCTCCGTCGTCCTGTCAGGAGAGGGGGCTGACGAGCTGTTCGGCGGCTATCGCATCTACGTCGAGCCCCTCGCACGTGATCGGATCCGACGGCTCCCGCGGCCCGCGCGAGCACTGGCGGCAGCGCTGGGACGATCGCGCTTCGCCTTTCGCGGGCGCAACTACCTGCGCCGTGCGTCGACCGTCCTCGAGGACCGCTACTTCGGAGGCACCACGATGGCCCCCGGGCTCGGCGGCTTCCGCACGTTCACCCCAGAGGATGTCAACCTTCTGCTGAGGGCGCCGACGGTCGATCAC
>CAZQXO010000010.1:0-55918 GCA_964597445.1 uncultured Bifidobacteriaceae bacterium | reverse complement strand
CACGTTCACCCCAGAGGATGTCAACCTTCTGCTGAGGGCGCCGACGGTCGATCACCCCTTCCAGCCTCCTGGCCACGCCCTCGCGACCACCACACCCGGCTTCACCGAACTTCCCGAGTCACGTCGCATGCAGCTCATCGACATCAACACCTGGCTGTGGGGCGACATCCTCGCCAAGGCGGATCGCATGTCGATGGCGACCTCGCTGGAGCTGCGGGTGCCGTTCCTCGATCTCGACGTGGCGCGCGTTGCCTCCCGCATCCCAGACTCGCTCAAGTACCGGGATGGCACGACGAAGTGG
Organism: uncultured Bifidobacteriaceae bacterium; assembly: GCA_964597445.1. Lineage (GTDB taxonomy): Bacteria > Actinomycetota > Actinomycetes > S36-B12 > S36-B12 > UBA10649. The sequence continues at coordinate 55,617 of CAZQXO010000010.1, read as the reverse complement.
ATACTTCGACGTGCATTCCGAGGTCGGGTACCGGAGTCGACCGAGTGGCGCACGAAGCTCGGTTTCCCGACCCCCCTGCGTCAGTGGACCACCGCCAACCCCGATGCGATGCTCGCGCTGATCCGGCGGAGCACGCACCTGGACGAGCTCGTCGACATGACCCATGTGGAGGAGCTCGCCTCACGTCACGCCGAGGGACGAGTCGACGCATCGCGTCGCTTTCTCCTCCTGCTCATGCTGGCCGGCTGGCTCGACGCCTTCATGGACGGCGATGTCGCCGTGCCACCGAGCCGCCGTCGCCATGATGATCAGGGCCAACAGCCGTTCCCACCCGACGGAGGCACATCAGGCTGCCGTCACCCGATCCCGGAGGCAGGGGGCTGAGACGGGGCTCTGACGCAGCTCATTCGTCCATGCGCACCAGTCGATGCGGAATGGTGTGCCGCCAGCCTCTGACCGATATCGGCACCAGGGAGGCCACCTTCGGCGGCAGGGCGTAGTACACCGTGCCGAGCACCTCAGCGATCACGCGCAGGCGATACACCTCCCGATCGAGGGTCTCGGGGCCGTCTCCCGGGCCACTGACGACCACGTCCACACCGACCCGTCTGGCCTCGTCTCGGATGCGGCGTGCGTGGAAGGGTGACGAGACGGCGATCCACGGATGCATTCCGGTCTCGCGCGTGATCCGAGCCATGGTGGCGATGGTCTGACGCGTGTTCGCGCCCGGGAGCCCGAGCATGACGGACTCCGCCGGCACACCCTGATCGATCAGCCACGCCGCCATGTCCGCGCTCTCGTCGAGGATGCGACCCTCGTCATCCACGACCGTTCCACCGCTCACGACGATCGTCGATGCCCTGCCCTGCTCGGCAAGCGAACGGGCGTGCTCGAGCCGCGCGACCAGTTCTCGGCAGGGTCCCGTCGGAAGCGTCGTTGCCCCGAACACGACGATGGCAGCCCGCTCACCGGGTTGGGGCATAAGGATCAGCGGCCCCATCGCCTGCCGCTCGGCTCGCAGCACTCGGCCGACCAGCATGGCACCCACGCCGACGCCGACAGCAGCAGCGATCACGGTCGTACCGAGGGCTCGTGCGACCGAGACGCTCATGCCATGCGCCTCACGTCATCCCCCATCGGCCGACACCGTCGTGCGAACCGACAGTCCCCACGCCGCGAGCACCTCGCGAGTGCACTGCCCCATGGCGTAACCGGTGACGAGGGTGTCGTGCTGCCCCTGAGTGAGGAAGGCGATCTCGGCCGTGCCGCCCGTGCACTCGAGCACGGCCACATCATGCGCCAGGCCCGACAGGGTCCCTGTCTTGTGCGCGATGCGGATGTCATCCTCCTTGGCGCCGAGGGGGATGCGTGAGTTGCGGATGGAGTGCTGCAGCGCCCATGACGAGATCGGATACCGAGCGGGATCACTCGCCGACGCCAGCAGCGTGAGCGCGTCACGACAGGTCGTGACGCCAGCGACGCCAGCAGCCGCGTCCTCCTTGATCTGCGTCTGCTCGCATGCCAGCTCCCTGACCACGCCCTCGATACGTGTGAGGCCGACCTGCTCAACCAGCCAGCGGGTGGAGGGGTTGTCGCTCGCGCCGAGCATGAGAGCGACCGCCTCGCGAACGCTGATGCCGCGCGCAGGATCGAGCAGGGTGAGAACGGACGCATCCCGTGGTGCGGGCTCGAGCTCCGAGGTCGGGATCCAGTGATCCGGATCCAGCCGCCCCTCGTTGACCGCCTCCTCGGCAGCTACGGCGACCGCAAGCTTGAGCAGACTGGCCGCGGGACGCACGACGTCGACCTCCACCCCTCCCTCCCACACACGATCGCCGGACCGGATCCGGATCAGGGCGGATCTTCCGGGCTCACCGGCATACTCCGCCAGCGCCCGCTCTGCAGCGGCCACGGCGTCCATGTCACAGCTCCTGGCGCGCGGCCAGCTGCGAGAAGAGTCCTCCGGATTCCAGCAGCTGCGTCGGTGGGCCGGACTCCGCGATGGTGCCACCCGCGACGACAAGCACGCGATCAGCACTGCGGATCGTCGACAGGCGATGTGCGATGACGATGCGTGTGGCGGTGGACTCCTGGATCGTGCGCATGACGACCGCCTGGGTGGCATTGTCGAGCGCACTCGTGGCCTCGTCGAACAGCAGGATCGCCGGGTCGCCCGCGAGGGCGGCCGCAATCATGATGCGCTGTCGCTGGCCGCCGCTCAGGGAGGATCCAGCCTCACCGACGGGGGTGTCCAGACCGAGGGGCAGACGGGCGACATCCTGGGCGAGGCCGGCACGCTCGATGATCCGGGTGAGCGCCGCATCGTCGAACTGACGCGGCCCGCAGATGCATTCCCGCACGGTGAGGCCGAGTGGGGAGGACGACTGCAGCACGGTGCCCATCTGTCGGCGCACCGAGCTGACATCCAGTGTGGCGAGGTCAGATCCGTCGTAGGCCACCATGCCCGACCACGGCTCCTCGAATCCGAGCAGCAACCGGATGAGAGTCGACTTCCCGCTCCCGGACGGCCCGACGACAGCGACGAACTCCCCGGGCTCGACAGCGAGGGACAGGCTGGAGAAGAGTGGCGTGCGATCGCGCTGGTAGCCGAACTCCACATCGTGGAGGGAGACCGCGCCGGTGAGTGCACGGGGAGGCGCCCACTTGTGCTCGGTCGGGCTCGTGAGGATGGGCTCCAGACGAGACAGCTGGGGTCCGTACTCCGAGAGGGTCACGAGGTTGGTCGAGAGCGCAATCATGGCGATCGTCACCTGCGCCAGCGCGGCGTACACGGCCAGGAACACTCCCGGGGCACTCACCGAACCCGGCTCCAGGGTGTCGATGGGCAGGAACACGATCGACACGATGAACACCGACAGCACGGCCACGGGAGCGGCCACATCAATGGGGCCACCCAGCGAGATTGCTCGGAGGCGGTTCCTCATGGCGCGTGTGCTCGCCTGCTGCTCACGGGCCCAGCGCGCCAGTGCGCGATCCTCTGCCGCGCCTGCTCGCCAGGACACGATGTTCGCGAGTATCGAGAGCAGGAGCGCATCGGTGTCGCTGCGCTTCGCCAGGAGCGGCGGGAGAAGAGCGCGTGCGCGAAGCTGGACGGTCACCGATGCCGCGAGCACGAGAGCGACAGCGCCAGCGGTGATGAGCGCGACAGCAGCGCCTGCCGCGAACAGGTAGCCGAGGCTGACGAGACCGAAGGCCGAGGCCAGCAGAAGCGAGATGACGGAGTCGTCGATCGCCCGCCGGGCCGTTTCGACGGCCAGCGTTCGATTGGCCACATCACCGACGGCGCGCGTCCGGAAGAAGCCCGCTGCCAGTCGCAGCATCCGGGCTGCGATGCCTGCTCCCAGCACAAAGTCCATGCGGTCCCGGATGCGCATCACGATCCGCCCACGCTGCAGGGCGAGAAGGGCCAGCCCGATGCTCGCGATGGCGAAGACCCCGAGCAGGGCGAGGAGCAGGTCGAACCGGCCCAGCGGGATGGCCGTTCCAAAGATGGCCGCGGTGGTGAGCGGCAGCAGGAGCGCCCCCGCTCCCGTGACGACGGCGAGGGCCAGCAGCGCGCTCAGGTCAGATCCCTGTCGGCGCAGGGACCACCGGATCAGCGACCACCAACGGCTGGACGCAGGCAGGTCCACGGCGAAGGCGACCGCCTCCGGCTCCACCCCCACGGGAGCGCGCCGCCCGAGGCGGCGCATGACGCGACTACCACCCTCGACCAGCAGGGCTCGTCGCCCGTCCGGGACGATCGCCGCGGGCGCGCCAGCGCTGCGCACGAACATCGGCACGGGCACGTGCTCGAACCAGCGCCCGGTCAGCCGCACGCGCCAGGGCATCCACCCTGAGGCGAGGCTCGTTCCCTCCACCTGCGTGAGCAGACCTGGCTCGACGGGGTCGACAGCCGGGTGACCTAGGGCAGCCCCCACGATCGAGAGGGCGTCTGCCGTCGGATCCACGTGCACGGGTGCTGCGTGCGTTGGCGACTCCTGGGTGGACGTCAGGCTCCGCACGACCTCGTCGAGTGGAGGGACTCGCGTGGACGAGCGCGCAGGCTCCGGGGTGTCCGAGTCAGCCATGGGCCAACTCCGCGAAGCGTCCGCCGAGCCGCAGTTCGTCGAATGGCCCCTGCTGCACGACCTTCCCGGACTCCATGACCATGATCGTTTCGGCGTCGCGCACGCTGCTCAGCCGGTGCGCGACAACAAGGCACGTGCAGCCCCGCTCGCGCAGCGCCTGACTCACCTCGAACTCCGTCACGGGATCAAGCGCGCTTGTCGCCTCATCGAGAACAAGCAGTCCCGGATCGCGGACGAGAGCACGCGCGATGGCAAGGCGCTGCAGCTCACCGCCGCTGAAGCCGTGTCCCGTCGAGGTGACACGCTCCTGGAGCCCGTGCGGTCGATTCTCGATCACGTCAAGCACGCGAGCATCGGCCAAGGCGCGTCGGATCGACTCCACGGAGATGCGCGGGTCGAACATCGTGACGTTCTCGGCGATGGTGCCGGGCATGAGCACGGGGTACTGCGGCACGTAGCCGACGCGAAGCGCCCGCTGCTCACGCGGGATGTCGAGTCGGGGCCGGCCATCGAGCAGCACGCTGCCGCTCCATGGCTGCAGCTCACCGATCGCGAGCCGCGACAGGGTCGACTTGCCGCTTCCGCTGGATCCCACGACGGCGAGCCAGGATCCCGCCGGGACGTGCACGTCCAGGTCGGACAGGACGGGCTCCTCACCGGGTGCGTAGCCGAACGTCACACGATGCAGGTCGAGTCCGATCGGGCCGTCCGCCAACCCATCCCCCGAGCCGATCGACACGATCTCCGGATCCAGGTCGAGAGTCGCAACGAGGTCTGCCTGGCGTTGGAGGCTGCCAACCGACGCCACGAGGGTGCCGATCCACACCAGCTGACCCGCGGGGATGAGGATCGCGAGCAGCAGTGCCTGGACGGCGACGAGGGTGCCCAGGTTGAGGTGACCAGCGAAGACGAGCACCGATCCCACGCCCAGGACGAGTCCCAGGCCGAAGGTGTAGGTCAGCGGCGACACCAGTCCCAGTCGCAGCCCGTCCTGCGAGAGGGAGGACCAGGCCACGGCCGCTTCCGAGCGCCGCTGGCTCCAACGATCGAAGATCCACGGCTCCCAGCCCGCGGCCTTGATCGCCTCGATCGATGTCACGACGTCCGTGGTCGCCGCGGTCAGCTCGACGATCGTCGCATCGGCACGTGACTGCAGGACTCTCCGGCGTCTGAGCAACAGGGTGCTCGCCACGATGGAGCACAGGACCACGAACAGGCCGGTCAGGCCCAGGGCAGGGCTGAGGACGAGCACAACAGCACTGAAGACCACGATCATCACGATGTTCGCGAGGGCCATCGGAACGAGGAGCCCACTGAGGAGCGCATATCGCTGCATGACACCGACACGGGCGGTGAGATCCCCCGACCCGAAACCCTGGATCGTCGGCACCGGCAGCCGCAGGATCCGCCACGTCAGGCGCGTCGACTCCGTTGCGCTCAGCCGCACGGAAAGCCGCGCGAGGGTGCGGTAGGTGAGCAGGGCCAAGGAGCCGAGGACGACGACTGCCGCCACCATTCCGATGACGACCGGAGCACCCCACCCGAGGTTGGCCTGGACGAGGTAGTCGTTCACGAAGGCCCGCACGAGGAGCGGGACCACGATCCCGGGCACCGTCGCGAGCGCTGCCGCGAGAGCGACATACGCATACGACGCTGGGCTGAGCGACACGAGAGTCCGGATGAGCGCGATCTGGTTCGCGGCTCCCGCGCGTGCTGTCACCCGGCGATCCGCTCGATGGGACGTCCGTCCGAGAGCACGACGGAGACCGTGGCCAGCTCTCCTGTGAGCACCGTGCCCGGCGGGCCCTCTCCCGTGGTCCAAGCGTACCCCGACACCGTGTCAGCGTTCACGTCAAGGTCAACGGTCACCTCCACAACCGGACCGGACGACGTGAAGTACTCGGGGAGTTCGCCGTTGCCGCCGACCAGGAGCTGGATGCGGTCAGGCGTCACCGGGAGCAGCGCCACGGCCTTCACCGTGCCGGTGATGTAGCCATGCTGGGACTGCGGGAAGGCCGACACCGCGACCAGTGCGGGCATGCCCACCCGCACCTGGCCACCCTGCTCCGCCGGGAGGAAGCCGATGGCGGCCTCCCCCACGTTGGAGGGATCCAGGGTGAGCAGCGGCGTTCCGGGCTCCGTGGTGCCGCCCTGCCTCGCGATGATCGTCGCGACGGTGCCCGGGACAGAGGCCAGGATGCGCTCGACCGCCCCGTCGTTCGTGACGAGGGTGGCGAGTGGCTGACCCATCTCCACGTCCTGCCCCGGCCTGACCAGCACCTCAGTCACACGTCCGCTGACCGGGGTTCCGATGTCCACGAAGCCCTGCGCGGGCACGATCATGCCGGATCCGGTCACGGTTTCCGGGGCTCGCCCGAGCACCGCCCACAGGACCCCGGCGACGACGAGGAGGGCGACAGCAGCCAGCATGAGCCAGTCACTGCGGTCGGTCGCGGGAAGCCGTGCGGCGATGGCGTCGCCGGGATCCACTTCGCTCACGCGGTCAACAGCCATGAACCCATTGTGCCGGTGGCGGCCAGCACCCTGTCGACTTTCCGAGCAGTGGAGCTCTCTGACTGGCTCATGACGTGACTCCCACGTGAGGAGCGCACCTGCTCGACGGTCTGAGCGGCACTCCCCTACCGAACGAGAGTTGGCCCACCGGGTGCGTAGGCGCAGCCCTGAATCCTCTGAGGCCTGGCGAGAGTCAGCAGGTAGTCGGTGACCAGGTCGTTGACGCAGTCAGACGGAGTCTGCAGGTACGCCACATGCTGGGTGCTGTCGTAGGTGATGACGCTCGACCTCGTGAAGGTGTTGGCGAGGTTGCGTCCCCAGACCCACGGAGTCGCCGCATCACCCGTCGTCAGCACGAAGACCGGCGGGTTCTTCAATGCGACAGAGCTGGGCCCTGTGGGCACCTCCGGCGACAGGCCTTCCGGATCCAGACCGGCGCACACGGCGGCGTTGCCCATGAAGGCCGGCAGAGTCACGTCGTAGGTGAGATCGACCATCTGCGAGGCAGTGACCAGTTGCTCCACTGTCGGGCGGTCGTGCATGTCGGAGCAGTTGACCAGGGCCAGCACGGGCGCTGTGGCCTCACCTTCCTTGATCAACTCGCGGATCGCCTCGGAGATGGAGGCGACGGCCTTGAGCGCCTTCCTGCGCTCCGCAGCCGTCTTGGTGGTGATTCCCGTGTAGAGGGCGTCAATGTAGGAGCGGATGACGGGGTACTGGCTCTGGGCACCCAGCAGCGTCCGATACTGCTCGGCCCAGTCCCACCGGGTGAACTGCGTGCCATCGGGCAGGGCGAGAACCGAGCCGTTCAGGTAGTTCTGAACGATCCGGACCTTGCGGACGGCTTCCGGTGCCGCGAGGGCCGGATAGAGCTCCGCGGTCACCTGCAGGTTGGCGGGGAAGGACGTGCCGAGTCGGTAGATGCTCTCGGCGGCGGGCAGGCTGCCGTCGAGGATCGTCGCGCGCAGGCGGTTCGGGAAGGTGCGGGCATAGGCATTGCCGATGCGCGTGCCGTAGCTCATCCCCCAGTAGTTCCACGTCGAGTAGCCGAGCGCTGCGCGCAGCGCATCGAGATCGCGGATGACCTGCCAGGTGCCCAGATACGGGGCAGCGTCGGGGTTGGTTGCGACGCAGGCGGCGTTGGCTGACCCGATCTGCTCGAAGGAGTCCTTCCAGAACCCCTGCCAGTCCACCGGCCCGGTCTCGGACGGATAGAGCGTGGGCAGCGAGCAGCCCTCGAGCCTCGGGCCGCTTCCCCCGACCCCGCGCGGATCCCAGCCCACGAAATCGAACCGGGAGACGACCTCATCAGGCAGGAGGGAGTAGATGCTGGGGAAGGACTCGATCCCGGAGCCTCCCGGGCCGCCGGGGTTGAACGTGAACCCGCCACCGCCACCCTTCGAGCGCATCACCCGCACGTCAATCTTCGTCGTGCGGCCGTCGTTCGGGGTCTGCCAGTCCAGCGGAACCGTCAGCCTCGCGCACTGAACCCCGGCCGGCAGGGTCTTCGGCGGGCACGCGTAGTAGGTCAGCTTGGGCGTGAACGCGGGGGCTGCGGGTGACGCAGCGGGCGCCGCTGGCGCCGTGACACCCGCCAGGCCAGCGAGCAATGCGGTGGCAACTGCCGCGGATGTCCAACGCCGTGCAGAAATGGTGACGCCCATGACGCTCTCCCGACTCTCGCGTGCACGGCACCGATGGTCGAGACCGCCTAGCGGAAGGCTACCGGCTCCTCCGCGCTGCCATTCATCGAATTCGGATCATCACCGGCGTGGATCGGCCTCCCCGAGGAGATCGCGGAGCATTCTGAACCGCGACCGAACGGCCAGTCCGGTGGGCTTCCTCAGGCATTGGTCATTCAGGAGCCGTTCAGCATGTCCTCGACGGTGGTGTGGGGGACGAGGAAGACGCCCGTGTCGATCACGTCGAGGTGGTGATCCGCGAAGCCCGACACCAGGGTGATGGCCGGCATCGAGTAGATGAAGTCATTCGAGGGGCCGATGCCCGACTGATCGATGCGGGACTTCCCGATGTACTTGTTGCTGTCGCTCGGCTGGATGATCGAATGGAACACCCAGTCGGTGGGTGGCAGTTCGGTCGTGATCGAGTCCCGCACCTGGACCGGCTGACGGCCTTCGCTCCCCGACACCACCTCGCGCAGAACCACCGGATGGTCCTCCGGATTCCGGGGGATGGTCGCCTTGGCATCGTCGATGACGGCCATGACCTCGTCGGCCTTCGAGGGCAGCGCACCGAGAGCAGCGGTGACCGGCTCGATGCTGAGGGCCAGCACGCCGTTCTCGTACGACATGCGTGTCGCTTCGACGATGTAGGTGAAGGTCTGGCCGTCGTTGCGGAGGGTGAGTGCTGTCAGCGGCGGCTTCTCCCCGAACACCCGGGACCACTCGGAGGCGAGATCGTCGGCCCGCATGTGCCCGACGCGACGAGCCGGGTGATCGGTGAACCAGGTGAGGTCGTTCCCCGTGCCCTGCAGGCGCAACCGGTAGCGGTCGGTGCCCGGGATCGGATCGATGGTCGCGTCCCCACCGGCGAGGGTCAGCAGGACGGGGACGGTGACCGCCGGGACCATCCGCTCCTTGGCCGAACTCGTGCTCGCGATCGCGAGACCTCCGCTGATGCCCGCGATCGCAGTAGCCGCGGCCAGAGTTGAGACGAGCAGTGACGTCCTGCGCTTCATGGAGTCCTCCATCGATGAGACGAAAAAAGGTAACACGGGGCGATCCCCGCAGGCTCAGATCAGCTCGCGAGGAATCTGATGAAGGCCTCGCGGGCAAGGTGGGACACCGTGACTCCGCGCCGCTGGTCGTCCTCGGCTTCCTGCCCCACGACTACATGCGCAGGTAGGAGGCACCGTTCAGATCGAGGATCGCCCCGGAGGCCCACTGCGCCTGAGGTGACGCCAGATAGACGACGGCCTCCGCGACCTCCTCCGCCGTGGCGACGCGGTTGAACGGGCTCTCGGCCTTGCGGGCTGCTCCCTCGGGACCGTCCAGATAGGCGGCCGCCATCTCCGTCTCGACGAAGCCGGGAGCGACGGTGGCGACGGCGATGCCGAGGGATCCGAGCTCCTTCGCCATGGACTGGCCGAACGCCGCCATGCCTGCCTTCGAGGCTCCGTAGGCGGGCGCCTTCGGCTCGCCCCGGAAGGCTCCGCGCGAGCCGATGTTCACGATGCGGCCTGTTCCGTCCGTCGGCATATGGCGGATCGCGCAGTAGGTCGCGTTGGCCGCGCCCACGAGATTGGTGCCGAGGGTGTCGGCCCACGCCTGCTGCCACTCCTCGTAGGTGACCTCGGTGATGTGATGGGCGAAGAAGACACCCGCGTTGTTGACCAGGATGTCGATGCCGCCGAGAGCAGCAGCAGCCGTGTTGACCATGTCCTTGACCTGCGTGGCATCACGCAGGTCGCCCTGAACTGCGATGTGGCCGGTGCCGGGCAGCTCGGCGACGAGCGCGTCAGCCGCGTCCTGCCGCGTCGCATAGGTGACCGCCACGTGATCGCCGAGCTCGGCGAAACGACGGGAGATAGCCGCACCAATCCCGCGGGAGCCACCGGTGACGAGGATGCGCCTGCCCATGGGTGAGCGCTACTTCTTGTTGAAGATGCTCATGATGTGGTCTTGCATGAAGTTCGACTTGCCGCCGCCGTCGCCCTCGTCGTCGTCATCGCGCATGTAGGCGTTGAGCATGTCCTGGTTGTACAGGCCCCCCTTGCCAAAGCCCTCGTCGCCGTCCTCGCTCTGGTCGATGGAGTTGTCGTCGATGGTGTCGTGCGGATTGCCGTTTCCGTTGCCCTTGTCATCGGACTTGTCCATGGCGTTCATCTGCTGCATCGCGTACATCGTGCCCAAGAAGGAGTTGTGCTTCGCCTGCTTGGCCGTCAGCAGGGGCTGCTTGCTCGGTGCGGGGACCTTCTCCTCCTCTTCGATGTAGTCCTCGTAGCTCTTGTGGGCCGGCTGCTCCTGAACTTCCTGTTGCGGGCCCGGAGGTGCGAGCAGTTGCTCACTCGCGTCACGCCCCTCCCCGAGCTTGCCCGCGATACCGGCATCGACCAGCTGATCAGCCCAGCCGCTGCTCTGCCCCATCGGCGCCTTCGTCGACGTGATGCCCATCGCCCTGGGCGTGTTCTCGGCACCTCTCCTGCGAGCACCGAAGAACATCTCCATCCACGACCGCTTGCGACCGCCACCGGTCACAGCGTTCTTGAGCCGACCCCAGAACGACTTCTTGGGCTTCCGATTCGTGTAATCACGGTAGTCAATCTCGTCCTTCGACATCTTCGCCCCGAAGAGCTTCTGGAAGCCGCCCGGCCGATTGGCTTCGAGGTTCACCGCCTGCCGGGGGTTCTGGATTCCGCCGAACATCTTCTTCTCGTACGGCGTCGACGTGTCGAAGGTGTCGAGGGTGGCCTGCGAGTAGGCCATTCCCTTCTTCCAGGGCTTCTTGGCTGCCTGCTTGCGGTCATAGATCTGGCGGGCCAGGTTCGCCTGGGGGCGCCGCATGAAGTGGGGCTGGGACTCCGGCATCTCCTCCTCGATGAGGGGAGCCGCATTGCGAGGCAGGAGCTGCGGACCGGGCGCCAGGAGCTGACCACCCCCACCACCCCTGTTGCGGGTGAATCCGTCGTCGTACTCGTCGAGGTTCTCGCTCTCGATGAGGAGACGATTGTTCCTCTGCGCCTTGCTGGCGTAGTTCTCGTCGTTGAGGAACTCCGTCGAGTACATGGCGAGAGCCTAACGATCTGAGGCCAACCGAGCCCCCCTCCATTCAGAGGTGGCCGCCCTGAGACGGAGGGCAGCTAGCCCGTGCCGTGACCCTCGGGCATCATGGTGGACGCCGTGAAGGAGACGCCGTGGGTTCCCGCCTGATCACCGCCCTCGCCGTGGGGGCCCTGACCGCCGCTGCCCTGCCGCTGGCCTCGACTCCCGCTGCCCACGCCACCGGTCCGGACTGCCTCGCGACGGCGAGCACGACCTTCACCTACACGGGCTCGGCCCAGACGTGCACCCTCCCCGTGGGCGTCGTCAGCGTCCTCGTCGAGGTGGCGGGGGGTTCCGGCGGCAGCCAGACAGCGCCATCCGACGGATCGGTCTTCGGCTCCCTTGGTTCCGGGGGGACGGGCGACGCCTTCTCGACTGTTCTCACCCTGCCCAGCGGTACGACGGCCCTCCAGGTCAACGTCGGCGGCAATGGCGGTGGTGTCACAGGCGAGAACCCAGGAGCCGGAGGCTGGAACGGCGGCCAGCCTGGTGGGCAGGGTTCGCGAGGAGTCGACACCGTCGGCTACGGCGGTGCTGGCGGAGGTGGAGGCACGGACATCAGGCTTCCTGGCGCTCCGGCCACCGCTGCCTTCGTCGTTGCGGGCGGTGGTGGCGGCTCCGGCGGCTTGACTTACACCCCTGTGAACATCCTCGATGATCCCGGAGAAGGGGGCGGCAACGGAGGTGCGGGCGGCTTCACCCCGGGCAACGGGAGGTCCCCGAACAACGCCGGGACTCCGACCGGGGGTACAGGTGGAGCATCACTCAGTGCCGACGGAACACCCGGGCAGCTTTCCGGAGTCGGCAACGGCGGTGGAGGGGGAGGCGGCGGCGGCTGGCGCGGAGGCTTCGGCGGCAATGCGGAGGGTGTCACGGTCTTCAACTACGGCGGTGGCGGAGGGGGCGCCGGCTCGTCCTACGTGCAGTCCGGAGTCACCACCACGCCGAAAGCCGTCACCTGGACAGCCCCCGGCGCGACGATCTCGTACGCCACCATCACGCCTCCGTCGTTCTCGGCGCTCTCAGTGGCGCAGCCCTTCTCCGGGACGTTCACGACGAACTACGCGACGACGGAGTGGGTGCTGCAGGCCGGATCACCACCACCCGGGATGACGTTCGACAACGGCGTTCTCTCGGGTACGCCCACCGTGAGTGGCAGCTACGACTTCACGGTGCTGGTCGCGGCGTATCCCGATGCCAACACCGAACTCATCAGCACCCTCGCCGTGACCGCCGTGGTGCAGGGCGGTCCGCCGGTCGCGGTGGCCACCGGCGCCACGGATATCGCGTCTGACCGCGTGACGGCCAACGGCTCCATCACCGGTGGCGGCTACCCGGTGACGCAGGTCTTCTGCAAGTACGCCACCTCTGGGGTGGGAGTCGACACCGGAACCAGCGTCACCGCTCTGCCCTACACCCAGCCGTCGACGACCGCGACCTTCCGCGTGCAGTGCCCCATCACCGGACTCACCCCGTCGACCACCTACTTCTACAAGGTCTATGCCGTCGACTCGCAGGGCAACAACGCAGCATCCGCTGTGACGACCTTCGTGACCGGATCCCTCCCGCCGGTGGTCAGCGCGGAAGATGCCACGCAGGTGACCGCTACGTCGGCCAAGGCGAACGGCCGCGTCACTGCCACCAACCAGGCCATCACCGACATCTTCTGCCGCGTGGCGACGACACCGGCGGGCGTCGCAGCCGCCCCTCGCATTGCGGCGTCACCCGTCACCGCCAGCAGCTCGGCGAGCAACCTGGCCGTGTCGTGCGAGCTGACCGGACTCACGACCTTCACGCGCTACTACTACGCGGTGTACGCGACTGACGCTGATGGCACAGCGTCCTCCCCCGTGCTCATCAGCTTCGTCACCAGTGCCTCCCCTCCCGTCGTCGCGCTCTCCAGCACTCCATCGGTCGCGCCCTCGTCCGCCTCCGTGACGGCGACGGTGACACCGACGGGCAAGCCCGTGACGGCCATCTTCTGCCGCGTGGGAGCCACGGTCGCGGCGGCACGCGTCGGCACCCTGGTGACAGCATCGCCCTCGCTCCTCGACGCTAGCGCCGGTGCGACGTCCGTCTCGTGCAGCTTCACCGGGCTGCAGTCCTCGACGACCTACCGCTACTTCGTCTTCGCCTCGGACTCCGTCGGGACAACGACGTCACCGCTGGGCAGTTTCGTCACGTCAGCGGCACCGTCCTCCGGGGGAGGAGGGTCGCCACCACCCACCACCGCCCCCACCACTCCGGCGACGCCGGGAAGCGTGGTCGTGACCGCGGCGTCTCCCCTCGAGGTGACGACCAGGACGGCGCTGGGGACGGGCACCGTGCAGGCAGGATCCGACCCGATCGCCCTCACCTGCCTCGTCACCCAGACCGCCGGACGGGACCCCCTCATGGTGATCGCCTCACCTCCGGCCGTCGCCGCAGGCCGCACGGCCATCGTGGCCTGCCCGATCGGTGACCTGCAGGCCGGGTCCTCCTACTCGTTCGCCATCGCAGCCCAGTCGTCGAGCGAGGCCGTCACCAGCAATCGCGTCTCGTTCGCGACCAAGGGACGCAGTGCCGACCTGATCAGCCCGCCGGCGCGCATCAAGTCCGAGGGCGTGACCGTGCTGCTCCCCGAGGCACGCTTCACCGCCACCGGAGCTCCGGTGCGGGTCTCCGTCACGGCGCAATCGGCCTCCGGACCCGGACGCATCGAGGTCCGCACGGATCCCTCCGGCCGCGTGTCGGTTCGCACCTTCAACGAGCGCATGACCGTGACTGTGACCTACACAGCCAGCAGTCCGGCACTGCGAAGGACGAAGACCTACCGCGTGTGACGATCAGCCGATCACGAGGACGCCGGCGCGCATGGCGGCACCACGCAGGGACTCATCGAGCGAGGAGTGTGGACGGTGAGTTCTGGCCTGCTGTGGTGCCCATGCATGTGACACCTCCGGCTAGCATCCATGCGAAGGGGGCGACATGACCGAGTCCGGTGGCGCATCGTGGTGGATCTACAGCAGCGCAGCAGTCGAGGGGCCGTTCACCGTTGACGAGATGCTGGAGGCCATCCGACTCGGTCGCGTCCAGACCGGCACGCAGGTGTGTCAGGGATCGCAGGGACCGTGGGTGGACGCAGGCGTCGCCTTCCCCTCAGCGTTCGCACCTGCTCCTCCTCAGCCCCCGACTCCCCCCGTGGCGAGTGGATACCCGACCCCTGCTCCCCTCCCCTCACGCAGTCTCGGCGCACCCGTCGATGTCGGCATGTCGGTCTTCCTGAGCCTGATCACCGCGGGGATCTGGTGGTTGGTGTGGGTGTACCCGAGGCTGACTTGGTACTCCCAGCAGTCCGGCCGTCCCATGGGCGCCCGCCTCACCTACTTCTGGCTTGTCGTGGGCCTGGGAGCGGCGAGCGTGGTGAGCTTCCTGATCTTCCCGCTCCTGTGGTTCCCCCTTTACATCGCGTCCGTGGTGTTCGGCTGCCTGCTCACCGTGGACCTCGTCAGGGATCAGGAGGCCATCGCCCTTCGGAACGGCTGGGGTCCGGCGCTGCCCGGATCCGTCACCACTCTCGTGGTGCTCTCCTCCGTGGCCGGTGGCATGGGGCTCACCGTCATCCTGCTGCCCATCGCGATCGGCGTCCTGGTCTTCTACTTCCTCTACTTCTTCCGCAACCACAACGTGATTGCCGGACTGCTGGAGCCCTCGCCCGAATAGCGGGCACGAGGCTGCGTCCCTCAGGTCAAGGTCGGCAGCACACCGCTGGGCGCATGGCCCCGCTCTCGAGGGGGAGCCAGACCTGCACACCGCTGCTTGCCAGCATCGACCTACAGCACCCATTCCCCTCCCCAGAACTCCGGGGATGAACGGAAGGCGAGTGTCCATGCATGGAGCGCAGACTGGGGCACCTGCGATGCCGTGGGAGCTCTGCCGTCTCCTGCCGGACCCCGGTCATGCCTGGTAGTCGATGACCACCTGAACCCGATTGGCTTGGTTGGCCCTGCTTCCCCGTGGACTACCGATAGCGGTGGTCGTCACAGCATCCAGCCCCGAGGCACGCAACGCGCTGACCGTCGCCTCGGCACGCTTCCGGGCGAGCGCCCTCTGCGCCGCGGTGGGCTTGCTCGACCCGGGATAAGCGGTCACCACCACGCGCACATCTGTGGCCTGAGCGGGGATTCCGCGGGCCACAGCCTGAAGCCGCACCAGCCCCCGGGGCAGTATCCGAGCCGTCCCGGAAGTGAAGCCGACGCTGGCGATGACCTGTTGCGACCGACGCACGGGTTCAGGGGCAATGGGGGCGGAGGACCCGGTTGTCGGCACGGCGGGAATCGTCTGGGTCGGGCTTGGGGATGAGCCCCCCGACCCTCCACCACTGGGAGCAGGGGCTGCGCCCGTGCCCGTCACCGCGACGGACTGGGGTGAATCAGCCGCGTTGTCCACGAAAGTGAGCGAGGCGGACTTCAGCCCGGTGGACGTTGGCCCAAAGGTGGCCGTCACTGTGCAGGATGCCGCCACCACCACCGTGGAGCCGCTGCACGTGTCGGCGGTGATCGCGAACAGCGACGCGTCTGCGCCCGTCAGGGTCACGGCACCAGCACCGAAGGTCAGGTCCGCGGAGCCCGAGTTGGTCACCGTCAAGGAAGCCGTGGCCGTGGAGCCGGTCGTTACCGTCCCGAACTCCAGAGCCGAAGCGGACAGTGAAGGAGCGCCCACTTGAACTGAACCCACCGTGAAGGCACCTGATCTCGTGGTACCCCCTTGGTCAACCGTGATCCCTGTGCCCAGCGCATTAGGCGCGTAGTTCACGAGTACGGATGCGGCCCCAGGTGTGAGGAGTCCAGTGCCTGTGTTGAATGCACCGAAGCCCAAAGCTGACGTCGTGACGTGATCGATGTCGTTGACGGCCTCCGCGCCACAGGATGCATCCGTACCGGCGGTGCTGCCGATTACCGCATAGTCACCTGAGGCCACGGCCGAACGGCAGTTGGCAGCCGCTGTTCCTCGTGGATCGGCGAGCACACTGCCCACGAGACTGATCTGGGTGCCTGGTGCGTTCGAGTCAATGCTGCTGGCGCTGCCTCCAGCCGAGTTGCTCGAGAAGGTGGAGAATTGGATCAACGATGCGCCCGCTGACGCGGCAGCGCTAACGACGGCACCGCCACCGAACTGCGCCGTGTTGCTGTAGAAAGTCGAGTTCTGCATCGTCACAGCGGCCTCGGAGTACAGACCTCCTCCCGCGGTTGTCGCGGTGTTGTTCGAGAAGGTCGACCTCGAAACCGTCACCGTGGCCGTGGCACTGTCGATGGAAACGGCACCTCCGTTCACCGTTGCTGCAGCGCCCGAGAAGCGGTTGTTGAGGATCGTCACCGTGCCTGCACTGGCAGCTGTGACCCTGAGGACGCCTCCGCTACCTGTTCGGCTGCCCCCGGTCGACCTGAGATTCTTGAGGACGAACACGCGGCCGGCCCCCACCGTTACCTCAAACCCAGAGAAACTGCCGAAGTCCATCGAATAATTGTTGCCGTCAATGGTCACGCTGGTGACATTCGTGGGGTTGATAGCCGTGATCGCACCGCTGGCAACGAAACCGTTGGTGAGGGTGATCGTCGCTGTTGTGTCGGCTGAGCTGTTGATCAGTCCGATGCAGGTGTTGATCTGGGCAATGGATCCGACCTGGCAGTTGATGGACGCCTGAACTGGCGGTGCGGCGACAAGCAGACCGAGCGCGACCACCGCGCTTGCCATGAATGACCCGAGGGCTTGCCGACCACGAACGCGGCGGGTGTCCCCGACACCCGTGAGACAGGACATGGTTCTCCTTCGAACAGCGTGATGTTGTCGGCAGCCCCCATAGGACTCTAGTGCGCCGGTAGTCGCCTCACGCCGAGGAGAACCTTCACGGGCCGCCATGCTCGGCCCCGCCTTTGCGTGCACGCGCTTGCACCACGCTGATTGCTCTGTCCCTGCCCGGGCATGCCCGGTCAATGAATAGCCCTCGGGCGTTCGGGACCTGTGCAATCGAGTCGACCGCTTGGCGCCGACTGGCGTGAAGCAGACGACGATCTCAGGAGGTTCACATGACGACCATGGCCCCGCTGCGCACGAGTGCCTACACCTCGTCCCGCGCTCCGATCCCCTACCTCATGTCCTGGCTGGACTCCCTGTGGCCAGCGGAGGTCGATGTCGCCCTGCGCACCACGCACGGCATCCGCATAGAGGAGTTCACCCGCGACGGGGATTTCGTGCTGCGGGCCGAGCTGCCGGGAATCGACATCGACAAGGACGTCGAGATCACCGTCACCGACGGTGTGCTCACCATCGAAGCAACGCGCGAGCAGCGCACGCAGGAGGGGCACCGCACCGAGTTCAACTACGGCCGATTCCATCGCAGCGTGCTGCTCCCGTCGGGCGTCGACGAGAGCGCGATCCACGCGACATACCAGGACGGGATCCTCGAGGTCATCGTCACGATGCCGAGCCTGTCTGCCGAGCGCCACACCGTGCCCGTGACGAAGGGCCGGTGAACACCGTGAGCATCCACGCCCTTCGCCCCCTGACCATCTCGATGATGAGCACCTACCCGCCCACGGCCTGCGGCCTTGCGACCTTCGGCTCCGCCCTCGAGCGGGCGATGACCCGCCAGGGTCACGATGTGACGTTCGTCCGTGTCGACGATGGCACGCTCGGAACCGACGGTGGCCATCGCACCGTGACCTCCCTGGTCGCGGGTTCCCTCCCCAGCGTGCGCCGCGCGGCGTCCGTCCTCTCCGATGCCGACGTCGCCATCCTCCAGCACGAGTACGGGATCTACGGAGGCCGGGACGGGGAGGAGTTCCTCGATGTCCTGCGCCTGATCGACGCTCCCATCATCACCGTCCTGCACACCGTGCCTGCGCAACCGACCGCCAACCAGCGCCGCATCCTTGAGGAGATCGGCCGCCTCTCGGACCGAACGGTCGTTCTCACGAATGCGGCACGCGCCCGGCTGCTGCATGACTACGAGATGGACTCCTTCCTCGTCACGACGATTCCCCACGGCGCGATCGTCGTCGACGAGCATGCCGCACAGACCCACCTCCTCGTCCCGCCACGTCGATCGCAGCTGCTGACCTGGGGCCTGCTCGGCCCCGGAAAGGGAATCGAGAACGTCATCGACGCCATCGGCGATCTCGCCGACGACGGGCATCCGGTGCAGTACACGATCGCGGGACGCACGCACCCCAAGGTGGCCCGCCGCGATGGCGAGGCCTACCGGGACGGACTCATCCGCCGGGCGCGGGACCGCGGGGTCCTCACGCGCGTCACGTTCGACCAGAGCTACCGCGGACCGCAGCGCCTCGCCTACTTCGTGGCCTCCGGTGACGTGATCGTCCTGCCCTACGCCTCGACGGACCAGATCGTCTCGGGCGTCCTCGTCGACAGCATCGCCGCGGGTCGGCCCGTGATCGCGACGGCCTTCCCCCACGCACGGGAACTGCTCTCCCGGGGTGGCGGGATCCTCGTCGATCACGGGGATCACGACGGCCTCGTGGAGGCCATCCGGGCGGTGTCCGAGGATCCGCGCCTGCTGGCACGCCTCACGTCCGAGGCACGCGAACTCGCTCCTCAGCACAGCTGGGACACCGTGGCCGAGCGGTACGCCGAGGTGGCGAGCGCCGTCGTCCGCGAGCTCCAGCCCGCGACGGCGTGACGCCATGTGGACGTACCAGCTCGGTCACCTGGAGCGACTCTCCACACCGGTCGGCCTGCTCGAGCACTCGCGCTTAGCCGAGCCGCAGTTCGATCACGGATGCTGCACGGACGACAACGCGCGCCTGCTTGTCGTGATGTCACGTGAACCCGACGAGGGTGCCGCACATCACCTCGGCCGCCTGGCCCTCGACTTCGTCCTGCGATCGCAGGCCGACTCCGGTCTCGTCCACAACCGCTACGCCCACGATGGCTACTGGCGGTGGATCGACGATCCGAGCACCGAGGACCACTGGGGGCGGGCCCTGTGGGCGCTGGGCACCGCCGCGGCCTTCCATCCCAATCCGGGAGTGCGGGCCACTGCGCAGTGGGGCTTCGAGAAGAGCGGCCGACAGCGCTCGCCCTGGCTGCGGTCCATGGCCTTCGCGGCTCTTGGTGCGGCCGACCTGCTCACGGAGCAGCCGCGGAACTCCGTCGCAACGTCGCTGCTCGTCGATGCGGTCGTCGACCTTCTCCCGGCGACCGGATCGGGACCGTGGCCCGAGCCCCGCCTCACCTATGCGAACGCGGCGATCCCCGAGGCCCTGATTGCGGCCGGAGACGCCCTGCAGGCGCCGGAGGTGCTGCAACGCGGGCTCGAGATGCTGGCATGGCTGCTCGATGTCCAGACCCGAGAGGGACGACTGTCGGTCGTCGGCCATCTCGGTCGCGCGATCGACGACCACCGCATGCAGTTCGACCAGCAGCCGATCGAGGTTGCCTCCCTCGTCGATGCCTGCTGGCGCGCGTGGCTCGTCACAGGCGACCCCCACTGGCGCCGCGGGATCGCCATGGGTGCCCAGTGGTTTCTCGGGAACAACGACTCCGGGGCCGTCATGCTCGATCCGCTCACCGGCGGCGCGTACGACGGCCTCGAGGCGGGCGGGTGCAACCTGAACCAGGGGGCCGAGTCGACCCTCGCCCTGGTCTCGACGATGCAGCGGGCTACTGCCCTGCTGCCGTACCGCGCCCCCGTCAGTGCTCCGTCGCGCGTGGCACCCCCACCACGCGCGGCGGTCCTCCAGCGATGAGCCGCTCCTGCCGGGCGGAGGTCACGACGATCGACCTGCGCCCGGACCCGAGTCGCGTGCTGGCGAAGCCCTTCGTTCCGGGCCTCGAGGACGTCGGTCCGACCGGATCGCGCGCGGCACCCGTCATCGATCGCGTTCTGCGCCTCACCGACGACGAGGTCGAGCGCTCGCTCGAAGAGCTGCGACTGCGGTTCACGAGCCGGCATCGCGACATCGAGGGCACCTGGCTGTCCCATGCCGCGCGGGTAACGCCGCTCATCGATACGTCCATGACGCTCTCACTCGCCCGCCGCCTCATCCTCGGTGCCTACTTCACGCACGAGTACTCCGTCGAGGGGGCCGCTCTGGCCAATCCCTCGATCGTGCCCTTCCCTGTATCGAGCAGTGACGGGGCACAGGAGTTCGTCATGAGCGTGCGGTGCATCGGCGAGGGGCACCGCTCGGCCATCGGCTTCCGGACGGGTGCCGTGGGCCGCAACGGCACCGTGACGATCGATGATCCGTCCCCCTACGTCCGGCACGAGATGGGTGGACCGGGCATGCACAGCAGGCGCGTCTTCCATTCCCGTCTCGATGAGTGGGGGCACGACCTCGACGAGGTCGCTCAGCTCCTCACCCTCCTGCCGCCGGAGTTCGATGACACCCATCTGGCTGCGGCACTCGCGTCACTCACTGCGCGATCCGCGAGGCCCGGACCCGACATCGCCCAGCGCTGTCAGGAGCTTTCGCAGTGGTCCTACCGCGTCCAGTTTCCCGAGGGCACCGACATCTCCGAGCGGGTGCTCTGGCCGCACTCCCCTCCTGAGTACCACGGGATGGAGGACGCACGCTTCGTGCAATTCGAGGACGATGACGGTGCCAGGACCTACCTCGCCACGTACACCGCGTACGACCGAAACCGGATCTCGATGCAGCTTCTTCACACCGATGACTTCCGGACCTTCTACATCTCTCCCATGGCCGGATCCGCTGCGACGGGCAAGGGTCTTGCCCTCTTTCCCCGCCGAATCGGGGGCCGGTTCGTCGCCCTCACCCGTTCCGATCGTGAGACGAACGGCCTGGCGATGTCGGATGACATCCGACACTGGGAGACGCATGAGCAGCTGCAGGTCCCGCACGAGGCCTGGGAGCTCACGCAGCTCGGCAACTGCGGCTCCCCTCTCGAGACACCGGAAGGATGGCTGGTGCTCACGCATGGCGTGGGAGCGATGCGGACCTATCGGATCGGAGCACTGCTGCTCGACCTCGACCATCCGGCGACGGTCATCGGTCGCACGATCGAGCCGATCCTCGAGCCCTTGGCAGACCACCGCGACGGCTACGTCCCGAACGTCGTCTACTCGTGCGGATCGCTGATCCACGACAACGTGCTGGTCATGCCCTTCGGCATCGCCGATCAGCGGATCGGCGTGGCGACGCTGCCGGTAGCTGATCTCCTCGAGGCGATGAGCTGACGGATCAGCGCGGGATCGCGACCGACATCGAGCGGTATCCGAACTGGTTCAGCGAGGGCGACGTGACCACCGAGGCGCGGCAGGAGAGCCGAGTTCCCCGATCATCGGCGCGCACGCGGTAAGTGCGTGCGGTCGCGTCCGTGATCCGCTGGCCATCGCGAAGCCAGGTGTAGTCGATTGTCGCGCGCCCCAGGCCAGCCGAACGAGTGACAGCGCACGTCTGCAGGGCGCCCACCTGCGGTCGTCCCCGGAGGGAGATCCTGGCCAGCGCCCCCTCTCCCGTGCCGAGGCGCGACACCTGCGATGCCGTGCGCTCGGCGACCCACATGCTGCCGTCCCCTCCGAGTGCAATCCCCCACGGTCCACTGCTCGGCGTCGGTACGGCGTACTCCGTGATCTCTCCCGTCATCGAGATCCGGCCGACGACGCCGGCAGTGTTCTGGGTGAACCACATCGCCCCGTCCGGGCCGGCGGCGATGACACGGGCACCACTGGCCTTCCGTGGAAGAACGAACTCGCTGATCACGCCTTCCATGGTGATGCGTCCGATGCGATTGCCCGCTCGCTCGGTGAACCACATCGCTCCATCCGGTCCGGCAGCGATTCCCGCAGGGACGGAACCCGCAGACGGCAGCGGAAACTCCGTGATGGTGCCGTTCATGGTGATGCGTCCGATGCGATTGCCCGCCCCCTGGGTGAACCACATCGCCCCGTCCGGGCCTGGAGCGATCCCCGAGGGGAAGGAGCCGGCTGTCGGGATGGGGAACTCGGTGATCACTCCCGTCATGGTGATGCGTCCGATGCGATTGCCTTCATTCTCGGTGAACCACATCGCCCCGTCGGGTCCGGCAGCGATCTCGAGCGGCACAGCACCGGGAGTCGGTACATCGAACTCTCGAACTCGGCCTCGAGAATCGATCCGCCCGATCATGTTCTCGGACGAGGACTGGGTGAACCACATCGCCCCATCCGGGCCAGCGGCGATTCCCGTGGGGGACGACGCCGGCGTGGGAATGATGAAGGTCTCGATGGTTCCACCGCGGGAGATGCGCCCGATGCGGTTGCCTGAGTAGGCCGTGAACCACATCGCCCCATCGGGGCTCGAGGCGATCGAGCGAAGGCTCGCTCCCGATGTCGGAAGATCAAACTCCGTCAGGGTTCCCGATCGAGTCAGCCTGCCGATCTTGCCGGCGCCGTACTGCGTGAACCACAGTGCGCCGTCCGCGCCCACCGCGATTCCCGCCGGCACCCCTGCATCACCCGGGAGCTCGAACTCGCTGAAGACACCCGCGGGAGAGAGCCGGCCGACACTGTTGCCCGTGCGGTGCGTGAACCAGACGTACCCGTCGCGCGCCACGATGATGCCCAAGGGTCCCGCATCCCGGCTGGGCACGGGGAACTCGGTGATGCGACCGGAGGAGTCGAGTCGTCCGAGCTTGTTGCCTGACCGCTCCGTGAACCAGATCGCGCCGTCGGGCGCCACGGCGATTCCGATCGGCCGCGCATCTGGCGTGGGGACCGGGAACTCCGTGATGGAACCCGAGGTGGTGATCCGACCGATGCGATCTCCCGCATACTCCGTGAACCAGAGAGCACCGTCGGCTCCCGTCACGATGTTCCACGGCACGGATCCCGGATTCGGGAGCGGGAACTCCGATATCTGACCCGCCATGGAGATCCGGCCGATGCGATTGCCGGCCGACTGGGTGAACCACATGGCACCATCCGGACCCGCCGTGATGCCTACCGGGCTCGAGCCGGCCGTGGGGATGGGGAACTCGGTGATCGTCCCGTCAACGGTGATGCGGCCGATCCGTCCCGCCCCGTACTCCGTGAACCACAGCGCCCCGTCCGGGCCCGCGGCAATGCCCCACGGCGTCGAGCCCGCCGTGGGAATCGCGTACTCGGTCACCGTTCCGTCCGTCGTGATGCGACCGATCTCGCCCGAGGTCTGCTGGGTGAACCAGAGCGCGCCGTCCGGTCCCAGGGCGATGCCATACGGGGCGGGGCTCCCGGTGACCTGCTCGAATGTCGTGAAAGCCCCCCGAGTGTCCGCGTGTGCTGGGACGTGGGAGATCCCGATGGCCACGGCCGCAAGGGCCGCGATGAACCTCAGAACTCCTCGAGCCGACATCGTCATCCCCTCCATGGGCCCCGGCGCGAAACGTGTGGCAGGAGTCTGCCGCGATCGACACTGTTTCGCGACCCGAGCCAGGGGGGGCATGGAACAGGCGCCTGCTCGTCAGTCGTAGCCCAGCTCGTGCAGGCGGTCGTCGTCGATACCGAAGTGATGCGCGATCTCGTGCACGACCGTGATGCGCACCTCGTCGACGACGTCCTCGATCGTGTCGCACATCGCCAGGGTGGGCAGGCGGAAGATCGTGATCTGATCCGGCAGGACACCCGCGTACCACGAGCCCCGCTCGGTCAGCGGGACACCGGAGTAGAGGCCGAGGAGGTCCGGATCATCCTCAGGCGCCTCGTCCTCGACGACCACCACGACGTTGTCGAGGAGGCGGGCCAGATCGGTGGGCACGGTGTCCAAGGCCTCGGCAACGAGCTCCTCGAACTGCTCCCGGCTCACATCGACCACGCCTCATTATGGGGCCGCACGGGCATCCGCGATCTCGCGTCACCCGCAGAGGGCACGCGGCCCGGCTACCCTGCCGCTATGCCGCTGCTGAGCGAGAACATCAACCGCGACTTCCTCGACGAGGTCCTCGCCGGGCGGGAGGTCGACTCCTACTACCACCTGGGCATCAGCAGCACCGATCCGCTGATCGATCGCATGCGCGACCTGCGCGCCGTCGTCATGGCGGGCTCGGGACCGCGCATCGACGAGTTCGCCCGCCTCTGGAGCGCGGAGCGCGGTGGTGCCGAGATCCTCGTCTTCCCGAAAGAGGAGCGCTTCACCACCCGCTACTGCGCCGGTGTGCTGTTCATCTCCCACGGCATGGGCATGCCGAGCGCGTCGATTGCCGTTCAGGAGCTCATGCGTCTCGCCTACTTCCTGAAGCGCGGCGACCTCGAGGCCCTCGATGAGATCTTCTGGGTGCGCGTCGGCACCAGCGGTGGCGTTGGTTTCCCGGCCGGCACGATCGTCGTCAGCACCGAGGGGGTCATGGCCGACCTCAAGCCCTATCGACTGCTCGACGGGCGCGGCGGGTACCACTGGTTCGACGGTGCCTTCCCCCGCGACATCGTCGACGCGATCATCGCCGCGAACGACGGGTCGGGCATTCCTGTCACCGCGGGACGAACTGTGGCGACCAACGAGTTCTTCATCGAGCAGTTCCGACTCGACGGGGCGATCCGTCTGGCTGACTCGGCGCGCAAGGCCGAGTGGCTGGCGTGGCTGGATGAGAACGGTGTGCGCAACATCGAGATGGAGGGCGCGATGATCGCGGCCTACATGAACCATTGGGGCTTCAGTCGCTTCGCGATGGTCTGCACGACACTGCTCAATCGCCTCGAGGGAGACCAGGTGCACTCGACTCCCGAGGAGATGCACGCCTTCAACGAGCGGTCAGGGCAGGTCGTCTTCACGTACCTGCGAACGATCGTTCCGTCGATCTAGCCCTGCGACGAGCGGATCGCGGGTCTCGCCGCACGCCGGAAGCGAGACTGCCTCGGTGCGTGGACCCGCACCAGCGGAGCAGGTCACCCGTCTCGCGATCGCCACGACACACGCCTCATGCCATCTGGACAGCGCACCCCTGACATGCGTCAGCCCGCGACCGAGGATGACCTCGGCCGCGGGCTGACGGGATGACTACTGCGCGAGAAGCGCAGCCGGGTCGACGTCCGGCGGCAGGATCACGGCATCGATCACGTGGATCACGCCGTTGTCGGCCACGATATCGGCCTGCACGACCTTGGCACCGTTGACGGTCACGCCGTCCGCGGTCGACAGGGTGACGTTCTGGCCCTCAACGGTCGCGACGTCACCGTCGGTGATGTCAGCGGCCATCACGGTGCCGGGCACGACGTGGTAGGTCAGGATCTTGGTGAGGGCGTCCTTGTTCTCCGGGAGGAGGAGGGCGTCCACGAGGCCGGCCGGAAGGGCGGCGAAGGCCTCATCGGTCGGGGCGAAGACCGTGAACGGGCCCTCGCCCGCGAGGGTCTCACCGAGGCCGGCGGCCTGGACAGCGGCGACAAGAGTGCCGAAGCCGTCGGTGGTGGAAGCGATGTCGACGATGGTGCCGGCACCCGCGGGGGCCTCGGACGCCATCTCGGACTCAGCCTCGTCGACGACGGCCGCAGCCTCGCTCGCCGCAGGATCGGAATTGGTGGTGTCATCGCTTGAGCTGCTGCAGGCCGCCAGGGTGAGGGCAGCGGCAGCCGCTACGGCGACCAGGGTCGTGCGCCGCATGATCTTCATCAGTTCTCCTTGTGGGTTCATGTCCGGGCTAGGTGGCCCACTGACAGGAGAACATGGACACCGGAGAATCGCATCCTGAGATGGGGGCTTGCCATCGATCGTTACGCGACGTTCACGTTAGGCGTGACATGTGTCACGCCACGGAGGGGAACCGAGCCGGGATTAGCCGTCGTGAGCGGGAACGGTGACGCGATCGCCCCAGCGCGGGATCGCGCGCGCGACGATGGCGGCCACGACCGCCGCAGGGACCAGAGTCCATGTCCCCATCAGGAAGCCGATGACGACACCCAGGATGATCGCGATGGGCCACTTCATCGGCGCGGTCGCGATGACGGAGGCGACAACGCCGACCACCAGGGCCGCAGGAACCGAGGGTCCGTTCGGGATCAGAAGCGCGATCAGCAGGCCCGAGGCCGCGCCCACGAACATCGCGGGGAAGAACGGACCGCCTCGGTAGCCCGCGCCCAGCGACACCGCATACGCGATCGTCTTCAGCACCAGGATGGCGACGACGGTGGAGATCGAGGTCACCGTGGGCAGGCTCGTGATCATCTGCTCGCCGGAGGTGAGCACGTAGAGGATCGACTCGCCCGTCCAGAACTGCAGGAGCAGCGCCGAGAAGCCGACGATGAGGGCCGCGGAGACGAGGATGACGAGGTGCGGTCCGCGACCCGCAGCGCGAGCCAGCAGGGCTGCGACCACGCGAGCCAACGTGACCGCGATGGTGGCGAGGGCTGCGACGAGGACGGCCCACGCGAGCTGGTCCACCTCGATGGCCGTCGGCGCATCACCGAGCTCGAGGCTTCCGCTGAGGATCGGGCCGACGACGAGGGCGAGGATGCCGCCCAGCGCCCCGATGCCGACGATCTTCTTGACAGTGGCCTCGTCGACGAAGCCCATGGACTTCGCCGTGACGGTGCCCACCATGGAGCCCGTCGCCACCAGTGCGACCTCGGGACCCAGGACGATGCCGCCCCACAGGGACGCCAGGATCGCGAGGATGGCGCCGACGTACTCCCGAGGAGTGAGCGGACTGACCGTGATCCCGCCGATCGGCGAGTGACCGGTATCGCCGACGAATCGCCTGATGGCATAGACGAGGAGGGCCGCGACCACCAGGACGCCGAGGACGTACCAGGCGGGCGCGGTGTCCCACGTAGCCGGGATGTCCTCCCAGATCAGCTCGATGCCCGCATTGACGAGCAGCAGGGCGATGTACCCGAGCACGAGGCCGACGACCCCGGCGACGAGCATGGCGGGCAGGGGGCGACGGGTACGGACAGCATCAGCCATGGCGGTATCCCACCACGCGGAGGCCGCCCCGTCCGGGAGGCTGTCACAGTCGTGATCGACCGATCGTGACCTCTCCCGCGAGCCGGGATGAGTGGCTACGGTGAAGCATGGCCAAGCCCCGTGTCTCCGCCGCCGGCGGCCTTGCCGCCATGAAGTACGTGCTCGCCCGAGGCCGCGACGTCGGCACCCTCGACCTCTACCGTCGCCTCCGCAGCCGGAACGCCTGCAAGACCTGCGCCCTCGGCATGGGCGGGCAGGCCGGCGGCATGGTGAACGAGAAGGGCCACTTCCCCGAGGTCTGCAAGAAGTCCGTACAGGCGCAGGCGGCGGACATGGGTCGCGTCATCACCGAGGATCTCCTTGGTGAGCGCGACATCGATGCCCTCAGCACCCTGAGCAGCGCCCAGTGCGAGGCCCTGGGTCGGCTCACCTTCCCCATCGCCGCCCGTCCCGGCGACACGCACTTCCGTCGCCTCGAGTGGGACGAGGCGATGTCGCTGGCCGCAGACGCCTTCACGTCGACCGACCCGTCACGCACCTTCTGGTACTCCAGCGGGCGCTCGAGCAACGAGGCTGCCTTCCTCCTGCAGCTCATCGCGCGCTCCTACGGGACGAACAACGTGAACAACTGCTCCTACTACTGCCACCAGGCATCCGGCGTGGCCCTGAGCAGCATCTACGGCAGCGGCACCGCGTCGGTCGAGCTCGAGGATCTCGCGCGCACCGAGCTGGTGATCCTCGCCGGCGCCAACCCCGCGAGCAACCACCCCCGCCTGATGACGCAGCTGATCCACTTGCGGCGCCGCGGCGGACGCGTGATCGTCATCAACCCGCTGTCCGAACTGGGCCTGCGCCGCTTCCGACTGCCATCCGATGCCCGCAGCTTCATCGCCGGGTCCGACGTCAGCGATCTCTACCTCCAGCCCCATATCGGCGGTGACGCGCACCTGTTCACGGCCCTGTTCAAGGGCCTGATCGAGACGGGTGCCGTCGACCAGGACTTCGTCGCCTCATCGACATCCGGGTGGGAGGCGGTCCGCGACCACGTCACCTCACTGCCGTGGGACGACCTCGTCGCCGGCAGTGGCGTTCCCCGGTCGGAGATCGACGCCTGCGTCCGGATGATCGCCCAGGCCGGCAGTGCCGTCCTCATGTGGGCCATGGGACTGACGCACCACACCAACGGAACCGACACGATCCGCGCTCTCGGCAACATCGCCCTCGCCCGCGGCTTCCTCGGACGACCCGGCAGCGGTCTCATGCCGATCCGCGGGCACTCCAATGTGCAGGGCGTGGGCTCGATGGGTGTCTCGCCGGTCATGAAGTCGGCTTTCGCCGAGCACCTCGCCGACAGGTACGGGATCGATGCCGACATGGCGCCCGGGTACGACACCTACGCCGGCATGGCCGCCGCGCAGGACGGACGCATTGACGCAGCCCTGCTGCTCGGTGGCAACCTCTGGGGCAGCAATCCGGACTCCGCTTGGGCCACGTCAGCCCTGCAGTCAATCGGCACCACGGTCTCGCTGACCACGAAGCTCAACCCCGGCCACGTCCACGGTCGCGGTCGCACCGCCGTGATCCTGCCGGTGCTGGCCCGCGACGAGGAGTCCGAGGCCACGACGCAGGAGTCGATGTTCAACTACGTACGGCTCTCGGACGGCGGCTCACCAAACGTCTCCGGCGAGATGCGCTCCGAGGTCTCCATCCTCGCCGACCTCGCGGGGCGCATCCTCGACCCTGATCGATACGACTGGTCGACCCTGACCGACCACGACTCCCTGCGCACGGCCATGGCCGACTGCGTGCCGGGGTACGCGCCCGTCGGCGACATCGGTCGAACCCGCCGGGAATTCACGATTCCCGGCCGAGTCATGCATGAGGAGCGCTTCCCCACCCCCGACGGACGTGCGCGCTTCCACGTCGTCCCGCTGACTCCCCGACCTGACGAGGACACCTTCCTGCTCATGACGATCCGCTCTGAGGGGCAGTTCAACACGGTGGTCTACGACGAGGAGGACCTCTACCGCGGCAACCGCACACGCGACGTCGTCATGCTCAGCGCCGAGGATGCCCGCCGACTCGGGCTCGCCGAGGGCGATCCCGTCCTCGTCACGAGTCGAACCGGGCAGATGCGGGTGAAGGCCGCCATCGTCGACATCCGTTCCGGCAACCTCGCGATGTACTACCCCGAGGCGAATGTCCTCGTGGACCGCCAGCTCGACGCGGAGTCGCTCACTCCGGCCTTCAAGTCCGTTCACGTGACCGTGACCCCGGATCGCCATTCCTGAGGCAGGCCCGCCGTGCTCTTCTAGGCTCCTCGCATGACCGATACCACCACGCTCACCCCGGACCAGCAGCGACGCCAGAGCCTGTTGCTGAACTACGAGGCGAAGACCAACACGCTGCTGTCGGCGCTCGCCCTCGTCTACCTCGTCACGTACTCGATCCAGAGCATCTGGTACGAGCCGAAGACGGAGTGGTACCCCTGGCTCGTCGGATTCGGCAACGTGCTGTGGCTGCTCTTCGCCCTGGACCTGCTGTTCCGGTTCCTGCTCGCTCCGGTGAAGAAGCACTTCTTCCGGCGCAACTGGCTCGACACCGTGACCGTGGTCGTGCCGCAGTTCAAGGCGCTGCGCGCCCTGCGCGCCTTCACGCCCAACGGCGTGCTCGCCCATGCACGCAGCAAGGGCGTCATCACCGGTGGCGCCGCGATGTCGGCGGGTCTGGCTGCCGCCATCGTCATCTGGATCGGAAGCCTCATGGTCCTGGATGCCGAGCGAGGAGCACCCGGGGCGGAGATCGAGAACATCGGCGAGGCGGTGTGGTGGGCGTTCGAGACGGTGACCACCGTCGGCTACGGCGACTACGTTCCGGTCACGCAGTGGGGTCGCTTCTTCGCCGTGCTGATCATGCTCGTCGGCATCAGCGTCCTCGGAGCCGTGACCGCGACGCTCTCCGCGACGCTGGTCAAGCAGAAGGCTCCGGGGTCCTCCGACGCGAGCACTCCTGCACCAGCGACCTCGTCCTCGTCCTCGTCCTCGTCCTCGAACACTGACGCCATGACCGAGGATGATCTGCGTCGCGAACTGGCAGAGATCAAGTCCATGCTGGCGGCCCTGCAGGCCAGCATCGCCGGAGGCGCCCCGCCTTCACCATCGTCCTGACACCTGCACGACGTCGGTAGGCACCGCGACCGCACCCACGGGCCTCGCCGTCGTCGCCTGCAGGGACGGCCGCCGTGCCGGTGGCGTCGTGGGCGCGGACGAGTTCCGCTCCCTCGAGATCAGCCCTGCGGCACGATTCCCTCGTTCATCGGTCCGCCCATCTGCCCGTCACCGAAGCCCTCCATCGGTCCGTCCCCGTAGCCGCGACCCCGGTCACCGTGACCGTCGTGGCCGCGACCCCGGTCACCGTGACCGCCCCACGTCTCGCCTGCCTGCTCGTAGCCGCGACCGTCGCGATCGTGGGAGTCCCCCACGGCGATGCCGGCGACGAAACCGACACCGGCCGCCACGACGATCAGCACCGCGGCAGCGACACCGCCGACGATCTCGAGGATCGTGCGGGTGTCACGACCGGACGATCGGTCCGGGGCTGCTGCTGTCGGGGCCACCGCGGCGACCGGAGCCATCACGGCGGTCGGCGTGGAGTCCGCGTCAGGCTCGACCGCGGGGGTGGTCGAGTCCTCGGGGGTGGTCGAGTCCTCGGGGGTGGTCGAGTCCTCCGGGGTGTTCGGGTCGCTCATGCGTCCTCCGTGATCCGTGGCGTCACGATGTCTTCGCGACTCCTCGATCGTGCCGCGGGCATGTCAGCGGACGGTCTCGCGAATGTTCGGGCCGCGTCAGGACCGCCTAGGGGGTGCACGCCCCCCAGAGCCCGCGCTGCTGCACCTGCGCGGTGTCCTGCGCCGCGGTCAGGACCTCGCGCCAGGCAGCGGGACGGGAGCCGTACTGGCGCTCACGCCCGAACCCACCGGCGACGATCTCCTCGTTGACCAGGCGCAGCGAGCCGTCGGGGAGCACGCGCCAGACGAAGGCGAGAACGCGGTCGTATCGGTCCATGCGACCCTGGGAGTCGTCGAACTCCAGCACGACCGACTGGCCGGTGAGCAGCTGCGACGCGAAGTCCGCGGCCTCCGGACCGAAGCACTCCACGGGTGCGTCGGGCGTGACGGACTCAGGAGTGTCGAGGCCGATGAGCCTCACCGGTGTCGACCGGCCGTCGATGCTCACCCTGAGGGTGTCACCGTCGACCACCCGCTCCACGACGAGATCGGTGAGCACCTCCCCCTGAGGTGCCCGGGCCTGCGTGGCCGGGACATCGACGGTCACGGGAGCGGCATCGGAGCCGGAGCAGGCGGAGGCCGCTAGGGCCACACCCACGAGACCGACGAGTGACGCGAGGGATCGTCGACGCACAGCCGGACGCTACCGGTCCGCCCGTCGTCAGCCTGCATCCCGAGGGGCTCCGGTGCCACACTCAGAGAATGACCACGAAGGAGAGCCCTGAGCCCCGGATGCCCAAGGCGCTGTACGAGAAGGAGCTCTACCGGCTGCAGGCCGAGCTCGTGCAGCTCCAGGAGTGGGTGCGCGCGACAGGCGCCCGCGTGGTCGTGATCTTCGAGGGGCGCGATGCGGCCGGCAAGGGCTCCACGATCAAGCGGGTGACCGAGTACCTGAACCCGCGCACGGCGAGCATCGTCGCCCTGCCCACCCCCACCGAGCGGGAGCGGACCGAGTGGTACTTCCAGCGGTACATCGCACACCTTCCGGCCGCCGGAGAGATCCGGCTGTTCGATCGCTCCTGGTACAACCGGGCGGGGGTCGAGCGCGTCATGGGCTTCTGCACTCCGGACGAGTACCGGAGGTTCCTGCACCAGACCCCGATCTTCGAGCGGATGCTCGTCGAGGACGGCATCCTCCTGCGCAAGTACTGGTTCAGTGTCAGCGACGCCGAGCAGGAGCGGCGCTTCGAGTCACGCATGAAGGACCCCATGCGCCGATGGAAGCTCTCGCCGATGGATCTCGAGTCCATCACGCGCTGGGAGGACTACTCCCGCGCCAAGGACGAGATGCTCATCCACACCGATATCCCCGAGGCTCCGTGGTACGTCGTCGAGGCCGACGACAAGCGGGCCGCGCGCATCAACATGATCAGCCACCTGCTCTCCACCATTCCCTACTTCGCCGCAGAGCGACCGCCCATGGCCATTCCTCCACGCCCCGCGTCCACGGGCTACGAGCGTCCGCCGCGTGAGCTGAGCACCTACGTTCCCGACCGCGCCGCGGCGCTCGTCGCCGAGCATGCCCGCGCCACCGCGGACGCGAAGCACGCGCCAGCGAAGGGTGACCGGCGATCCTCCGGCTGACTCCGGAACGGATCCAGCCCTCGGGGAACCCATGACCAGTCACATCGGGCTGACCCGGCTCCTGCACTACCGTCGACGCGACCTCCGGGGAGACCTCGTCGGCGCCGTCACCGTCACGGCCTACCTGATCCCACAGGTCATGGCCTACGCCTCGATCGCGGGCGTTCCACCGCAGACAGGGCTGCTCGTCGTCGTGGTGTCGATGACCATCTATGCCCTCGTCGGCTCCTCCCGACTCCTGTCCGTCGGACCGGAGTCCACGACGGCCCTCATGACGGCAGCGGTGCTGGCCCCCCTTGCGGCCGGGGACGCCGCCCGCTACCTCGCACTGGCCGCGACGATGGCGCTGCTCGTCGGCGCCTACGCGCTGCTCGCGGGCGTGCTGCGCCTGGGCTTCATCGGCGAGCTGCTCTCCAAGCCTGTCCTCATCGGATACCTCGCCGGGGTCGCCGTCATCATGATGATCAGCCAGCTCGACACCGTCACAGGCGTCTCCGCGGCGGGTGACACGGCACTCGAGGGCGTCACGTCCTTCGTCACCCGGGCCGGCGACATGGGCGTGCACCTCCCGACGCTCCTCATCGGAGCCGGCGTCACGATCCTGCTTCTCCTGCTGACTCCCCGGTTCCCGCGCCTGCCCATTCCCCTTGTCGTCATGCTCGGCGCCACCGCACTCGTCGCCGCTCTCGACCTGTCCGCCCAGGGCGTGGAGACGGTGGGGATGGTCAGCA
Source organism: uncultured Bifidobacteriaceae bacterium (assembly GCA_964597445.1). GTDB lineage: Bacteria > Actinomycetota > Actinomycetes > S36-B12 > S36-B12 > UBA10649. Next base: position 22,254 of record CAZQXO010000010.1, on the reverse strand, counting down.
GCGACGGACTGCAGATCGGGCTGCCCTCCCTCGCCACGTCCGACCTCGGGCTCCTCCTGCTGCCCGCGCTCGGCATCCTCATCGTCGGCTACACCGACAACATCGTGACCGCCCGAGCCTTCGCGACCCGCCACGGCCATCGCATCCACAACAACCAGGAGTTCCTCGGCCTCGGCGCCGCCAACATCGGAGCCTCACTGACCGGCGGATTCCCGGTGAGCTCCAGCGCCAGTCGAACCGTCATCGCGGAGGCGAGCGGGGCACGCACCCAGCTCTACTCGATCGTCGCGGCCGGACTCGTCATCGTCTCCGTCCTGCTCTTCTCGCGCCTCATCGGAGCCTTCCCGACCGCCGCCCTGGGCGGACTCGTCATCTACGCCGCCATCCGGCTCATCGACGTGCGCGAGTTCCGCCGGCTCTGGCGGTACCGCACGCGGGAGTTCCTGCTCGCGATCGGTGCCCTCATCGGCGTGCTCGCCTTCGACATCCTCTACGGGGTGCTCGCTGCCGTGGCGCTCTCCGTGATCGAGCTGCTCACACGTGTGGCTCGACCCCATGCGGCCGTCCTGGGGCGGGCGGACGAGGTCGCGGGCTGGCACGACATCGACGACTACCCGACCGCGGTGCAGATCCCCGGCCTGCTGGTCTTCCGGTACGACTCACCGCTGTTCTTCGCCAACGCCGAGGACTTCTCCCGGCGCTGCCGGTACGCGATCGAGGAGGCGAGCCCGTCGCCGCAGTGGTTCCTGCTCAACATGGAGGGCATCACCGAGGTCGACATCACCGGACTCGACGCCCTCGAGGATGTCCGCGCGTTCTGCGAGGACCGCGGGATCGTCCTGGCACTGGACCACGTCAAGAGCGAGGTCTGGCGGCAGGTGGAGAGACATGGTGTCGGACGTCGCATCGGCCGTCGGTTCGTGTTCCCGACGCACCCCACCGCCGTCGAGGCCTTCGAGGAGTGGCAGCGCGAGAGCCCGCGCTGATCAGGTCAGCGGTGGGGCGCTGCCGCCCAGGCGCGCGGGGATCCACCAGGCGCCATCGGGACGGTCGGGGTAGCGGGCGATCGTCTCGTCGAGCAGGACGGCCATGCGTCGACGGAGTTCGGCCGTGAGGGCGTCGGGATCCTCGCCCCGGGGAAGCTGCATCGGCTCGCCGACGGTGATCGCGATCGTGCGCCCGCGAGTCAGGTCGCGATGGTCGTAGGACAGGATCCGGTGACCGCCGAAGACGATCATGGGGATCAGGGGAACGCCAGCGGCACGGGCCATGCGCACCGATCCGTTCTTGATCTCCTTGATCTCGAACGACCGGCTCATCGTCGCCTCGGGAAAGACCCCGACGAGCTCGCCAGACTTCAGTGCGGCGACGGCGTCACGAAAGGCCGCGGAGCCAGCCTCGCGGTCGACCGGGATGTGCTTCATGCCGCGCATGAGCGGCCCGGCGACCGGATGCCGGAAGATGCTCTCCTTCGCCATGAATCTCACGAGTCGCTTGCCGCGCCGGTCCGCGGGGATGCCGGCGAGGGCGAAGTCCAGGTAGCTGGTGTGATTGATGGCCAGGACGGCGCCGCCCTCGCGCGGGATGTTCTCCTCGCCGACGACATCGAACCTCAGGCCCAGGCCAGCGAAGAGGGCCTTGGCCGTCAGGATGATCGGCCGGTAGACGCGTTCGCTCACGAGACCGCTCAGCCCAGGGGGTCGATGTCGGAGCGGCGCGTCGGAGAGTTCGCCTCCAGAAGGGCGTAGACCTCGACGGCGCGATAGCGGCGATGCCCGCCGAGCGTGCGGATGCTGGTCAGCTTGCCCGCCTTGGCCCATCGCGTGACGGTCTTGGGGTCGACCCGGAAGAGGGACGCCACCTCAGCCGGCGTGAGCAGATGCTCCGGCTCGGCTGACTGGCCCGACATGTGTCCTCCCGGTGAGCCGCGCATCGACGCCGCTCTCCCCTGCTCGGCTGGGTTCACTCTGACAGGGCAGGGCCCCCTCAGCAACCTACTCGCGCGTATCCCGCGTGGCTCCTGAGGAACGCGACCGCGGCACCGCGACGCGCGACCCCCGGGCCCACCGGGGGCTCACCGTGTGACGCCGGTCACAGGGGTCGGGTCGGCGGCGGCGGACCCCGGCCGCCGGAGCCGGGCAGCCCCGGGGCGGGTAGTCTAGGCTTCCGACATCGTGGCGCCTCCCCCGAGGCGAGCCACGGACATCCGTCCACGTGAGCCGGGCAGAGATCCCGGATGAGGGGGTCGAGCCATGGGGCGCGGCCGTGCGAAGGCCAAGCAGACGAAGGTCGCCCGTGCTCTCAAGTACGGCGGCCCTCAGACGGACTTGGACCGACTTCAGGCCGAACTGGGCAGCACCAGTTCCTCCGACGAGCACCTGGACGCCACCTACGAGGTGGTCGAGGATCCCTACGCGGACGACCCCTACGCGAAGTACTACGACGAGGACGACGACAAGGCCTGACCCGGCGTCAGTCCCGATGCTCGCCGACGAGCGTCACCGCTCCTCCCGATCCGCCCTTCGCCTCGCTGTCACCCGTCTCGCCATCGCGCCGCTCGCGCACCACCCCACAGGCCCACGCCGTGATGCCGCGCTCCTGCAGGAGGGTGATCGCCCGATCCGCATCCGCCGCCTCGACCACGGCGATCATGCCGATGCCCATGTTGAACGTCCGCTCCAGATCCAGCCGCTCGACGCGACCGAGTCCGCCGATGAGGGAGAAGACGGGCGCCGGAGTCCACGACCCGCGATCGAGGTCGACCGCCGCGTGCGGAGGAAGAACACGAGCGAGGTTCGCTGCGAGTCCCCCGCCGGTGACGTGACTGAAGGCATGGACGTCCGTCTCGCGCATCAGGGCCAGGCAGTCCTGCGCGTAGATGCGCGTGGGCTCGAGCATCTCCTCACCCACGGTGCGGCCCAGCTCGTCCAGATGCGCTGACAGGCCAGGGCCGTCCGGGCCCAGCAGCACCATGCGGGCCAACGAGTACCCGTTCGAGTGCAGGCCCGACGATGCCATCGCGATGACCACGTCCCCGACGCGGACGCGATCCGGGCCCCGGAGGTGCTCCGCATCGACGATTCCCGTGCCGGCACCCGCGACGTCGTACTCGTCCGGCTCCATGAGCCCAGGGTGCTCAGCAGTCTCCCCACCGACCAGTGCACACCCTGCGCGGTGGCAGCCCTCGGCGATGCCCGCGACGATCCTCGCGATGCGCTCGGGCACGACTGACCCCACGGCGATGTAGTCGGTCATGAAGAGCGGCTCTGCACCGCACACCACGATGTCGTCGATCACCATCGCGACGAGGTCGATGCCGATGGTGTCGTGGACATCGAGCGCGCGCGCCACGGCGATCTTCGTGCCGACGCCATCGGTCGACGTGGCCAGCAGCGGTCGGCGGAAGCGCGTGAATCCCGAGATGTCGAAGAGCCCGGCGAAGCCACCGAAGTCACCGACCACCTCGGGACGCTGCGCGCGGGCGATCGATGAGCGCATCAGCGCGACAGCGCGCTCGCCTGCCTCGACATCGACACCTGCGGCCGCGTAGGACGCACCGGGCGCCGTCATGGTCGATCCAGCGCGTCGGCGGCTCCGCCGCCGAGCACCGTCGGGACGCCCTCGACGTCCGCGACACCGGCATGCGCACGACGCTCGATGACCTCGAGCACATGCTTGCCAAGGAGCTCCGGCTCGGGAAGCTCGACGGGGTAGACGCCGTCGAAGCAGGCGCGGCACAGGCGATCCTTGGGCAGGTTCGTCGCCTCGACGAGCTCCTCGAGATCGACATAGGCGAGGGAGTCGGCCCCGAGGGAACGGCAGATCTCCTCGACCGTGAGTCCGTTGGCGATCAGTTCCGCCCGCGTCGCGAAGTCGATGCCGTAGAAGCAGGGCCACTTGACCGGAGGACTGGAGATGCGCACGTGCACCTCGCGGGCTCCCGCCTCCCGCAGCATGCGCACGAGGGCGCGCTGGGTGTTGCCCCGCACGATGGAGTCGTCGACGACGACGAGGCGCTGACCCTCGATGACGTCGCGCAGGGGGTTGAGCTTCAGTCGGATTCCGAGCTGGCGGATCGACTGCGACGGCTGGATGAAGGTGCGTCCGACGTAGGCGTTCTTGACCAGGCCCTCCGCGAACGGGATGCCTGACTCCTGCGCGTACCCGATGGCCGCGTAGCGACCGGACTCCGGCACCGGGATGACGAGGTCGGCGTCGACCCCGTGCTCGCGGGCCAGGCGCCGGCCGATCTCGACGCGAACCGACTGCACGGCTCGACCCGCGATGCTCGTGTCAGGACGCGCCAGGTAGACGTACTCGAACAGGCACCCCTTCGGGTCGGCTTCCGCGAAGCGCTGTGACCGGAGTCCGTCCTGGTCGATCGCGATGATCTCGCCGGGCTCGACCTCGCGCACGAACGATGCGCCCACGATGTCGAGGGCCGCCGTCTCGCTCGCGATGACCCAGCCTCGCTCGAGGCGGCCGAGCACGAGGGGCCGGATGCCCTGGGGATCGCGCGCGGCGTAGAGGGCCTCGTCGTCCATGAAGACGAGCGAGAAGGCTCCGCGCACGTGCGGAAGCTCGACCAGGGCCGCCTCCTCGACCGAGAGATCGGAGTGGGCCGCGATGAGCGCTGCCAGGGTGTCGGTGTCGCTGGTGGCCCGGCCCCTGGTGTGCAGCGGGAGCTCTCCCGATCCGGCGGCGAGTTGGGCCAGGCGCTCGCGCAGCTCGTGCGTGTTCGTGAGGTTGCCGTTGTGGGCCAGGGCGAGGTGCCCCGTGGCCGTGGACCGGAAGGTGGGCTGGGCGTTCTCCCAGATGCTCGCGCCGGTGGTGGAGTAGCGCGTGTGGCCGATCGCGACGTGGCCGTGCAGGGATCCGAGGCTGGCCTCGGTGAAGACCTGCGACACCAGGCCCATGTCCTTGTAGACGACGATGTGGGTCCCGTCGCCGACCGCGATGCCGGCGGACTCCTGGCCACGGTGCTGGAGCGCGTACAGGCCGAAGTAGGTCAGCGTCGCGACCTCGTCACCGGGAGCCCAGACGCCGAACACGCCGCAGGCGTCCTGCGGACCCTTCTCACCGTGCAGCAGGTCGTGCGAGAGCCGACCATCTCCGCGCGTCACAGCGCGAGTCTACGTCCCCCCGTCGACGGGTCGGTCTAGCCGACCTTGCCGAGGAGGTAGTCGCGCCGCGCGGCGAGGACCTCCCAGGAGGCCGTCGCGGATCCGGGACCGGGCACGGCCCGACGCAGGTCGACATGAGCCTGGGCGGGGGTGCGACCCGACCGCCCGGCCCACTGGCCGACGAGTCCATGAACCTCGCGGCGCAGGAGGTCGAGGTCGCGCCAGGACGGATCCGCCTCCGCCGGGTCGAGCGCAGCGTCCATCTCCTCGGCGAGGGTGGCGGCCCGACTGCGCTTGAGCTCCGCATCGCGTGTCGCCAGCAGGGCTGCCGTCTGCTCAGGCGTCAGGAGTCCCGGGAGTCCGAGGTACTCCTCGTCCTCGACCGTCAGGTCCCGGCCCGCGACGATGGCGCGGCCACCGTGCAGCAGGTGGGCGAACTCGGCCTCCGCGCCGAGCGGAGTGAAGTCCGCGACCCCGGGCTCGGACTCGAGTCGCTCGAGCGAGGCCAGCGCGTCGAGGTCGTCGCTTCCGGCCGGCACGCGCACGACGTGGTTGCGCTCCTCCTCCATGCTGGCGGCGAGGGCGAGCAGCGGACGCACCGCAGGCAGGAAGACCGTCGCCGTCTCCCGGGGATGGCGCGCGCGCACGACACGCCCCACCGCCTGCGCGAAGAACAGGGGCGTGCGGAAGGAGCACGCCCACACGCACACGGCGAGGCGAGCGATGTCGACGCCTTCGGAGACCTGCTTCACCGCGATGATCCAGCGATCGGTGCTGCGCGTGAACGCCTCGATCCGCTTGCCCGAGCGCGGATCATCGGAGACGACCACGACCGGCTTGTGTCCGGTGACCCGCGCGACCACCGTGGCGTAGGCACGCGCGGTCTCCTGATCCGTCGCGAGCATGAGTGCGCCCGCATCTGGAGCACCGGACTCCCGCACGTCGGTCAGCCGCGCATCGGCCGCCGCGACGACGTGCGCGATCCAGTCGCCGGCCGGGTCCAGAGCCGTGCGCCAAGCCGAATCCTCTGCTGTCTTCGTCCCGGCCTCCGACAGTGACGACGACAGGACGTCCCCCGCGGAGTTCATCCAGCGACTCGTGCCCGAGTAGGCCGCGAAGACGACCGGACGCACCACGGCCTCGGCGAGCGCCTCCCGGTAGCCGTAGGAGTAGTCGGCGAGGGACAGGTGCCCGTCGGACGTCTCCTCGTAGCGGACGAAGGGGATCCGCTCATCAGCCTTGGTGCGGAAGGGCGTGCCCGTCAGGCACAGTCGTCGCGCGGCGGGCTGGAAGGCCTCGCCCACGGCCTCGCCCCACGACAGGCCATCACCGGCATGGTGCACCTCATCGAGGACGACGAGGGTGCGAGCGTTCTGGGTGCGGGCCCGATGCAGCATCGGATGGCTCGCCACCTGCGCGTAGGTGGTGACGTAGCCCGCGGAGCCCTTGCGCACCGGCCCATCGCTGTTCTTCAGCTTCGGGTCCAAGCTCAGACCGCGGGCCTCGGCCGCATCGGCCCACTGGGTTCGCAGGTGATCGGTCGGGACGACGACGATGACGCGCGAGATGACCCGGGCCGCGAGGAGCCGCTCGGCGAGCGTGAGGGCGAAGGTCGTCTTGCCCGCACCCGGCGTGGCACTGACGAGGTAGTCCTCGGGCTGCCGCGTCCAGTACTGCTCGAGAGCCTCGCGCTGCCACTCGCGAAGGCCTCCGGACACGATCGCCGACACTACCCGCCTGTGCCGGGAGGCACGGGGCGGTCGCGCTCGGACTTGAGCCTTGGGCGTGTCGCCACTGCTCCTCAGCCGCAGGTGACGGTCACGAGGCGCGAAGGTCGGACCATGCCCGCACCCACTCCGAGTAGGGCACGCACGCGACATCGGTGCGCCCATCGAGGCATCTCTCCGTGGGAGTCGTCCACAGGTGGATGTCCTCCCACCAGGCGGGATCGTCGGCGTGGACCGTGGTGCAGTACTGGGGATCCGCCGTGACGGCACAGGAGGAGAGGTTGGCAGGAGCCTCGCCTACCCACTCCGCGACCTGGGCGTTGACCATCGGCGACAGCATCCAGTCCAGCCACCGATAGGCGCAGCTGACGTGCGGGGTCTCGCGCGCGATCATCCACGTGTCGGACCAGCCCGTTCCGCCTTCCCGCGCCCGGGACGCGCCGACGAGGGTGGGATCCAGGGACGCGATGACGGCCTGGGACGCCAGCGATGCCGCGATCGTGCCCGAGGACAGGGCTTCACCCTGGGCTCGAGGATCGCTCGTGAAGCTGATCGGACTCCCCTGCAGGACCGTGAGAGCCGCATCGAACTGCCCGCCATCGAGTGCGTACGGGTTCGTGATGCCGAGCTCGGGGCGCGAGGACATCAGGTAGACCGCGGCATCCGCGATGGTCATGGGTGAGTCGATCAGGCTGATGCCTCCCGCGGCGGACGAGCGGTCATCGAAGAGGGTCGACAGGGAGTCGACGTCGTTTCCCAGGCGCCCACGGTTCCAGGCGAGCACATGGGCGCCGCGGCCCTGCGGCACCCCGAAGACGATGCCGTCGACAGAGGCGTGGGGAAGGCCCATGAGATCGGGCACGACATCCGCATGGTTCGGCACGAGGTCGACGTTGATCGGTTGGACCAGCCCCTCCTCGATCAGGCGGAGTGACACGTCGCCCGACGCGGAGACCACATCGACGTCACCGTCCTGCACGAGTTCGACGGCCTCGTCGGATGTCCCGATGAGGGTCACATCGACCTGGCATCCGGTCGCCTTCTCGAAGGGCGACACCCAATCCACGGCCGGATCACTCGATCCGTCCTCGGCGTAGCCGGGCCATGCTAGGACGGAGAGTGCTCCCTCACCCGGCCCGACCGGACCCGCGAAGGCCTGCGTCGGGCGGGCGTCATCGGCTCCCCTGGCCTCGGACGGATCCTCCGCGCTCGAGATCCCGTTCGACGGGGCCGTGCATCCGATGAGAGCGACCGCCACGGCCAGCAGGGACGCGGCCCCGGACCCCCGCCTCACACGCACCCGCGACCCCCGTCCTGCACGCGGACCCGGGCCGCGCGCACCCATGCTCAGAGCAGGCGACCCTCGCCGCGGACACCCACACCGACGCGGTCCCCGGGCCGAACACCGCTGGCCCCCAGCACGCGAACGCGGACATCGGCGTCGGCGAGCCGCACGTCGACGACGCTGTCGTGGCCGTGGTAGTCGACGTGCACCACCTCACCCGACACGACCGTGTCACCGTCACCGGTGACCGTCTGCAGTGTCAGCTGCTCCGGTCGGAGGGCGATGCGTGCGTCCGCTCCAGCCGCGCCCTCGCAGGGAACTCGCCCCAGGGCTGTCATGACCGAGCCGTCCGAGAGATCCCACGCGGGCAGCAGCACGATCTCGCCCAGGAAGCCGGCAACCTCGGCGTCGCGCGGCTGCTGGTACACCTGCTCCGGTGTCCCCTCCTGGACGATGCGCCCCTGGACCATGAGCGCAACCGAGTCGGCCAACGACAGGGCCTCGTCCTGATCGTGCGTCACGAGGACGGCCGTGGTGCCCGTGGCGGCAAGGACATCGCGCACCTCATGACCGAGCTCGACGCGGAGTCCGGCATCCAGCGCGCTGAACGGCTCATCGAGCAGGACGACCTCCGGGCGCGGAGCGAGTGCTCGAGCGAGCGCCACCCGCTGCTGCTGGCCACCGGAGAGCTCGTGCGGCGACCGGTCCGCGAAGTCCGTGAGCCCGACCATCTCGAGCAGCTCCGCCACGCGCTGCTGCGTCGACACTCCCTCGCCCGTCCGGCGGCGCGGAAGGCCGAAGCCGACGTTGCGTGCGACGGACAGGTGCGGGAACAGGGAGCCGTCCTGCGTCACGATGCCGATCCCGCGACGCTCCGGCGGGACGCGGGTCCCGTCTCCGTCGAGGACCCGGTCCCCGAGGGTGACCGTGCCGGACGTGATCGGGACGAACCCGGCGACGGCACGCAGCAGCGTCGTCTTGCCCGAGCCGCTGGCCCCGACCACGGCGAGGAGGGTGGCGGACGGGACCTCGATCGATGCGCCCCGCACGACCGGCGGTCCGCCGTACCCCACGACGAGGTCGCGCACGCTCAGCGACGTCATGCCGGGACCCTCGCGGTGCGAGCCGATCGATCGGCGTCCTCGAGGGTCGACACCCCGCCATCCTCGCCTATCCCGGGCGCCTGCGATCCCAGCCAGCGGCTGACCAGCCACGCGGGCACCGCCGCCACCGCGATCAGGGCGAGGGCGTACGGCGCGGCTGCGCCGAAGGCCTCGGACTCCATGCGGGACCACAGCCGCGTGGCGAGGGTCTCGAATCCGGTCGGGCGCAGCATGAGCGTCGCGGGCAGCTCCTTCATCGCCGTGAGCAGGACGAGCAGGCCACCCGCGGCGACCCCGGGCCACGCGAGCCTGCCCGTGGTCGACCACCACGCGGCGATGGGCCCGCGACCGAGCGACCGTGCGACGGATTCGAGATCGGGTGGCACCGCGGCGACCGACGTGCGCGTGGCACCGATCGCCTTGGGGGCGAACAGCACCGCGTACGCGAAGGCGACCGTGGCCAGGGTCTGATAGACCGCGGGCAGCAGCGCGAGGGTCAGGAACACGAGGGACAGGCCCACGACGACACCGGGCAGGCCCTGGCTCAGGAACGCTGCTCCCTCGACGAAACGCACCCCGCGTCCGGTGTAGCGCGCGGCCAGGACGCCGATCGGAATGGCGATGAGCAGCGCGACGATCGCCCCGAGCGTCGACGCCGAGACCGAACCGGCGAGCGCGCCGAGGAAGACGCCGGGATCGAACTGGCGACGCTGGCTGGTGACCACCTGCATCACGATCGAGCCGATCGGCACGACGAGCGAGACCACCACGACCATCGAGAGCCAGGCCAGGGCCAGGATCCGCCCGCCGGAGCTCAGTCGCATGACGTCAGCGGGTCGGCCGACCCCCGGACCGATGCGCCACCGAGCGGCGCGCCCGCGCGCCCGGGCCTCCAGCATGACGAGCGCCAGGGCGAGGATCACGAGGAGGACGGCGAGCACGGCCGCGGCCGTCCGGTCGAACGAGGCGCGGTACGACGCGTAGATCACTCGGGTGAAGGCGTCGACGCGGAAGATCGACACCGTGCCGAACTCCGCGAGCGTGTAGAGCGCGACGAGAAGGAGGCCCGCTCCGGCGGCCGGCCACGCCAACGGAGCCACCACGCGTCGAAGCACCGCTGCGCGACTCAGGCCCAGACTGCGCGCCACCTGCTCCGGCCCGGCATCCATCGATCGCAGGACGGCGATGAGGGGAATGGACACGTAGGGGAACGTGCACAGGGCCATGACGGCGGACGCGGCCCAGATCCCGTTCATCCCGGGGACGAGCGCAAGCCACGCGTAGGCCGAGACATAGGACGGCACCGCGAGGGGCAGCGCCGTCAGCACGAGGAAGGTGCGTGACAGTGGGACGTCCGTGCGACTGAGCAGCCACGCCGTGGGTGCCGCGAGGACGAGAGCGCCCGCCCCGACGAGGAGGACGAGAAGGACACTCGTCATCACGGTGTCGAGGGTGCGCGTGCGCCAGAGCGCGGCCCAGGCGGAATCGCCGGCCCCGAGCACGCGCACGAGCAGGTAGATGAGGGGAGCCGCGAGGACGACAACGCCGACCACCGCTGCCCCGAGGAGGGCCAGCGGTGGTCGGCGGGAAGTCGTCCGGTTCACGATCGGGTCAGCCTAGGTGAGGCCGACCTCCTGAAGCATCGCCAAGGTTCCCGGGAGATCCTCGAGCTCGGCGAGCACGATGTCCGGGCCCTGGAGATCCGCCAGCGGCGGGATGCCCTCCGGCGCTGCGGCGCCCTCGACCAGCGGATACTCCCAAGTCTTCTCGACGAACCACTGCTGGATCTCCGGCGTCAGCATCCACGAGAGGAGCTCACCCGCACCCGCACCGTTGTCAGCCGGCGCGAGCACGCAGGCACCCGCGACGTTGACCAGGGCACCTGGGTCACCCGGCTTGGCGAACGCCAGCTGCACGTTCATGTTCTCCTCGCCGACCTCGGCGGCCTTCTGGTACCAGTAGTAGTGGTTCGTCAGTCCCAGCTTCACCTGGCCGGAGTCAACGGCGTCGCGGATGAGCGAGTTCTTCTCGTACGACTGGACGTCGTTGTCGACCATCGCCTGCAGCCACTCGCGCGTCACGTCGTCGCCCTGCGAGACGCGCATCGCGGTGACGAACGACTGGAAGGAGCCGTTCGTGGGGGCGATGGCGACCTGGCCCTTCCACTTGGGGTCGGTGAGCTCGAAGATCGACGTGGGGACCTCGTCCGCGGGGACCTGCGTCGGGTCGTAGGCGATCACCCGCGCGCGACCGGTGATGCCGGTCCAGGTGCCGTCCGCGCTCTTGTACAGCGCGGGCACGCCGTCGGCAGCGCCGGCGGGAAGGGGGGCGCAGAGCCCGGCGGCGGCGAGTGCGCCCATGGCACCGGCGTCCTGGCCGAAGTAGAGGTCCGCCGGAGTGGCGTCGCCCTCCTCGATCAGCTGGGCGGCCAGCTCGGCCGTGTCGCCGTAGCGGACATCGACGGGGACACCCGTCTCCTCGGTGAAGCGGTCGAACAGCGGCTGCACGAGATCCTCGGCGCGCCCGGAGTAGACGATCACGGCACTCTCGTCGAGGGGGGCCTCGGTGGATGCCGCTGCCGCCGTGTCGCTGGCGACGGGCTCGGCTGAGTCGGACGAGCTGCTGCAGGCAGCCAGGATGAGGGCCGCGGGAACGAGGGCGACGAGCAGTCGAGCAGGGCGGTGCATGGGGGTCCTCTCAGTTAGGTTAGGGGAACCTTACCGAGGGTGCCCTAACCTCGTCAACTCGGCCCGTGGTCGGCTCACCCATCACCTCTCGAGAGGCAGGTAGCCGGACAGGTCCGACCGCTCGCCGCTGGCCTGGACGCGCCCGGAGGCGACAGCGTCGGACCACGCGAGGGTGCCGTCGGCCAGGGCGAGCCAGGTCGCCGCATCCGTCTCGACCACAGCGGAGGGCGTGCCCCGACGATGGGTGAGACCGGGAACGGCCTGGACGGCCGCGTACGGCGGGATGCGCACCTCGACCGAGCGACCGGGTGCGACCTCCTGCAGGAGTGCGAGGGAGGCCTTGACCCGCGCCCGGATCTCCGGATCGAGCGGCATGGCTAGCCGTTGAGCGCGGCCGGCAGCGTGCGCTCGTGCGCCTCGCGCAGGTCGGCCACGGGCACGGTGAAGAGCTCCGAGAACTGGAGCACCTGCGTACCCTCCGGGAGGCCGGCGTCGACACCGAGCCCGGAGTCGACCACGCCGATGCGGTACGCGGGGAGCTGCCGTGCCGCGCACATCTCGGTGAAGCGCAGTTCCTCACTGCGGGGGACGACGACGACGGCGCGCCCGGCGGACTCGCTGAACAGGAAGACGAACGGATCGAGACCGTCCGGCACCCAGCACCGCGCCCCGACCCCCGAGCGCAGGGCCATCTCCACGAGGGCCTGCCCGACACCGCCGTCCGACACATCGTGGGCCGCGGTGAGCATGCCGTCGCGCGAGCCCGCGACGAGGATCTCGCCCAGCAGTCGCTCACGCGCGAGATCCACCGTCGGCGGAAGGCCTCCCAGATGCCGGTGGACGTGATGCGCCCACTCGCTTCCGCCGAACTCATCGCGGGTGTCGCCGAGCAGGTAGATCAGCTCGCCGTCCGGCCCCCACGCCATGGGCGTGCGGCGGTCGACGTCGTCGATGACACCGAGCACGCCGACGACCGGCGTCGGCAGGATCGCGACGTCGCCCGTCTGGTTGTAGAAGGAGACGTTGCCTCCCGTCACCGGGATGCCCAGTTCGAGACAGCCGTCCGCGAGACCCCGCGTCGCCTCGGCGAACTGCCACATCACCTCGGGATCCTCCGGTGATCCGAAGTTCAGGCAGTTGGTCACGGCCAGCGGGACGGCTCCCGTGGCGACGACGTTTCGGTAGCTCTCGGCCAGCGCGAGTTGCGCGCCCGCGTACGGATCGAGCTTGGCGAAGCGACCGTTGCAGTCGGTCGACACCGCGACACCGCGTCCGGTCTCCTCGTCGACGCGCACCATGCCCGCGTCCTCCGGCTGAGCGAGGACGGTGTTGCCGAGCACGTAGCGGTCGTACTGCGACGTGACCCACGACTTCGACGCGAGGTTCGGTGCGGCAATCAGGTCGAGCAGCGTCGCGCGCAGTTCCTCGGGGGAGGTCGGACGCGGAAGGGAGTCCGGAACATCGGCTTGCAGCGCGTCCTGCCACGAAGGTCGGTGGTAGGGACGCTCGTAGACGGGACCCTCGTGCGCGACCGTGCGCGGCGGCACGTCGACGATTCGCTCGCCGTGCCAGTCCACGGTGAGTCGACCCGAGTCGGTGACCTCGCCGATGACCACGGCCTCGACATCCCACTTGCGGCAGCGATCCATGAAGGCATCGAGGTTCTCGGGCGTCACGATCGCGCACATGCGCTCCTGCGACTCGCTCATGAGGATCTCCTCCGGCGAGAGCGTCTCGTCGCGCAGCAGGACGCGGTCGAGCCACACATGCATGCCGCCCTCACCGTTCGAGGCGAGCTCGCTCGTCGCGCAGGAGATGCCCGCACCCCCGAGATCCTGGATGCCCTCGACGAGACCCGAGTGCAGCACCTCCAGGGTCGCCTCGATCAGCAGCTTCTCCATGAAGGGGTCGCCCACCTGGACGCTCGGACGCTTGGCCGGCCCGTCGGCATCGAACGTCTCCGAGGCCAGGACGGAAACACCACCGATGCCATCACCGCCGGTGCGAGCGCCGTAGAGCACCACGAGGTTGCCGACGCCCTTCGCGCTCGCCAGGTGGATGTCCTCGTGCCGCATCGCCCCGACGCACAGGGCGTTGACCAGCGGGTTTCCGGCGTAGGTCTCGTCGAAGACGACCTCACCGCCGATGTTCGGCAGCCCGAGGCAGTTGCCGTAGCCGCCGACCCCCGCCACGACGCCGGGCAGGACCCGCCGGGTGTCGGGCGCGTCGAGCGGGCCGAAGCGCAGGGGGTCCATCACGGCGATCGGACGTGCGCCCATCGACATGATGTCGCGGACGATGCCGCCCACGCCCGTGGCCGCACCCTGGTAGGGCTCCACGTAGGAGGGGTGGTTGTGGCTCTCGACCTTGAAGGTGACCGCCCAGCCGTCACCGATGTCGACGACGCCGGCGTTCTCGCCGATGCCGACCAGGAGCGCATCGGACTCGGGCTTCTTCTCCCCGAACTGACGCAGGTGCACCTTGCTGGACTTGTAGGAGCAGTGCTCGCTCCACATGACGGAGTACATCGCGAGCTCGGAGCTCGTGGGGCGCCGCCCGAGGATCTCGCGGATGCGCTCGTACTCGTCAGGCTTCAGGCCGAGTTCGGCGAACGGCTGCGGATGGTCGGGATCCTCGATGGCCTGCTGGACGGTGTCGACGCTCATGACGCAGCCACCAGCGAGGTGAGGACGGAGGTGAAGAAGCCGAGACCGTCCGTCGAGGGGCCGGTCAGCGGCTCCACGGCGTGCTCCGGGTGGGGCATGAGACCCACGACGTTGCCCCGCGCATTGCTGATGCCCGCGATGTCGCGACGGCTGCCGTTGGGATTGACCTCGAGGTAGCGGGCAACGACCCTGCCCTCCCCCTCGAGCTCGTCGAGCGTGCGCTCATCGGCGACGAAGCAGCCCTCGCCGTTCTTCAGGGGGATCACGATCTCCTCGCCCAGGGCGTAGTCGCGTGTCCAGAGGGTGTCGGTCGCCTCGATGCGCAGGCGCTGATCACGGCACACGAAATGGAGGGAGTCGTTGCGCGTCAGAGCCCCCGGTAGGAGATGCGACTCGCAGAGCACCTGGAAGCCGTTGCAGATGCCGAGGACGGGAAGGCCGCCCTGAGCCGCGGGCACGAGGCTCGTCATCACGGGTGCGAATCTGGAGATGGCCCCGCAGCGCAGGTAGTCGCCGTAGGAGAAGCCGCCGGGAAGCACGACCGCGTCGACGCCCTTGAGATCGTCGTCCCCGTGCCACAGCGGCACAGGCTCGCCGCCGGCGATGCGGACGGCCCGCGCAGCATCCTGATCATCGAGGGTTCCGGGGAAGGTCACGACGCCGATGCGCATGGTCACTGCTCGATCCGCATCGTGAAGTCCTCGATCACCGGGTTGCTGAGCAGCTCGCCGGCGAGGCGCTCCAGGAGCGCCCGGCGATCACCCTCGAGCGCGCCCTCGATGTCGATGATGAACTGCTTGCCCTGACGGACGTCGCGAACGCCGTCGAGGCCCAGGCGACCGAGGGCCCCCTGCACAGCCCGACCCTGGGGGTCGAGGATCTCCGGCTTGAGCATGACGTCGACGATGACGCGGGCCACGGGCGCTCCAGGGCTTTCGGCGTGGATCGGGGATGCGTGCGCGGGGAAGGCCCTCAGTCTATCGGCGGGCCGGAGAGCCCTCTCAGGGCAGGAGGTCGAAGGGGCGACCGTCAAGGGCTCTGAGCACGCTGAAGTGTCGCCGATCCAGAGTGGCGATCCGGTGTGTCCCGTATCGCTCGGCCAGGACGACGATCGACGCATCAGCAAGACCGACTCGTTGATCAGCGAACTGCTCGATGACACGTGTACATGCGAGCAGGTCCGAGGACCCCATCACGGCAAGGTCGTAGGCGCCCGAGGCCAACTCCTCGAGCATGCGGAGCTCCGCCGTGACTCCGAATCGACTCATGACGAGGTAATCGATCTCCGCGAGGACGTACGGGCTCACCACGACAACGGGCTCGCCCTGCAAGGCAGCCTGAACGGTGAGGCTCATCGGATCATCGGCGCGCAGGAAGGCGTAGAGCGCACTCGTGTCGAGGATGATCACGATTCGCCGAAGCCCTCCAACCAGATGTGGCGGTTCTCGCGGGTCAGATCGGCCCCCGTGATTCCGTCCTGGGGAGCGCCGGTGATGATCCCACCGCGGCGGGGTCGGCGCTGCAACTCGTTGTCCACAGCCCGCCGGATGAACTCGGACTCGGTGATCTGTCGCCGTGCGGCCTCCGCCTCGAGCCGGGCCTTCATCTCCTCCGGCAGGTAGATGGTGGTGCGCTTCATGACGCCAGCGTGCCATACATCGCGCCATACGTCACGCCATACGTACGTCCGAGCGCGGTCAGGAGTTCGCGTTCCAGCTGCTCCATGCACTCGACACCATCTCCCGCAGGTCTCGCTGCGACCGCCAGCCGAGCTCGGCCTCGATCCGCTCGGTCGATGCCCACGTCGCAGGAGGGTCCCCCGCGCGCCTGGCCACGACCTCGGCGTCGACATCGCGGCCGACCACCTCGCTGATCATGTCCATGACCTCGCGGACGGAGTAGCCATGCCCGGTGCCCACGTTCAGGACGTCCGTGCGGACTCCGCTCTCGCAGCGCGCCGCTGCCGCGACATGCGCCTCGGCAAGATCGGCCACGTGGATGTAGTCGCGGATGCACGTGCCGTCGGGCGTCGGATAGTCGTCGCCGAAGATCTGTGGACGTCGCCCCTGATCGAGGGCCCGGAAGACCATCGGGATCAGGTTGTTGACGCTGCTGTCGCCAAGAACGTCCGATCCTGCACCCGCCACGTTGAAGTAGCGAAGAGCCGACCAGGAGAGTCCCCACGCGACACCGCAGTCGCGCGCCATCCACTCACCGACCACCTTCGTCTCGCCGTAGGGCGACTCCGGATGCAGCGGGGCCTCCTCGGTCACCGGGTTCACGGCTGGCGTTCCGTAGACGGCCGCGGAGGAGGAGTAGACGAGCCGCGAGACGCCGGTGCCCTCCATGGCCTCCAGCACATGGAGGAGGCCATCGACGTTCTCGCGGTAGTAGCGGAGCGGGATGTCGACGGACTCCCCCGCAGCCTTCTTGGCCGCGAGGTGCACCACGCCGTCGATCGTGTGGGATCGGAAGGCGTGCGCGAGAGCCGAGGCATCGTGAACGTCGCCCTCGATGACGGGGACGCCATCAGGAACGCGGCGCATCAGGCCCGAGGAGAAGTCGTCGAAGATGACCACATCGCGTCCGCTGGCGAGCAGGGCCTGCACCACATGCGAGCCGATGTAGCCCGCGCCCCCCGTGACGAGCCAGGTGGTCACGCGAAGGTCTCCCCGGTCAGCCGCTCATAGGCCTCGACGTACTTGGCGCGCGTGCGCTCGATGATCTCGTCGGGCAGCGGGGGCGGCGGGTCTCCGGAGTCCTTGCTCCAGCCCGAGGCGGGCGACGTGAGCCAGTCGCGGACGAACTGCTTGTCGAAGGAGGGCTGCGGTCCACCGGGCTCCCACGTCGAGGCCTCCCAGTAGCGGGACGAGTCGGGGGTCAGAACCTCGTCGGCCAGCACGATCCGGCCGGCGTTCTTGCCCGACTTCGCGAACCCGAACTCGAACTTGGTGTCGGCAAGGATGAGGCCCCGCGCACTCGCGGTCTCCGCAGCGCGCAGGTAGATGTCGAGGGACATCCGCTTGAGCTCCTGCGCCTCCTCCTGGCCGATGAGCACGATCGCCTCGTCGTACGTGATGTTCTCGTCGTGCTCCCCGAGTGCGGCCTTGGTCGCCGGGGTGAAGAGCGGCTTGGGCAGTTCCGATCCGTCCTTCAGGCCCGGCGGGAGTCCGTTGCCGCAGATGCGCCTGGTGGCCTGGTAGTCCTTCCAGCCCGAGCCGGCCAGGTAGCCGCGCACCACGCACTCGACCGGCAGCATGTCGAGTTGCTCGCAGACCATCGCGCGCCCGGCGACCTGCTTGGGGATCTTGCCCGACGCGCGGTGGTTGGGCACGACGCCCTGGAGCCCGTCGAACCACCAGTTCGACAGCGCCGTGAGGATGCGCCCCTTGTCGGGGATCAACGAGGGCAGCACCCAGTCGTAGGCGGAGATCCGATCGCTGGCGACGAAGAGCAGCTTGCCGTCCGGGGTGCGGAAGAGGTCGCGCACCTTGCCCGAGTAGACATGCTCGTACTCCGCCGGCAGTCCGTACTCGTTGCTCACCTGGCTCACAGGATGTCTCCGGGGGTGTAGGACGCAGCATCGGGGTAGCGCTCCACGATGACCTGGACGCGATCGGCGATGGCGCGAACCTGGCTCGCGGCCGCACCCGTGAACGCCAGTGGCTCGGCCAGCAGGGCATCGAGCTCCGCGCGCGACAGCTGCAGTCGGTCGTCGGCAGCGAGGCGAGCCATGAGGTCGTTCTCGACGAGACCGTCCTCACGCATGGCCAAGGCGACGGCGACCGCATGCTGCTTGATGGCCTCATGCGCCGTCTCGCGTCCGACGCCCTTGCGCACGCTCGCCATCAGGATCTTCGTGGTCGAGAGGAAGGGCAGGTAGCGATCCAGCTCACGATCGATGACGGCCGGGAAGGCACCGAAGTCATCGAGCACCGTCAGGAAGGTCTCGAACATCCCGTCGATCGCGAAGAAGGCATCGGGCAGCGCGACCCGGCGCACGACGGAGCAGAAGACATCGCCCTCGTTCCACTGCGATCCCGCGAGGTCGGCGGTCATGGTCAGGTAGCCGCGCAGCAGGACGGCGAAGCCGTTCACGCGCTCGCACGAGCGCGAGTTCATCTTGTGCGGCATCGCCGAGGAGCCCACCTGACCCGGGCGGAAGCCCTCCGTGACCAGGTCATGCCCTGCCATCAGCCGGATCGTCGTCGCGAGGCTCGACGGACCCGACGCCACCTGCATCAGCGCGGACACGACATCGAGGTCCAGCGACCTCGGATACACCTGGCCGACGCTGTCGAGCACATGGGCGAAGCCGAGGTGCTCGGCCACCGCCGACTCGAGCTCGGCGAGGCGCTCCTCGCTGCCCATGAGATCGAGCATGTCCTGCGCGGTGCCGACAGGTCCCTTGATGCCGCGCAGCGGGTAGCGCGCGAGGAGATCCTCCACGCGGGCGAATGCGACGAGGAGCTCGTCCGCAGCGGAGGCGAACCGCTTGCCGAGCGTGGTGGTCTGCGCGGCGACGTTGTGCGAGCGCCCGGTCAGTGCGGTGTCGGAGTAGGCCACGGCGAGGCCCGACAGCCGATCGAGGGCGGCGACACAGCGATCCCGGACGAGGCGCAGGGCCTCGCGCACCTGCAACTGCTCGACGTTCTCGGTCAGGTCGCGCGACGTCATGCCGATGTGCACGAACTCGTGCCCGGCGAGGGCGTTGAACTCCTCGATGCGCGCCTTGACGTCGTGCTTCGTGACGCGCTCACGCGCGGCGATGGAGTCGAGATCCACCTGATCGATCACGCGTCGGTAGTCATCCAGTGCCGCCGGCGGGATGTCGAGACCCAGACGCACCTGAGCTGCAGCGACCGCCAGCCAGAGCTGCCGCTCGAGGACGATCTTGGCCTCCGGCGACCAGACATCGACCATGGCCGAGGACGCATACCTGCCAGCGAGGACATTCGGGATCGCGGAGGTCATGACCTCATCCTCCCACCGCGTCCGCGGCGGCCCTGGCGGCGATGTCCCGGCGATGGTGGGAGCCCTGGAGGCGGATCAGGTCGACAGCCGCGTAGGCCCGCTCCCGCGCCTGCGCGAGGGACTCCCCGTGCGCCGTCACGGACAGCACGCGACCACCCGAGGAGACGATGCCGTCGTCGGACACCGTGGTGCCAGCGTGGAACACGTCGACCCCGACCAGATCCCCTGCCGACTCGAGTCCTGAGATGACGTCGCCCAGCCGCGGCGCCGCGGGGTAGCCCTCGGCTGCGATGACCACCGTGACGGCGTAGCCCGGCTCCCACTGCAGGTGTGGGACATCGTCGAGGTGCCCCTCCGCCGCCGCGAGGAGCACGCGACCGAGTGGCGACCGGAGGTTCGCCAGCACGACCTGCGTCTCGGGATCGCCGAAGCGCGCATTGAACTCCACGACGCGCACGCCCCGGGAGGTCATGGCGAGGCCGGCGTAGAGGAGGCCTGAGAAAGGGGTGCCGCGACGCGCCATCGCGTCGACGACCGGCTGCAGGACGCGCTTCGTGACATCGGCGACGAGATCGCGGGGAGCCCACGGCAGCGGTGAGTAGGCGCCCATGCCGCCCGTGTTCGGGCCGGCATCGTCCTCTCCCACCCGCTTGAAGTCCTGGGCCGGCTGGAGGGGCAGCACGGTCGTGCCGTCGGTGATCGCGAACAACGACACCTCGGGCCCGTCGAGGAACTCCTCGATCACGACAGCGGCGTCGCCGCCCTTGGCCAGGCACTCGCGAGCATGATCGAGCGCCTCATCCCGCAAGGAGGTGACGACGACACCCTTGCCAGCAGCTAAACCGTCGTCCTTGACGACGTAGGGGGCACCGAACTGGTCAAGGGCCGCGGCCACCGCGTCGATCGTCGTGCACACCCGCGCCATCGCGGTCGGGACGCCCGCCTCCGCCATCACCTGCTTGGCAAACGCCTTGCTCCCCTCGAGCAGCGCCGCTGCAGCGGACGGTCCGAAGCAGGCGATGCCCCGCTCGCGCACGGCGTCCGCAGCGCCGTTGACGAGCGGAACCTCGGGGCCGATGACGACGAGCCGCGCGTGCGTCTCGACGGCGAGGTTGGCAACGGCCGACGCATCTGCGACGTCGAGGGGGAACGTGCGCACCAGACCGGAGATCCCCGCGTTGCCGGGGGCGGCGATCACCTCCGAGACGGAGTCGTCCGCCAGCAGCGAGGTGATGATGGCGTGCTCACGGGCTCCGGAGCCGATGACGAGGACCTTCACACGTCAAGCCTAGTGACGCCCTTCCGGCCACCGGACGGGCCGATGCAGGGTCAGGACGCTACGCGCCAGCCGTTCACAAACTCCAGGGTGCGCGTACACACGCTTCCGCCACGACCGCCGTTCGCCCACTGCGCCCAGCTCTCGCTCCAGCCGCCTGAGACCACACCAGACCAGTTCAGGCCCGCGGGCTGCGCGGCATCGCACGTACCTGACGTGGGCCTCGCGAACTGCTGGACGACAGGGGCAGGAGCGCTGGCAGAAGAGGATCCGCCGCCGGCGACCGAGATGGTGATGGTCCCCTGCAGGGACGAAGTCCAGAAGGAGACCTGACCGCCCTGCACGATGGTCACGGTTATCGATGAACTTGCGAATGAGGGGCAGTCCGGAATGCTGGACGTGACCGTGCACGACACGCCGCTCACCGAAACCGTCCCGGTTCCGTTTCGAATCGAGCCGTTGTTGCTGCCTCCGGACCCTGAGTTCTGAAGGGTGAAGGTGTCGCCAATCTGGCCCGAAAGGCTCGTGCCCGACAGGGTCGTGCCATTCCAAGTCACCGTGCCCAAGTTGACCGCACTCGCGCTGGGCGCAGCCACGAGAAACGAGGCAAGAGCGATACTGCCGGCCGCCAGAGCGGTTCCGATACGTCGTGCCACACCCATGACTCTTCCTCCATCGCCCTTCGAGATCGCTGATGCGAGCCCGCTCCAGCCTATGCGCCGCGTGCATCTCGGCGTTCGCTCTTCTCCGACTCTTGCGAGATCCGGACATCTCAGGCGCAGAAGCGCCACCCGCGTGATCAGCCGACGTAGTACTGGTCGATCTCGCCGAACGCCTCATCGAGGATCGCGAGACCAGCACGCGCCTCCTCCTCGGTGACCGTGCACGGGGGCACGACATGCAGGCGGTTGAAGTTGGTGAACGGCATCAGGCCCCGGCTCTTGCAGGCGGTAACCAGGGTGGTCATGGCCTCCGAGGTGCCGCCGTAGGGAGCCAGCGGCTCGCGGGTCTCGCGATTCGTGACGAGGTCGAGTGCCCAGAACACGCCGAGCCCGCGCACCTCGCCGATGACCGGGTGCTTCTCCGCGAGCGCGCGCAGCCCGGGGCCGAGCACGTTCTCCCCGATCGCCTTGGCATTGGCGACGACACCCTCCTCCTTCATCGCGTCGATAGACGCCACGATGGAGGCCGCGGCGAGCGGGTGCCCGGAGTAGGTGAGACCGCCGGGGAAGACCCGCTCGTCGAACGTCGCGGCGATGTCGGCCGAGATGACGACGCCGCCCACCGGGACGTAACCGGAGTTCGAGCCCTTCGCGAAGACGATGAGGTCCGGCTGAGCCGCCCAGTTCTGGAAGGCAAACCACTCACCGGTGCGGGCGAAGCCGGACATCGTCTCGTCGGCGATCCAGATGA
>CAZQXO010000009.1:19928-59479 GCA_964597445.1 uncultured Bifidobacteriaceae bacterium | reverse complement strand
GCCTGCGGGAACCAGCCGCCCTTCTCACGATTGACCAACGTCTCCGGTCAGTACAACTAGGCATCGCCACGGCCCTCCTGACCCTCGCCACAGCACTCCTCGCGTACAGGCAGAGGCAGTCCCAGCGAAGCCAGTTCCGAGAAGACCGTACCCGGCCTGGTATCCTATCGGGTACTAGGGCTCCCGTGGGGGCCTTGGGAGGCCGGGAATCCCCTTCCGGCCGCGATTTGTGAAGGGGCTTTACAGGCCATGTATCAGGGCAATGTGACGGTGATCAAGCACGGTTTGGCAGGCACAGCGCAGGTGAGGTACCGGCTTGCAGGGACAACCGTGGAGCGGGACGCCCAGGGGCGGGAGAAGGCGATCACGCCGGAACAGGTGGCGTACCGGCTCGGGCACCAGGCGGACTCCAGGAAGGTCGTGTTTATCGGGGCTGGGGGTACAGCGGAGCGCCTGGGCTACCGGCCCGGGGAGCAGCTCACTGCCGCTGATCAGCAGACGGTGGAGCGGGCGATGGCGGGCCGGAATGTGGAGACAGGGCTGCCGGAAGTCGCGATCAAAACGCGGGCGGCGGCTGTCGCTCGGGTGGACGGAAAGCCCATCTACGACGTGATTGTGGGTCAATGTGCGGCCGCGGGTGTGTCCGCGGAGGACGTGTTCACGGGACGGGGGAAGGGCGGTAGTGCGGAGATTTGGGGGATCATTTCGAGGCGCGCGGACCGGCTTGGGGATGGCTTTTCGGTCTCAGTTGGGGATGTGCAGAAGCTGATCAACACCGCGAACCGGCGTGAAAACGGGCCGCAGTTGAGTGCGGAAATGATGCGGGACGCGCTGCCGGAAGGGCAGTGGGACACCGCTGTGGAGCACAACGGGGAGCGGATCGCCGTGGGTAACGCTGGCTACGACATGACGTTTACAGCCCCGAAATCTTTCTCGCTTGTGGCGATTTCCGCGATGGATGATGCAGGCCGCCAGGAGTACATGCGGGCCCTCGAGGACGCGATCACAGGGGCAACGGACGCGCTCATGGACCGGGTCGGGCTGGTCGGTTTGGGGCACCGTGGAGACGGTGAGACACAGCAGATCGTGCGCGCCGACGGGTACGCCGCGACCATCTCCCTAGAGACGTATTCACGCGCGGAAGACCCCCATTTTCACGGTCACGTGATGATCGTGAACCGTCTCGCACACATCGACGAGGAGACTGGCGAGCAGGTCGAGCACGCATTCCTCGACGGTGGGAGGAGCCTGATCGCGCACTCTGGGTGGTTCCAGGCCGAGGCGATGCGGCGCTTGCGGGAGATCACGACCGAGCGCGGCCTCGTCACCTCGTGGGGGCTGGATCCGGAAACTGACGTGTGGGAATGCAACGGCATCGGACGGGAAACCCGGCAGGCGTTCAGCCGCATGCAGACCCTGATGACGGCGGGCGGTCAGGCCATGCGAGCAGGCGAATGGGAGGGCAGCGGAGCAGACGACGAGCGCGGAAAGCAGAGCGCATTCGACCGGTTCCTGCGGGGTAAGGAGAAGCCCGCAGCTGACGTCATGACACAAGCGGTTGGTGCTGGGGCAGTTCGGAAACCGTCGAAAGGCACTGAGACTCTCACGCTTGGGGAACTGTGGGAGATCACGGTTGAGCACGCGAAAGAAGCCGGGATCGACATCAAGGCACTCCACAAGGGGCGGGAAACCTACGATCCGCGGACCCAGCCAGCGCAATGGAGCGTTGAAGAATGGGCACGGAACGTCGAGTTCGGGCTGTGTGAAAACCGGGCGATCACGAGCGCAAATCGGGTCGAAGGGCAGATCAGGGCGTGGGCACCAACGGACTGGAGTGACGAGCAAATCTACGCGTTGAAAGATCAGATCCTCACCACTCATTTCATGGTGTCGAGTGTGGGGGAGACGTGGGATCCGCGCTTGAGCGCGGAAGAGCTGCGGGAAATCAACGACGCGAAACGCCAGTACATGCCATTCGGCTCAGTGGATTCGGTGGTGTATGCGAGCCGGCGAATCTATGAGGCGGAGGAGAAGATCACGCAGCGGGTGACGGCCGGGATCGGGATGTCGCGCCACAATCTCGATCACGAAACAGCGGCGGCGGCTTTGGAGGAGTACCTGGCGATCCAGCGAGACCGCGGCGGCCGCATCACCTCACTGACTGACGGACAACGGGCCCTGTACTACAAGCTCGTGGCTGACGGAGACCTCGTCGGAGCGGTTGTCGGCACCGCTGGATCGGGCAAGACCACGGCGGTGGATGCCGCCCGCTACGCCCTCACCGTCCACGGCGGACAACGCATCTACGGCGTATCGACTGCGGCGTTGGCGGCTCAAACACTGGGGCAGGAGGCCGGTTTCGATGCCTCCTCGGCGGCGAAACTGCTCAATCAGATCCGCTTCGACCTCGCGGGGGACGACTGCTTTGTGGAGGGGATCGGGGAGACAAAAGGCGTGATCATGGAGAACATCCGAAAGATGGAGTCCGGGAGTACGCCGAAGGCGCGGGAAGCAGCTGCACTCATGCGAGAGCGGCTCCTCCCACCGAAAATGGATCGGCTCATGGTCGATGAAGCGTCCATGATGGGTGCCGCTGATATGGCCGAGTTGCTGTCGTACGCGGGTGACCGGGGGATCCAGGTAACCCTGATCGGCGACCCGAAGCAGCTCGGCGCAGTCGCTGCCAGTGGCGTCTTTAAGGATATTGCGGAGGCCACCAACACCCCGATCCTCACCGAAAACCTCCGCCAAAAGACCGCCCGCGGGCAAGAGGTCGCTGCTCTCGTGCGGGACGGAGAGGTGCAGGCAGCACTGGAAATCCTCGCCGACGCTGGCGATTTCGTCGCCGTGCGAACCCAGCAAGAGAAATATGACGTGCTCGCTGAATACTGGGAACAGCATGCACGGCAGGGCGCGGACGTGTGGGAGCGGATGGACACCATCCTTGAGGCTGCACGCAACGACGAGGTCCAGGTACTCAACTCGATCGCTGCCGAGAAAGCCCGCGCGCACGGCTGGACCAGCGGCCGCGCCTTACACGTGTCCAATGGCGCGGACACCCGGGATTACCGGGTGGGGGAGCAAATCGTGATCACCCAAAACCTTCGCAAACGCGCTCAGGACGTGCCAGTCGGGCACGCGACACAGCTCCTCAACGGCACGAGGGCTGTCGTCACCGGTATCGATCCGAAAGCCCGCGAGATCACTCTCACCTGGCGGGAGAAAGACGATCGGGGGATCGAGGTGGAGCGGACAGGGACGCTCACCGGCCGTCAGATCGTTGACCACACGCGGCTCGGGTACGCCCTCACCGGACACAAAACTCAGGGCCAAACGGTGGCCCATATCGGGGTGGATCTGGGTGCTGATCGTGACGCCTCAGCGACGTATGTCGCGGTCACCCGGGCCAAACACGGCAGCAAAGTCGTCGTCAACATTGCGGACCTGATCGACGGTGACGAGTACAGGACGGTCGCGAAACTCGGTGACCGTGAACTACAGGAATGGGCTGCCACATACGTTGGCCAGCAAATCCAAAAGCGAGGCCACCTGCAGGAAACAACCGCGCACGGGGCGCTGGAGAAAGATCTCTTCCCGGATCAACTGGATGGTCAAGCAAGGCCGTTTGAGCCGTGGCATTCCCGGCCTCACGGCCGCCTCGACGATCGAACATTGGGCCTCAGATACCAGCAGGAAGCCCAGTCAGACGCACCGAATCGGCTGCTGATGGAGGCTCTCGGTCGGGAGATGATCACCCGATCGAAGATGGACCCCTCATGGGCACAACGGGAAACCACGGAGAGGTCGCAGGCGGCGCGGGCGATCAATCACGGACCTCAGCAGGCCGGCCCGGGGCTCGCCGGATAAGCCCTACAGGGTGCTGTCGGGGACGTGCCGGTCCGCGCAGCGGCCCCGATGCACACCCTCAACCCGCTCACGAAAAGCCACGACCTCTTTCAGCCAGGTGAGGTGGTCGGCGGGATGCCCGGCCGTGAAGTAGTAGCCCCACGCCCGCCACATTGCGAGCGCTTCCTCCACTAGGTAGGTGTGCTCCATCCAGCAATCACGGGGGAAAGCCCGCTTGGAGATGCGGTATTGCTCGAGGAAGTAGGGGAGCCAGTCGTGCAGATCGGCAGGGATTGGTGGATCTGTCGGATCCCAGTCACGGGTGGAGATCGGGCCTTCTAGCGCTGCTTGTGCAGGTGACATCGCCGCGTCAGCGGGCGATTCCGAGGCTTCATTTTCCAGCGCTTGAGCGTCCTGGAGGATCCCCGCGGCAAGCAGAAACCGCTGCACCGCCTCATCGTCAGGACGCTCCGGCGGCACCCAATCAACCGGGGTGATCTCAGGAATGTCGTCGGCCATGTCCGGTGCCCTCCTAGGCCATGCGGTTGAGGTAGGAGATCTGCTTCAGTGCCGCGTCCGTAGCGAGCGCCCGATCTGTTTGACGCCATTTCGGTGACGCCTCAATCATGATGTGGAGTGCGTCATGGCACGGTCGGCACAGGGGAATGAGATCTTCATGGGCCTCTTCGCCGAGCCTGTCGTACGACCTGTGGTGCATGTCGTCGTCGATGGTCAGGGTGGTTCCGCATCCGCCTGGGCAGCACATCGTGGGGGTGCCTGTGCGGGCTGTGTGGTGCTGCCACCACAGCCGTCGGCGGGCCCACCATGCGGGGGAGCGCATGTAGTCGGCGTACTCGGTGCGGCGGGCGAGGCGGGTTTTGGTGAGCCTGGCGTGCAGGCGAGGGGCTCTCATCACGCCACCAGCCCGTGCGGCAACTCCGCCGCCTTGGTCGCCTCAAGCGAAGCTTTCACCTCGCTGGCGAGGGGGTGATCCCACCATGGTCGCATGCGCAGCGGGTACGGCGCCGTCGCAGATTGGAGCACAACAGCGCTGCCTTGTGGGATCGCCCGGATTTGATCCGGTGGCAGGATCGGCTCTTTTCGCAGCGATGTGGAGGTCGAAGCGTTCGCGTCGAAGAGCATTGTGTGAGCGCTCTGCGAGCTCGAATGCACGATCTCGTCGCGGTAGCCAATCAGATCGGACAAGTCACGGGCGTACGACGCTTCATCCTGACCACCCATGATGATCTTGATCGTCGAGGCCGAGAAAACGGTCGCCGCATCATCATTGCCGTACGCCGACCGGACCTGCGAGAGGCTCTGGAACACGGGCATCACGGTCAAATTCTGGCCACGCCCGTCGGAGAGCAACTGCGGGAGGGAGGGGATGGTAGAGCAGACGTTCGCGCACTCATCGAGCGCGAAAAGAATGTTGGGCTCCATACGGCCGCCCAGCCGTGCTGCCTGCAGGCGGGCCGCGTACGCCACATCCTCGATGAGCGCGGACACGAATCCCGCGGCGTCGATACCGGACTTATCGGAGGCGAGGCAGTAGATGGTGCCGTTATCGGCGAGGAGCCTGGTGGAGTCGATCGCGGGCCGTGCACTTGATGGTGTGAGAGCGGCGAGCACACTCGGATATCCGAGCGGGGACAGCGATGAGGCGACCACACTCATCACGCTCGACAGGGCCGTCTTTCCTGTGCCGCCCCGATCTTCGAGCATGCCCTGGAGACGGGCTGCCCACCCGCACACGACGGCCTCGGTCGGGAAATCCGGGTTACGGCAGCCCGGGTGATCCGAATGTTCACGCAGGATCCGCACAGCCTCTTCAAGCCCAGAAATGCTCTGGCTCCACTCATACACGCGCCGGATCGATGTCGCCTCAACATCACCCGTGGCCGCCCGAGCGACACCAGCCGCATGGAGGAGGCACTCGATCATGTTTTTCGCCTGCTGCCTCCACTCGGCGTTCTGGCCGCTGGAGGAGATTTTGCTGTTGGCGGCGAGAGCACCAGCTCGGGCACCAGCACGCTCCGGGTACTCGCAGCCAGCGATGATGTCCCAAGCCACCCGATGTCCGATCCCTGGCGCCAAACCTTGGGGATCGAACACGCCGACGGGGCCGATCATGGCCCGGTAGCCGATCGTCATGCGCACGTTGTCAGGCTTTGTCGAGGTGGTGATGCACGGGCCGCGGTGGTCCATCAGCATCGGCACGACGATGTTTACGCCTTTACCGGAGCCGGGCGGACCAACGACGAGGTAGGAGCGCTCGATGCTGCCCCAGATCTCGATGCCGCGGGAAAGCCCCAGCCGGTAGCCGGCATCCTCGATCTTTGCGGTCTTGTGGGTGTGGGGGAGAAGCTGAGGCATGGACTTCTGGAGCGTGCGCTTGCTCGCGGCGTGCTTGATCTCCCCGGACTTCGCCCAGCCGTGCCGAGATTCAAATTTCCGCCGCTTCGACTCGATCGTGAATGCGCCGTGTTTGCGGCGCCACATCCACCCGGCGAGTACTCCAACCACCGCGAAAAGTACGAGCGCGGTGCCCCAGTGTAAATACTTGTTGACGCCTGGATACGAGTCGATGGCCTCGAATGGGGCGGTGATGAGGTTGTACTGCGGGGTTTTTGCAGAGGAGATCTTCGCGGCGATCCAGCCGGTGGCCCAGACCAGCCCACCGAGCGCGAGGTACCCGCCCACAGCACCGCCGATGAGCAACTCTCGCTTGTATGTGCCGGTGGAAGCGAGCGTGTTCTGCTTGATGTCACCCATGGTTTGCTGCTCCTAGGGCCATGCCGCCGGTGGTGTCCCACCATTGAGCTTCGAGGGCGTGCCGGGCTACCTGCACCCAAAAGCCGCGCACGCCAGCGGTCGTCTGGATCTTGAACACGAACTCGCCGGTGCCGGCGCGGGACACGATGCTGCGTTCGGTGTCCGTGAGAGCGAGTGCGTCTTGCGTGGGCTGCAGTTGGTCGGCGACGACTTTGCCCACCATGCGGGTGGCGGCCATTGACACGAGCTGCTGCGCTTGCTTGGAGGCCGCTGAGCCATCCACGGCGATCGCGGCAGCATCCGAAATGTTGTGTAGTACGAGGAGGTTTGCGATGCCGTATGCGCGGGCGAGACGAAACTGCTGCTGCAGTCGGCTGACGGCGGCCGGCGCGGTTTGGAGGACTTTCCACGCCTCGTCGTATAGCGCCCATCGTGGAGCATCGCCGCGCATGAGCGCGCCTTCCAGCCACGCTGAGGCGAGTGTAAATGCGATCGGGAGGAGGTGAGAATCCTCAGATAGCGGCTTCAGATTTGTAACGACGATCGGTGCGTCGGAGGAGAACCGCACTGTCGAGCGACCGTTGAACAGCGCACCAGCGCGCCCTTGCAACAGAGAGTGATAGGCGCCGCGGAGTTCGCTGGTCGAATGCATGTATGTGTCGCGATCGACGTACACCTCATCCCACAGGGGCCTAGTAGGCTCACATAGCGCCGCATACACGTCACTTAGGATCGGGTCGTTGTTGGTGGCTGCCGTGGCTTGCTCAATCGCGGCGATCAGAGCGCTCTCCTCAAAGCGGGCTGCCTGTAGCTCACGCCCCAGTTTGATTGCCAACACGGCTCGCAGAGTGCTGGCCCGCTTGTCGAGCACGACACCCACGTCCTCCGTTTGGAGATCCACGTCAAGCGGGTTGATGATCTGGGTGCTACCGGGTGCGCCGACGCTGATCGCCTGCCCGCCATAGATCTCAGCGATCCGTGCCAAGTCATCTTTGATGTCGACCGCGGCGATTTTCCGCCCGAAAGGCAATGAGCGGAGGGTCAGCGCGCATGCCAGATTTGTCTTGCCGCTGCCGATATCTGCAACGATGAGTGCGTTCGGGTTGTCGATGAGGCGCGCGGCGTACAGCTCCCACGGGTCGTAGCAAAACGGGCTCGCGTTGGCGCGGTTACGGCCAATGTATGTGCCCCGATTCAGCAGCCCAGTGGGGCTGAGAAACGGATACGCGGTCGCGGCCGTTTTCGTCGAGGTGCGCATGGTCGGCACCCGGAAACGGCCCGAGTCGTAGCCGTTGCCCGGCAGCTTGATGCCGGCAGTGGTGGTACCTGGGGCGACTCGCCAAGATGCGGGCGCGTTCATGCGAGCCTGCCTAGAGGTAGAGCTGCGAGGGTAGCGGCCGCGGTCTGATAGGTCACACGTCGCACATCGATGTTTGCGCTAGCCGCGGCCGCCTGGAAGGCGACGACAGCGTCCTCGAGGGCCGCTTCGGAGAGGGCTGTGATCGTGCCGACCGCACCTACAGCGACCTCACGGTGACCCTGATCGAGCTCCTGCTCTCGGGCTTGGAGATCAGCCATCTCGCGCTGATCAGCCAAAGTGGTGGCCCGGCCGAGTTTGCGGCGCATCGTTTCCGCGGATTGTGCTTGCCCGTGGGTCTGCTGGATCGAACGTCGAGTTTCCCGCACGTGATATGGCCGGTAGATCAAAGCTAGTGACCGCCCGTAGATGGATGCGCTCATCTCCGGAAAAATCATCGGCCACAGGCAATCACCGTGTGTGGCCTGCCCTTGCGGAAACTGCGTGACCACGAACGCGGCGTGATAATGGCCGTCGGTGATGTAGGTTTCGGGGGTTTCCACGGCGGACAGAGGCCCCCACACATCCGGCCGCACCCCCACACCCACAGGCAGCGTCGCCGCTGCCGATGGACACAGGGAACCGAGAATCACTTCCCCAAGCCGTTCTGGCGTCGGACGATCCTTGATCAAAATCCCAGCAGCCTGCAACGTCGTCGCGAACGCGCTCATCTGTTGCTCGACCCATTCCAGCACGTGATCCACGCCAGCGCGGGCGAGGCGTGGGGGAGCGGCACGCCGAGAAACCGATACGGTCACAAACGTTTCATGTGTCGCCGAGCCGCGCCCAGCACCAGCGACCAGCTCCCGGTAGGCATCAGCAGCGGGGCCGTGAGGCAGCGTCATCGAAGCCGTGTACGCCTCGATCGTGTTGTCGGTATCAGGCACGGTCCGCTCCACGACCTGGATCTGCTTCACGACAGGCACCGCCCGGCACGCTGTGGCTAGGGCCAAGCCCCATTTCGCGAGCAAGCCGTTTTGTACATCGGTCGCTGCGAGCACGAAGTCCGGGGCGATCACTTGGGCGATCCACGCGATGGTGTCCGTGGCCGGATCCCACACGTAGGCGGCGCCGCGGCGCTCGAGTACGCGGAGCGCGGCCGCTGGGCCAGGCATGCCGCACGCCACACCAGGTGGCGTAGGGACCTCAGCGATCACCGATCGGCGATCCCTGCGTCGGATCTTCATCGGGTGACTCCAATCTCGGGGATGTGCGGCAGCGCGTAGGTGTGCCCGGCACGCCGCCGGGCGTCGAACCGGGCACGTGTAAGGGCAATATCGAGGAGGGTGCGACCGTTGATCCGCACCAGCCCAAGGACCAGCGCTTCTCCCGCCAGGCCGAGTAGAGGTCCCCGGATCATCGCTATGGGCAGCACCCACGCGAGCCCCACGCCGAGCAGCGCCGCGCCTACAGCTCCGATGGAGCTCATCGGATAGCCGAGCAGCACCCCGGAGGCATGCATTTTCGGAAAACGCACAGCGGCGGCGGCGGTCACTGTGCAGTCCGAGGTGGCTCAGCGGGAGCGGCAGAATCCGCCGGTGGCGCCTCATAGGACAGTGCATCATCCCGCGGATCACCCGCCGGTGCTGGCGAGTCTGGGCTGGGTGCTGCGGGGGAGGCAGTTGCCTCACCGCCCGAGGTACTGCCTGCCGGGGAAGGCGTCGTGCCAGAGGTTCCAGGGGACGGTGTGGATCCGGCGCCGGTGGGGGAGGTAGAGCCACCAGATGCCGGTGTAGATCCACCTGCGGAGGCCGATGGGGAGCCGCCCATTGCTGGGGGAGCCATGTCCGGTACGAAGTGCGTGGCCGCGCCCAGTGCCGCATTGGCGGCACCCACTGCGGGGGCCTTGATTGCAGAGCCGACCTTGCCAGCGGCTGCGATGCCGGCAGCGGCAGCCATCCCGTAGGGGCCCGCTGCGGCGGCGCCGCTCGCTGCTCCCGCGGACGCACCGCCAGCTGCTCCCGCGGACGCACCGGCCCCTGCGCTGCCAGCGACGGCGGAGCCACCGGTCGATGCGGCGGAGCCCATGGCGCCGTCAGCGGCACGTGCCTGGAGGCCACTGGACGATGCGGTGGAGCCCGATCCGGCGGTGTCCATCTCCGAAGGGGTACTGCTGAGGCTGCCCTTTAGGCCGGAGAGGCCGCGAGTGGCCAAGCCACTGACTCCACTGGCCATGCCGGTGCCAACACCGGCGGTGACGCCGGAGCCGGCCCAAGAAAACATCATCATGCCGACCATGGGCGACAGCAGCCCTGCGATCAGCAGCATGACACCCGCACCCGCGATAGAAAGCGCGAAGAAGAGGTTGTCGCCGGCGGGGCCGTACCGGAAGAGGCCGGCGGCCACCGCGAGAGAGAGGGCGGAGATCACCGGGGCGAGCAGGATGCCCATCATGATCCCAGCCCAGCGCTTGAACCACGAACGGGTCGCCGGGATCACCAGCCCGGCACATGCGAGCGGTGCGAACAGCCAGAGGACCGCGCCCAACGCCATCAACACCCACAACATCAGGAAGAAGACCATCAGACCGAGGATGTAGAAGCCGAGCACGATCGGGGCCATCAGGCCGATGGCGTCGTACATCGTCGAATCGGTCGCGTCGGGGATGGTGATGAGTACGGCTGTGAGATCTGTACCGACATACGCGGTCATGATTTCCTGGGCGAGCTGCCGGGTTCCTGTGCCGATGGTCGGGATGAGGACGGTCAGTACCTGCGGCAAAGCAAGCGCCACGATCATCCCGATAAAGGTGTCTTTCAAACCGGCGGAGGATTGCTGCACCATCGCTCGGAGGATCCCGATCACGAACATCAGCAGCACCAGCGCGACGCTCATCGCGGTCATGAGTGCCCACAGCGGGCTAGCGCCGGGGTCCAGAATCGGATTGCTGAAGTCCAGGGCGGTCCCGGCGAAGAGGTCGCCCCCAAAATCCATGCCCTCCAGTAGCGAGAGCATGAGCCCGGTGAGAGCGTCGAGAAGAATCCTCAGCGGGTTAGCGGCATCGAGGATGCTGAAGGGGTTCCACATGATGCGTCGTCGCTAGACGGTGAGGCCGGAGAACTGCGCGACGATCGCGGGAGCGCCAGCAACGAGAGCGGTACCGATCAGGGCCAGCGCCGCGCCACCGAGGAACCTGTTGGAGACGTGCGGGGCGGTAGCGCGCGTCACCCACCAGCCGATCACACAGGCGATGAATGCGAGGACACCGATCGGGGTGCCCAGCCGCTGCAGCCACGACGTGAGCTCGGAGAGGAGGGAGGTGCCTACTGTGATGGCGGCATGGATGTGCATGACGTGGGCTCCTTGTGGTGGGGCCCCGGTTAGGCCCTCTCACCCCTATGGCTGCGCTTCCGTCGACGACTGGCCATCATCTCCAAGACTTTGGTGGGAGGAGCCATCCGAGATACCCGGAGTATTCGCCAACCATGCGCTCCGCCGGCATCTGAACGACCTGGCGATCCTTGTAGTTCGTCACGATCTGACCGTTGCCGATGTAGGTGGCGACGTGACCGGGATGGTCGGGCCCCATGTACCAATACAGCATCGCGCCGGCCGGGGGCGTGAATTCGCGGCCGGAGCCTACGAGCCCTCGATCCACGTCCGTGGTGTCCCGGATCGCGAGAAACATGGAGTACGCCCAAGTCTTCGCGCCAGGCCGGTAATAGCCGTGGGACTGCCCCTGCAGGCGGGCGGAAAGCTGGGCGCACAGCCCGGAGCACCCGAGCGGACCACGTGCCGGGTTGTCATCACACGGTGGGACGGCGAGCGCTTTACGGGCGCGCGCGAGTACCTGCGGCACCCATGTTGTGGCGTCGAGTGGGGCGGCTCCATCCCGAAACCGGCCGACGGGGCCATCTAGGACGACCACGTCAGGCAGGTCTGGGGGCTGCCACGACACCGTCACCGCCCCTGTCGGAGTGATCGTCACAACGATGTCGTGCGGAGTGGTTTTGCTGGCTGTGGCGGGGTCGATATCCGTGATCCGTCTGCCTGGGGCGAGGGTGACTGGCTCTGAGGTGACGGTGGTGACGAGGCCGCCCGCGTCGTTGAGGCCACGAATGATGATCGACGTGGCCGTGGAAGGCATGCCACCGGACCCGAGGCTGATCTCTGTGGTCCCGGCGGGGATCCGTGATGGAGCGCCAGGGCGACCCGCAACCTGCACCTCCCACTCCACTATCTGCCCATCCGCGGCGAGATCATTCCCACACTCGCCCAAGATGTCATCAGGCGAGTTGGAAGCGATCGCGTTGGTGAGCATCGCGACCAGCGCATCCTCACCATCAGCAGTTGGGATAAACCACCCGCCGTCGTCGGCCGAAAACCAGCTACTACCTGCCTGGTAGGCACCCTCAGCGAGGGTGTCCCACGGCATCACATGCAACCACGGGCGAGACGCAGCAGCGGACCGCAGCGCCGAGGCGATACCAGTGGACGGGCCCAGCGGGTGGGGCACGAGTTCCGGCCAATCCGGGTCTGGGCCACGCTTCTGCAGCCCCGTATCGGGATCGATGATCGGATCACCCGTCACCGGATCGATCAGGTCGATGATCGGGGCAGGCTCCGGGTTGGGGATCTGACTGGGCCGCCAAGGAGCAACCCAAAACACCTCCTGAGCCCCTCGAGCGGCCTCGACGGCGGAGATCCACTCACCAACACGCGCCACATCCGTCGCCGCGTTGAACGCTCCGAGCTCGATCACCCATGTTTGCGCGGTCCGTGCCTTGGGGGCCGATAGGCCGGCCGTGAGGGCAGCAGCGCTGACGGCGCGCTTGACCTGCGTGGAGGTCCACCAGCCTGCGTCCGAGAGATCCTCGCTGATGCTCAGCCCGATCGTGTCGCCGAAAAAATACGGCTGAGTGCCAGCTGCCGCGGCGGCCGCTCGCGCGGACAGCATCGGCTCCACATGCCTGACGATCGCCGGCCACGCTGCCCGCCATCGAGCCTGCGCTGTCGGCTCCGCTGCCACACCCGCAGGCGCGAAACCCAGGATGGCATTGGCCAGCGTTGCGAAAGCCGTACTCGTAGTGGGGTCTCCCAAGCGGGCCGCAAGATCGGCCCGCTTGAATCGGCTCCAGGTGCGAGCAGAGCCGTCGATACCAAGGGAGGTCAGCGCGGCTTGCACAGATGCCTGTGATTCGTATCCGCTGCCTGCGCCACCATCACGCATCAAGCCCGAGAACTGCAGTGCCAGCCGCGTACTGGCGGCACGTGCGTCGATCCGTGGGTCACGCAAGGTCCCAAAGCGTGCTGGTGGACTGTCGGGAAAATCGCCGCGGGCTTGCTTGTATAGGCCGGCGGGGCCGTCACCGGCAGCGCGGACGGTAGCTACGGTGCCCGGCTGCAGTTGCGATTGTACGTACCCCGCGGCGATGAGCAATGCCGCCGCGTTGAGGCCCGTTGAAGTGGCCTCAACTGCATCCCCTATTCCCGCGAGAGTGAGTCGCAAACCCTCATCCTGCGAACCGGCAGCAGTGTCGGCGATGCAGAACTCGCTCGTCTGCGACTGCACACTCACACCGGCCAGCAGCAATACGAGACCACCACCGATGGGGACGAGGAGCAGTGCCGGCAGCAGCAGCAAAGCCACAATGCCTGCTGCGGTCATGCCCTTTTTCGTGGTACTCATCCCGTAGCCCGCACGAGCTGCACGACGAACAGGGCGGCGGAGAGGGCGAGGAGCGCGACCATCGGCCACCGGCGCCAGCCGGCAGTCAGCTGAGCCCAGGCCGCCCGCCACTGGGCGGCAACGTCATTGCGTGAGATTCTCATCAGTGCCTCTTAGTAGGTGAGCGTCTTGCTGGCTTGCCAGGCGGTGTGAGTGGCAGTAGCTGGTGCTGACCACGTGATCAGCACGGTGCCGTGCCCGACTGATGGATCCATGAGCAGATCACCGGCGGCGTAGGTGCAGCCGCTGGTGGCGGTGCATCCGGATACGGCGACCGTGACGGGCGCGCCTGACGTCACCGCGGGGACCGGGACAGCCGACAGCGCACCGACCGGGATCGCCGGTGGTACCCAGCCGCCCACCGCATCGGTCGTCAGCCGATCGATCGTTGTCGGCCGCGGCTCAGGAGCTTTCGTTTTCGTCGGCCTAGGAGTCGGTTCTTCCGCCGACGTCGTCGTAGGTGGTGAGGTCAGCGGCGTGGGAGGTGATGACGGGGTTCTTGAAGTCGTCGGCTTAGGAGCTTTCGTTTTCGTCGGCCTAGGAGTCGGTTCTTCCGCCGTAGTCATCGTCCGTGTCGGTGTGGCGGACACGGTCGGTGACGGTGACGAGGAGGTGAGTGGAGGTGCGGTAGGCGGCGGGGCCCACTCCGATGGTGTGGGCGCTGAGGTGGGGGGGTCGGCTGGTAGCGACGCAGCCATGGTGGCTACCGCTGCGGCCGTCGGGGTAGGCGACGCCGTGGTGACTGGCACGACATCACTACTCGGGCCAACCGGCACCCCCACACTCAGGCTCCACGCCAGGGCAGCGCCCACTACCGGCCCGCTCGACAGCAGGCCGTAGAAAGCGGCGCCCGGCAGCATCATGGTCAGCCGCGCGTCCGGGCTTTGACGGCATCAGCTTGCGCTCGGCACACCTGCGCGGGATGGCCCGTGATCTGCGCCGCCGTTTCGGCTGTGACGCCGGGGATGCGGTAGAGGTCAGCCCACGCCGAGGTCTCGGCCTCTAGGGCGGCGGCAAGTGCCGCTTCCTGGCGCTCGCGCGCCACTTGCGCTCTCGAGATGGCCTTGGTGGCGGACTTGCAGCGGGCGAAGAAATCCATGTGGGCTCCTAGGGGCAAGCCCGCCGATCGGGCTCTCACCCCTATGGCTGCGCTCCCGTCGACGACTGGCCACGAGAGCGGCTATCCACAGAGCCCTACCGAAAAATCCGGTTTCACAACTCCTCTACCCTTCTCCTTGTACCTCTCTTTTTCCCTAGTTATAAAGAGGTAAAAGTCGGTAACAGGCTGTGGATAACTGGCCGTTTTGTGAGGGAATCGAACTACCGACTCCTACCGAAAAGTTTTGGAGGGGGTGGCGGGGGACGGGTCAGCGGCGGCCTCTCATCCCCGCCGCCGGAGGCGCCCGCCAGGTTTTCGGTAAATCTCGGTACCGTTTTCCACAGGTCCGAGTGACGGGCATGCCACCCAGCTAAAGTGCCGCGTATGGGGTGGATCGAGCGTCGTGAGACGGGCGCTGGGCCGGTGTGGCGGTGGGCCGCGCGAATCCGCGGGCAGCGCGTTTCGGAAACCTTTGCGTCGGCTGCAGCAGCGCATCTCTTCGATGAGCAGTGCCAGGTGGCGGGCTACCCGCCGCCTGGGTGGATCCCTGGCCGCGGGTATGTGGAGGCCGATCGGATTGGGGAGCCACTACTCGCCGCCGTAGAGGCCCATATTGAGGGCAACGCCCGGCTCTCACCGAGCACTCGCAGCGAGTACGGCCGCCTGATCACCCGCTACCTCGAGGGCAATCCGCTGGCGGTGACACCGATCGGGCAGATCACCGCGGACCAGGTGCGAGCGTGGATCCGTGATTTGCAGGCTCGTGGCCTCGCCGCGAAGACCATCCGCAATGCGCACTCACTCGTGAGCGAGACCCTGCAGCGAGCCGTCGCCTCAGGCACGCTACCGACCAATCCGGCGCTCGGCCTCGCTCCACCTCGCGAGACGACCACAGCAGTCCGTGCTCTCACTCACGCAGAGGGGAAAGCGCTTGTGGAGGCGATTCCCGAGCGGCACCAGCTCCTCGTGCGCACGCTACTGAGTACAGGGGTGCGCTGGGGAGAAGTGACCGCGCTGCAATGGCGCGACCTCCAAGGCCAGGCAGTTTCCGTCACACGGGCATGGGCGGAAACCGAGGTGAGAGGCCAGTACCGGCTCGCGGGGCCGAAAACGTCGGCGGGCCGCCGGGTGATCCCGATCCCAGCGGAGCTCACCGAGGACCTCGCGACCGCGCGCGCCGGAGCCCGCGGCGACACGTGGATTTTTCCCACGTTGGGTGGAAAGCCTCTGCGGCACGGCAATTTCCACTACCGCGTCTGGCGCCCCACAGTGACCGCTCTGGCGGCCGCCGGCACCCTGAGCTTCGAGCCGGGGATCCACGATCTGCGACATACCTACGCGTCGTGGTTACTGGCCAGCGGGCAGGTCAGCATCCTCACGTTAAGCCGCCTGCTCGGCCACGCCGATCCCGCGGTGACCCTCCGCGTGTACTCGCATCTGGTGGGCGGTGAGGTGGAGGCCGTGCGCGCGGCCGTCACCGCCATCGACATCTAGGCCGGATCGACGGTGATGACGCCGCCGAGCTCCGCGATCTCCGGCTGCAGCATCCCCGCGACATAGCGTTCCAGGTTCGCCCGTGCCCGAGCACGAGCCTCATCCGATCCGGTGACTGCGATCGTGATCATGACCCGATCGAGCGGTTGATGTGGCGCTCGGTTGGCGGTATCGATAGCAGCGGCTGCGGTCCAGCCGTCCGGTGGCTCGGCCATTGTGGCTCGCCAAGTCACCGTGCCGGGATCCACGCCGAGTGCTTTGGCAATCGCGATCAGGGTGCCTGCACGGTAGCGCGGCCGAGCGCCTGCCACGACGTTGGACACCGCGGGTATCGACAGCCCTGCCCTGCCTGCTAGGGCCTCCACGGTCGGCACGCCGGCAGTCAGCATTAGCTCCCGCACGTAACCGCCAAATCCCTTGGCGTCGGCGATTTCCAGTGTGCCAGCTGCAGCCATAGCTGCACTATACCGAATCCAGCCCGGTAGCCCCTCGTACTGGCTATGTATTGCACCGGTATGCCCTCTGGACGGTTTGTCGTGCCGTCGTATGCCCTCAATGTGTTACTGTATGCATATGAAGCACATACGGGTATTGGTTTTGTATCCACAGAATGGCGGCTGTGCATTTTCGCCGGGTCGACCTCTCGACACCGATACCGCAAGGCAACAGGCACTACTAGACGCTATTGGAGGGGCCCGATGAGGCTCATGGATGCGCGGGACGTCGCGAGTTACCTGCACATCAGCATCGACACGGTCAGGCGGCTGACGCGTAGCGGGGAGCTGCCGTGTGTCCAGGTCGGCGGACGGTCGATTCGGTATCGCCCCGAGCAGATCAGCGCTTACCTCGATGGGCGGGAGCGCAGCCATGTCGCTCCCGCGACAGCGCCGCTCATGGCTACGACGAAGCAGCTCCGGGCAGCGGGGCGGCGATAGCAATGTCCCGCCATATCGCTGCCAGTGACGTGGTGCCCATGCTCACCGCATGGGTGGCCAGCGGTGGCCACGACCCGGCCGCAGCCCAGTGGCTCCACCAAGCCGCCCTCAGCGTGTGCTCCCGCATGAGCGGCTACGCCTACGAGCCTGCCGACCTCGCTTCCTACGCCATCACGGTCGCCTACTCGGAGCCTGCCCGGGTGCTGGCATGGCTCGACGCAGCCCGCATCGCCAATGATCCCGCCGCCACCCTTGCCACCTACCTCCGCAATGTGGTGTCCGGTGATCGTGCTGGTTTGTGCTGCCCACGCAGCCAGCGATCCGTGATCGCGGCTTCCAGCGACGAGGTCCAGGAGGCCAGCCAGCAGCCCGCAGGTGCGCCCACCGTGGTGGATCTCCTCGACCGTGCCCTAGCGGAGGTCGGCCACAGCAGCGGAGTCCTCCACGCGTGGATGCATCGCCTGGGCCATCCCAGCGAGCACAAAGGCCGATCGGCCCCGGCACGGCTCGCGGTGGAGCACATCTACAGCGAATACGGCGTGAGCCTCTCCTCCCGCACCGAGCACGCGATAGCCGCGGGTGCGGGCAGAGCAATCACGCTAGCTCGCTACGCCACGTGGATGGCCTTCCCACACACACGCGTCCAGATCCAGCGGGACCTCGACCGCCGCCTCGAGACATACCCCGGCCTCCGTGCCCGCCTTGGTGACGAGCGGGCAGCGCTGATCCTCCGCAGCTGCGACCACAGCCGCCCGGGCGGACTCGACCGCACCGAACGGCGCCATGCACAAGCACTCGCCGAAAACCCCGCGCAGTACAGGCACATCTCACGTCAGGAGCTAGCCGCATGACCATCATGACTGTTGATGCCGTTGTCGACGCCGTCCGTCACGCCGATCAGAGTGTGGATTTGCTCGCACTGGGTGAGGCGCTCGTAGAGCGCTCCACACCTCAGGAGTTTGAACGCATTATCCGCGGCATGCACGCCAAAGCGGCGGCCATGTACGCCGAGCACGCACCCGAGCGCGCCGAACAGATCATGGACGCGTCACTGATCGCCGCGATTCAGCGACACCCAGCAAACCTCGTCGGTGAGGACCAGCTCACTGCTGCGCGCGCATCAGGCGCTCTGCACCCCGATCTGGAGCACTGGCTGCAGCAAGACGTTCGCGACTTCGCCGCAGCCAGTGATCGCGCTGCGCTTACGACTGATCAGCGCCACGTACTCGCGGCTCTCACACGAGCGGTCGCCGACGGCCAGCCCGTCACCGTGGCAGCAGTATCCGCGCACGCCCACGCCGCGAAGGCCGCATACGTCGACTCGACTCGGTCCCAGACGCCGGCGCAGCTGCGCGCCCGGCGGCTGGGTGAGGCACCGGAATATATCGATGCGGCGCGTGTAGATGCCTGGCTTGCGGCACGGCAGCAGGATCCCTCCACTGCTGCGTGGGCGATGTCGGCACGCGATGCGATCACGCACGCCGAAACCGCCCAAGCCGCCACCGCGAAGGTCGCGACCTTGACACAGCGACCCACGCTCACCGTCGTGGCACCCCAGCAGCAAGGCCCTGACCTGCAGTACTAGCCACCGCCACCACCGCACGAAATGGACACCCCATGGCAACAGAAAATCCCGTGAGCCCAGGGCCCCTACGGCTCCTGAGCCTCACCAGCCTGACAGGCGCCGAACTACGGGCCGCGCTCAGCGCTCTCAGTGACGCTGAGCGCGGCACTCTCGCTGACATCGCAGCCGACCCTGACCTCGACGACGTCTCCGGAATCGACCGGATCCGTCTCGCCTTCACCGGCGCGGATCCGTCCCTCGCCGATCCACGCGTGTGGGCGCTCGAACCCAACACCGGAGCGCGGTGGCGGGCGGACAAGAGCCTTCAAACTCAGGCGCTCAGCGAGCATCTCGATGAGGCGCTCGGCCCATTCGCGGTAGGGCCGGACGGAGAAACGCTCTGGGCCTACAACCCGGACACCGGCGTGTACGAGGCCCATGCGGACCGGCGACTGATCGCCCCAGCGCTCGAGCGCATCTTTGCCAACGCCTATCGGGGCACCATAACCGCATACGTGGTGGAGCAGCTCCGGGCCCGTTGCACTGGTGTAGGACGGATTCTCACGCTTGATCCGCAGCAGCAGGAGCGGTGGATCATCTGCCGCAACGGCGCCCTCGAATGGCGTACCGGGATCCTTCACCCGCACTCGCCGGCGCACATGGCCACGATTGCTATCCCGGTCATCTACGACCCAAGCGTGGAATGCCCGCGGGTAGACCGTTTCCACGCCGACGTCTTCGGCGAGGACCAGGAGCTCGTGCACCTGTGGCATCAAGTGCTCGGGTCATGCCTGTACGCGGGGGAACCGCGCTGGCA
Organism: uncultured Bifidobacteriaceae bacterium; assembly: GCA_964597445.1. Lineage (GTDB taxonomy): Bacteria > Actinomycetota > Actinomycetes > S36-B12 > S36-B12 > UBA10649. The sequence continues at coordinate 39,924 of CAZQXO010000009.1, read as the reverse complement.
AAAGGCCATCATCTGCGTAGGTGACGGCAGTAATGGCAAATCTAAGGCGCTGGATCTCCTGCTGTGGCTCGTGGGATCGCACAACGTCGCGAAAATCAGCCCTCAGCAACTCGACAGTGAGCGATTCGCTGCCGCGGGCTTGGCCGGCAAACTCGCTAACGTCGCCAACGACGCCTCTGCGAACGCTTTCAAGGACACCGGCATGTGGAAGAAGGTGGTCGCGGGTGACCCGATCACGGCGGACGCAAAGTACATGCAGCCGTTCAATTTCCGGCCGATAGCCACCCAGATCGCCTCATACAACAGGCTCCCCGCGACGCAGGACACGACGCGGGGCTTCTTCCGTCGCATGCTCATCATCCCGTTCGATGAAGTGTTCGTCCCTGGCGCGCCGATCGGCCGGCAAAGGCATGCAGTCGCCGGAATCCTTGACGCGATCCTGCTCGATGAGAGTGAGCGCAGCGGCCTACTCAACCGCGCACTCACCGGCCTACAACAGTTGATGCTTGCGAACGCCGGCCGCTTCTCGGAGCCGCAGCGATCCCGTGAGCTCAGCGAGCAGTACAAAATCGACGCTGACCCCGTGCGCGGATACATCGCTTCCGGCCGGGTCCACCGAGCCCCCATGGAGGTCGGCGTCCCTCGTACTGTGCTCTACCGCGACTACGTCGGGTGGTGCGAAGAAACCGATCAGGCGAAATACGCACTCGGCCCGAAGGCTTTCGGACTGCAGTTCGCGGCCGCAGCAGCCGACGTGCCGGATCCGCTGCACGTGGAACAGCGTCGCGCGACCAACCCGGATCAGATGATGGTGTACGGCGTCTCCCTGGAGCCGCTGTGTGGGATTTGCCAGCAGCCGCTCACGCTCGCCTACTCGCATCGGGAGTGCAGCGATCAGGCGCTACTCTCATTTTGAGCTCCGTTGCGGTGCGGACAGGGGTGTCCTACCGCAACGGCCAGGTGAGGCCCCACCGGCCCACGGTGGGGCCTCACTCATTGCCGTCACCACGGCCGCCGCCGGCACCTTGTCGTATGGTGCTACACTGTGGAGCATGAGCGCTGAACGGCGTCCGAGGATCACGGTGTATCCCACGGCTGACCTTGAGAATTGGCTGACCGCCCGGGGGGAACGCGTCGGCGAGTCCGTCGCCGCACAAACCCGCGATGACCTCGAAACCTACCGCCGCATCCTTGATACTGAGCGCAAGCGCATACAGCTGACTGCCGCAGAGACCAAGGCCCTCGCGGCGATAATCGCCACCAGCCCACTCCCGCCTGGGACCTACCCGGGCTACCTAGCGGCTGACGCTGACGTCGCCGGGCATTCTGAGCTCGCCGAGCGGATCCGCACCGCCGGGCCAACCGCGGAATACGCGCTCCGGGAGTGGCTCATCGAGCAGCACTAGCTAGGCGTCGTCCGGCATCATGCCCACATGGACGGCATCTCACCGGGCATTGGGTGGCGAGTAGTCCCTATCAACGGCGGTGCGCCACTCCTCACCGTGCTCGACCCTCAAGACCTGCCACTCGCATGCGCCGACATGCCCATGCACGACATCACCATCTACAACCCGGCAGGCGAATGTGTCTGGGTCGAAGGCGATGGCGGCCTGCTCGACCACCCTTACCGGTGGGCCTTCCAACTTGCCGCCCATCAGCTGTATCCCGGGCCACGTGGACTCGACTATCCGGACGCTGCGCGACGCTGGGCCTGTGACCGAGCGCTGACACCTCACTCCCGGCTCTTGGAGCTGTACGGACATCCTGCAGCCGCCGTGCGGCCACCGGAGCCTGCAGACCTGCAGGGGATGGCGTGGGATGTGGTGATCAGTTTGCTTTGGCTATGGCGCCTCACAGCCAGTGAAATCGCAGAGGTTATCCGCACGACGGCAGCAGACGTTGAGCAGGCAGCCAACACCGCAACCCCCGGTAGCTTCCTCGAGCCGGAGCAGGTGACGATAGTGGCCCGGATCGCGGCGCTGCAGGAGGGGCTGGATTCAGGCGACCCCAACGCCGACTACTTCCCCTGGCTCGACTGGGTAGGTGGTGGCCAGGGCACGCCCCTCATTGGCGCAACGCCTCGCACGGTGATCGTGACCTACCGCGCACTTGAGTGCGACGACAGCTGGATAGACCTCCTCGCGCTTACGCGAAGCTGGACTTGGTCGGGTCCGTTTCCGAGTTGGAGCAGTTGGCTCCCAAGCTACGAACCTCCAGTGCGAGGTGAGGCGGTGAGAGCGTGCTTCTGGTGGGGACTCGATTCGGCCAGCACCCGGCACTTCACGGAAGACCCGGCGGCCTGTGAACTGATCGTGCAGATCCTGGTGGCGTTGCGCAGCGTCTACCCCCCTCCCATCTGCTGGGAGTGGATGACTGCGGACAACGACATGGAAGTCTACGGAGGACTCTCGCCGATCGACCATGCTTTCGAAAATGGCAGCACAGCCAGTCTCAGTGCGACGCTAGCCCTATTGCGGGGTGCAACTAGTTTGTAGGGCCACCTTGTACCGGCGTGGGGAATTCCGAGGAAATCCGGAGGGTCTCTCTCCACAGAGTAGGTAGGGCGATGTCGCTCGCGTACACCGTTTCGGTTTCGCCGCGTTGAGGCATCTCGCGCTGGGTGAGCGCTTGTGGGAGACCCATCTCCAGGCGCAGCCAGCGCAGTACGGCGGCCTCGACGTCGTAGGCGGCTTGCCCGGTGGGGAAATGCATCGTCTTGTACACGGTCCAGCCGTGTTTGCGGTGCGTGGCCAGGCGCCCAGCATTGGGGGAGCCGATGCCGATCTTGTGGGCATGGAGTTCGGGGTGCGTGATCAGGTACAGCAGCGCCGGGGCGGTGTAGTCCAAGCCCTTGGTGGCGCAGTAGCGGCAGCCACCCCCCGCGCGGATGGTGCCGATGACGGGGGCGACTTCCCTCTGGCACGAGTTGCAGCGGCATCGCCACGCGCTGTTCGCACCCGGGTACGGCTCGAGGGGCTCCAGTCCGGCGCCGCGCATGATCTCGACCGCCTCGTCGGGGTCGGTGCGCATGCCTTGGCACCAAGCACACCGGGTTCCTTGGGATTTCACTGACGCAAACCATGGGCTGGATTCCTGCCCGCAGGTGGTGCAGCGGCACGGCCAGGGCGCGAGACTGCCAGGGTAGGGAACGAGGGGTTCGAATCCGGCTTCTTGCATCACCTCGACGGCCTCCTCGGGGTCGACGCGGCGGCCCGAGCAATATCCACATCCTGAGCCGGTGCGTCGCACGTACCCGTAAGAGGGGGTGGGGTGTCTACCGCAGCGGGTGCATTCGCACAGCCACGGCACGTTAGCTCCGGGATAGGGGGTGAGTGGCTCCACGCCGGCGGCGCGCATCACCTCGACGGCCTCCTCGGGGATGACATCTTTACCGGAGCAGTACCGGCAGCGTGCGCCGCGTTTCACACTCGACAGTGACGGGTCGACCGTCCGGTTGCAGGTGGTGCACCGGCACGGCCACGGTTGCAGTGAGGTGGGGTAGGGCTCAAGGGGCTCCAGTCCGGCGGCGCGCATCACCGCGGCGGCGGCCTCGGCGTCGACGCGATGTTCCAAGCCGCGCTTCCTAATGCTGCAGTTGGGACAGCCACGGCCGGTTTGTTGAACTTTGTCATGCGTGGGAGTGACGACTTCCCCACATTCCAAGCACCGGCACCGCCATTTGCGTACCGTGCCCGGGTACGGCTCCAGGGGTTCCAGTCCGGCGGCTTGCATGGTGAGCACCGCGTTCGCGGCGTTCGATAACCGGCGGCGCTCCGCGGCGGCGCTCATCTCGCACGCTTTACATCCGTGCCCTTGCCTAATGTTGGAGTGGCTGGTGTGTGCTTCCCGCCCGCACGTGGTGCAGCGGCATAACCATCGGGCGCGACTGGAGGTATACGGCTCCAGGGGTTCTAACCCGGCGGCGCGCATCTCGGCGACTGCGACATCAGGATCCAGCCGGCTGGCGTTGCTGCTCGCAGCCCTCGCACAATAGTTGCAGCCTCCGCGGCCTTGGTTGATGCTCGAATGCCGCGGCCACACCTCCTGCCCGCAGGTGGTGCAGCGGCAGTGCCACTTCTTGGCGCTACCCGGGTAGGTCTCAAGGGGTTCCAGGCCCGCTGAGCGCATTTGCTCGGCCGCCTCGGCCGGGTCAAGGCGTGGCACGCTTCGCCCCGTAGCGCTCTTGCCGTTCCTTGGCGCAGGCCCGGCACACCTTCTCCATCTTCTCCTCGTCACCACGGACGCGACGGACCCACCTGATGTTCTCCTCGGTCCACTCATGCCCGTTGCGGCACACAAGTTCCAAGTCGGCGGCGGTGCGTGTGTATCCGTACTTCGTGCGCGCATACTCGCGGGCGCACTCCATGCACTTGCCGTTTCGCACACCGACCTCGGACAGCACGTGCCCGTTCGCACAGGCATCCCGCTCGACCAGAGCGGCGGCGTACCTGGCTCGAGTGTCGCGCTGGCACTGCGCACACGCTCCCCCACGGGTGCGGCCTGCCGAATTCATGTCATGGCCGTTGCCGCACCAGCCTTCGTCCCAGCAGGCCCGGCATGCGGTGCCGTGACGGCTCACCACCGCGAGGTCATGGCCCTGGGGGCAATAGCGCTCCACCGCGGCGTCCTTGCGGCGACCACGCGCCGCGTCTTTTTCAGCTTGGCAGGCCCGGCAGCCACCGGACGGGTACCGGCCGACGACCGCGACCTCATGCCCATTCGCGCAGAACTCGGCCCGTTCCTGTGCCGGCCGGGGCGGCCTGTACTTGCGCCGATTCGCAGCCTCCCAACAAGCGCGGCACGATCCACCGGACGTCCTACCCACCTCGACGTACCGGTGACCACGCCGGCAACGATCTTTGGGTTGCTTGTCCAGCATCCGAGCCACGTTCACCGAGCGAGTGACCGGCTCCAAGTGGGTCGGGTTCACACACCTCGGGGTGCGGCACAGATGATCCAGGTCGAGGCCGTCAGCGATAGGCCCCCGGTCGAGTTCGAACAGAACCCGATGCACGTACCGGGTCCTTCCATCCACGCTAAGCACTCCGTAGCCGCGCACAAGGGCTCCGGTCCACAGCCAGCAGTCCTCGGTGGTGTCGACTCGGGCCATGATGCGGTCGCGGAGGCCACCGGACGCGAACACGGCCGGGGTGACGGTGTCGCGTCGGCGAAGGTTCTCCGCCCGGTCCACCAGCTCCAAGTGGTCGGGGTTCACGCACCCGCGGTCACGGCAGATGTGGTCGACCTCCATGCCGGCGGGAATGTCACCAACGAATGCGGCAAACGCGAACCGGTGCGCACCCACACGCCGGCCATCCACCGTGATGGTCGTATACCCGTTATCCCGGGCACGGGAATACCGAAACCAGCAGCCTGATGGTTGCTGTTCGATAAACCCAAGAAATCGGTCAATGTGGGCAGCCACGTCCGATTGCCTCAGTCCTGAACTAAGAGCCATGACCCACCCCCTCAAACGAGGCTACCCCCCGGATCTGACACACACGGAGCTGATACGGGCGGTTCCGCGTACCGAACTGCCCCCTCAACTGCCCCCGAAAGAAATCCTTAACAGAAAAACCCCCTGGTATTCAAGGGGTTTTCTGGGGTGAGTGACGGGACTTGAACCCGCGACCACCTGAACCACAATCAGGTGCTCTACCAGCTGAGCTACACCCACCATTCCCTGCCGATCAGGACCAGCGGGGACCCCGAGTCTATCGGAGCGCGAGCGCCTGGCTGACGCGCCCCTGAGCCGAGGGTCAGGCGTCCGGCTCCGTCGCGGCGCACTGGGCCATGGCCTGCGCCGAGGCCGTGTCGGGACCGGGGGCTGGCACGAAGACGGTCTCGCGGTAGTAGCGCAGCTCTGCGATGGAGTCGCGGATGTCGCCCAGAGCGCGGTGGTTGCCGGTCTTCTCGGGGGTCTGGAAGAAGACCCGCGGGTACCAGCGCTTGGTGACCTCCTTGACGCTCGACACGTCGACGAGTCGGTAGTGGAGATGGGCGTCGAGCTGGGGCATGTAGCGCGCGAGGAATCCGCGATCGACGTAGACGCTCGATCCGGCCAGAGGTGCCTTGCGTGCCTCGGGAACGTGCTGCATCACATAGGCCAGGACCTGCGCCTGCGCATCGTCGACCGTGGTGCCGTGGGGGATCTCGTGGATGAGCCCGGAGTCGTGATGCATCTTCACGACGACGTCGTCCATCGTGGCGAGAGGAGCATCCGACGGCTTCACCACGAGGGTGATGCCCTCATCCAGCTCGTTGAGCTCGCCGTCGGTGACGATGCAGGCGATCTCGCAGATCTCGTCGTGGGAGGGGTCCAGACCCGTCATCTCGAGGTCGATCCACACCAAGCGGTCGTTGCCGTTCGCCATGGCCTCACCCTAGAGGGGAGCCTCGTCGGGCGATCGGGGTGCTGCCGCGTCGTCAGGAGGAGGTGCGCACGACCCAGCGCACGATGTCCGACTCGGTCACGATGCCGGCCAGGCGACCGTCGGCGTCGAGCACGGGCACAGCCTCGACCATGTTGGCGGTCATCACGGCTGCCGCGTGCGTGGGGGCGTCCGACGGGGCGACGTGCACGAGCGGCACCTGCGCCAGCACGTCGGCGACATGGCGCTGGCTCAGGTGGTCGGCCGTGGCCGGGACCTCGGCCAGCACGTTGCGGTCGCTCAGGACGCCGACGGCGCTGCCGTCGACATTCAGGACGACCAGATGACGCAGTCCCGAGACGAAGAGAAGCTGCCATGCATCCCAGAGGGTCTCGGTGACCTCCACGGTGAGGACCGGTCGGGACATGATGTCCGACACCGAGGGCAGCCGGCCCGCGCTGAGGGCGACGCTCATGCTGCCTCCTGGCTCTCGGGCTCCGGCGGCACGACGACGACGGGAACGGTGGCCTTGTGGAGGAGGCCGTGGCTGACCGAGCCGAGGAGGGCGCCGATGACGGGCCCATGGCCGTGGGTGCCGACGACGACCATGGCGGCCCGGGCGCTCGCCTCGGTCAGCGCCATGACGGCGGGTGCGCGCACGAGGTTCTCGACGACGTCGACGTCCGGGTACTCGTCCCGGAATCCCGCGAGGGCCTCGGCCGTCAGGCGCACTTCGTCATCGGCCACGTCGCTGAGCGGGACCGGGATCGGACCGTTGGGCACGACGAGCAGGTCGTAGGCCGGGACGTCCCACGCGTGCACGGCATGCACGGACCAGCCGTGGCGGCTGGCCGTGTCGAAGGCGAACTGCAGCGCCGCCTCGGCGGCAGGCGAGCCATCGATCCCCACCACGATGACATCCGCATCCTCATCGGCGGCCTCACGGATCACCGCCACCGGGCAGGACGCATGAGCGGCCACCTGTGAGCCGACAGACCCGAGGAGCAGTCCGGCGAAGCCCCCGTGCCCCCGTGAGCCGATGACGACGAGGTCGGCGGTCTCCGCGGCCTCGAGCAGGACCGAGCTCGGAGCCCCGATGGACACCACCGAGGCGACCTCGAGACCGGGCGTCTCCCCGCGAAGCGTCGTGGCCATCGCATCGACCTCGCTGTGCGCGGCAGCCTCGAGCCGGTCGATCAGGTCCAGGCTCGGGGGCATCCCCGCGCCGAAGCCGCCCGAGCTGACCGGGGGAAGAAGCGCATGGACGAGAGTCAGGCCGCGACCTCTCAGCAGCGCCTCGCGCGCGGCCCATCGGACCGCGACGAGGGAGGTGTCAGAGCCGTCGTAGCCGACGACGACCCGACCGCGGTACCGGAGCTCACCTGCCATGCGACCAGCATGCCTGTCCGTCGCGGCCCAGGGGCGGGAACTGAGGCCTTGCTGTCGAGGACGAAGGTCCCGTCTCGGATCAGGGCCGCCGGGTGCGCATGAGCGACTCCTGCACCACCGAGGCCACGAGGCGTCCCTCCTGATCGAAGAAGAGCCCGCGGGCCAGGCCGTGACCATGGCCGGCGGCCGGAGTGTCCTGCGCGAAGAGCAGCCACTGATCGGCGCGCGTCGGCTCGTGGAACCACATGGCGTGGTCGATGGAGGCCAGCATGAGGTCCTCCCGCGAGGCCTGGTCGGCGTGGGGAGCGATGGCCGTGCTCACCATGGTGAGGTCGGAGAGGTAGGTCAGGGCGCAGGCCTGGATCATGGGGTCGTCCGGCAGGGTCTCCTCGATGCGGACCCAGGCCATCCGCTCGTAGCGACCGGCCTGCAGCGGGATCGCGATCTCGGGGGAGAGCATGCGCAGCCCGATGATGTGGGACTCGGGGTAGTCGAGCTCGGCCAGGGTCGCGCCCTTGAGCTGCTCCGGCAGGGGGATGGCGACGTTGCCCTGATCGGGGGGAGCGAGGGGTGCGGGGGGATCGAACTGATGCGCGGGACCGTCGTCGTCCCGCGCGAACGACGCCGTCATCATGAAGATCGTCTCGCCGTTCTGGACGGCGCGGACGAATCTGGTCGAGAAGGAGCCGCCGTCGCGTGGCCGGTCGACGAGATAGGTGATCGACTCCTTGGTCCGACCCGGGCGCAGGAAGTATCCGTGCAGGCTGTGCACGCGACGCGTGGCATCGTCGACCGTGCGCCCGGCGGCCATGAGCGACTGCGCCGCGATCTGCCCCCCGTAGGCGCGCAGGGGTGCTCCCGAGTGGCACCACCCCGTGAAGATGTCGCGATCCACCTGGTGCAGATCCATGCGATCCGCGAAGTGCTCCTGGAAGGAGTCCTGGCTCATCCCGTCATCCTCCTGCGTCCGGGCCTGGGGCCCGGTGCGCCTACCGCACCGTCAGCCGGCGAGCCCGGCGGAGGTGCGGGCGGTCACGTTCTCGGCGGGAAGCGGGATCCCGGCACGGTCGCAGGCCTTCTGGGCGCGGAGCGAGGCCGCGGCGAAGCGCTTCTGCTCGGGCTTCGTGAGGTCCTTGAGGTCTTCCTTCTTCTTGAGCTTGCCCAGGATCTTGTCCATGCGCATGGCGCTGGCCTCGAGCTTGGCATCGGCGCTGCCGTCCTCGACCGCGGTGGCCGACAGGGTGGCGAACTCGTCGACGAGGGCGACCATCTCGGACTTGACCTGCTTCTCGGTCATGTCGCCCTGCTTCACGACCCCGCCGGCGTAGGCGCTGTTGAGCAGGTCGATCTCGAAGTAGACATCGCAGGCGCTCGCGGCTGCGCCGAGGACGACGGCCTCCTCCGACGCTGTCTCGGTCGGCAGCGTGTCGGCGATGACGATCTCGGTCGCGGTGGGCTCGGCTGCCGGCTCACCGGAGGAGCAGGCAGCGAGGAGGGAGGCGGAGACGGCGGCCGTGGCCGCGAGGGCGAGGCCTCGTCGCAGGGTGGTCTTCGGCATCGGTCGTACCTTCCGTTCAGTCGCCGGGCAAGCCTTCAGGGACCACTATCCCTGCTGGACCTCATCGATCGGGCACGAAACGCGCAAGGTTCCGGGATTGCGACAGGGGCGCGCAGGGGCGGTGGCCCGACGCTGGCTCAGTGGGAGTGGGCGAAGGACAGCTCGTGCCCCTCGCTGTCGAATCCCGCGAGTGCCCAGACACGCTCGGCGACCGCATCGTCACTGAGGGCGCTGCCCTCCTCGTCGGGGCGCACGACGTGGACATGGATCCCGTGGGTGGCCAGCTCGTCCGTGAGCGAGCCCATGAGGGCGATCACGGCGGCCCGGGTCGCGTCGTGGACGGCATGCTCGGAGGTGCGGCCCTCGAGGCTGGGGGCGATGGCGACGATAGTCCCGTGCGCCTCCTCGAGGTAGGGCATGCACGCCTTGGACATGAGGAAGACGCTCTTGACGTTGACATCCATCATCACGTCCCAGGCACGTGACCCGATCTCCTCGATCGGACCGTCCACCTGGATGTCGGCGCAGTGGACGACGCAGTCCAGACCGTTGCCCAGCCGGGCCGCCCGCGTGGCGGCGCGCTGGCAGTCGGCCTCGTCGGTGAGGTCGGCGGTGATGTGGACGCGGGCGTTGCGGCCGGTGTGGGTGCCCTGGTCGCAGCCGATCACGAACCATCCCTCTCGGCGGAACCGGTGCGAGATGGCGAAGCCATGATCGCTGTGGATCCCGGTGATGAGGATGGATGGAGCGCGGTCCGCGGGCATGGACTCATGCTGCCATGTCCGCCGTGACAGGGGTGGGTCGCTCCTGACGTTGTGCCGGCGCCGGGCCTACCCTGTGTTCGTGCGCCGCTTCTTCCCCGCGGCGGCGGTCGCCGTCGTCGCCCTGCTCGGCCTGATGGCCGTGCTCCTGCAGTGGGGCCAGCCCGCTGCCGTGGCCGCGGGAAGCGCTTCCCTGGCCTCGTCCTCGTCGTCCCAGCCCGTGCTCCTGGGTGCGGCCTACCGCGACGAGTCCGGTTCCACCGTCCTCGAGCCCGGGCCCGAGCCCTCGACGGCCCCGGTCACTCCGGCTCCGTCGGTGTCCGCCGCGGCTCCGACTCCCACCCCGTCGGCGTCGCCCATCCCCGCCATCAAGAAGCCCAAGAAGCCGAAGCCGGCCACACGTGAGCAGAAGGCCCGCCATGTGCCGGAGCGACCGCGGGACAAGCACACGGGCAAGCGCATCGTGTACGACAAGGCGCTGATGACCGTCTGGCTGATGAACAAGAGGAACGAGGTCGTGGGCCGCTACTCGGTGGTGGGCCGCTGGGATCGCCCGGCGAAGGGCACCTACCGGATCTTCTCGAAGTCCGAGCGCTCGAGCAATCCGAACTCAAGGGTCACGTTCGACCACATGGTGCGCTTCACCTACGGCCCCGACACCAAGTCGGCGATCGGGTTCCACAGCATCCCGCGCTACTACGACGGGTCACGCATGCACCCCGAGTCGTCCCTCGGCCTGCCGATCGCAACGGGCGGGTGCATCCGGATGGCAGATGAGGATGCGAAGGCCGTCTACGACTTCATGAAGGTCGGGGACCTCGTGGTGGTGCTCCCGTCGCCCTGACGGTGTGCGTTCCGCGCGTCATCCCCAGTCGTCAGACGGTGGCGCGCGCCTCGTCCCGCTCGAGCTGGGTCGTGATCCGCTCCTGATCCCTCCACCATTCGAGGGCGGCCACCATCATCCAGAAGCCATCGAGAACCATGGCGATGGCCCACATCATGGCGCCGGAGAACTTCTGGTCCGCGAGGGGATCGAGTCCGGTGATGGCCGACGCCTCGATGTACGCGGGATAGAGCGGCACGGGCGCGAAGTGGATCACCATGCCGAGAACGGTCTCGGGAATCATCATCAGACCGAGGGACAGCAGGCGAAGGCTCGGGGCCGGCCGTCGTGCGATGAGGTCGCTGCCGATGAGGGGGTAGTAGAACAGCAGTGACACCGCGAGGTAGACGGGACGCTCGACGAAGTTCATGGCGTCGTGGTCGGTGATGACCCACTGCATCACGGGTGTGACGTGGACGCCGAGCAGGACCGTCGCGAAGAGGATCCACGTGAGGTAGGGATTCGTGAGGACGGTCACGACCGGGCCCCGCATGACCCGCACCATGCGCCGTCGGCCCACGTCGCCCAGGTTGAGGAAGAGCAGGCGAACGGGTGAGGCCAGGACGATCAGGGGGGCGGCGATCATCATGACGATCAGGTGCTGGGCCATGTGCGGCCAGAACATGAGGTGGGCCCACGTCGTGAAGGGGCCTAGGTAGGTGCCCGCGAGGAGCAGCACGGCCGAGAGGAAGGCCGCCGTGCGCAGCCACGGCCAGGGCATTCCGAGTCGATCCCCGGCCCGGCGCGTGCCGATGAGGTAGAGGCACGTGACCAGGAGGAGATTGACGCTGACGAAGAGATCCGGGGTCCACAGGCCCACTCCCGGCGGCGCCGGCCACATGTCGCCACCCTAACGGGGGGCCGCGGGACTCGGGCCCGCCTTCGGGATCATCACGAAAGGGTGACGGATTCCCCTCATTCGCGAGCCTTATCCCACAGGGTGTCGGAAAACCGCTAGTGTCGCGCTCGTCCGTCAGTCGGCGGCATCCGCGCATCCGCGCATCCGCGCATTCTGGCAGAGGGGGTCGTTCGTGAAGCGACTGCTCGTGACCCTCGCCTCGATCATCGTGGGCGTGGGCGTCGTGGTCGGCATCGGTGTCGTCGGCTCGGTGAGCGGGGCTGAGCCCGAGGCGATCGTCGCCAAGCAGGTGGGCACGAAGTCCACCCCCAAGGGAGAGCTTCCGCACTACGAGCTCCACATGGACGTCTACCCCAACAGCTCGGCTGCGGTTCCCCCTCCGGCGGCCGGCTCTCCCATCAACGCCGAGCTCCTGAGCGGCCAGCCCTTCTACGGACCCTCGACGAGCATCCAGGTGCCGGCCAACTCCGTCGTGACGATCCACTTCACGCAGTACGACAGCGGTGGCCAGATCTACAACCCCTACTTCGCCAAGGTGCACGGGACGATGGACGGCACCATGACGTGGAACGGCAAGAAGGTCAGTGAGATCAAGTCGTCAGAGGTGGGGCACACCTTCACGGTGCACCAGTACCCCGAGGCGACGCAGCCCGACTTCTTCCTGTCGGTGCCGCTGCCGATGAACGCCGCGAACGCCAAGACGGACAGCAACGGGTACCCCGTGGACCCGCAGAAGATCTCGGTCACCTTCATCACGGGGGAGGCGGGAACGTACGTCTGGAACTGCGAGTTTCCCTGCGGTGACATGTACCAGGAGTTCGGCGGCCCCATGCAGCAGCGCGGCTGGATGGCCGGCACGTTCGAGGTTGTCGCATGACGACCATGACCCCTCCGCCGGACGCCCCGGAGGCACCCACCAACCGGCCACCGTCGATGCATCGCATTCGCGACTGGGCCCGCCGTCCGTACGCACGCTCGATCATGATCCTGACCGTCGTGATCGGATTCCTCCTGCTCCCGCTGTGCTGGCTCATCCTCGCGGCGATGAACCAGTCGGGAGCCCCGGCCTCCCCGATCATGGAGGACATCGAGACCACGGTCTTCGTGTTCACCCTCGTGTCCATCCCGATCACGGCCTTCGTCTTCGCCGTCCTCGTCTACAGCCTCCTCGGCTGGAAGCACGTGTCCGGGGACGAGGTGCCGGCCGACTCGAGTCCGGCGATCCGCAACAACACCGTGGGCGTCGTGCTCTGGACGGTCGTCTCGAGCGTCCTCGCCATGTTCCTCGTGGTCTGGGGCCTGATGGCCCTCGCCGGCATCACGGCGAACTCCTACGGCACGGTGAGTGCTGACGAGCAGCCGGGTGGCGAGAAGGCGCTCATCGTGAACGTCACGGGCCAGCAGTGGGTCTGGACCTTCGAGTACCCGCAGCACGATCGGATCACGTCCAACGTCCTGTACCTGCCGAAGGACCGGGCCGTCTACTTCAACGTCACGTCCAAGGACGTGATCCACAACTTCTGGCTCGTCGAGCTCGGCGTGAAGATCGATGCCAACCCGGGAGCCATCACCCAGACGGGTGTCACGCCCAACAAGGCAGGCACCTTCAACCTCCGCTGTGCCGAGCTCTGCGGTCTGCACCACGCCTACATGCAGACGCGCATCGAGGTCCTCGAGCAGGAGGCGTTCGACTCGTGGTTGCGTGAGAGCGGTGGGATGAGGGCGACATGACGACGGCGACAGGATCCCCCGAGACGTCGACAGCGACGGTGTTCGGCGCTGAGGTGCCGCAGCCTCCCCAGCACGGCAAGCCCGGCGGAATCATGCGGCACCTGAACTTCGGCACCGGACTTCTCACCGGCATCGTGTTCGCCGTGGCGGCCGGCTGGATCACGGCGGCCCTGACGTCCTCGTCTGCGACGAACGACACGTTCGCCCCCGTGGAGCCCGAGTACGTCTACCTTGCGGCTCTGCTCGGCTGGGTCATCGGCTTCATGCTGGGCATGGGTGCCTTCGTCGGCCCGATCCGCTGGGTCCTCGGGCGTGACATCACGCATGCGGACGCGGAGTACATGGCCGGAAAGGACCTCGGCGTCCGGCGCTACTTCAAGTTCACGACCGACCACAAGGTCGTGGGCATCCAGTACCTCGTCGTGACCCTGGTGATCTTCGCCTTCGGCGGTCTGCTGGCCATGCTCATCCGCACCGAGTTGGGAGTCACCTGGGCGGAGGTCTTCTCCCCGACCTTCTACAACTCCCTCATCGGCACCCACGGCATCGCCATGATCATCGCGATGATCGTCGTGATCAGCGGTCCGGTCGGCAACTTCATCGTCCCGATGATGATCGGTGCCCGTGACATGGCCTTCCCCCGACTGAACGCGTTGAGCCTGTGGCTCCTCGTCGCCGCGGTGGTCTGCCTCATCAGTTCGATGTTCGTCGGAGGCATTCAGGACGGCTGGTCGGTCTACTACCCGCTCGCTGCACAGGCGCCGCCCGGCATGCTGGGCTACCAGATGACGATCATCGTGTTCGCGATCTCGACGGCCGTGGCCAGCGTGAACCTGATGACCACCATCCTGACCATGCGCGCCAAGGGCATGACGTGGTCGCGCACCCCGATCCTGGTCTTCGGCATCTTCGCCGCATCCGTGATGGGCCTCTACGCCTTCCCGTTCTTCCAGTACTCGCAGATCCTCGGCATGACTGACCGGATCTGGGACACGGTGTTCTTCAATCCGGTCCAGGGCGGCAGCGTGTGGCTGTACGAGAACCTCTTCTGGCTGCTGGGGCATCCTGAGGTCTACGTGATCCTCATCCCGTCCATGGCCCTGGCCCTCGAACTGATGCCGGTGTTCCTGCGCCGCCCGCTGTTCTCGTTCAACTTCGCGGTGGCGGGCATCGTGGGCGTCGTGGCCCTCAGCGGTCTCGTCTGGGCCCACCACATGTACATGACGGGCTGGGCCCCGGCCGTCAACTACCCGTTCATGCTGTCGACGGAGATGATCTCCATTCCGGTGGGCTTCCTCGTCCTGGTCGCGATCGGCACCTTCTGGAGATCGACTGTCTGGACTCGACTCCCGCTCATGGCCATCTACGCTGTCGTCTTCAACAAGATGATCGGCGGCGTCACGGGCATCTACCTCTCCGACGTGCCGGCGAATCAGTACTTCCACGGCAGCATGTTCGTCGTCGCCCACTTCCACTACATGCTCATGGGCGCAGGCCTCTTCGGGGCGATGGGAGGCATCGCCTTCTACTTCCCGAAGATGACCGGACGCATCCTCGACGAGCGACTCGGGTCCATCGGCCTCTGGACGGCGTTCGCCGGATTCCAGATCACCTTCGGCTCGATGTTCGTCGCCGGTCTCCAGGGGCAGCCACGGCGCGTGCTCCAGTTCGACGACATGTTCAACATCTCGAACTGGATCTCGACGATCGGCGCCTACACCATCGGCGTGGGCATGCTGATCTTCCTCGCGGCGATCATCTACTCCTGGCGCAGCGGCGAGCGCGCCTCGAGCAACCCATGGGGGTCCAAGTCCCTCGAGTGGCAGACGCCCACGCCCGTTCCGCTGGAGAACTTCGCGGTGCTTCCCGTGGTCACGGAGCGCCCGTACAACTACGGCGTCCCGGATCCCTATGAGGTCGAACTCGACAAGAAGGACGGCGATCTCACCACCGTCGGTCAGGTGGGCCCGCGATGAGCGCCCAGGCACCCGAGGCGGTCTCGCCCACGACCGGCGAGCCGTTGGCCACCGTCGGCCGGCGCAACACGCTCGCACTGTGGCTGCTGATCGTCGCCGACGCGGCGGGCACCATTGCGCTGATCATCAGCTACACCTACCTGTGGAGCCTGAACGTCAACGGTGGCTGGGCGCCGCCCGGGGCCCAGCTGACGGCCGTCGAGACGAACAACGACATCCCGACGAACGTCCAAGGCTCCTTCGCGACGGAGTGGCACTTCTGGGCCATCCTCGGCATCGTCATCCTGTCGACGGTGGCGATGTGGTGGGCCTACCGCTCCGCCAAGGGCGGATTCCAGGCTGCGCTGGTCACCGGGGCCGTGCTGTCCACACTGCTGATGGTCGCTGCGCTGGTCGCCCAGTGGATCCAGGTGACGACCTTCCCCTTCGGTCCGTCCGATGGGGCTTACGCCTCGGCGGTCATCGTCCTGTGCGGAAGCAACATCTTCCACATGCTCCTGGTGCTGTTCCTGCTGGTCGGTGTGGTCAACCGGTCCCGCAAGGGGCTCATCAACCAGCAGGCCCCCTTCCAGGCGCAGGTCACGACGTACTACATGACCTGGGTCAGCATCTCGGTTCTCCTCGGTGCCCTGCTCACGACGTTCTTCGTGGTCAGCCCCAACACGGATCCGTCCCGCTTCGGCTCCTTCACGACGATCTCCGAGCCAGCATCGACGCCTGCTCCGCCGGTCACGCCCTCACCCTCGCCGTCTCCCTCGGCCTCGTAGGGATCGATCTGGCGGTTCAGAGGTGAGATCACGCTCCTTCGCAGGACTGCTCGTGGGTCTTCCCATTCTCCTGCTGATCCTGTTCACCCTCGGTGGGCTGACCGAGGTGGGTGACGTGGGCCTTCCGACCGTCCCCTTCGCCACTCTCCTCGCGCTGCCGGTCGACCTCTGGGTGCGCGATCTGGCGACGGCCGTGACCGTGGGCGCCCTGCTGGTCGGACTTCTGGCACCGCAGCCGATCCGAGCGGTGCGTCGCCTGGCCCTGATCGGCGGCGTCGTGTGGCTGGCCGCCCTGGTGGGGCAGCTGCTGCTGACGGTCTCGGAGATCTTCGCCCTGCCGTGGTCCGAGGTGGGGGAGGCCTCGATCCTGGGCTCCTCCGCGCGGGACCTCGTCGGGCAGACGGATCTGGGGCGGGTCATGGTCGCGCAGGTGATCCTGGTGGTCCTGGCCCTTGTCCTGGCGGGACTGCATCGTCACCGCTCGGCGTCGATCGCCGCGTTCGCGTTGGTCATCGTCGCGGCCTGGCTGCCCGGACTGACCGGACACGCGGGCATGGATCACGGGCACGTGGCCGCGTCGATCGCCCTCGGCCTGCACATCGTGGGGGCGTCGCTGTGGGTCGGTGGGCTCCTGGCGGTAGCGGTGCAGATCGGTGGGCGCGGCAGCGATCCATCCCTGGTACTGCGTCGGTTCAGCCTCGTGGCAGTGATCTGCGTGATCGTCATCGCCGAGACCGGACTCCTGAACGCGTCCCTGCGGCTCGACGGCGTCGCGTCCCTCGTGACGTCTCCGTACGGCGCCATCATCCTCGCGAAGGTGAGCATCCTGATCGTCCTCATCGGCTGGGGACTGCGACATCGGCATGCGCTCGCGACGGCATGGTCGGACCGCTCGAACGCGGTGGTCGACGCGCGCGAGCGGACCTTCCAGGGATGGGTGGCGTGGGAGGTGCTGTGGATGGGAGCGGTCTACGGCCTGTCCATTGCACTGTCGCGCACCGCTCCGCCCGGGGTCGCGCTGGCGGGTGACCGGCTCTCCCTCGGAGCCACCGTCCTGCTGCTCCTCGGGATCCCGATGGCCGTGGTGTTCGCCGTGCCTGCCCTGACCCACCGCCTTCCGCGCGTGCGCGCCTACCCGGAACCGGTGGCGGTGGGAGCCGTCGTGGCGATCGTGGTCGTGTCGGTCTGGCAGGCGAGTGCCGTGGCAGCCGACACCGTCGGTCTGCAGGTCGCGTCACTGATGTCGTCGGTACTGCTGGTCGGCTGCGGTCTCCTGCTCGTGCCGGCGATCCGTGCCTCGGCACCCGCTGCCGTCATCGTCCTGGTGGGGCTCCCTGCAGCGGCATGGTGGCTCGAGCGGGATGTGCCCGGTGGGCTGGGCGTCGGGACATGGAGCACGGTCCTGCTCGCCGAGGGCCTGATCGCCTGGTGTGCCTTCCGTCCGGGTGCCCGTGGGAATCCGGCACCCGTCGAGCAGGCACCGGCGGAACGGGAGTTGGTGTCATGACCGACGAGAAGCGCAGTCGCGTCAAGGACATGTGGCAGCTCCATGTCCCGCTCGTTGTCGTGCTGGCCCTGTGCACCTTCGCGACCGTGGTGGTGTTCGGCCGTGCCCAGCAGGGCGTCGACCGTGCGTGGGGCTACACGATCCAGTGGCCGATCATCGGCCTGTTCGCGGTCGTGGTCTGGAACCGCTATCGCAAGCACGGGAGCATCACGCGATCGATCTCGAACTACTTCCGCGCCCGGGCGGCTCGATTCGAGGCCGAGGCGATCGCCGAGGAGGAGCGCGCACGGGCGGAAGCAGTTGCGGGGAATGTGGCAGTCCGCGAGGACGATCCGGACGAGATCGCGTGGCGGGAGCACGTGCGCCGACTCCACGAGCTGGACCCCCCGGGCGGCCCCCCGTCGGAGCGCCGTCCCGGTCGCTAGCCTGCGGGGGTGAACGCCCGTCGCCAGTGGACAGCTCTCGCGATCCTCGCCGGCGCGTTGGCCCTCATCTCGCTCGACAACACGATCGTCAACGTCGCCCTGCCGAGCCTCCAGGAGGATCTCGACGCCAGCACTGCGGACCTGCAGTGGGTCGTGGACGCCTACTCCGTGCTCTTCGCGGGCACTCTCCTGCTCGCCGGAAGCCTCGGCGATCGATTCGGCCGACGGCGCATCCTCGTCATCGGTCTCGTGCTGTTCGGTGCTGGTTCGCTCGCGGCCGGCCTCGCTCCGGATGTGACGAGCCTGACCGCCTGTCGTGCGGTGATGGGAGTCGGCGCCGCCTTCATCATGCCGTCGACGCTGTCGATCCTCGTCCAGGTGTTCCGCGAGCCACGCCAGCGTGCGCAGGCCGTCGGCATCTGGGCGGCCGTGGCCGGGGTCGGTGTCGCTCTCGGGCCGATCATCGGCGGACTGCTGCTCGAGAGGTTCACCTGGCACTCGATCTTCCTCGTCAATCCTCCGCTCATCGCCGTCGTGCTGGTGCTCACCCTTCTGGCCGTGCCGGAGTCGAAGGACCCGTCCCGCCCGCGCCTGGACATGAGGGGAGCGGCCCTGTCGTCCCTCGGCCTGATCGCGCTCGTGGTCACGATCATCCAGTTGCCCGAGTCCGGGCTCTCGATCGCGACCTGGACGACAGCAGCCATCGCCGTCGTCGGCCTGGCGACATTCGTGTGGTGGGAACGTCGTGCCCCCCGACCGCTGCTGCCGATGGAACTGTTCCGCCAGAGCACCTTCGTCGTGTCCATCGTCACCGTGGGTCTCGTCTACTTCGCCCTCATGGGCGCCATGTTCCTGCTGCCGCAGTTCCTTCAGCTGGTGCAGTCGATGACTCCCCTGGAATCGGGGATCGCCATGCTCCCGGGAGCGGGAGGGCTCCTGGTGGCCTCGCTGGTGAGCCCTGTTCTGGCGGCCCGCATCGGGGCTCGCTCGACCGTGGTCCTGGGCCTCATGCTGATCGTCCTCGGGCTGGTGCTCTCCGGCTTCTACCGCGTCGACACGGCCTACGCGTTCATCGCGATGACACTGGGATCGGTCGGGGTGGGCATGGGGCTCGCCCTTCCCCAGGCGACCAACGCCGTGCTCGGCAGCGTTCCCCGGGAGCGTTCCGGCATGGGTTCCGCCGTGAACGACGCCGTCGGCGAGCTGGGCGGCTCCTTCGGCGTCGCGATCCTCGGTGCTCTCATGTCCGTCGTCTACCGGGATCGCATCGATGCAGCCGTGACCTCGCTGGGGGAGCGGGCGGCCACGGTGCCCACGGAGGTGCTCGACGCCGTCCGCGAGTCGCTGGCCTCGGCCACCCTCATCGCGTCACGCATGTCATCCGATGATGCTGCTGTGGTGCATTCGGCCACAGGTGAGGCCTTCGTCGGGGGCATGACGTGGGCGATGCTCCTCGGCGGAGCGATCGTCGCCGTGGGCGGGATCCTCGCCTGGCGCTTCTTCCCCCGGCAGCTCGACCAGGTCGCGGAGTAGCGGCGATCATCCTGATGCCGTTCGCTCACTCCAGCACGGCGGGCATCGGCGCAGGCTTCGTCAGCTGGGTCGTCATCACCATCTTCACGGGTCGATTCCGAGAGACCACATGGCTGCTGTGGGTGGTGTCGATCGCCCTCGGGATCCATTCCTCATCGCCCCGATCCAGCAGGTGCTGGGCGTCAGCCAGGCGTTCGTCGACCGTCGAGGGGATCCCCTCCCGCGCCTACGGGTGC
>CAZQXO010000009.1:8407-19828 GCA_964597445.1 uncultured Bifidobacteriaceae bacterium | reverse complement strand
AGGGCGCTCGTGCCGTACTCGAGTGCGTACTCGCGCCGGTGCACGTCGCGCGGCAGCTTGCCGGGCTTGCGCAGGGAGACGAACCCGCAGCCCAGCTCGTAGGCGAGGGCCGCACCGAGGGGGAAGCCCCTCGCCTCGATTCCCACGATCATCGTCGGATGCTCGGCCCGCACCGCGTCTGCCCAGGCGCGCACGGCGATCCCGAGCGTCGTGGGGTTGGCGAGGATCCCGGACAGATCCTTGAAGGAGATGCCAGGGGTCGGAAAGTCCGGGACGACGACGACCTCGCTCCACAGGGCGGTCAGGTTCTCGGTCACGGGCCGAGGGTAGCGAGGGCATCGACCCATGCCCGGTCACTGGCGGTCATGACCGTGCGCGCCGGTGGAGTCACCTCCTTCATCGCCGGAGTCTGGATGAGGTCGTGCACGAGCGCGACCGTGACGTCGGACTCAGAAGGAAGTGAGTTCCATGCATGTATGGAGAACAGCGCTGATCGGCGCTGTCATGTGCGCAGTGGCCGGATCAACCATGACGGCGGCCTATGCCGCTGAGGAAGAGGAGGCGGGGAACAACCTGTCCGTCCCCCTTCTGTGGTCCGAGGCCGCGTATCCGCCGCCGATCACAACCCCGGTCACAGAGAAGTTCGAGGGCACCGTGGCCTCCGGTCATGTCGTCGCCCGCGACGAGACCAGTGCTGAATGCGAGGGTGCCCTGCAGAAGGACGCTGACAACGTGTGGCAGGGCGATGTCGCTCTGGCGGAGGGAGGTGCGATCACGACGGTCGACTGGGGCGACAACATCGAGGCGATGGACCCGAACCTCAGTCGGGCTTACACGCGCGTCGAGATGGGGCTCCTCAGCGCGCTGGACACGCCGGCGACGGGCTACGACATGTGCTGGATCGAAGGTCGCGGCCAGAACGAGGTCTGGGGAGCACAGGTCACGGGGAGCCCAGGCAACTGGACGGCCGTGACCAGCGAGCGCACCGAGGCCATGGTCTACACGGCTGGAGCGCGCCTCACCATCCAGCGCATCGTCCCTGATCGCACCTACACCTGGAACTCGACCACGCACCAGTGGCAGGGATCAGGTGCGGACACCCCCATGTTCAATGCCGCGATCCACGAAGGCGCGGCGGACGGTCCGGGCTCGTTCGGCAGTGAGGTCACCGTCTCCGGTCGCCTCTCCTACGGGTATCTCTGGGATGCGAAGGCCGCACCCCAGGGTGAGTACCGGCTGACCTTCAGCCTCGACGGCGCTACGGGAGCATTCCCGGGCAGTGGAACGTCGATGGCGGGAGCGAGCGTCCTCGTGAGCGAGGAAGAGGAGCTTGTCGCCCTGGCCTCGGAGGAAGTGGGTGCCACGGCTGAGGGCTCGGGCAACACTGCCGTCATGCGCGGCGATCTGGAGCTCACCTACATCGACGTGACGGTGGGCACGCGCACGGATCCGATCCCGGACGAGGATCCCGTCACCCCTCCGCCCAGTGGGCCGCCGGCATCAGGTGGATCGACTCCGCCGCCGAGCGGTGCCACAGGTGCACCTGGACCGGTGTCAGCAGGACCTCAGGCCGGTCCTCAGGGTCCGGCGCAGGTGGCGGTCCCGACAGCAGCGACCGCTCTCCTGAAGCAGACGGCTCGCATCCGGGCGCGCAAGGCCGGGACCTACCGAGTCGGACAGACCCTTGTCCTGACACCTCGCCCGATCTACACGGATGCAGGCGTGACGGTGCGCTGGCGAGAGCGCGTGATGGATCGGGATCGGTGCACGGTGCAGGTGCGCAAGGGCATGGCAACGGTCACGCTGGACAAGCCGGGAACGTGCACGGTGATCGGCTGGGCACCAGCACCATCACCTGACTACGCACCCTTCCGGTGGACCCGCACCTACCGCGCAGTCGCTCGATGATCAGGCTCATCGCCGAGTGAGAAAGGCGGCAGTGGGTGCCTCGCAACTGAGGCGCCCACTGCTGTCCTACTGCGTCTCACAGTCGCTCACCCGCGAGACGTGGTGGCGACGTAGCCCCAGGAGAGGCTCGCGGCGAGGAAGAGCCACACCTGGTAGGGCAGGAGCACGAGCCCCATCCAGAGGGACTGCCCGAACGCGATCCCGATGACCGGGAGCGTGACGACGGCCGCGAGCGTCAGGGCGACCGCTGCCCAGAGCAGTTCGTGCGGGCCGTAGAAGAGGTAGGCCCACCCGATCGCCAGGGCGACGCTGACGGCGAGGCAGGCGAGGAGCGCGATCACTCGTGGGGGAGAGGCAGACCAACTGATGCCGATCCCGACGATGATGAGCATGAGGAAGTTGTAGGGCCAGATCAACCCGAAGACCCACGGCGGCGGTTGCCACCAGGGCTGCTCCAGTGACAGGTACCAACTGCTCCCCGTCGACACCCATCGACCGGAACCGACCGCGTAGACGAGGACGAGCACCACGACAGCCGCGACTGCTGCCCATCGCCAGACCATGAGCTCAGTCTCCCACCTTCACGTGGGGTCCACGGCGGGGTCACTTCGCCTGTCACAGGCAGGACCCGCTCCTGAAAGGCCCTAGGGTGGGAGGCGACCCTGCTCCGCTCACGGGGGCAGGCGGATAGGGGTGATGATCGTGCAACGGTGGATCGCGAGTGCGGCTGTTCTGGGTCTTCTCATCGTGGGCATGCCACCGGCTCTTGCGCAGGAGAGCATCGTGGATCCTCCCTCGGCCGACGCCCTGGTCGCGGCGACGAACGCCATGCTTCAGCCCGCTGATCTGGCAGCTCCTGCCCTGACGGGATGGCCGCGCTCGGATCGTCGGTTCTCGACGGGCTACTTCAACCCGCCCGGTGGGCAGGACCCCCTGCCCGTGTGCGTCTCGGGTCCGGGCTACCGCACGGTCTCGATACCGCGAGACGGCGCGATCGGCTTTCTGGCCTCCTTCGGCGATGTCTCGCAGTACGAGTACGAGTATGCGAGTGCGTCAGCGGCAGCGAAGGCCTGGAAGCGCGTGAGTTCCGATGTCCGCACGCGATGCACGACGAGCTTCACGGAGGAGGGCGTTCGCACCGTCAACACGGCGCGGCGCATTCCCGGCGTTCCGGGGGGTCCGAAGGGCTGGGCCGTCTCCACGTCGGGAAACCTCCATGCGTTCACCGCCGTGCACCTGATCGATGACACGATCCAGATGGTGTCCCTCCAGGGAGGTCAGCGCGCTGTTCCGTCCACGACCCGGGCAGCGCTGGGTGCCCTCGCCACGTCCCTTGCCGACCGCTGGTCAGATCGCGATGCGCTCCCGATCACGCAGGACGTCACGGTCACCAAGGCGGAGCGGGTGATGGTGCAGCCGCAGGACGTCCCTGAAGCACTGCCTCTGGCGTCTGCGGCTGACGGAGGGTGGAGCAGTTTCCAGGGTTCGACCCCGGCGTCCGGGCCTGACGTGTTCTGTCGCGGTCAGGCGACACTCCCCGTCGGTAGCGAGACGTTCCGAACCGTCCTCTTCAGTGGGGGAGATGTGCTGGGCGTGGTCGGCAAGGGATTCGTCACCCAGCAGGTCGATGTGTACGCGTCGCCGGAGCTGGCCCAGGCCGCCTGGCAGGAGGTGGTGGCGGCAGTCGGTACGTGCCGGCAGAACGTGGCGGGACCGATTCCTTCCCGGAAGCCCTTCGAGCGTCTGACGAACGGGACCTCCACGGTGACGGTCAACGGTGTTCCCGGAGTGTGGAGCACCAGTCTCAGCACGCTTCCGGACATCGACAGGGGCTACACGAACGGCTCCTACAGCGTCTACCTGCTGGCAGGTGACTCCATCCAGGAGGTCACCTACGGGGTGACGAGGAGGGGCATCACGAACGTGACGGTGGATCAGTCCGCTGTCGACTCCCTCGCCAGGATCCTCGCTGACCGGTGGGTGGGCTACCCCGGCTAGCCAATCCCTGCTCAGTCGACGGCGGGCCGGAACACGCAGTCGGAGTCCAGTGCGAAGGACATGACCAGTCGCAGGCGCGCCTGGCAGTTCGTCAGGGTGATCTCGTCGCCTCGGGCATTCATCTCGCCCCTGAGCGGTCCGGCAGATCGGTCGAAGGAGCCACGGACAGGACGAAAGGTCACCTGATCGCCGCGTCTGACCATGGTGACGGGCACATCCGCCACCCGGCGCCCCTCACGATGCGTGAATCGGAAGGTGCCCGTGTATCGGTCGACAGTGCCCGGCACCGCCGTGATCGTGAAGTGGTAGCCGATGTCGTTGTCACGCAGGGAGTTGGAGTGCCACGTCGAGGGCATCTCGGAATCAGCGTGCGCGAGAGGAGCCGACACCAGCAGGCTCGCCAGCACCGCAGCCGCTGTCGTGAGGATCCTCAAGGCCATAATCGAGGATCCCACCCTGATCGCCTCCTCGCACCTCGGCGCTCCAGCCCTCAGTCGTCCACGAGTCGGGATCTCCCCCTCAACTGGGAATCAGCGCCTCACATATCCTCCTAGACATGGAGGCCATCCTCGGAAACATCCTCGTGGTCCTGCTGTTCGTGGTCATCGGGGGATTCTTCGCGGGTGCTGAGATCGCCCTGGTCTCCCTGCGCAAGTCCCGTATCGACCAGTTGGCGCAGGAATCCAAGTCAGGCGCGCGACTCGCGAAGCTCACGTCTGATCCCAACCGGTATCTGTCCGCCGTTCAGGTAGGCGTGACGCTCGCGGGCTTCCTGTCCGCGGGGTTCGGCGCGGCACAGATCTCGCCCTACGTCGCCGCGCAGCTGATGTCGCTGGGCATGTCGGAAACCCTGGCGGACACGCTCGCCTTCATTCTCGTCACGCTCCTGATCGCCTATGTCTCGCTTGTCCTGGGCGAATTGGTTCCCAAGCGCCTGGGATTGAGCAGCCCTGAGCGCATCGCTCTGGTGGTCGCTGGGCCGATCAATACCCTGGCGAAGATCAGCAGGCCCTTCATCGCGCTGCTGTCCCTCTCGACGAATGCCGTCCTGCGGCTCTTCGGAATTCGAAGCCAGGATCAGAACGATGAGCTGTCGCGCGAGGAGCTGATGCTCCTGGTGCTGTCGAACAAGAACCTCGATGAGGTGGGCCGTAAGGTCATTCAGGAGGTTCTGGATCTGTCATCCAAGACCGTGAGGGATGTCATGGTGCCCAGGCCGGACGTCGTCTTCCTCGAAGAACGTTCATCGGTGTCCCACGCTGTCTCGATCGCCCTGGAGGCGTCCTACTCCAGGTTCCCGGTGATCGAACGGACCATCGACGAGATTGTCGGTGTCGTGCACGTGCGGGATCTCATGCGCCCGGACATCGCCCCCACGAGTCCCGTGGTGAGCTGCCTGCGCCCCGTCATGAGCCTTCACACCTCGAAGAAGGTCCTTGACGCGCTTCAGGAGATGCGTGAGGGGAGGCAGCATCTGGCCGTCGTGCAGGACGAGTACGGCGGTACAGCGGGCATCGTCACTCTCGAGGACCTTGTGGAGGAGATCGTCGGAGACATCCGGGACGAGTACGACGTGCAGCAGGAGCGCGTGACCGCGCGGTCGGGCACGGGATTCCTCTGCGAGGGACGTCTTCCCGTCCGTGATGTGGCGGCCGAGGTCGGACTGGAGCTTCCCAAGGGTCCTTACGAGACCCTCGCCGGGTTCCTGATGTCCAGGCTGGGGCGGGTGCCTCATGTGGGTGACGTGGTCGACTTCGAGGACTGGCGGCTCACGGTGGCGTCGATGGAAGGGCGAAGGATTGCCCAGGTGCACCTGCGCACCACGATGGCGATGGAGCCGGCGAGTGGCGTCGGACGATAGTGGGAGCGGAGTCGAGGGACCTGTGCTGGTCTTGAGGAGGGTGCCAGCGCGCCCGGAGGGACTCGAACCCCCAACCGACCGGGTAGAAACCGGTTGCTCTATCCATTGAGCTACGGGCGCCGCGGCCCATTCTCTCGTCTCGCGATGTCTCGTGATCAGACCGGGTGGGTCGCCCGTGTGGGGGTTCGGGGGATGGCTAACGCGGCGAGGGCGGCGGCGATCGCCAAGGCGCCCGCGAGGTACCAGGCCGTTGCGTAGTCACCGGCGGCGTCGCGAATGTAGCCCGTCGCCACGGCAGCGGCGGCTGCGCCGACCATGTGGGCGGCGAAGACCCAGCCGAAGATGATCGGGCCGCGCTCGGGGCCGTAGAACCGGGTGCAGAGGATGACGGTCGGGGGAACAGTGGCCACCCAGTCGAGTCCGAAGAGGATCATGATGACGAGGAGTGGCGGATCGATGTCCGGGCCGAGCAGCAGCGGCAGGCCCAGCAGGGCGATGCCGCGCAGGGCGTAGTAGATCCCGAGGAGCAGGCGTGGATCGAACCTGTCGGTCAGCCAGCCGGAGCCGATGGTGCCGATCAGGTCGAAGATGCCGACGACGGCGAGAAGCCCGGCTGCCGCTGTGGTGGCCATGCCATGGTCGTGGGCGGCGGGGATGAAGTGGGTGCTGATGATGCCGTTCGTCGTCCAGCCGCAGACGAAGAAGGTGCCGGCCAGCAGCCAGAAGGTTCGCGAGCGCATGCCGATGACGAGCCCGTCGACGGCGGAGCGGGCGGCCGCCCAGCCACTGTGGGTGGCGTTGCGCTGGGGTTCGGGGTCTTCGTCGCTCTCGACGCCGTAGGGCCTCAGGCCGATCTCGGAAGGCCGATCCCGGATGACCCACCAGACCAGCGGAATCAGCAGGGCGCTCAGGACCGCGACCATGAGCGAGGCTGATCGCCAGCCGAACGCGTGGATCGCCTGCGTGATGAGCGGCAGGAACACGAGTTGGCCGGTGGCCCAGGCCGCACCGAACACGCCCATGACGAGCCCTCGCCGGTGCTGGAACCAGCGATTCGCGATCAGGGCACCGAAGACGAGCGCCGTGGCTCCGACACCCAGGCCCACGAGGACACCCCAGAGGATCACCAACTGCCACGACGCTGTCATGACGACGGTGAGGCCCGTGCCGAGGCTGATCAGGGTGAGGGCCAGCACGGCTACCTGACGGATCCCGAACCGCTCCATCAGCGCTGCGGCGAAGGGGGCGGTGACGCCGTAGAGCACGAGATTGACGGAGACGGCCAGGGACATCGCCGAGCGGCTCCAGCCGAACTCCTCCTCGAACGGCACGAGCATGACGCCCATCGAGGAGCGGAAGGCGGCTGAGGCGAGGAGGACGAGGAAGGTGACCCCGGCGACCAGCCAGGCGCGGTGGAGCCGGGTCGTCACGCGGCCAGCCTAGGGCGCGATCCACAGGCTCCCGGGGCTCTGGCGGGCGTCCCCAGCCCTGCCGTGGTCACCCGCCGGGTGCTACTCGTCAGCGAGGGTCGGGGCAGCCGGGTCCGACCCGGATCATCCCTGGAGGACACATGAACGACATCGACATCTGCGTCATCGGCAACGTCGCCTCGGACGTGAGCCTGAACTTCACCAAGGCCGGCGCCCCGGTGGCGCACTTCCGAATGGCGGCAGGAACCCGTCGGTTCGATCGGGCGAGTGAGCGGTGGATCGACGGCGACACGCATTTCTTCTCCGTCTCCTGCTTCCGGGACCTGGCCCACAACGTGATCCAGTCGTTGGCCAAGGGTCAGCCGATCATCGTGAAGGGGCGACTGCGGAGCCGCGAGGTCCTCCGCGAGTGCGGGGAGCATGCTCACACGACCCGCTACTTCGACATCGAGGCCTCGGTGGTGGGCCACGATCTCTCACGCGGCACCGCGGCCTTCACGCGGGTCAAGCGCGCGACGGTCGTCGAGAGCGAGCGTCGATCCTTGGCGGACTCCATGGCGGAGGCGGGCATCGTCGAGGAGGACGAGGCGCTGGCACTCGCCGCTCGGCTTCTCGGTGAGGACGTGGAGGACGACACCGTGATCGATCCCGAGACGGGGGAGATCCTCGAGCCGGCCGCAGTGTGAGGCGGGTGCATGCATAATGCAGGCATGGCCAACGTGACGATCCGTGACGTCCCCGACGACGTGCACGCCGCTCTGCTGGCCCGGGCTGCTGAGGCGGGACAGTCCCTGCAGGCCTACCTGCAGGGACTCCTCGCCGCATCGGTGTCGCGGCCGTCGGTCCAAGCCTTCACCGAGGACCTGCTCGCGCGAGCGCGGGAGCGGTCCCGCCGCGGCACGTCTCGTCCGCCGGGCTTCGACGCTGCCGCCCTCATACGGCAGGATCGCGACGCGTTGAGCAGGGAGTCTCGGTGACCTCCGCCGTGGTCGACGCATCTGTCATGGTCGACGTCCTCGCGTCCACCGGGGAACGAGCCGAGTACGCCATCGCCGCGCTGGCGGAGTTCGACCACCTGGTGGCGCCCCACCTCCTCGACCTCGAGTGCGCGAGTGCGTGGTCGAGACTGGTGCGCAGCGGGCAGCTCTCGGCCGAGGATGCCGCTGGATGCGCCGCGACCCTGGCCGGTGCGCCGATCGATCGCCTGCCGACCTGGCCGTTGAGCGAACGCCTCTGGGGTCTAGCGGGCTCCGTCACGGCCTATGACGCCGCATACCTGGTGCTGGCGGAGACCCTCGAGATCCCCCTTCTCACCGGTGACGCGCGCCTAGCCCGGACCCGTGGCACCCGATGCGAGGTGCGGATCGTCGCAGGCTGAGGCCCGGCTAGGCTCGCGCCCATGGCTGAGTTCATCTACACCCTCCGCAAGGCACGCAAGGCGCACGGCGACAAGGTCGTCCTCGACGACGTCACCCTGGCCTTCCTCCCCGGCGCGAAGATCGGCGTCGTAGGGCCGAACGGAGCAGGCAAGTCCAGCCTTCTCAAGGTCATGGCGGGCATCGACGAGGTGTCGAACGGCGAGGCGATGCTCCACGAGGGCTTCACCGTCGGGATCCTCATGCAGGAGCCGAACCTCGACGAGACGAAGACCGTCCTCGAGAACGTCCAGCTGGGCGTGGCCGAGACCAAGGGGATGATCGATCGCTTCAACGAGATCTCCGCCGAGCTCACCGAGCCGGACGCCGACTACGACACCCTGCTGGAGGAGATGGGCAAGCTCCAGGAGGCCATCGACCATCGCAATGCCTGGGACCTCGACGCCCAGCTCGAACAGGCCATGGACGCCCTCCGCTGCCCGGCCCCCGATTCCGATGTGTCGGTGCTCTCCGGTGGAGAGAAGCGCCGAGTGGCGCTGTGCAAGCTCCTGCTGGAGCAGCCCGACCTGCTGCTCCTCGACGAGCCCACCAACCACCTGGATGCCGAGAGCGTGAACTGGCTCGAGCAGCACCTCGAGAAGTACCCCGGCACCGTTGTCGCCATCACGCACGATCGCTACTTCCTCGACAACGTCGCCCAGTGGATCCTCGAGCTCGATCGTGGTCATGCCTACCCGTACGAGGGCAACTACTCGACCTACCTCGAGACGAAGGCTTCCCGGCTCAAGGTCGAGGGCCAGAAGGACGCCAAGCTGAAGAAGCGTCTCGAGGGTGAGCTCGAGTGGGTCCGGTCGAACGCCAAGGCCCGCCAGACCAAGAGCCGCTCCCGCCTCGACCGCTATGAGGAGATGGCGGCGGAGGCCGAGAAGACGCGCAAGCTCGACATGGAGGAGATCCAGATTCCCCCGGGTCCCCGACTCGGCAACGTCGTCGTGGAGGCCACCAATCTCACCAAGGCCTTCGGCGACCGGATCCTCATCGACAACCTCTCGTTCACCCTGCCGCGCAACGGCATCGTCGGTGTCATCGGCCCGAACGGTGTCGGCAAGACGACCCTGTTCAAGATGATCGTCGCGGCTGCTGAGGGCATCACCGACGACGGCGACAATGCAGAGATCCTGCCCACGAGCGGAGAGATCCGGGTCGGCGACACTGTGACCCTCTCGTACGTCGACCAGTCCCGTGCCGGACTCGACCCGACCAAGAACGTGTGGGAGGTGGTCTCCGATGGCCTCGACTGGATCAATGTCGGCAAGGTGGAGATGCCGTCACGCGCCTACGTGTCGGCCTTCGGCTTCAAGGGACCGGACCAGCAGAAGCCCGCGAAGGTCCTCTCGGGCGGAGAGCGCAACCGCCTGAACCTCGCCCTCACGCTGAAGATGGGCGGCAACCTGCTGCTCCTCGACGAGCCGACGAATGACCTCGACGTCGAGACCCTCGGCTCCCTGGAGAACGCCCTGCTCGACTTCCCGGGCTGTGCTGTCATCACGTCGCACGACCGGTGGTTCCTCGATCGCATCGCGACGCACATCCTCGCCTACGAGGGAGACTCGCAGTGGTTCTGGTTCGAGGGCAACTTCGAGTCGTATGAGAAGAACAAGGTCGAACGACTCGGGGCCGAGGCGGCGCGCCCGCACCGGGCGACGTACCGCAAGCTGACGCGCGGCTAGTGAGCGACCAGGCCGATGTCGTGCGCCGGGTACCGGTGCAGCGACGCTTCAGCGACCTCGACCCGCTGGGGCACGTCAACAACGTGGTGTTCCACGACTACCTGCAGGAGGCCCGCGTCGGCCT
The DNA here is from genome assembly GCA_964597445.1 of uncultured Bifidobacteriaceae bacterium. Taxonomy (GTDB): domain Bacteria; phylum Actinomycetota; class Actinomycetes; order S36-B12; family S36-B12; genus UBA10649. The sequence continues at coordinate 9,401 of CAZQXO010000009.1, read as the reverse complement.
GCTGCAGAGCCTGAACCTCGTCCGTGGCTCGACGTTCGCGCAGGTGGTCGTCAAGCAGGAGCTCTTGCACCGCAAGCCGCTTCTCTATGCGCCCGAGCCCGTCGTCGTCGAGATCTGGGTCGACCACATCGGTAATTCGTCCTACACGCTCGGCTATCGCATCCTCGACGAGGTCGGCGATGTTGCCGCGGAGGCCACGACGACCATGGCGGTCGTGGATCCCGGCACCGGGCGCCCGATCCGCATGCAGGACGACCTTCGATCCCTCTTGGAATCCGCACGATTTGCGACGCCCTCGTCACCGCCCCAGACTTGAGCAGTGACAATCCGATTGGGTGAGCCTGAGGCCAAGGTGCTGGAGGGGTTCGCCCGACGGCAGCTCACCTGGGATCCCGACCTCGCAGCGCGGGTGGTGACGACGCCCAAGGCGATCGGAGTCTTCACGGCACCTCCCCTCGGGGTGATGGTCTTCTTCGCCGTCCCGACTGCGGAACCCCTGACAGCCGACGACCCGCGCGACGTCACGGTGCCGCTGTCGACCCTGGCCGACCTCATCCACCAGCAGGGGACGACGGACCTCGACCTCGAGTCACTGCCGCGGGCCTTCGTGCCTCCGGGAGCGGCGCCGAACCTGCATCACCTTCCCCCGACGGATGGGTGGCAGATGCCCATCCAGGGACTGGCCGGCGATCTCCTCCCGTCGATCGATGAGGCCACGGCGGAGTTCACCGCTCGCTCTCAGGGCCTCCCGCCGCGTGCGCAGGAGACCGTCGCGAACGAGATCTGGGATCGCACCGCCTTCGCCGGACTGCCGATGCGAGTCCTGCACGCGGCTCATCGACTCGGCATGATCACCAACGACCGTGCGAAGGTCGCAGCAGCGACCTGTGGTCCCTGGAAGCGGCTCAGCACCACGCGCGGCCAGGTGTTCACCTACCTGCAGGGCCCGTCAGCTCGGCTGGCGCTCCACGTCGTGCGCTAGCCGCGCAGCCAG
>CAZQXO010000009.1:0-8307 GCA_964597445.1 uncultured Bifidobacteriaceae bacterium | reverse complement strand
TGCGCTAGCCGCGCAGCCAGATCGCCGTCTCGCCACCCATCACGATCTGCCCGACACCGTCATCCTCGAGCGCGACGACGTCCTCGCTCGACTCCATCACGACGTCGACACCCCACGCGCTCGGGAGGCGCACGGGTGCGTCCGTGAGATTGAGCACCACGAGAATGCTGCCGTCCGCGCCCTCGCGTCGGTAGGCGAGGACACCCTCAGGGGAGTCGACCCAGGCCAACGGCCCCTCACCGAGCGCGGAGGCCCCCCGCCTCAGGTGCAGGGCCGCCCGGTACATCTCGAGCGTCGACCCCTCGGCCCCGGTCTCCTCAGCCACGCTGTGCCCGGCCCAGGAGTCGGGCAGGGGGAGCCACGACTGGCCCGTCGTGTTGAAGCCATGGCTCGGCCCCTCGGCAGTCCAGGGGATCGGCACGCGGCAGCCGTCCCGGAACCCGTCTGTGCCCTTGCTGCGGTGCCACGCGGGATCCTGACGAGCCTCGGCCGGCAGATCCGAGACCTCGGGGAGGCCCAACTCCTCGCCCTGGTAGATGTACATGGAGCCGGGGAGGCCGAGGCTGAACAGCGTGGCGGCTCGCGCCCGGCGCAGCCCCCGATCGAGGTCGGGCCGGCCGTCGACGGTGGGTGCCAGGCGAGTGCGGTGCCGCACGACGTCGTGGTTCGACAGGACCCACGTGGGCGGGGCGCCGACCGTGGCATGGTTCGCGATGGTCTCGTCGATGGAGCGCCTCATGGCGTCGGCGTTCCACCCGGCCTCGAGGTAGCCGAAGTTGAAGGATGTGTGCAACTCGTCCGGTCGCTGGTAGCGAGCGAGTCGCTCGGGGTTGGGCACCCAGGTCTCGCCGCAGAACACCCGGGGAGGGTCGTACTCATCGGCGACGGCCCGCCACTCCCGGTAGATGTCATGCACGCCGTCCTGATCCCAGTAGGGCGCGTGCGCGCGGTCCGAGTCGAACATCAGGTCCGGTGTCGAGTCCTGGCCCTCGAAGCCCGGGAGGCCGGCGCCCGACTCGGGGTGATCGAAGTCGGGGAGTCCCTGCTCCTTGATCAGGCCGTGTGCGACGTCGATCCGGAATCCGTCGACACCGCGGTCGAACCAGAAGCGCAGGATGTCGCGAAACTCGGCGCGGACCTCGGGGTTCTCCCAGTTGAGGTCCGGCTGGGTGGTGTCGAACAGGTGCAGGTACCAGTAGCCGGTGGGGTCGCCGGCGGCATCGCGCATGCGGGACCAGCCGCTGCCGTGGAAGACGCTGCGCCAGTTGTTGGGGGGCTCCTCTCGATCCTGCCCCCGTCCCTCGCGGATGATGTAGCGATCCCAGGCGGCCGACCCGGGCTCGGAGGCGAGTGCCTCCTGGAACCAGGCGTGCTCGCTGCTCGTGTGGTTCGGGACGATATCCATGATGACGCGCATTCCCCGCTGGTGCGCCTGGTCGATCAGGGCGTCCATGTCGGCCATCGTCCCGAGGCGGGCATCGATGGACCGGTAGTCGGCTACGTCGTAGCCGCCGTCATGCAGCGGGGACGAGTAGAAGGGCGAGATCCAGATCGCGTCGACGCCGAGGTCGGCGAGGTAGTCCAGCCGCGAGATCAGCCCGGGAATGTCACCGAGGCCGTCGCCGTCACTGTCCGCGAACGAGCGGGGATAGACCTGGTAGACGACCGCATCGCGCCACCAGTCGGCGGGTCGCTGGAGCCCGGGGGCGCTCATCGGAGCGTCTCCGTCGGAAGTGGGCGCCCCGCGGGATCATCCGGAATGTTCTGCATCGCGAAGGCGGCACTCACGAGGTACATCCACAGGCGGGTCTCCTGCTCCTCGGTGAGCGCCTGCTCGGCCATGGCGTCACGCATGTGGCTCAGCCAGCGATCCCGAGCCACGCCGTCGATGGCGAAGTCCATGTGGCGCATGCGCAGCCGGGGATGTCCGCGCTCATCGTCATATGTCGTCGGACCACCCCAGTACTGCATGAGGAACAGCCGCAGTCGCCGCTCGGCCGCATCGAGCTCGGCGTCGGGGTACATGGGGCGCAGCACGTCGTCGTCCGCCACGCGACGGTAGAAGGCGGCGACGAGGGACGTGAAGAACTCCTCGCCCCCGAAGTCCTCATAGGGGCTCACCTGCGGCGCGTCCTGGGGCTGGCTCACCGCACGATTGTCGCGCAAGCCCCCGTGCCTGAGTCGACGGGGGAGCCGTCCGGCCTCGGCCAGGTGCCTGGCTAGAACGTCGGGCGGGGCGGCGGCTGTCCCGGGGCTCCCGGAGGGCGCATGAGCACGGGAACCGTGATGCCCGCGCGGTCGAAGGCGAGCTTCATCCGCTCGCGGATGGTGCGAGCCACGTCGAGTTGCTTGTCGGGCGCTGCCTTCGCCGTGATGCGGATGACGACCGCCTCGCCCGACACCGACTCGACGCCGGCGAAGGATGGGCGACCGAGCAGCATGTCGTCGTAGGCCGGATCCTCATCCATGTCGTTCGACACGGCATCGACGATCGCGCGGACCTTGTCGATGTCCTCGTTGTAGGCGATCGGGATGTCGACGATGGCCAGCGTCCAGCCCTGTGAGCGATTGGCGACGCGGAGGATCTCGCCGTTGCGGACGTACCAGACGACGCCGGTCATGTCGCGCAGGCGGGTGAAGCGAAGCGCCACCTCCTCCACCGTGCCGATGACGGGACCGACGTCGACGAGGTCACCGACGCCGTACTGATCCTCGATGATCATGAAAATGCCGGACAGGTAGTCCTTGACGAGGGTCTGCGCCCCGAAGCCGAGGGCCACGCCGATCACGCCGGCACTGGCCAGCAGGGGAGCGATGTCTATCCCGAGCAGGGGAAGGATCGTGAGCAGGGCGATCGACCACACCGTGATGGCGAGGACGCTGCGCAGCAGGCTGCCGATCGCCGCGGCTCGCTGCTCGGTTCGCTCGGTGAGCAGGAGCTGGGAGAGCTCGGCCGTCCGTGCCGTTCGTCGCGACTGCGCGAGCCGCTCGACCTTGGCCCGTTCGGTGGCCCGTCTCACGGTGCGGCGGATCACCCACGACAGCACGATCTGGACGGTCAGCGCGATGAGGATGATGACCAGGATGCGCAGGGGAACGCCGAGGACCCAGTCCCGGGCGGTCTCCCAGAAGGCCGGCTCGTCCTTCGCCGCGAACGTGATCACGACTGGAGGCCGGTCCATCGGGCCATGAAGGCCAGGGTGTCAGCGGTCTCCTCCACGGACTTCGCCAGGGACCGAGCACCATGGCCGACATCGCCCTCCGAGCGCAGGAGGACAGGCCGAGTTCCTCGGGTCGCGTGCTGGACCGCTGCGCACATCTTCCGGCCGTGCATGGGATCGGTGCGCGAGTCGTTCTCGAAGACGGCGAACATGGTGGCCGGATAGTCGACCCCCTCGGTCACGCGGTGGTACGGCGAGTAGGAGTGCAGCCAGCCGAACTGCTCCGCGTCATCCGGGTCTCCGTACTCGACCGTCCAGGTCGGGCCGAGCTCTGAGGTCGTGTAGCGGAGCATGTCCAGCAGGGGCGCGACGCACACGACCGCGTTGACCAGATCCGGCCGCTGCGTCAGGGCAGCGCCCACGAGCAGGCCGCCGTTCGATCCGCCGTAGATGCCGAGCTGCGCCGGTGACGTCCAGCGCTGATCGATCAGCCACTCCGCTGCCGCATGGAAGTCGTCGTACACGTTCTGCTTGCTGCCCAGCATGCCGGCGCGGTGCCAGTCCTCACCCTCCTCGCCGCCACCGCGGATGTTCGCCACCGCCCAGACGCCACCGGCCTCCACCCAGGCGAGGATCGCCGCGGAGTAGCCCGGGGTCATCGCGATGCCGAAGCCGCCGTAGCCGTACAGGATGGTCGGCCTGGGCTGGTCAGGCTCGGCCGTCGGGGACAGCACGAACATGCGCACCACCGTGCCGTCCTTCGAGGTGTAGGTCACCTGCTGCGAGTGCACGGGCGGGACCTCGACGGTGCCCGGTGGTCGGGCATGGAGTGACACCTCGCCCGTGCGGGCGTCGTACGCATAGATCGTCGGAACCGTGGTGTGGTCGGTGAAGACGAACCACGTCACGGGCCCTCCGTCGATGTGCTCGACCGGGCCGCCGATCGTCCCGGCGCCGGGGAGGTCGATCTCGCGCAGGAGCGAGCCGTCGGACGCCCGATGCAGGCTCATCCGGGCCACGCCGTGCGCGGTGCGCACCACCAGCAGCTGATCCTCGGTGAGCTCGGGTCCGTCGAGAACGGTGACGGACTCGAGGACCGCCTCGGGGTCCTCGGGGATCAGGTCGGTCCAGGCCTCCGCTGACCAGTCTCCGGGGGAGGTGACGGCGACGCGGCCGCGAGGGGCGTCGAGATCGGTGCTCACCATCACCCGGCCGTCGCGCAGGAAGCTGAGGCCGGTCTGGGCATCGACGTCGCCCTGGACGAGCGTGAAGGACGGCGACTCGGGCGGGCAGGAGGTCAGGTCGGCGACCCAGAGGTCGTTGCGGGGCTCGGTTCCCTCGGAAGCGGAGACCTGGAGCCAGTGCCCGTCGCGGCTGACCTCGACACCGTAGTAGTTCGTCATGGTCATGCCGGCTCCGAACACGAGGACGTCCTCGTCGGTCGGAGTGCCCACCCGGTGCAGGTACACACGGCGATGGAAGTTGCGCTCGGACTCGGGCAGCAGCTCAGGTGCGATCCGGCGCACGTAGTAGAACGCCCCGCCTCCCGGCAGCCACGCGACGGGCGAGTAGCGGCAGCGGTCGATCGGCCCCTCGATGGTGCGGCCCGTCGCGACGTCCATCACGTGCAGGAGCGACTCCTCGTCGCCCCCGACGGAGAGCTGGTAGGCGAGGAGGTCGCCCTCCTTCGAGGGCTGCCAGCTGTCGAGGGTCGTCAGGCCGTCGGGATCGAGCGCGATGGGATCGATGAGGGTGCGTTCCGTGCCGTCGGGGTCGATCACGTACAGCACGGAGAACTGCTGGCCCGGCTCCCGACGCATGAGGAAGCAGCGCTGTCCGCGCCAGTACGGCGGCGAGACGGTGCCGGAGCCGAGCAGTTCCTCGACCCGGGTGGCGAACTGGTCACGGGTCGTCCAGCTCCCTCGCTCGTCGGCCATGAGAGCGCGCTGCTGGTCCATCCACTCCACGGTGCGGGGATCGTCCGGGTCCTCGAGCCACCGGTAGGGATCGGGCACCACGGTGCCGTGGTACTCGTCCGCGATGTCGAGGCGGGGGGCCTCCGGATAGGCGGGGCGCTCGGTGGGAGAGGTCACGAAACCACCCTAGGCTTCCCCCGTGACTCGCCACGATCCGACGGCCCCTGTGCCGCAGAGCCTCGCGCAGCTCGCCGACGCCTACGGCGTCGCCCTGGACTACTGGGACCAGTCCGGCAGCCTCGTGCGAGTGGGGGAGGACACGGTCAGGGCCGTCCTGATCGCCCTGGGACTGGATGTCAGCACGGCGGAGTCCATCGAGGCGGCGGTGACGGAGAAGCGGCTGCGGGACTGGCGACGCATGCTTCCCCCGGTGTTCGTGATGCGGCAGGGCGGCGATCAGCGACTGTGGGTGCACGTGCCGCACGGCGCACCGGCGCGGTCGTGGATCGAACTGGAGGGCGGTGGTCGCGTCGACCTCGCCCCGCGTGACCACTGGGTCGACCCCGTGGAGGTCGAGGGAAGTCTCGTCGGCGAGGCCAGCTTCACGATGCCGGGCGACCTCCCTCTCGGGTGGCACACCATCGTCGCGGAGTCCGGCGAGGTGCAGGCGCGGTCGACGGCCGTTGTGGCCCCGACTCGGCTCGACCCGGATGCCAGGATCGGCGCGCGCCAGTGGGGATTCATGACCCAGCTCTACGCCATGCGGTCCGCGGGCTCCTGGGGCCTGGGCGATCTGCACGATCTCGGCGAGCTGGCTGCCTGGAGTGGGCGCGATCTGGGTGCCGGGTTCGTGCTCATCAACCCGCTGCACGCCGCGTCTCCGGTCGCGCCCATGGCCCCCTCGCCCTATCTCCCGGTGACCAGGCGCTTCGCCAACCCGATCTATCTGCGCATCGAGGACATCCCGGAGCTCGATCGCGTCTCCGCGGACGAGCGCAGGCGCATCGAGGATCGAGCCGAGCTCCTGCAGCGCAGCAATGCGCTCCCGGATCTCCTCGACCGAGACGCGGTCTGGTCGGCCAAGCGGGCGTCACTCGAGGAGATCCACGCCGCAGGAATGGACGCGGCGCGCGCCGAGCAGTTCGACGCCTATGTGCGGAGTCAAGGCCGAGGCCTGCTGGACTTCGCGACGTGGTGCGCGATCACCGACGTCCATGGAGCGCCGTCGAACTGGCCGGCGGGCCTCGCGCACCCGCATCGCGCGGAGGTCGCGGCCTTCCGTGACGAGCATGGTGGCCTGGTCGACTTCCACATGTGGCTCCAGTGGCTGGTCGACGATCAGTTGGCGATGGCGCAGGGCCGTGCGATGGAGGCCGGCATGGCCCTGGGCGTGATGCATGACCTCGCGGTGGGGGTGCACCCGGAGGGCGCTGACGCGTGGGCCCTGCAGGACGTCCTGGCGTCCGGCGTGGGTGTGGGTGCTCCCCCCGACATGTACAACCAGATGGGCCAGAACTGGAGCCAGCCTCCCTGGCGTCCGGATGCGCTGGCCGAGCAGGCCTTCGTGCCGTTCCGCGACATGCTCCGTACCGTGCTGCGTCATGCCGGAGGACTCCGTATCGACCACGTGCTCGGGCTCTTCCGCCTCTGGTGGGTGCCGGCCGGCCTGCCCGCCTACGCCGGAACCTTCGTCCGTCTCGACCATGACGCCATGCTCAGCATCCTCATGCTGGAGGCCCATCGCGCGGGCGCGGTCGTGGTCGGGGAGGACCTCGGCACCGTGGAGCCGTGGGTCCAGGAGGCGCTCGCGGAGCGCGGCATCCTCGGCACCAGCATCCTGTGGTTCGAAGCCGATGGCGACGGTGCCCGTGATCCTCATGACTGGCGCCGGGATGTCCTCGCGAGCGTGACCGTCCATGACCTGCCTCCCACGGCCGGCTACCTGCGCGACGAGCATGTGCGGATTCGCGCCGAGCTCGGTCTGCTGACGACGCCGGTCGAGGACGAGCGCGCCCGTGCCGCGCACGAGCGAGCGAACTGGCTCGAGATCGTGCGCCGCCACGGCTGGCTCCCGGACGATGCTGACCTGTCGACGGATGCGGGGCTGGAGGCGTTCGCCGTTGCCTTGCATCGCGCCGCCGCTGCGTCGCCCGCGCGTCTCATCGGCGTCGGCCTGCCCGATGTCGTAGGCGATCGTCGAGCGCAGAACCAGCCGGGAACCGACCAGGAGTACCCCAACTGGCGCATGCCCGTGTGCGATGCCTCTGGGGACGCGGTGACACTGGAGCAGGTGATGTCGGGCTCTGCGCTGCTCGACAGGCTGACCGAACCGCTCCGTTAGAGTGCTCCTGTGAATGCTCTGCAGGCCATCGGGCTCTTCATCGGACTGCCACTCCTGTTCGGCGGGGTCGTCTACCTCCTGGTCAGTGCGCCGGGATGGATCCGCGACTCCCGGGCAGATGACCAGGAGGAGGGTGGCCCCCTGCTCGTGGTGAGTGGCCGTCCGCTCCCGGATCCGGGACGGCTCCCGTCCGAGATGTTCCCCGCAGACTCGACGAAGGTGGGTGGCGTCAGTGCACGATGGTGACCTCCTGACGGTGCCCGGTGCCGGGCACGTCACCGATGTCCAGGTCAACGAGCTGCGCCATGTCGTGGAGAAGGCGCGCACGATCTCCGGCTTCGCGTTCGCCGTCTACCTCGGGCCCCTTGCGGAGGGACGAGCCTCGGCCGTCCAGCGGCACACGAGCCTGCCGGATCCGTCCTCGAGCGTCCTGGTGGCCGTGTGCCCCGTGCGCAAGGTGCTCGAGATCGTGTCCGGCGTGAATGTGGCCGTCGACCTCAGCACTGAAGCCTGTGATCTCGCGGCTGCCTCGATGGTCTCGAGCTTCGTGGCCGGCGACCTCGTGGGCGGCCTGCGCCGTGGCGTGATCCAGCTGGCCGAGCATGCTCGGCACCCCCGGGTCGTGCACCTCGACGAGCCCGCCTGACGCTGACCTGCGTCGGGATCGCCGCCGCGCGGCCTAGGCGTCCGCGGCTCGGGCGCGCATGGCTCGCTCGACCCCGTCGCGGCCCTCGATGACGAGCCTGCGGCAGGCGGAGTTGAGTCCCGGCCGGGCGAGGAAGGCCTCCGTCGCGGCGAGCGTCTTCTCGTCGACGAGGAACATCGGGTACAGGCCCATGGTCACGGACTGGGCGATCTCCATCGTGCGGGTGTCCCAGACCGTGGGGAG
>CAZQXO010000008.1:0-61241 GCA_964597445.1 uncultured Bifidobacteriaceae bacterium | reverse complement strand
TGCGTGGCTACGCTGGGCAGGTGACCGTGCTGGACGACATCGTCGAGGGCGTCCGAAGCGACGTCGCCGATCGCATGGCGACAGTGCCGCTGGAGGAGCTGAAGGGACGAGCGTCCTCGGTGCCACCGGCACGTGACTTCGAGGCCGTCCTGCGAGGCGACGATGTCTGTGTCATCGCCGAGGTGAAGCGGTCCAGTCCGAGCAAGGGTGTGCTGGCGGAGATCGCCAACCCGGCTGCCCTCGCTCGAGAGTACGAGGCCGGCGGCGCGCACTGCATCAGCGTCCTGACGGAACAGCGGCGGTTCGGCGGATCGCTGGCCGACCTCGCCGAGGTGCGTGCAGCGGTCGACATCCCCGTCCTACGCAAGGACTTCATCGTCACCAGCTACCAGCTCTGGGAGGCGAAGGCCTATGGCGCCGACGTCGTCCTCCTGATCGTGGCGGCGCTCGATCAGGAGGCCCTCGTGAGTCTCGTCGAGCGCACGAGGAGCCTGGGGCTGACGCCGCTGGTCGAGGTGCATGACGAGCCCGAGGTCGATCGGGCTGTCGAGGCGGGCGCCACGGTGATCGGCGTGAATGCTCGCAGCCTCAAGACCCTCGAGGTCGATCGCGGGACCTTCGCGCGGGTGGCCCCTCGCATACCTGACTCGGTCCTCAAGATCGCCGAGTCCGGCGTGCGAGATGCGCGGGATCTCATCGTGTACGCCGAGGCGGGCGCCGATGCCGTCCTCGTGGGGGAGAGCCTCGTCACGGGCAAGGATCCCCGCGCGGCGGTGCACGACCTGGTCACGGCAGGAGCCCACCCGGCCCTGCGGCATGGACGCGGCTGGACGGACGAGAGATGACGCTGATCGACATCCCCACCGGGCATTTCGGCCCCTACGGAGGCCGCTTCGTCCCCGAGGCGCTGACGGCGGCGCTGGATGAGCTGCAGGCGGCCTTCGATGCTGCGCTCGCCGATCCCGCCTTCGGTGCGGAGCTGGCTGAGCTCGAGCGCACCTACACCGGCCGACCCAGCCCTCTGACCCCCGCCCGTCGGTTCTCCCAGGAGTGCGGCGGTGCTCGGATCTATCTCAAGCGCGAGGACCTCAACCACACCGGCTCGCACAAGATCAACAACGTCCTCGGCCAGGCGCTCCTCACGCGACGCATGGGCAAGCGCAGGGTCATCGCCGAGACCGGAGCGGGACAGCACGGCGTCGCTACGGCGACGGCCGCGGCTCTCATGGGCCTCGAGTGCATCGTGTACATGGGCGAGGAGGACACCCGCCGCCAGGCGCTGAATGTGGCGCGCATGCAGCTTCTCGGCGCTGAGGTCGTGCCCGTCACGGTTGGCAGTCGCACCCTGAAGGATGCGATCAACGAGGCGATGCGGGACTGGGTCACCACGGTCGACACCACGCACTACGTGCTGGGCACCGTCACCGGCCCCGCGCCCTTCCCGCGCATGGTCCGCCACTTCCACGAGGTGATCGGGCGCGAGGCGCGCGAGCAGATCCTTGAGGTGGAGGGTCGCCTCCCCGACGCCGTAGTGGCCTGCGTGGGTGGGGGGTCGAACGCCATCGGGCTGTTCAGTGCGTTCCTCGGCGACCCCGACGTGCTCGTGCGCGGGTACGAGGCCGGCGGTGACGGGGTCGAGACGGGTCGCCATGCCTCACGCTTCGCTGCCGGCAGCCCCGGCGTGCTCCACGGCGCCCGCACCTACGTGATGCAGGACGAGTGGGGGCAGACCATGCCCTCGCACTCGATCTCCGCGGGTCTGGACTACCCGGGTGTGGGTCCTGAGCATGCGTGGCTCCACGACACCGGGCGTGCGGTCTACGAGCCGGTGGATGACGCCGAGGCGATGGCGGCGTTCGAGCTCCTGTGCCGGACCGAGGGCATCATTCCGGCGATCGAGACCGCTCACGCCCTCGCCGGAGCCATGCGCCTCGGGCGCGAGCTCGGTCCCGAGGCGGTCATCCTCGTGAATCTCTCCGGCCGCGGCGACAAGGACGTCGCGACGGCCGCCGAGTACTTCCGACTCGACCGTGGCGGCGATGGCGGTGCGCGGACGTGAGTCGATCGCTGACCGAGGTCTTCGCACAGGCGAGGGCCGAGGGTCGTGCCGCCCTGATCGGCTACCTGCCGGCTGGCTTTCCGACAGCCGAGCAGTCGGTCGAGATGATCGCGGCGATGGTCGCGGGTGGAGTCGACATCGTCGAGGTCGGCCTGCCCTACTCGGATCCGCTGATGGACGGCCCCGACATCCAGTCCGCGGTCGAGCTGGCTCTGCGTGGGGCGACCACGACCGACGTCGTCCTCGATGTGGTGCGTCAGGTGAGCGATGCGGGGACGACCGCGGTGGTCATGACCTACTGGAACCCGATCGAGCGCTACGGGGTCGAGCGATTCGCTCAGCGGCTCGCGGAGTCGGGCGGCCATGGCGTGATCACCCCCGACCTCACCCCGGAGGAGGCGGGTCCGTGGATCTCCGCGACGACCGCCCAGGGGCTGGATCGCGTGTTCCTCGTGGCGCCGTCGTCGACGGATGTCCGCATCGGCCAGGTCGCGGCGGTCACCTCCGGTTTCCTGTATGCGGCATCGACCATGGGCGTCACGGGCGCCCGCAGCCAGGTCAGCTCGGCGGCGCCTGAGCTCGTGCGGCGAGCCCGGGAGTTCACCGACCTGCCGATCGCGGTCGGCCTGGGCGTCTCGACCGGTGCCCAGGCGGCGGAGGTCGCCGGCTACGCCGATGGCGTCATCGTGGGCTCGGCCTTCGTGCGCCGCATCCTCCAGGCCGAGACGCCGGAGGAGGCCCGGGCGCAGGTGCAGTCGCTTGCCCGCGAACTGGCCGCGGGGGTCCGAGGGGGCTGACAGCGGTCCGCGGCATGGAATGGCAGGATGTCGGGACGCGCGTGCGTGATCGGTCTCGAGGCGGGGATGCCACGTACCGGACGCACGAGACCGTGAGGGAGAGGCATGAGCGAGTCGGGCAAGGATCGTCGGCAGCGTGCGGCGGCGGCGAGGGATGCCGCGCAGTCGCAGGAGCGTCGTCGGGAGCGCACGGTGCGGATCATCGGCGGGGCCACGGTGCTCATCGTCGTGGTGGGCATCATCGCCGTCGCGCTGGTCGCACGGGGATCCTCCGAGTCCACGGTGGCCGGCGAGCCCACCGTGGTGGAGGGTGCAGCGCTCCCGGCCGGGGTCCTGGGCCCTGACGACGAGTACGCCTTCGGGGTGCCCTACGGCACGGCGGCCGCGGATGCTCCGGTGCTGGAGGTGTGGGAGGACTTCCAGTGCCCCGCCTGCGCCTCGGTCGAAGCGGCGAACGGAGCAGGCATCGCCGCGCTGGCGGAGGAGGGCACGGTGCGCCTCATCTGGCGTCCGGCAACGTTCCTGGACCGGGTGAACGAGGGAGGCGACCCCGCGGTGGCTGCGTCCTCATCCCGCGCGACGGCCGCCTGGGGCTGCGCGATGGACGCCGGACGGACCAAGGAGTACCACGACGCCCTCTACGCCAACCTGCCCGCCGAGGAGGGGCAGGGCTGGACGAACGAGCAGTTGATCGCCCTGGCCGAGCAGTCGGGTGTCACGGGTGCCGACCTCGACACCTTCACCACGTGCGTGGCCGACGGCACGTACCTCGACTGGGCGCGCAGCAGCGGGGCGACCTTCTCGCTGAGCGGTATCGGGGGCACGCCGTTCGGCCTCCTCGATGGCGTCGAGGTGCCCACGCCGACACTGGCGGACGATGCTGCGCTCCGCGCCCTCATCGCCGAGGGTGGGGCTCCGGCCGGGGGAGCTGAGACCCCCTGATCCCGACCAGCATCCCGAGCCCGGAGGCAGGTGTCTGGTACCTCGGGCCGGTGCCGTTGCGCGCCTATGCGCTCCTGATCATCGCGGGCATCATCGTCGCGGTCTGGTGGGGCAGCAGACGCTACGAGGCACGCGGTGGCGAGAAGGGCATGATCCTCGACATCGCCATCTGGGCGGTGCCGTTCGGCATCATCGGCGGCCGGCTCTACCACGTCCTGACCGACTGGCAGCTGTACTTCGGGCCCGGCGGCTCCGGTCTCGCCGGAGCCGTGCGCATCTGGGACGGCGGACTCGGTATCTGGGGCGCCGTGGCCATGGGAGCCCTGGGTGCCTGGATCGGAGCCCGGCGCCATGGTGTGCTGCTGCCACCGGTCGCCGACGCGATCGCACCCGGCATAGCCCTGGCGCAGGCGATCGGGCGCTGGGGCAACTGGTTCAACTCGGAGCTCTTCGGGTCCCCGACGGACCTGCCCTGGGGACTCGAGATCGCCGTGGAGAATCGACCCGCGGGCTATGAGGACGTCGCGACCTTCCACCCGACCTTCCTCTACGAGTCGCTGTGGCTGATCCTCGTGGTCATCGTCCTCGTGTGGGCGGACCGCCGGTTCCAGATGGGCCATGGCCGGGTCTTCGCGCTCTACGTCCTGCTCTACGCCGCCGGCCGGCTGTGGATCGAGGCCCTGCGCATCGACTCCGCGAACACCATCCTGGGGCTCCGCCTCAACATCTGGACCTCCCTGATCGTCGGGATCGGAGCGCTCGCCTACCTGGTCATCTCCTCGCGGATGCGGCCGGGACGCGAGCAGGACCTCCTGCGCCCGGGCGTGGTCCGGCCTCCCGAGGAGTCCTCCTCCCGGGTGGGCTAGGCTTCTGCTCGTTCGGGCCAACGTCGTCCCGGAACCCCCACCGCGTGCGGTGGCTTCCGCTGTTGACGACGACAAGGACGTGCCCGGTGTTCCGATCTCCCCTGCAGCCCGCTCCCCAGGGTCTCTACGACGGCCAGCATGAGCATGACGCCTGCGGAGTCGCCTTCGTGGCCACGCTGACCGGTGCTCCGTCCCACGACATCGTCGACAAGGCGCTCACGGCGCTGCGCAACCTGGAGCATCGGGGAGCCTCGGGGGCCGAGCCCGACACGGGCGACGGTGCCGGCATCCTGATCCAGGTGCCGGACCGCTTCCTGCGCTCGGTCGTCGGGTTCGACCTCCCCGCGGCCGGGCACTACGCGGTCGGCGTCGGGTTCCTCCCGATCGACGCGGCGGCGAGCGACCGGATCCGCGCGTCGATCGATGCCCTCGCGGGCGAGGAGGGCCTGCGCGTCCTCGGCTGGCGAGCCTGCCCGACCGACCCGAGCCTGATCGGGGCAACGGCGCGAAGCACCATGCCGAGCTTCGAGTACCTGTTCGTCGCCTCGGCCGTCGGCGAACTGTCGGGACTCGAGCTCGATCGCCGGGCGTTCGCGCTGCGCAAGCGGATCGAGCGCGAGCTGGGGGTGTACTTCCCGTCGCTGTCCTCTCGGACGATCGTCTACAAGGGCATGCTCACGACGGCACAGCTCGAGCCCTTCTATCCGGAGCTGTCCGACCCGCGCCTGGAGTCGGCGCTCGCCCTCGTCCACTCGCGGTTCTCGACGAACACGTTCCCGTCCTGGGCGCTCGCTCATCCATACCGCTACATCTCGCACAACGGCGAGATCAACACGGTCAAGGGCAACCGCAACTGGATGATGGCGCGCGAGGCCATGCTCACGTCGGATGTGATCCCGGGCGACATCACTCGCCTGTTCCCCATCTGCACGCCCGGGGGCTCCGACTCGGCCTCCTTCGACGAGGTGCTGGAGCTCCTGCATCTCTCGGGTCGGGAGCTTCCGCACGCGGTGCTGATGATGATCCCGGAGGCGTGGGAGAACAACCCCGGCATGGATCCCGCGCGGCGGGCCTTCTACGAGTTCCACGCCAACTTCATGGAGCCCTGGGACGGTCCTGCCAACGTCTGCTTCACCGACGGCACCCAGATCGGCGCCGTCCTCGATCGCAACGGCCTGCGCCCGGGTCGCTTCTGGGTCACGGAGGACGGCCTCGTCGTGCTCGGCTCCGAGACCGGAGTCCTGGACATCGACCCCGAGACCATCGTGCGCAAGGGCCGACTCCAGCCGGGGCACATGTTCCTGGTCGACACCCGGGCGGGCCGGATCATCGAGGATGACGAGATCAAGTCACGACTGGCCGCTGAGCATCCGTACCAGGAGTGGCTTGATGCCGGCCTGATCCACCTCGAGGCCCTTCCGGATCGCGAGCACATCGTCCATACGTCGGAGTCCGTCGCGCGCCGTCAGCAGACCTTCGGCTACACCGACGAGGAGCTCCGGGTCATCCTGGAGCCCATGGCCCGCTCCGGAGCCGAGGCCATCGGGTCGATGGGCACCGACACCCCGATCGCCGTGCTCTCAGATCGACCGCGACTGCTGTTCGACTACTTCGCCCAGCTCTTCGCGCAGGTGACCAATCCTCCGCTGGATGCGATCCGTGAGGAGATCGTGACGTCGCTGTCGAGCATCATCGGCCCGGAGGGCAACCTCCTGGAGGTGTCGCCCGAGCACTGCCGTCAGGTCGTCCTTCCCTTCCCGGTCATCGACAACGACGAGCTCAGCAAGATCCTCCACATCAATCAGGACGGCCAGTTCTCGACCTTCGCCGGGGTCCGGGTCTCCGGCCTCTACCCGGTGATGGGTGGCGGCGCTGCACTCGAGCGACGACTGCAGGAGATCTTCAACGAGGTCGATGCCGTGATCCGGCAGGGCAAGCGGTTCATCGTTCTGTCCGATCGCGACAGTGATGCGCTGAACGCCCCGATCCCGTCACTGCTGCTCACGGCAGCGGTGCACCACCACCTCGTGCGCACGAAGACCCGCACGATGGTGGGCCTGCTGGTCGAGGCGGGTGACGTCCGCGAGGTGCACCATGTGGCGCTCCTCATCGGCTACGGCGCGGCGGCCGTGAATCCCTACCTGGCCCTGGAGACGACCGAGGATCTCGCCCGTCGCGGCATCCTGGGCGACGTCACCCCGGAGAAGGCGACGCGCAACGTTGTGAAGGCGCTCGGCAAGGGCCTGCTCAAGGTCATGTCGAAGATGGGCGTTTCCACGGTCGCCTCGTACCGAGGTGCCCAGATCTTCGAGGCCGTCGGACTCTCCCAGGAGGTCATCGACGCGTACTTCACGGGCACCGCGTCGAAGCTCGGAGGCGTGGGCCTGGACGTCCTCGCCGAGGAGGTCGCCCGCCGGCACCGGGTCGCCTACCCGCCTTCAGGGATCTCTCCTGCGCATCGGACCCTCACCGTCGGGGGCGAGTACCAGTGGCGGCGGGAGGGTGAGCCCCATCTGTTCGATCCGGAGACGGTCTTTCGCCTGCAGCACTCGACGCGCAACAAGAGGTTCGACATCTTCCGGCAGTATTCGCAGCGCGTCGATGAGCAGTCCGAGCGCCTCATGACCCTGCGGGGCCTCTTCCGGCTCAAGGAGGGCGTGCGCGAGCCGATTTCCCTCGACGAGGTGGAGCCGGTGTCGGAGATCGTCAAGCGGTTCTCCACCGGAGCGATGTCCTATGGATCCATCTCGCAGGAGGCGCACGAGACTCTCGCGATCGCGATGAATCGCCTGGGCGCGAAGTCGAACACGGGCGAGGGAGGGGAGGACCCCGAGCGGTACCTGCCTCTCTCCAACGGGGACTCCAAGCGGTCGGCCATCAAGCAGGTGGCCTCCGGCCGCTTCGGCGTCACGAGCGAGTACCTCGTCAACAGCGATGACATCCAGATCAAGATGGCTCAGGGGGCCAAGCCGGGAGAGGGAGGCCAACTCCCCGGTCACAAGGTGTACCCCTGGGTGGCGAAGACGCGTCACTCGACCCCGGGCGTCGGGCTGATCTCTCCTCCACCGCATCACGACATCTACTCGATCGAGGATCTCGCCCAGCTGATCCATGACCTGAAGAACGCCAACACGCAGGCACGGATCCACGTCAAGCTCGTGGCGGAGGTTGGGGTCGGCACAGTCGCGGCAGGCGTCGCCAAGGCGCATGCGGACGTCATCCTCATCTCGGGCCATGACGGCGGAACGGGCGCCTCGCCCCTGACGTCGCTGAAGCACGCGGGCGGACCCTGGGAGCTCGGCCTGGCCGAGACGCAGCAGACCCTGCTGCTCAATGGCCTGCGTGACCGCGTGGTCGTGCAGACCGACGGTCAGCTGAAGACGGGGCGTGATGTCGTCATCGCGGCGCTGCTCGGAGCCGAGGAGTTCGGGTTCGCCACGGCACCGCTCGTGGTGAGCGGGTGCATCATGATGCGCGTCTGCCATCTCGACACATGCCCAGTGGGCGTCGCGACGCAGAATCCCGTGCTTCGCGAGCGCTTCTCCGGCCAGCCGGAGTTCGTCGAGACGTTCTTCGAGTACATCGCCGAGGAGGTGAGGGAGCTGCTGGCCGCGCTGGGCTTCCGCACGCTTCAGGAGGCCGTCGGTCAGGTGGAGATGCTCGACGTGGAGCGTGCCGTGGAGCACTGGAAGGCGTCAGGTCTTGATCTCACGCCGATCCTCCACGTGCCCTCGCTGGACGAGGGTGTGGTGCGACACCAGGCGGTCGCGCAGGATCACGGCCTCGAGCAGGCCCTCGACCATGAGCTCATCGCCCTGTGCGCCCCTGCCCTGGAGAGGGGAGAGCCGGTGCGCGCGCAGCTGCCCATCCGCAACGTCAACCGCACGGTGGGCACCATGCTCGGCTCCGAGGTGACGCGACGTCACGGAGGCGCGGGCCTTCCTGAGGGCACGATCGACCTCACCTTCCTCGGCTCGGCGGGCCAGTCCTTCGGAGCCTTCCTCCCCTCGGGCATCAGCCTCCGGCTGGAGGGGGATGCGAACGACTACGTCGGCAAGGGGCTCTCGGGCGGAACCATCGTGGTCCGTCCCGCGCGGGAGGCCAGGTTCGCGGCGCAGGAGAACATCATCGCCGGCAACGTCATCGGCTACGGAGCCACGAGCGGGACGCTGTTGCTGCGAGGTCGGGTGGGGGAGCGCTTCTGCGTGCGCAACTCCGGTGCCACCGCCGTCGTGGAGGGGGTTGGCGATCATGCCCTCGAGTACATGACCGGGGGCGTGGCCGTGATCCTCGGATCGACCGGCCGAAATCTGGGAGCCGGCATGTCTGGTGGTCGCGCCTACGTACTCGACCTCGACCCGGCTCGCGTGAACCGCGAGATGGTCGACCTGGACCCGCTGGACACGGAGGATCGTGACCGGATCGAGGCCCTTCTCCGCCAGCATGGGGAGGAGACCGGGTCGACGGTTGCCGCTGCGCTCCTGGCCGACTGGCCGGCGTCAGCTCAGCGCTTCACCCTCGTCATGCCGCGCGACTTCAAGCGCGTGCTGAGGCTGGCGAAGGAAGCGGAGTCCGCGGGCATCGACCCGATGGTTGCGATCATGGGAGGCATCAATGGCTGATCCACGAGGATTCCTGACGACGTCGCGCGAGCTGCCCAAGCGGCGTCCCGTGGACCTGCGCCTGCAGGACTGGCGTGAGGTCTACGAGCCGTTCGAGCCCGAGCAGCTCGAGAAGCAGGCCGGACGATGCATGGACTGCGGCATCCCCTTCTGCCACAACGGGTGCCCGCTCGGGAACCTCATCCCCGAGTGGAACGATCTCGTCTGGTCAGGGGACTGGCAGGACGCCATCGAGCGGCTCCATGCGACGAACAACTTCCCCGAGTTCACGGGTCGGCTGTGTCCTGCCCCCTGCGAGGCCGCCTGCGTGCTCGGCATCAACGCCGACCCGGTCACCATCAAGCAGGTCGAGGTGTCCATCATCGATCGGGCATGGGACGAGGGGTGGGTCACCCCCCAGCCGCCGGACCGGCTGAGCGGGCGCACGGTCGCCGTCGTGGGCTCCGGCCCGGCAGGGCTGGCCGCTGCCCAGCAGCTCGCGCGAGCCGGCCACACCGTCGCCGTCTACGAGCGTGCCGACCGAATCGGCGGCCTGCTCCGGTACGGCATTCCCGAGTTCAAGATGGAGAAGCGCCACCTCGATCGGCGACTGGCGCAGATGGAGGCCGAGGGGGTCAAGTTCCGACCCGGGGTGGAAGTGGGCATCGACATCACGGGGGAGGACCTCCGTCGACGCTACGACGCCGTGGTGATCGCCATCGGTGCCACCGCGTGGCGGGATCTCGACGTCCCCGGTCGCGAATTGAGCGGCATCCACCAGGCGATGGAGTACCTCCCGCTCGCGAACAGGGTGCAGGAGGGCGATGCGGACTCGTCCCCGATCGACGTCGCCGGCAAGCACGTCGTCATCATCGGCGGCGGGGACACGGGTGCCGACTGCCTCGGCACCGCGCATCGGCAGGGCGCCGCCTCGGTCACGCAGCTGGAGATCCTGCCGACTCCGCCGCAGCATCGGCCGGCCACGCAGCCCTGGCCGACCTACCCCATGACCTACCGCGTGAGCAGCGCGCATGAGGAGGGGGGAGATCGGGTCTTCGCGGTGTCGACCGAGCGCTTCCTCGACGATGGCAACGGTGCCGTTCGGGCACTGGAGCTGGTCGAGGTGGAGGCTCACGAGGGCGGCCTCCGCCCGGTCCCCGGTTCCACGCGCGAGGTCCCGGCGGATGCTGTCTTCCTCGCCATGGGATTCGTGGGCCCGGAGGCGGCTGAGGTCGCTGACCAGTTCGAGCTGTCCCTCAACGATCGGGGGTCCCTGGCCCGCAACGCCGACTACTCGACGGACGTCCCCGGTGTGTTCGTGGCCGGTGATGCCGGACGGGGTCAGTCCCTCATCGTCTGGGCGATCGCCGAAGGCCGGGCGGCCGCGGCATCCGTCGACTCGTATCTCATGGGCGCGACCAACCTGCCCTCGCCCATTCCGGCGACGGCGCGGCCGCTGCTCGTCTGACCTCCCCGGTCCTGCAACCGCTTACGGATAGGCTTCCCCCCATGCGCCGCGCCAAAATCGTCGCCACCCTCGGGCCCGCCACGAGCTCGGCGGAGGCGATCACCCGCCTGGTCGAGTCAGGCATGGACGTGGCGCGGCTCAACCTCTCCCACGGCAAGCACGAGGACCACGAGGTCGTCTACCGGCACGTGCGGGCCGCCTCGGACGCCACCGGTCGCGGGGTGGGCATCCTCGTGGACCTCCAGGGCCCCAAGATCCGCCTGGGCACCTTCGCGTCCGGTCCCGTCCTGCTCGAGTCGGGTGACGAGTTCATCGTGACGACCGAGGATGTCCCGGGCGATCGCCTGATGGTCTCGACCACGCACTCGGGTCTGCCTCACGATGTCTCACCCGGCGACCTCGTCCTCGTGGACGACGGGCGCATCGAGTTGCGGGTCACGCGCGTCGACGGCCCCCGCGTCCACACGGAGGTGATCGAGGGCGGCCGAGTGTCCGACAACAAGGGATTCAACCTTCCCGGTGTCGCCGTCAGCGTGCCGGCGCTCTCGGACAAGGACAAGGACGACCTGCGGTGGGCGCTGCGGATCGGCGCCGACATGATCGCGCTGTCCTTCGTCCGGTCCGCCGCCGACATCGTCGATGTGCATGCGGTCATGGACGAGGTCGGCCTCCGGCTGCCCGTTCTTGCGAAGGTCGAGAAGCCGCAGGCCATCGAGAACCTCGAGGAGATCATCGCCGCCTTCGACGGTGTCATGGTGGCCCGAGGGGACCTCGGAGTGGAACTGCCGCTCGAGGCCGTCCCCCTGGTGCAGAAGCGCGCCATCCAGCTGTGCCGCGAGGCTGCCAAGCCCGTCATCGTCGCGACCCAGATGCTCGAGTCGATGGCGGTGGCGACGCGACCGACGCGAGCCGAGGCCAGCGATGTCGCGAACGCCGTGCTCGACGGGGCCGATGCCCTGATGCTCTCGGGGGAGACGAGCGTCGGCGACCACCCGAGCCTCGTGGTCGAGACGATGTCGCGGATCATCGAGCACGTCGAGACGTGGGCCCTGCACCAGCTCCCGACGCTCTCCGACCCGTGGACGGGCTCCACGGCGCGAGCCCTCACCCACGCGGCGGTCGGTGTCGCGGCGGGTGTCGAGGCCACGCACCTGATCGCCTTCACGGAGACGGGCTCCTCTGCGCGGCTCATCTCGCGTTGGCGCAGTGGCACCCCGCTGCTCGCCTTCACGCCCAATCCCCGCACGCGCAGCCTGCTGTCCCTCGTGTGGGGAGTGGAGACCTTCCTCGTGCCACAGGTGAAGCACACCGACGACATGGTGGTGCAGGTCGACAAGGCCCTGCTCGAAATCGGTCGGGCAACCTTCGGCGACCGCGTCGTGATCGTGGCCGGAGTGCCGCCGGGCGTCCCGGGCACCACGAATGGCATGCGCGTGCACAAGATCGGGAGTGCGGGTCCGGGCACGGGCGTCTGACCCCCGCGCACATCACGCGGTGGGATAGGGTTCGAGAGTCCGACATCCTTTAAGCCCGTCCAGTGAGGCGGGGAAGGGGGTCCCGCGGTGAACACGCGTGCCCGTGTCGTCCTCGACGACGCCGACGTGGGGCGGGCCATCCGCCGAATCGCCCATGAGATCGTCGAGAAGTCGCGCGGCTCCGCCGACCTGGTCCTTCTGGGAATTCCCACGAGAGGTGTCGCCCTCGCGCACCGCATCGCTGCTGCGATCGGCGACATCGAGGGCGCCCAGGTGCCGGTCGGCTCCCTCGACATCACGCTGTACAGAGACGACCTTCGTCTCCGACCGGCGCGGGCTCTCGAGGAGACGTCCATCCCGTCCTGCGGTGTCGATGGGCGGATCGTCGTGCTCGTCGATGATGTGCTCTTCTCCGGACGCACCGTTCGAGCGGCACTCGATGCCCTGAACGATCTAGGGCGTCCGTCCGCGGTGCGACTGGCAGTACTGGTCGATCGGGGGCACCGCGAACTGCCCATCCGCCCCGATCACGTCGGCAAGAACCTCCCGACCTCGTTCGAGGAGCAGGTGAGGGTCGAGCTGTCCGAGGTCGACGGGATCGATCAGGTGACCATCGAGGAGGGGGTGCGGTGAGGCACCTGCTCTCGGCAGGCGACCTGAGCCGTGAGGATGCCGTCCTGATCCTCGACACGGCTGCGGAGCTAGCAGCCGTCACGGACCGATCGGTCAAGAAGCTGCCGACCCTGCGCGGGCGCACCGTCGTCAACCTGTTCTTCGAGGACTCCACCCGCACCCGGATCTCGTTCGAGCTGGCGGCGAAGCGACTGTCGGCAGACGTCATCAACTTCGCGGCCAAGGGCTCCTCGGTGTCCAAGGGTGAGAGCCTCAAGGACACTGCCCTCACGCTGGAGGCCATGGGCGCCGATGCCGTGGTCATCCGGCACGGGGCGAGTGGCGCTCCTCACCGACTGGCGACCTCCGGATGGATCCAGGGGTCGGTGATCAATGCCGGTGACGGCACGCATGAGCATCCGACGCAGGCCTTGCTCGACGCGTTCACGCTGCGACGCCACCTGCGCGGTGGATCGGGGGATCTCGCTGGCGTGCGCATCGCGATCGTGGGCGACATCCTGCACAGTCGCGTGGCGCGCTCGAATGTCCTGCTTCTGAGGACGCTGGGCGCCGAGGTTGTCGTGGTGGCGCCTCCGACCCTGCTGCCGTACGGCGTCGAGTCGTGGTCGTGCGAGGTGTCGCACGACATCGATGATGTCCTTCCCCAGCTCGACGCTGTGATGATGCTCCGCGTGCAGGCCGAGCGCATGCAGGCCGCCTTCTTCCCGTCCGCTCTCGAGTACTCGCGGATGTTCGGTCTCGACGAGGCTCGGATGAGGCGCCTGCCCGACCATGCCATCGTGCTGCATCCGGGGCCCATGAACAGGGGCATGGAGATCAGTGCGGATGTGGCCGACTCACCTCGGGCGGTCATGGTGGAGCAGGTCACCAACGGGGTCAGCGTGCGCATGGCTGTCATGTACCTGCTTCTCGGCGGACGACAGGAGGACACCGAATGACGCTCGTGCTCAGGGGAGTGCGTCCCTACGGCGAGGAGGCGGTGGATCTCGTCGTCGCGGACGGAATCATCGTGGATCTCGCGCCCGCAGGCACCGCGGTCGGAGAGATCATCGATGCCGATGGCCTCGTCGCCCTGCCGGGGTTCGTCGACCTGCACACCCACCTGCGCGAGCCGGGGCGCGAGGACGCTGAGACGGTGCTGACCGGCTCCGAGGCAGCAGCGCTCGGCGGCTACACGTGTGTTCATGCGATGGCGAACACGAGCCCCGTCGCCGACACGGCGGGCGTGGTCGAGCAGGTGTGGCGGCTGGGACAGGAAGCCGGCCTCGTCGACGTGCGTCCCGTGGGCGCCGTCACCGTCGGCCTCGCTGGCGAGCAGATGGCGGAGATCGGCGCGATGGCCATGAGCGCTGCCCAGGTCCGTGTGTTCAGCGACGACGGCAAGTGCGTGCACGACGCGGTGCTGATGCGGCGTGCCCTGGAGTACGTCAGGGCCTTCGACGGTGTCGTGGCCCAGCATGCGCAGGAGCCACGGCTGACCGAGCATGCGCAGATGAACGAGAGCGCGCTGTCCGGTCGGTTGGGACTGGCCGGTTGGCCGGCTGTCGCCGAGGAGGCCATCATCGCGCGCGATGTCCTCCTAGCCCAGCACGTGGGCTCTCGGCTCCACGTCTGCCACGTGTCGACTGCCGGATCAGTCGAGATCATCCGATGGGCGAAGGAGAGAGGGATCGACGTCACGGCGGAGGTCACGCCCCACCATCTCGTCCTGACCGAGGATCTCGTGGCGAGCTACGACCCGATCTACAAGGTCAATCCGCCTCTGCGATCGGCAGACGACGTCCAGGCGCTGAGGGAGGCTCTCGCGGACGGCACGATCGACGTCGTGGCCACGGACCACGCGCCGCACCCCCATGAGGACAAGGACTGCGAATGGGCCGCGGCCGCCATGGGGATGCTGGGCCTCGAGACGGCCTTCGGGGTCCTGATGGAGACGATGGTCCAGCCCGGACTCCTGTCCTGGCGCGAGGTGGCGGAGTGCATGTCCGTGCGTCCCGCGAGGATCGGCCGGGTGCGCACCCAAGGACATGATCTCCTCCCGGGATCGATCGCGAACATCACCGTCGTCGATCCGGACGGTGTCCTCGTGGTCGACCCGATGAGGCTGGCCTCCAAGAGCCGCAACACCCCGTACGCCGGGCGCCGCCTCCCGGGTCGGGTCGTGCACACCCTCCACGCCGGCACGCCCACCGTCCTCGACGGAGTCCTCGCATGAGGACGGAGGACTTCGTCGAGCAGGCGCAGGTCACGGACTGGCCGGAGCGCCTGGCCTTGGTCGGGCTGACGGTGCTGGTGATCCTGCTCGCGCTCGGCGCCATGCGCTGGGGCTGGCGGTCCCGGCAGCGACGTCAGCTCGATCTCCCGGCGCCACCGGAGGAGGCGCCGGATGACTGGGGGGTCTCGGGCTCGGTGCCGGGGCTGTTCGCCGGCACGAGTGCGCACGGAGACTGGATGGATCGCATCGCGGTCCATGACCTCGGAGTCCGCAGCCGGGCTCAGCTGTCGTGGGGGCCGGGCGGCATCCTCCTGGAGAGGCAGGGGGCGAGGAGCCTGGCCATCCCTGCGGCCGGGATCGAGGGCATTCGCACGGACCGGGGGGTCGCCGGCACCGTCCGGGCCAAGGACAGCGTGATCGTCGTGACCTGGCGACTGGGGGACCGGCTCCTCGACACCGGGTTCCGGGCGGATGCATCGGCCGATCACGCCACTGTGTTGGATGGCCTCATGGCCACGTTCCCGGCAGGAGCCCGATGACCCGCGATCCGCGCCCGTCACCGATCCCGGCCATCCTCGTGCTCGAGGACGGTCGCACCATGCACGGCGAGGGCTACGGCGCCATCGGCTCGACCGTCGGCGAGGCGGTCTTCTCGACCGGCATGAGCGGATATCAGGAGACCCTCACGGACCCCTCCTACCGTGGTCAGGTCGTCGTCATGACCGCTCCCCACATCGGGAACACGGGCATGAACGACGAGGATGCCGAGTCGCGGCAGATCTGGGTGGCGGGCTACGTCGTGCGCGATCCCTCGCGCATCACATCGAACTGGCGTGCGCGTCGAAGCTTGGAGGACGACCTCGCCGACCAAGGCATCGTGGGGATCAGCGGTGTCGACACCCGCGCCCTGACGCGGCACCTGCGGGAGCGCGGAGCCATGCGCGTCGGCATCTTCAGTGGTGCGGAGGCGGAGCATCCGGTGCCTGCCCTGCTCACCCGGGTGCAGGCGAGCCCGCCGATGGCGGGGGCGAACCTCACCGCGGACGTCACCACGACGGAGCCTTATGTCGTGCCCGCGACGGGGGAGCGGCGGTTCACGGTGGTGGCAGTCGACCTCGGGATCAAGGCGATGACCCCGCACCAGATGGCTCAGCGGGGGATCGAGGTGCACGTCGTGCCGGCTGACTGGGATGCCGAGCAGATCCTCGCCCTGGCGCCTGACGGCGTCTTCTTCTCGAACGGCCCGGGCGACCCTGCCACGGCCGACCACGCCGTGGCCGTCATGGGCGAGCTGCTCTCCCGACGCATGCCGGTGTTCGGCATCTGCTTCGGGAACCAGATCCTCGGCCGCGCACTCGGTCTCGGCACCTACAAGCTGCGCTACGGCCATCGGGGCATCAACCAACCTGTCATGGACCTCGCCACTCGCCGGGTCGAGGTGACCGCGCACAATCACGGCTTCGCCGTGGATGCCCCGCGCGGAGGCGAGTTCCCGACACCGCACGGGCGCGCCGTGGTGAGCCACGTGTGCCTCAACGACGACGTCGTCGAGGGTCTGCGCTGCCTCGATGTCCCGGCCTTCAGCGTCCAGTACCACCCGGAGGCGGCAGCCGGGCCGCACGATGCGGACTACCTCTTCGACGAGTTCGTCGACCTCATGGCACGCACCCGGGAAGGACGGATCGCCTGATGGCCCGGCGAGAAGACATCCGCACCGTCATGGTGATCGGCTCGGGGCCGATCGTGATCGGGCAGGCATGCGAGTTCGACTACTCCGGCACGCAGGCCTGTCGGGTCCTCCGGGATGAGGGCCTGCGCGTGGTCCTCGTCAACTCCAACCCCGCCACGATCATGACGGACCCGGAGTTCTCCGACGCCACGTACATCGAGCCGATCACCCCGGAGTTCGTCGAGCGGATCATCGCCAAGGAGCGCCCGGACGCCCTGCTCCCGACCCTCGGCGGCCAGACCGCCCTGAACACGGCGATGGCGCTGCACCGCAACGGGGTGCTGGAGAGGTACGGCGTCGAGCTCATCGGTGCCGATGTCGACGCGATCGAGCGAGGCGAGAACCGCGAGCTCTTCCGGGCCATCGTCGAGAGCGTGGGCGCCGAGAGTGCCCGGTCAGCGATCTGCCACACGCTCGATGAGTGCCTGTCGGCGGTTGTCGACCTCGGCTACCCCGTCGTGGTCCGGCCCTCCTTCACCATGGGTGGTGCCGGATCGGGTATCGCGTACGACGAATCCGATCTTCGGCGCATCGCGGGGGCGGGCCTCCAGGCGAGCCCCACGTCTGAGGTCCTGCTCGAGGAGTCCATCATCGGCTGGAAGGAGTACGAGCTCGAGCTGATGCGCGATCGGCACGACAACGTCGTCGTCGTGTGCTCCATCGAGAACCTCGACCCCATGGGCGTGCACACGGGCGACTCGATCACGGTGGCTCCTGCGCTCACCCTGACTGATCGCGAGTACCAGCGGCTGCGTGACGTGGGTATCGACATCATCCGCGCGGTGGGCGTCGACACCGGCGGATGCAACATCCAGTTCGCGGTGAATCCGGACGACGGCCGGCTGATCGTCATCGAGATGAACCCGCGTGTCTCACGGTCCTCGGCACTGGCCTCGAAGGCCACAGGCTTCCCCATCGCGAAGATCGCGGCCCGTCTCGCGATCGGCTACACCCTGGACGAGATCCCCAACGACATCACCCAGGAGACCCCTGCCTCGTTCGAGCCGACGCTCGACTACATCGTCGTCAAGGCCCCGCGCTTCGCCTTCGAGAAGTTCCCGAACGCCGATCCCACGCTCACGACCACCATGAAGAGCGTCGGAGAGGCGATGGCCATCGGCCGGAGCTTCCCCGAGGCGCTGCAGAAGGCCCTGCGATCGCTGGAGCGCCCCGAGGCGGTGTTCTCCTGGCCCCCTGAGCGCTCCGACGTCGACGTTCCAGACCTCTTGGAGCGGATGCGCGTGCCGCGCGATGGCCGCCTCTCCTGGGTGCAGCAGGCGCTCTGGGCTGGGGCCGGCATCGATGCGGTGCACGAGGCCACCAACATCGATCCGTGGTTCCTCGACCAGATCTGCCAGATCAACGAGATGGCCGATGAGGTCAGAGGTGCGCAGGCCCTGGATCCGCACCTGCTGCGGCGCGCGAAGCGCCTGGGTTTCTCCGATGCCCAGGTCGGCTCCCTGCGTGGACTCGCCGAGCATGAGGTGCGTCGCATCCGACACGACTGGGGCATCCGTCCCGTCTACAAGACGGTCGACACGTGCGCGGCGGAGTTCGAGGCACGCACCCCGTATCACTACTCGGCCTACGACGAGGAGACGGAGGTCGAGCCCAGCGATCGCCGCAAGGTCATCATCCTGGGCTCCGGTCCCAACCGCATCGGGCAGGGCATCGAGTTCGACTACTCCTGCGTGCATGCGGCACTCACGCTGAGGGAGGCCGGCTTCGAGACGATCATGGTCAACTGCAATCCCGAGACCGTGTCGACCGACTACGACACCTCTGATCGCCTCTACTTCGAGCCGCTCACGCTCGAGGACGTCCTCGAGGTCGTGCATGTGGAGTCGCAGGCCGGCAGGCTCGTGGGCGTCGTGGTGCAACTGGGGGGCCAGACCCCCCTCGGACTCGCTCAGCGACTCAAGGACGCCGGCGTGCCCGTCATCGGCACGAGCCCGGAGTCGATCCATCTCGCGGAGGAGCGCGGTGCCTTCGGGCGAGTGCTCGCAGAGGCGGGCCTTCTGGCGCCGCGGCACGGCACGGCCTTCACGTTCGAGGAGGCGCGGGCCATTGCGGCCGAGGTGGGGTACCCGGTCCTCGTCCGTCCGAGTTACGTCCTCGGCGGGCGGGGCATGGAGATCGTCTACGACGACGCGATGCTGGCCGACTACCTCTCGCGCGCCACGCAGATCACGCCCGATCATCCCGTGCTGGTCGATCGCTTCCTCGACGACGCCGTCGAGATCGATGTCGATGCGCTGTACGACGGCGAGGAGCTCTACCTCGCTGGAGTGATGGAGCACATCGAGGAGGCGGGCATCCACTCGGGGGACTCCGCCTGCGTCCTTCCCCCGATCACCCTGGGAGCCGAGGACATCGCGCGGATTCGCGAGGCAACGCTCGCGATCGCTCGTGGTGTGGGCGTGCGTGGACTGCTGAACGTGCAGTACGCCCTGGCCGGCGATGTCCTCTACGTGCTGGAGGCGAATCCGCGGGCCTCGCGCACCGTGCCCTTCGTCTCCAAGGCGACGGCGGTACCTGTGGCCAAGGCAGCTGCGCGCGTCATGGTGGGTGAGTCCATCGCGGATCTCCGCGCGTCAGGACTGCTTCCGGCCCGCGGCGACGGGGGCACGATGCCCCAGGGGTCGGCCATCTCGGTCAAGGAGGCGGTCCTGCCATTCGGTCGCTTCCACGGCGTCGACACCGTCCTCGGCCCGGAGATGAAGTCGACGGGCGAGGTGATGGGCATCGACGACTCCTTCGGAACGGCGTTCGCGAAGTCGCAGGACGCTGCCTTCTCGGGAGGCCTTCCGACGTCCGGAACCGCGTTCGTCTCCCTCGCGAACCGCGACAAGCGCGGCGCGATCTTCCCGATCAAGCGGCTCTCAGACCTCGGCTTCCGGATCGTGGCCACGTCGGGCACGGCAGCGGTGCTGCGGAGAAACGGTGTCCCGGTCGAGGAGCTGCGCAAGCAGTACGAGGGGCGAGGCCCGCAGGGCGAGCCGACCACGGTCGACGCCATCCTCGCGGGCGAGATCGACCTGATCGTCAACACTCCGTACGGCGTCGGGCCCCGACTGGACGGATATGAGATCCGAACCGCCGCGGTCGTGCGCGGGGTCCCGTGCATCACCACGGTGCAGGGTCTGGCGGCGGCCGTCCAGGGAATCGACTCGCTCCAGCACGAGGAACCCTCGGTGCGCTCCCTTCAGGAGCATGGAGCCGACCTTGCTCGACTTCGCGCGTCGGAGAACGCCGATGCGCCCGAGGGGAGGGCGTGACGATGCCTGTTCAGGTTCGAGGGCAGGTCCTCGACGTCCGTCGCTCGGGCGCCTACTTCGTGCTGTCGCTCACGGCGCCCGGCATCACCGAGCACGTCCGTCCCGGACACTTCGTCACGCTGGCCATCGGCGGCGAGGAGACGAGCATGCCCCTGCGTCGCGCGTTCGCGATCCATCAGGTGCAGTCTCGCGGGGTGTACGGCGGCACGCTGGACATCGTGGTGAGCGTGCACGGCAAGGGAACCCAGTGGCTCGCGGATCGTCGGCGCCATGACCCGATTGACATCGTCGGGCCCCTCGGACGCCCCTTCGTGCTGCCCAAGCAGGCGGTCTCCACCGTGCTGGTCGGCGGCGGCTACGGCTCCGCCCCCCTCTTCATGCTGGCCGAGCAGCTGCGCGAGCGCGGGTGCCGGGTCGATGTGCTGCTCGGTGCCGCGACAGAGGAGCGGCTCTACGGCTCCCTGGAGCTCAAGCGGCTCGCCTCGACCCTGACCATCACCACGGACGATGGGTCCCTCGGCCATCGGGGGCGAGTGACCGATCTGTTGGGCGGGATCATGGATTCCAACGACGCGGCCGTGGTCTACGCCTGCGGCCCCATGGCGATGCTCCAGCGCGTCTCGCAGATCGCCGCCTCGCGTCAGGCCTACAGCCAGTGCGCGGTCGAGGAGGCCATGGCCTGCGGCATCGGGGTGTGCATGACCTGCGTGCTGCCGGTGATCGGCGAGGACGGCGTGACGCGCATGCTCCGGTCCTGCACGGAGGGGCCGGTCTTCCGAGGCGATCGAGTGCGGTGGGCGGATGTTGGCACGATCCCGGCGGACACGCTGGGCGCTCCGGTGGAGGGTGGCCACGGATGACCCGTGCTCTCATCTCCCATGGTCCGATCGGCGACGATCGTCTGCCCGACGTCGACATGTCCACGCAGCTCGGTGGCCTCAGGCTCCCGGCTCCTGTCCTGACGGCATCAGGCTGCGCAGCGGCTGGTCGTGAGCTCGACCAGTTCTTCGACATCACCACCATCGGGGGCATCGTCACCAAGAGCATCATGCTCAACCCGCGCTCCGGACGTGCGACACCGCGCATGGCCGAGACGCCCAGCGGCATGCTCAACTCGATCGGGCTGCAGGGTCCGGGCATCGATCGGTTCATCGAGCACGACCTCGCGTGGCTCGATGAGCGCGGTGCCCGGGTGATCGTCTCGATCGCGGGAGGCACGGCGGACGAGTTCGGCAAGCTGGCTGCTCGTCTGCGCACTGTCCGCAGCGTCGCCGCCATCGAGGTGAACATCTCCTGCCCGAACGTGGAGAACCGCGGCCAGGTCTTCGCCTGCCGTGCGGACTCCGCGGGGGAGGTCGTCAACGCAGTCCGACGCCACAGCGATCCGAGGATGCCCCTGTTCGCGAAGCTGTCGCCGGATGTCACGGACATCGTGGAGATCGCAGACGCGGTCGTGCGCGCGGGAGCCACCGGCGTCTCTGTCATCAACACCGTTCTGGGCATGGTGATCGACACCGACTCCATGCGCCCGCACCTGGCCGGCATCACCGGTGGACTCTCGGGGCCGGCGATCCGTCCCGTGGCCGTGCGGTGCATCTGGCAGATCCGACAGGCGTTCCCTGACCTGCCCATCATCGGCATGGGTGGCGTGCGCAGCGGATCCGATGCGCTCGAGTTCGTCCTGGCCGGCGCCAACGCGGTCTCCGTGGGAACCGCGGTGTTCCATGACCCCAGTGCGCCTCTGCGTGTCCAGCAGGAGCTCCAGCGCGAACTCGGGGTCCGGGGATTCCGGCGGCTGCAGGATGCCGTCTCATTCGCCCATCGGCCTGCGGACACCCAAGCGGAGGATGACGGTGACTTCGACTTCATCACCGAGTAGCCCCGCGCCGATCGCGGTCGCCATGGATGCGCCGTCACTGGACGTCCTGACGTCCTGGACCGAGTCCGTGGCGCCGGTGGTGTCGACGATCAAGATCGGCCTCGAGGTCTTCTGTCGCGACGGTGCTGCCGCGGTGCATCGGGCCCGTCATGCGGCGGAGCGCGTCGGACGATCGGACGTCGGCGTCTTCCTCGACCTCAAGCTCCATGACATCCCCGCCACCGTGCGGGGAGCTGCGGCGGCGGTCGCCTCGCTGGAGCCGACCTACCTCACCGTCCATGCGACGGGCGGGAGCGCCATGATCGCGGCTGCCGCCGACGCTCTTCCCGACACGCGGATCACGGCCGTGACCGTGCTGACCTCGCTCGGGGAGGACGACCTGTCGGCCCTCGGCCTGAGGGGTCCCGCTCAGGAGGCCGTGGTGCGCCTCGCCCGGCTGGCCGTGGCGGCGGGTGCCCGGGCCATCGTCTGCTCCCCCCAGGAGGTGGCGGCCGTCCGTGCGAGCGTGCCGCAGGACATCACCCTCATCACCCCTGGGGTGCGACCGGAGGGCTCGGCACGAGACGACCAGCAGAGAGTGGCGACGCCGGCGCAGGCTCTGGCCGACGGTGCCGACCTGCTCGTCATCGGCCGGCCCATCACGGGAGCAGCGGATCCGCGCTCGGCTGCCGAGGCCATCGCAGCGACCCTGGGTGGACCCCGATGAGCGGTGCACCCCCGCGCACCGACGAGCAGCGGGAACAGGCGCTGGCGAGGGCACGCGAGGCACGCCGTGAGCGCGCGGACCTGCGTGCGGCCCTGCGGAGCCGATCCCTCCACCCGGTCGAGGTCATCCTCGGCGCCGACTCTCGCCCCCTGTGGGCCGGGCTGCGGGTGACGTGGCTGCTTGAGTGCGTGCCGGGCATCGGCCCGGTCCGAGCCGGTCGCATCCTGGACGACCTCGCGATCGCCCCCAGTCGGCGTGTACGCGGACTGGGCGAGCGCCAGCGGGCAGCCCTCATCGCGCAGCTGGGTGGCGTCCCGACGTCCCACGCGCATCAGGACGGTGCCAGGTGAGACCCGCCCCGCTCGTGGTGGTCTCCGGCCCGTCCGGAGTCGGGAAGAGCACCGTCGTGGCCCGCGCGCTCGCGCGCGACCCGCGCATCTGGCTGTCGGTCAGTGCGACGACCCGGCAGCCCCGTGCGGGGGAGCAGGACGGCCGGGAGTACTTCTTCGTCTCGGACGCGGAGTTCGACCGGCTCATCGAGACGGACGGGCTGCTCGAGTGGGCGGCCTTCGCCGGCCACCGCTACGGCACGCCCCGGGCACCGGTCGAGGACCGGCGCGCCCACGGCACCCCGGTCCTGCTCGAGATCGAGGTGCAGGGCGCTCGTCAGGTGCGCCGGCAGGTGCCGGGGGCCCTGCTGGTGTTCCTGGAGCCCCCGTCCTGGGAGGTGCTGGCGGCCCGGCTCACCGGCCGGGGGACGGAGTCGCCCGAGGCGGTCGAGCGTCGATTGTCGGCCGCGCGTGCGGAACTCGCCGCGGCCGGGGAGTTCGATGCCGTGCTCGTGAACGCCGACGTCGAGGACTGCGCGGGGGCCTTGCTAGACTTCGTCGCCTACCACGGCTCCGCCGCCTCCGGCGCGACGCCGCCGACGGATTCCGAGTGAGGCCCTGACGTGAAGAGTGCGACCCGCCCTGAGGGCATCACCCATCCCTCGATCGACCAGCTGCTGGAGAAGACGGACTCCAAGTACTCCCTGGTGATCTACGCGTCCAAGCGCGCCCGTCAGATCAATGCCTACTACTCGCAGCTCGGTGAGGGACTTCTGGAGTACGTCGGGCCGCTCGTCGAGACGCACGTGCAGGAGAAGCCCCTCTCGATCGCGCTGCGGGAGATCGACGCCGGGCTGCTCACGAGCGAGCCCATCGATCCTGAGGATCTCGTGGCCCCCGCCCCTGTCGCGGAGACCATCCTCGCCACGGACGATCCCTTCGCGGACGACTCCGGGGCCTGATCCATGCCCGGCCGGGTCGTCCTCGGCGTGGCCGGCGGGATAGCCGCCTACAAGGCCGCGGAGGTCCTCCGGGGCCTGACGGAGGCCGGCTGCGACGTCACGGTCGTTCCGACGCGATCCGCGCTCTCCTTCGTGGGGTCCGCCACGTGGGAGGCGCTGTCCGGCAAGCCTGTCGCCACGGACGTCTGGACCTCCGTCGAGCACGTCCCCCACGTCCGTCTCGGGCAGGAGGCCGATCTCGTTCTGGTCGCGCCGGCCACGGCCGACCTCCTCGCCCGCAGCGCTCAGGGTCTGGCCGACGACCTGCTCACCAATGTGCTGCTCACGGCGCATGGCCCGGTCCTGATGGCCCCGGCCATGCACACCGAGATGTGGCAGCACCCTGCGACGCAGCGCAACGTCAGGCTCCTTCGCGAGCGCGGAGCGATCGTCCTCGATCCCGCTGTCGGGCGACTCACGGGCGCCGACTCCGGCCCCGGTCGGCTGCCCGAGCCCCCGGCGATCGTCGCGGCCGCGCTCGACGTGCTGCGCCGTCGGCCGCGTCCGGATCTCGCCGGCCGACGCGTGGTGATCAGCGCGGGAGGCACGCGCGAGGCGTGGGATCCGGTGCGGTTCATCGGCAACCGCAGCAGTGGCCGCCAGGGAGTCGAGCTCGCGCGCACGGCGATCGCTCGCGGAGCCGAGGTGACCCTGGTGACGGCCGCCATGGACGTGCAGCCGCCGGCGGGCGCCCACGTCGTCCCGGTCGAGTCGGCGGATGAGCTCCACCGGGCCATGTCCGAGGCGGCGGCCACGGCTGATGTGGTCGTCATGGCAGCTGCTGTGGCTGACTTCCGGCCGCAGCCGGCGCAGGCGAAGGTGAAGAAGGAGGGGGCCGCGGGGGTCGACCTCCGACTCGAGCAGACGGTCGATGTGCTGGCCGACCTCGTGCGCCAGCGAAAGGGCCGATCGCCCGTGATCGTCGGCTTCGCCGCGGAGACGGCCCGTGATGCCGCCCATCTGCGCGAGCTCGGTGGCGCGAAGCTCGAGCGCAAGGGATGCGACCTGCTCGTCGTCAACGACGTCGGGTCCGACGCGGTGTTCGGCAAGCCCACCAACGAGGTCGTCATCCTGACGCAGGCTGGAGCGGTCCACGAGGTGCCACGAGCGAGCAAGGCCGAGATCGCGGATCGGATCTGGGACGCCGTG
The DNA here is from genome assembly GCA_964597445.1 of uncultured Bifidobacteriaceae bacterium. Classification (GTDB taxonomy): domain Bacteria; phylum Actinomycetota; class Actinomycetes; order S36-B12; family S36-B12; genus UBA10649. The sequence continues at coordinate 36,114 of CAZQXO010000008.1, read as the reverse complement.
ATCCAGATCACGCCTCCCATCACCCGCTGACCTGCGGCCGACGTGGACGCGCCGGGCGCACGACGCGTCGCCAGGGGGATCCTGAGGTAGGCTTCTGCGCGGTCACGAGTACCAGCGACAAGTCCCGGCTCGCTGGTCGGCAACCCTCCAGACGCGGTGGGGTGCTCCGGGAGCAGACCAGGCCCGACGAGGGGCAAGCGCGGATCCACCAGTGGGGCTGCGAACGACGTCAGCGAGGGAGATGTACCTGTGTCACACCGCCTGTTCACCAGTGAGTCCGTCACTGAGGGTCACCCGGACAAGATGGCCGATCAGATCAGCGACGCGATCCTCGACGACCTCCTCCGTCAGGATCCGCGAAGCCGCGTGGCCGTCGAGACGATGCTGACGACCGGTCAGGTGCACGTGGCCGGCGAGGTCACCACGAACGGCTACGCCGACGTGATGGGACTCGTGCGGCAGACCGTCCTCGGCATCGGCTACGACTCCTCCGTCAAGGGGTTCGACGGTGAGTCCTGCGGCATCTCCGTGTCGATCGGCAAGCAGTCACCGGACATCGCTCAGGGCGTGGACGACGCGTTCGAGGAGCGGGCCGAGGGCAGTTCGGACCCGTTGGACCGTCAGGGTGCGGGCGACCAGGGCCTCATGTTCGGGTATGCCTGCGACGACACCCCCGAGCTCATGCCCCTGCCGATCCACATCGCTCAGCGACTGGCGGAGCGACTCACCGAGGTTCGCAAGGACGGCACCGTTCCCTACCTCCGCCCGGACGGCAAGACCCAGGTCACCATCGCCTATGACGAGAACGACCGTCCGGTGCGCATCGACACCGTCGTGGTGTCCTCGCAGCATGCCAAGGACGTCAGCCTCGACAACATGCTCACGCCCGACATCAAGCGGCATGTCGTCGATCCGGTGCTCGACCTCATCGACCTGGACTCCCGTGACTACCGGCTGCTCGTGAACCCCACCGGCCGCTTCGAGATCGGCGGGCCCATGGGCGACGCGGGTCTCACGGGGCGCAAGATCATCGTCGACACCTACGGCGGCATGGCGCGGCACGGGGGCGGTGCATTCTCGGGCAAGGACCCCTCGAAGGTCGATCGCTCCGCTGCGTACGCCATGCGCTGGGTCGCGAAGAACGTTGTGGCGGCAGAGCTGGCCACTCGGTGCGAGGTCCAGGTGGCGTATGCCATCGGCAAGGCCCACCCGGTCGGAGTGTTCGTCGAGACGTTCGGCACCGGCGTCGTCCCGGACGAGCGCATCCAGGAGGCGGTGCTGGAGGTGTTCGACCTGCGCCCGGCCGCGATCATCCGAGACCTCGACCTGCTTCGTCCGATCTATCGGACGACGAGCGCCTACGGTCACTTCGGCCGGCCGCAGGGCAGCAACATCCTGCTCGACAGCGAGGATCCCGCCAAGCGCACGGCGGTCGGGCCGACCTTCACCTGGGAGGCGACCGACCGCGCGGCGGACCTGAAGGCTGCTGCCGGACGCTGAGTCGGCTCGCTGCGGACCCGTCACAGGGCTCCGGCATGATCGCGCCATGACGCGCGATCATGCCGGAGCCCTGTCGGCTTCCCGGGTGGTCCAGGTCCGCATCGACTCTCCCGTGCCCCACCTGGATCGGCCTTTCGACTACCGGGTGCCGGCGTCACTCGTCGAGGAGGTCGAGGTCGGCTCCCGGGTGCGCGTTCGCTTCGCCGGTCGGCTCGTCAACGGGATCGTGGTGGCACTCGGCGAGACCACCGACCATCCGGGGGAGCTGCGAACCCTCGAGAGGGTCATGGGTCCCGAGCCCGTGCTCACCGCCGACACCCTCGCTCTCGTGCAGGCGGTGGCGGAGCGATGGGCCGGCACGTTCAGCGACGTCGTGCGGTCGGCGGTGCCGCCGCGTCATGCCCGTGCTGAGAAGGTCGAGGTCAGCCCCGCGACGTGGCGATCGCCGTCTCCGGAGGCTGCGGACTCGTGGAGCGACTACACCGCGGGTCCGGCACTGCTGCGGCGCCTGCAGGAGACGGCGACGACGACTCCTGTGCGTGCAGTGTGGTCGGTCGCCCCCGCAGGCGACTGGAGCCGGGATGTCGCCACACTGGTCGAGACCGTCTCCTCGCAGGAGTCCGGCTCGGTGATCGTCGTGGTTCCCGATGTGCATGATGTGGAGCGCGTGCGGGCCGCCCTGCCCGACGCGGTCGGCGCGCGTGCGCTCGGCGTCCTCACGGCTGACATGGGCCCGGAGCGTCGGTACCGAGAGTTCCTGCGCATCCTGCGTGGAGGCGTTCGCATCGTGGTGGGTACGCGGGCCAGCGTGTTCGCCCCGGCGACCGATCTCCGCCTCATCGTGGTCTGGGATGACGGCGACGAGTCCCTCACCGATCCGCAGGCCCCGTACTGGAACGCGCGGGACGTGGCGGCCCTGCGATCGCACCTGACGGGCTGTCACCTGGTGGTCGGATCACCGTCGCGTTCGGTGGCCACGGCCCAATGGTGCCGCTCCGGCTGGGCGAAGTCCGTCATCGCCACGGCGGACGTCATCGCCGCGCGCGCTCCCTCCGTTCGAGCACTGACGGAGCGAGACGAGGAGCGCGATGCCGCGTCGGCTGCGGCTCGGATCCCACGCCCGGCGTGGGAAGCGGCGAAGGCGGCACTTGTCTCTGGTCCTGTTCTGGTGCAGGTGGCACGTCGTGGCTACGTCCCGGCGCTGTCCTGTCAGTCCTGCCGGGCGCCAGCGCGCTGTGACTGCGGTGGTCCGCTGATGCTGCGAGGGCGATCCGGGGCGCCGGCCTGCACGTGGTGCGGGGCTATTCGCGGCGCGTGGCGGTGCCCCCACTGCCAGGCGGGCGACCTTCGGGCGATGACGGTCGGTGCTGAGCGTACGGTCGAGGAGATCGGACGCGCCTTCCCGCAGGTGCCGATCCTGAGCAGCACCGGTGATCACCGGCTGACGACCATCCCCGCCGAACCTGCACTCGTCGTCGCCACGGTGGGCGCGGAACCGAGGGCCGACCACGGCTACCGAGCGGTTCTCCTGCTCGACGCCCGTGCGATGCTGGGACGGCCGAGCCTGGATGCCCAGGAGGAGGCGGCCCGCCGATGGTTCGCCGCGGCGGCACTCGCAGCCCCGGGCGCTCCCGTCGTCATCGCGGCCGACAACGCCCTCCCAGCCGTGCAGGCCCTCATGCGCTGGGCTGCGCCGTGGCTGGCGGAGCGCGATCTCGACGATCGCACGGCAGCGGGCCTGCCCCCGGCGACGCGGATGGCGGCACTCGTCGGGGACGCTGCCCAGATTCAGGATGTCGCCTCGCGTGTGCGGGTGTCTCACCGGCTGCTGGGCCCGATTCCTGATCCGACGCGCCACGATCCGGATCGCCAGCGCGGGCTCATCGTCGTGGAGCGTCGTCACGGCCCTGCCCTGAGTGCGCAACTGGGGGCCATCACGGCCACGAGATCCGCTGAGGGGAGATCACGCCCGGTGCACGTCCACATGGATCCACGTGCCGTGTGATCGAGGCGTCACCCGCCACGTGTCTACACTCGCGGCATGGCCATCCAGCCCATTCGACTCTTCGGCGACCCCGTCCTTCGCACGCCGGCCGCGCCGGTCGAGACCTTCGACAAGGAGCTGCGCAAGCTCGTCAAGGACCTCACCGAGACGATGATGGACGCACCCGGCGCGGGGCTGGCAGCGCCGCAGATCGGTGTGTCCCTTCGCGTGTTCACCTACTGGGTCGATGATGAGCCGGGCCACCTGGTCAATCCCGACCTCGATCTCTCCGACGAGCTCATGGACGGTCAGGAGGGGTGCCTTTCCCTGCCTGACCTCGCCTTCGACACTCCGCGCTCGCGCCGCGTCGTGGCCAAGGGCATGAACATGTATGGGGAGCCGGTCGTGATCGAGGGCACCGAACTGCTGTCCCGGGCCATCCAGCACGAGACCGACCACCTCGACGGCATCCTGTTCATCGATCGGCTCGACCCGGAGGTGCGCAAGGAGGCCATGCGCCAGATCCGTCAGTCGGAGTGGTTCGGTGAGCCGGCTCCGGAGGTGCGGGTCAGCCCGCACTCGATCTCCTCGCGCTGGCTGTAGCCGGTGCGATGCGTCTTCGCTGGCACGCCGGATGTCGCGGCGGTGGCCCTGCGTCGGCTGATGGACTCCCCGCACGAGGTCGTAGGTGTCATCACGCGGCCCGATGCCCCCTCTGGCCGAGGTCGATCGCTGGCGCAGTCTCCTGTGGCCGGGCTGGCAGCGGAGGCCGGTATCGAGGTCGTGAAGCCGGCATCGCTCCGGGGCGAGGAGGTTCTCGCCTGGCTGCGGGACCGGCAACCGGACGTCGCGCCGATCGTCGCCTTCGGAGGCCTCGTTCCCGCGTCAGCCCTGGCGATTCCCCGGCACGGCTGGGTCAACCTGCATTTCTCCCTGCTTCCGCGATGGCGAGGTGCTGCGCCGGTGCAGCACGCGATCTGGCGTGGCGATGACGTCACGGGCGCCTCGACGTTCCTGCTCGAGGAGGGCTTGGACACCGGTCCCGTGCTGGGATCCGTCGTGGAGGAGATCGCCCCGGACGACACCGCAGGCATGCTGCTGGACCGGTTGGCGGTCGTCGGCGCGGATCTGCTGATCGACACTCTCGATCTGCTGGAGTCCGGTCGGGTGGCCCCGGTGGAGCAGATGGGGGAGGCGTCCTACGCACCGAAGCTGTCGGTCGACGATGCTCGGGTGCGCTGGGATGCTCCGTCCTTCGCCATCGATCGCCAGGTGCGCGCCTGCACCCCGTCGCCGGGTGCGTGGACCACGATCGCGGGGGAGCGTCTGGGTCTCGGTCCGGTCACCGTGCTCGATGGTGACGGAGGTGACCCTTCCGTCGGGGTCCTCTCGCCGGGAGAACTGCTCGTGACGAAGAGATCGGTCCTGGTGGGAACCCTGACTGATCCGGTTCGGCTCGGATGTGTCCGACCGGCCGGCAAGAAGGAGATGGCCGCGGCCGACTGGGCCCGCGGCCTGAGACTGTCGCCGGGTGCGCGCCTGGGCAGGGACGCCTCGTGAGCGATGCCCCGCGCCGCGCGGCTATGGAGATCCTCCGCGCGGTGCGCGAGGACGACGCCTACGCCAACCTCGTGCTTCCCCAGGTGCTGCACGGACTTGGCTTGACCGGTCGCGATGCGGCCTTCGCCACGGAGCTCGCCTACGGCACGCTGCGGATGCGCGGCTGGTATGACGCCATCCTTGGTGCGTGCGTCGACAGGCCGCTGGACAGGGTCGAGCCGGCCCTGCTCGACATCCTTCGGATCGGTGCTCATCAGATCCTGTCCATGCGCGTCCCGGACCATGCTGCGGTCGACTCGTCCTGCGACCTCGCGCGTGCTGCAGGGGCCAAGCCAGGCGGTGCCGCGCGAGCCGGCTTCGCCAACGCCGTGCTTCGGAAGGTGGCGGCCCGCGACTCCGACGCGTGGGCCGATGTCCTGCGTGGTGATCGAGCGGACGACGACGTCGAGTGGCTGGCACTGCGGTGGTCCCATCCGGTGTGGATCGTCCGGGCGCTGCGCTCGGCGCTCGGTGCCCGTGCGGATGAGCTGCCGGCACTGCTCCAGGCTGACAACCTCGCGGCGCGCCCCGCACTCGTGGCTCGACCGGGGCGGATGGAGCCGCAGGAACTGCGCGCGCTTCCCGAGGTTGGTCCGGCACGCTGGTCGCCCGTGGGAGCCACGCTGGTCGACGGGGCGCCCGAGTCCCTCGCCTGCGTGCGGGAGGGTCGCGCGGGTGTGCAGGACGAAGGCAGCCAGCTCGTCGCCCTCGCGCTGGCCCGGGCGAGTGTGCCCGATGACGCCGGTCGGTGGCTCGACATGTGCGCCGGTCCTGGAGGGAAGGCAGCGCTGCTCGCGGGCCTCGCCCGGACGTCGGGGGGGCGTCTGATCGCGATCGAGCAGCACCCGCATCGAGCGGTGCTGGTCGAGTCCGCGCTCGGCCCGGACTCGGATGCGCTGGTCATCGTGGGCGATGCGCGCCATCGACCGTGGCAGGAGCTGGAGTTCGACCGGGTGCTCGTCGACGCCCCGTGCACCGGCCTGGGAGCCCTGCGCCGCCGGCCCGAGTCGCGGTGGCGACGCACGCCCGGTGATCTCGCGGCGCTCGGTGGGGTTCAGCGAGACCTCCTGCGCACGGCCGTGGACGCGGTCAAGCCGGGCGGTGTCGTCGCCTATGTCACGTGCTCGCCGCATCTCGCGGAGACGGAGTTCGTGGTCGCGGATGTCCTGCGGGAGCGCGACGACGTCGTGCTCGAGGATGCTCGCGCCCTGCTTCCCGAGGTGGATGACCTCGGCGACGGTCCCATGATCCAACTGTGGCCGCACCGGCACGGCACTGATGCGATGTTCCTCGCGATCCTGCGTCGAGGCCCGGCCTAGATCCGCGCCAGTCGTGGCCCGCGGACCTGGCTCACGGCAGGAGGCCCGCCAGTTCGTCGAACACGAGCGGCGTGGCGGCGACGATGGGGCCGCCACCGGTGACGCCGTTCTCCTCGAGGAAGGGCGACACACGCCCGCCCGCCTCTTCCACCAGCAGGATCGCGGCAAGGCAGTCCCAGGCGTTGATGTGCGTCTCGACGTATCCGATCAGTTGGCCTGTGGCAACGTAGGCCAGGGTGAGGGCGCCCGATCCGACTCGGTGATACATCCCGCCGTGGCTGCGCAGGCCCGAGGCAATGTGGCCGATGTCCTGCGGAGAGGTGCGGGAACTGCAACCCATTCCCGTGAGGCCGTCGGCCAGGGATCCCGCATCACGAACAGCCATGATCTGGTCGTTCCACCGGGCTCCATGGCCACGGAGCGCCGCGTACAAGTCGTCGGTCACGGGGTTGTAGATGAGTCCGATGCTGATGCTTCCGGCCTCGACGTACGCGATCGACACGCACCACGTCGGCAGGCCCAGCAGGAATGGCTGCGTCCCATCGATCGGGTCGACGACCCAGACCCCGCGAGCCGTCTCCACGTCGCTGGCGCCGGTCTCCTCCCCGACGAAGGCGTCCTCGGGGAAGCGGTGGGTGAGCCGATCTCTGATGATCTGCTCGGTCTGGCGGTCGGCCTCGCTCACCGGGTCCTGCACGCCCTTGCTCTCCACGGTGAGCGATCCGAGATTGCGGAAGTGGTGGAGCGCCATGGCTCCGGCCTCTCGGATCACAGCGATCGCAGCGTCGTAGCGCTCCTGCAGGTGCAACGGCGCCACCATGCGATCCTCCGTCATGAGTCGTCCTTCCACAGCCATGCGGCGCCGCGAACGCCGCTCGAGTCGCCGTGCACGGATCGCACGACAGGGGTGCTGAAGACCGGCGAGAAGGTGTAGCGGCCGATCAGGGGTGGCAGATCCCGATAGATCTCGTCGATGTTGCTCATCCCGCCGCCCATGACGAAGACATCGGGGTCGAGCGTGTTGACGACGACGGCGAGGCCCCGTGCTGCCCTGTCGAGCCAGGCGAGGTAGACGGTGTCGGCGACCTCGTCACCTTCTCGCCGTCGCTCCATGATCTGGGAGGGAAGCGCCTCCTCGCCGCTGGCGCGGGCGAACTCCCGAGCGAAGGAGTACCCGGAGAGCCAGGTCTCGAGGCATCCGCTCTTGCCGCAGTAGCACGCCTCGCCAGGCAGTTCGACCTCTCGGGCATAGGGAAGGGGATTGTGGCCCCAGTCGCCTGCACTGTTGTTGGGGCCGTGGTGGGGGCGCCCGTCGATGGCGACCCCGGCGCCCGTGCCGCTCGCGATGATCACGCCGAAGACGACGCGATATCCGGCACCGGCGCCGTCGATGGCCTCGGATGCGGCGAAGCAGTCAGCGTCGTTCTCGATGCGCAGCGGGCGATCGAGGAAGCGCCGGAGGTCGGCCTCGACGGGCTTTCCGTTGATCCACGTGGAACTTCCGCCCTTGCCCAGGCGGCTCTCCGGTTCGAGGGACCCGGGGATCCCGATTCCGACGGTTCCCTGACGGCCCGTCGCCTCCTCGAGACGGCGGACGAGATCGCGCACGATGGTCAGACATCCCTCGTAGTCCCCGCGCGGGGTCGACTCCCGGATGCGCAGGAGTTCGGTGCCATCAGGCTCCAGCGCGACACCTTCGATCTTGGTGCCGCCCCAATCGATGCCGATGAGCATCGAACTCCCTTCGCCGTGTGCGGGCGTGCCTACGATAACGGGGTGACCGTCTCCTCTGACACGAGTGCCGCGACGAGTCACCTGCGCCTCCTGTCCCGCGTGGCCCGCATGTATCACGAGGGCAGAGCGACCCAGACGGACATCGCACGCCAACTCGGCCTCTCCCAGGCTCGCGTGTCACGCCTCCTGAAGGAGGCGAGTGAGCGCGGGATCGTCCGATCGGTCGTTGTCCTGCCCGAGGGTGTGCACACGGAGCTCGAGGAGGCGATTGCATCGACGTACGGGCTCGCCGATGTCGTGGTCGTCGACACGGCTGGTGCGGGGGATCCGGTGCGTGCGCTCGGTGCCGCGGCAGGCGCCTACCTCGACGTGTCCCTTGTCGGTGCTGACGTGGTGGGGGTGTCGTCCTGGAGTGGCTCACTGGTGGCAGCGGTCGAGGTGATGCGGCCGCAGCTCCCGCCCCGGGCGCGTCGGGTCGTCCAGATGTTCGGTGGTGTGGGGGATCCGGCCGTCCAGATGCAGGCGACGCGTCTCGCCGGGAGGCTGGCCGAGGTCCTCCGCGCTGAGCCGCTCTATGTCCCATCCCCTGCGATCGTCGGGAACTCCTCCACCCGCGATGCGATGCTCGCGGACCCCTCTGTCGGCGAGGTGGTCCGCGCCTGGAGCCAGATCACGACCTCTCTGGTGGGCATCGGGTCGGCCGAGCCGTCACCGCTGTTGCGGCGAAGCGGGAATGTGATGACCGAGGAGCAGGTCGCCGACCTGATCGCTGCGGGTGCCGTCGGTGACATCTGCCTCCGCTACTTCGATGCCCACGGCCGTGAGGTTCCGAGCGCCATCGACGACCGGTTGATGGGCATGACCTCGGACCAGATCCGAGCGGTGCCACGACGCATCGCGGTGGCGGGGGGTCAGGACAAGGTCGGGGCTGTTCGGGCCGCCCTGCTGGGAGGCTGGGTGTCGGTTCTCGTGACGGACGAGACGGTCGCGCTGGCCCTGCTGCCCCCCTGACTGGTGAGCCGGGGTCCTTGACGGAACCTCGGCGGAAGGACAGGATGGAGTAACGTATTCACTACTGAATGGATATTCAATGTCGGCTGCGTCCCGGACAGATCCGCCGTGCGCTCAGGTCGACGAGATCCGGGAGTTCGCCCTGCGCATCCGGCTCGGCTGCCTCGACACCATCGCCGCTGCCGGCTTGGGGCATGTGGGAGGTGACTTCTCGGTCGCCGACATCCTCGGGGTGCTGTACGGCGGCGTCCTGCGCCTGGATCCGCACGATCCCGCGTGGCCCGGTCGCGACCGGCTGGTGCTGAGCAAGGGGCACGCCGCGGCCTCCCTCTACACGGCCCTGGCCCTGCGCGGGTTCTTCCCTGAGGCTGAGCTCCGGACGTTCGCAGGACCGGACTCGCGACTGGGAGGCCACCCGAATCGACGCAAGGCGCCCGGCGTGGAGACCAACACCGGGCCGCTGGGGCACGGCCTGCCGGTCGCCGTGGGGATGGCCACGGGAGCCCAGCTGAGCGGTGCTGACTGGCGCACGTTCGTGATCGTGGGTGATGGGGAGATGCAGGAGGGCTCCAATTGGGAGGCGCTCATGTATGCGGCCCATCGGGGCTTGTCCCGACTCACGCTGGTCGTGGACCGCAACCGCCTGCAGCAGGGTGCAGGCACGGAGGAGACCAACGGTCTGGACCCGCTCGACGCCAAGCTCAGCGCGTTCGGCTGGGACACGAGCGTCATGGACGGCCACGATGTGGATTCGCTGTGGTCGGCACTCCGATCGCCAGGCGAGTCGGGGAGGCCTCGGGCGATCGTGGCCAACACCATCAAGGGCAAGGGTGTCTCGTTCATGGAGGGTCTGGCTGCATGGCACCACAAGGTGCCGTCTGCCGAGCAGGTCGAGCAGGCTGTCCGTGAGCTGACGGGAGTGCAGGCATGAGCGGCATCGCTGATGCGACAGGCCACGATTGCCGCGTCTCATTCGCCGAGACCCTGATCGCGCTGGCCCGGGACGACGAGCGAATCGTCGCGGTCTGCAATGACTCCGTGGGATCGAGCAACCTGGGTGGCTTCCGGGAGGCGTTCCCTGACCGTCTCATCAACGTGGGCATCGCCGAGCAGAACATGGTGGGGGTCGCCGCAGGACTCGCCAATGCCGGCTTCCTGCCCTTTGTCTCGGCGGCGTCGCCGTTTCTCACGGGGCGCGCCATGGAGCAGATCAAGGCGGACATCGTCTACAGCGGGATGAACGTCAAGCTCTGCGGCCAGAGTCCAGGTGTCTCCTACGGTGAGCTCGGACCCACGCACCACTCCATCGAGGACATCGCGTGGATGAGGGCCCTGGATGATCTCCCCATCCTCGTGCCGGCCGACCCCGACCAAACACGTGACGCTGTCCTGTGGGCGGCCCAGCACGAGGGTCCCGTGTTCCTGCGCATCGGTCGCCATCGCGTTGCCTCGGTCTCCGAGGGTCGCAGCCCGGCGTTCCGGTTCGGTCGGGCCGAGGAGCTCGTCCCCGGCTCGGACGTGACGATCGTGGCCAACGGCACCATGGTCGAGGTGGCGTTGTCGGCAGCAGTCGCCCTGGCCGCGGAGGGGGTGCAGGCGCGAGTCCTCAACATGGCGACGGTGCATCCACTCGACCGTGAGGCGGTTCTCGACGCGGCACGAGGCACGGCAGGAATCGTCACAGTGGAGGAATCTGTCCCGCGGGGTGGTCTCGGCGGTGCGGTGGCCGAGCTGGTGGCCCAGGAGCATCCGGTGCGCATGCGCCTGCTGGGCACCCACGAGTTCGCTCCGACCGGCGACGTTGCCTTCCTCTTCGATCGGTTCTCCCTCACCCCTGAAGGAGTGGCCAGTGCTGCTCGCGACCTGGTGGCGGCAAGGTGACCGAACCGGTCGTCCTCGCCATCGACCAGGGGACGAGCTCCACTAAGGTGCTGCTCGTCGACAGAGCCGGCCACGTCCGATCGCAGGGCTCGGCGCCCTTGGAGCAGCAGACCCCGCGACCGGGGTGGGTGGAGCATCGACCGGAGGATCTGCTCGCGAGTGTGCATCGGGCCGTAGCGGCAGCGCTCCGCTCGTCATCGGATCTGTCAGTGGAGGCCGTCGGCATCAGCAACCAGCGTGAGTCGATGCTGCTCTGGGATCGCTCCACGGGTCAGCCGGTGTCTCCCGTGCTCAGCTGGCAGGACCGGCGCACGACGGATATCTGCGCGAGACTCGTGCGCGAGGGCCATGGCGATCTCGTTCGTGTGACGAGCGGTCTCCCACTGGACCCCATGTTCTCCGCGGTCAAGGCCGCCTGGCTCCTGGACGCGCATGACGTCGATCGTCGGCGTGCGGCCGACCTGTGCCTGGGCACCGTCGACTCCTGGCTCGTGTGGAGTCTCACGGGGGAGCACGTGATCGAGGCGGGCAATGCGTCCCGTACGTCGCTGGTCGACCTCTCGACTGGCGACTGGAGTCCTGCTCTGCTCGACCTGTTCGGCATCCCGCCCGAGGTCCTGCCTCGAATCGTGGACTCCGCTGGGGCGTTCGGCGAGATCGCGGGTGTGGAAGGCCTGTCAGGTGTACGCCTGACGGGCGTGCTGGGCGACTCGCATGCGGCCCTCTTCGCGCACGCGGGATGGCGCGCCGGCGTGGCGAAGGCGACGTACGGAACGGGCAGCTCCGTCATGACCCTCGTGGCCCCCGGCTCGCCGGACTCCTCCGCCATGTGTCGCACCATCGCATGGCGTCTCCCGCGCGAAGTCCCGGCACTGGCGTGGGAGGCGAACATCCTGTCGGCCGGGTCCACCCTCACCTGGCTGGCGGGAGTCCTCGGAATCTCGGTCGCTGATCTGGTCGCCTCGAGTGCGGACGACAGCGCCGGCGTGATGCTCGTACCTGCCTTCAACGGTCTCGGAGCACCGTGGTGGGACCCGGAAGCGGCGGCCCTCGTCACCGGCATGTCCCTGGCGACGACCGCCGCGCATCTCGGGCGCGCTGCCCTCGATTCGGTCATCCTTCAGGTCACTGATGTCCTCGACGCCCTCGGTGACGTGGGCGCTCGGCCTGCACTCCTGATGGCCGATGGCGGCATGACGAGCAACCGCGATCTCATGGCGAGACAGGCGGCCGTGGCAGGTGTGGCGGTTCAGGTGTCCCGAACCTCGGAGCTGTCCGCCCTCGGTGCGGCCCACGTCGCTGGGCTCGGAGCCGGGATGTGGACTCTCGACGATCTTGAACGGATTCCGCGAGAGTACGACGTCGTTGCGCCCCTCGATGGTGAAGCATGGGGCGTACTGCGTCACGAATGGCATCGGGCGGTGGCCCGGTCCCGAGTGCCACGACGCACATCCGAGGCGACCGGCACGACACAGATGGAACCCTGAGGGAGAGGACGAACGGTCATGGCACCACTGGAGTTCGGTACAGGAATATGGGCCTTCGGCCAGTTCGTCGACCGGTATGCGGGCGACGGGTACGGGCCTCCTCGGTCGACGCGCGAGATGATCGAGATGGCTGCTCAGGTGCCGGATCTCTCGTGCCTCGACATCAACGTCCCGTTCGCAACCGAGTCGATGCCTGCGGCAGAGGTTCGGCAGATCCTCGACGACAACGGCCTTACCTGTCGTGCGGCGACGCCCCACATCTACATGCGTGAGTATGCCAAGGGAGCCTTCACCAATCCCTCTGCCGACCTGCGCAGGCGCACCCAGCAGCGTGTCGAGGAAGCCGTCGAGGCGGCGCAGGTCCTCGGCGCCGGCTACGTCAAGTTCTGGCCGGGGCAGGACGGTTACGACTTCCCCGGGCAGGTGGACTACCTGCAGATCTGGGACAGGACGGTCGAGGGCATGCGCGACATCTGCGAGCGCCACCCGGAGGTGCAGTTCGCCATCGAGTACAAGCCGAAGGAGCCGCGCGTTCGCATGACGCTGTCGAACGCACCCAAGACCCTCCTGGCCATCCAGGAGACGGGGGTCGACAACCTCGGCATCGTGATGGACTTCGGTCACTCCCTGATGGCGGGTGAGTCGCCCACGGAGTCGCTGCTGATGATCCACCGTCGGGGGAAGCTCGTCTCGGCAGAGCTGAATGACAACTGGCGCGACTGGGACGACGATCTCCCGGTTGCCTCTGTGCACCTCTTCGAGACGATGGAGTACCTCCTTGCCCTCCGTGACATCGGGTGGAGTGATCCGGTGCTGCTCGACCAGTTCCCGTTCCGGGAGGACCCAGTCGCGGCCCTTCGGCGCTCGATCGAGACGATCCAGATGCTGGATGAGGCGTGCGCCCGCGTCGATCGCGGCGATTGGGCAGCCGTGCATGACGCGCAGGATGCGCTGGGGGCGCAACGGCTCCTCTGGAACGCACTCCTGGGCACGGAACGGTTCCGGGCCTAGCGCGTCAGGTGGGGCACCCGACTAGCCTGCCCCCATGGGCATGCTGATCTCACCGAGCGTCCTGAACACCGACCTGTCGCGTCTGGCGGATGAGGTGTCACGGATCGCATCGGTGGCGGACTGGGTGCACCTCGACGTCATGGACAACCACTTCGTCCCCAATCTGACCTTCGGGCTTCCGGTGATCGAGAGCCTTCTCCAACACATCGACACGCCTGCCGACTGCCACCTGATGATCGATGACCCGGGCCGGTGGGCACCGAGCTACGCGGAGGCTGGCGCTGCGAGCGTGACCTTCCATGTGGAGGCCACGTCGTCGCCCGTGCGCGTGGCTCGGGATGTTCGGGCAGGAGGTGCGCGCGTGGGTGTGGCGCTCAAGCCCGAGACGCCCATGGAGGCCATCGCCGACGTGGTGCGCTACGTGGACATGATCCTCGTGATGACCGTCGAGCCGGGCTTCGGTGGCCAGGCGTTCATGGAGGACATGCTGCCCAAGGTGCGACAGGCGCGGCGGGTGGCGGATGCCTCCGATGCCGACATCTGGGTCCAGGTCGATGGCGGCATCGGACCGGGCACCATCGAGCTTGCGGCGGCAGCGGGGGCCGACGTCTTCGTCGCAGGATCCGCGGTGTTCCGCGCCGACGATCCGGCGGCGATGGTGGAGCGTCTCCGAGCCGATGCCGAGAACGCTGCGCGACCGTGATGGATGAGCCGCGCGATGACCCATCCGCGTGGTCCGTCGCCATGAAGGAGGCGATCGACCTCGCCGATGAGGGAGCCTGGGCCATGCACGGCAATCCCCGCGTGGGATGCGTCGTGCTCGATGCTGGCGGGGAGGTCGTGGGTCGAGGGAGTCATCGTGGAGCGGGGACGTCGCATGCGGAGGGGGTTGCCCTGGCCGAGGCCGCTGGGCGGGCCCGCGGAGGCACGGCCGTCGTCACCCTCGAGCCCTGCCGCCACACCGGGCGCACGGGACCGTGCACCGAGGCACTCATCGCGGCGGGCGTAGCACGGGTCGTGTTCGCCGTGGCCGATCCCACGGACGCTGCAGGAGGAGGAGCCGACGACCTGCGCCGGGCTGGGATCGAGGTCGTTCCGGGCGTCAAGGAGGCAGATGCGCGCTGGGTGGCACGCGCCTGGCTCTCGTCTGCTGAGCGGAAGCGACCCTGGGTCACGCTGAAATCAGCGGTCAGCCTCGACGGTCGCGTCGCCGACGAGTCCGGAGGCCCGACCCAGCTCACCGGTCCTGCAGCACGCGAGGTGTCCCACCAGTGGAGGAGTCGCGTCGATGCGATCCTCGTCGGCACGGGAACGGTCCTGGCCGATGATCCCCAGCTCACCGCCCGGGAGCCTCAGGGCGATCTCCGCGCCGGTCAGCCCCTGCGGGTCGTGGTCGGTCGCACGACGGTGCCGCCCGATGCTCGCGTCCTCGATGACAGCGCAGAGACGTGGATCTTCGCCGATCGCGACCTCGTCCGGCTGCTCCAGGACCTCCATGCGCGCGGCATCCAGCACGTCCTTGTCGAAGGGGGCCCGACCATCGAGGGCGCACTGCTCGACGCCGGCCTCGCCGACGAGGTCCTGTGGTTCATGGCACCCGTGATCCTCGGAGGCGGTCCCGCCGCTCTACCGCCCTTGGCGCGTGACGTCGACGTCCGCGTGAGGCGGACTCGAGTGGTGCGGGAGGATGTCGTCTGGGAAGGGGAGATCGATGTTCACCGGGATCGTTGAGGAGCGCGGGCGGGTCGACGCGGTCGAGCCGCTGGACGATGCGGCACGCATCCGCGTGCGGGGCTCGGTGGTCCTCGAGGGAACTCGACCCGGGGATTCGATCGCGGTGAACGGTGTGTGCCTCACCGTGCTGGAGCTCCTCGACGACTCGTTCACGGCCGATGTCATGGCTGAGACCCTGAGTCGAACCTCGCTGTCCATCGCGGTACCCGGTGCCGAGGTCAACCTCGAGCGAGCGGCGCGCCTCGATTCACGGATCGGCGGCCATCTCGTGCAGGGCCACGTCGACGGTATGGGCGCCGTCGTGTCGATCGACCCATCAGAGCACTGGACGATGATGCGCATCTCCCTCCCCGGCGATCTCGCTCGATACGTGGTCGAGAAGGGGTCGATCGCTGTCGACGGCGTCTCCCTGACGGTCGTCGATGTGACGGATGATGCGTTCGACGTGTCGCTGATCCCCACGACTCTGGCGGAGTCGATTCTGGGCACTCGTAGAGTGGGGGACCCTGTCAACATCGAAGTGGATGCTCTGGCGAAGTACGTGGAGCGGCTGATCCAGTGGAGGAGCACATGATTCCGGCAGATGAGCTCTTCTCGGAGGTGGAGGAGCCTGTCGCCCGGGCATCACAGGAGCATCCGCGTTCGCATGCCGCACGCAGCACCGATGGGGTCAGGCTGGATTCGGTCGAGGAGGCGATCGCGGCCATCGCCCGGGGTGAAGCCGTCATCGTTGTGGATGACGAGGATCGCGAGAACGAGGGCGATCTCATCTTCGCCGGGTCCAAGGCGACGGCCGAGCTCGCGACCTTCATGATCCGCTACACCTCCGGCTACATCTGCGTCGGCATGGAGGGTGCGACTCTCGATCGCCTCAACCTGCCTCCCATGACGGCTGTGAACGAGGATCGCAAGGGGACGGCCTACTCCGTCAGCGTCGATGCCCGTGACGTCATCGGTACCGGGATCTCAGCGGAGGATCGAGCGCACACGATCCGGGTGCTGTCCGATTCAGCGACGGAGCCCTTCGATCTCACGCGGCCGGGGCACGTCATGCCCTTGAGGGCGGTGACGGGGGGAGTCCTGCGACGGGCCGGGCATACGGAGGCGGCCGTCGACCTGGCCCGGATGGCGGGCCTCACGCCGTCGGGTGCGCTCTGCGAGATGGTGAACGATGACGGCACCATGATGAGGGCGCCGGAGTGCCGTGCGTTCGCCGATCAGCATGGCCTCACCATGATCTCGATCGCCGACATGATCCGGTACCGGCGGGCGAGAGAGGTTCTCGTCACGAAGGAGGCCGTCGCAACGCTCCCGACGGAGTTCGGCGATTTCGTGGCGCACGGCTACCGAAGTGAGGTCGACGGCTCTGAGCACGTGGCGCTCGTCCGTGGCGACATCGGCGACGGCACCGATGTGCTCGTCCGAGTGCACTCGGAGTGCCTCACGGGTGATGTCTTCGGGTCACTCCGCTGCGACTGTGGTCCCCAGCTTCAGGCCGCCATGCGGGCGGTGGCCGAACACGGTCGTGGTGTCGTCCTCTACGTCAAGGGCCACGAGGGACGCGGAATCGGCCTGCTCCACAAACTCCAGGCCTACACACTGCAGGACGCCGGTCACGACACGGTCGATGCGAACCTCGAGCTCGGGCTTCCAGCCGACGCACGCGACTACGGCACCGGTGCCTCCATCCTCGCGGATCTGGGCATCCGAAGCATGAGACTGCTGACGAACAACCCCGCCAAGCGTGCCGGTCTCGAGGGCTACGGACTGACCATCGTCGAGCGCGTGCCGCTGACCGTTGCGCCCAATCCCCACAACGAGGCGTACCTGCAGACAAAGGCCGAACGCATGGGACACGTGCTCGGCGAAGGAGGATCGTGATGAGCGGGGGTGCAGGACCGGCCGTCGATGTCGACGGCTCCGGGCTCTCGATCGTCATCGTGGCGGCGTCCTGGCACGACGTCGTCATGGACGGCCTCATCGCCGGGGCGGAACGTGAGTGCGATCGACTCGGTGCGACACATCGACTCGTCCGAGTTCCGGGGAGCTTCGAACTGCCCGTCGTTGCTCAGGAGGTGGCGTCCGACCCCGACGTGGATGCGGTCGTGTGCCTCGGAGTCATCATCCGTGGCGGAACCCCCCACTTCGAATTCGTGGCCAAGGCGACGACGGACGGCCTCACTCGCGTCGCCCTCGATGCGCGCACCCCGGTCGGATTCGGGGTGCTCACGACCGACAACGAGGCGCAGGCGCTCGACCGAGCCGGCCTGTCGGGGTCGGTCGAGGACAAGGGGGCCGAGGCGGCCTCAGCAGCCATCATGACGGCGGTCGTCCTGCGTGCGTGCAGGGGTGATGGCTGATCCGGGCGCGGCCTCAATAGGCTTGCGGCTGTGAAGACCTTCGACGAGCTCTATGCAGAGTTGAACCAGAAGATCACCTTCCGCGAGGAGGAGTCCGGCACGACTCGCCTGGTGGATGCGGGAGTCCACGCGATCGGGAAGAAGATCGTCGAGGAGGCAGCCGAGGTCTGGATGGCTGCGGAGCACGAGGGTCGTGAGCGCACGGCTGAGGAGATCTCGCAGCTCCTCTACCACCTGCAGGTGATGATGCTTGCCGCAGGCGTGAGCCTGGACGACGTCTACCGAAGGCTCTGACATGCTGCGCGTCGCCGTACCGAACAAGGGCCAGCTGGCCGAGCCAGCACGTGGCATGCTCATGGAGGCGGGATACCTCCGCAGCGCCAGCACGCGTGAATTGGTCGTGCAGGATCCCGACAACGATGTGGAGTTCTTCTTCCTGCGGCCCCGCGATATCGCGATCTATGTGGGCGAGGGAACCCTCGACGCGGGCATCACGGGTCGCGACATGCTGCTCGACTCGCGGGCCCAGGCCGACGAGATCCTGGCACTCGGTTTCGCTCCGTCTACCTTCCGGCTCGCGGCGCCCCGGGGCCGCGCCACCACCCCGGCAGACCTGGACGGCATGACCATTGCCACGTCCTATGCCGGCGTGCTCGAGGACTACCTCGCCCGCGAGCAGATCGATGCTCGCGTCGTGAAGCTCGATGGAGCCGTCGAGAATGCCGTGGCACTGGGCGTCGCCGACGCTGTGGCTGACGTCGTGGCCACCGGCACGACCCTTCGCAAGGCCGGGCTCGAACTGGTGGGTGATCCGATCCTGGTGTCCGAGGCGCTCGTCATCCGCCGCACCGGCGCTGCAGAGGTTCCCGCGGTCGAGACCTTCCTGCGCCGACTCCACAGCGTCATGGTGGCCCGGTCCTACGTGCTGGTTGACTACGACATCCGCTCCGAGCATCTCGATCGTGCTTGCGAGCTCACCCCCGGCATCGAGTCACCCACGGTGTCGTCCCTGCACGACCCGGGCTGGTCCGCCGTGCGGGCCATGGTGCCGGCTGCGGACGTGCACCGGGTCATGGACGAGCTCTACGACCTCGGGGCACGCGGCATCCTCGTCACCGACATCCACGCCTGCCGCCTCTGATCCGGCGTTCAGATGGACGGAGTCGACGGCGCCGGACGCTCACTCGCCGAACCTGCCTTTCCTGACGACGACGGCGCGGCGCTTCCCTGGGTGCGCCACGTCGTATCGCTGGCCGCGTCGGGAGAGATGCCGGTCATATCCGTGGCTCGAGCCCTGCGCGATGCACGACTGCTGGCCACGGTCGTCGCGGTCCTGGACGAGGTCGATGAGTCAGGTGCCGACAAGGACAGCCACATGGCCGTCGTCTCCCTCGTGAGCGATGACGGTCGGCGAGGCATGCTCGCATTCACGGGTGTCGATGCCGTCGGCCGGTGGCGAGCGGATGCCCGACCGGTCCCGGCCTGGGGCCGAGACCTCGCGCGAGCGGCGCGGGACGATGGCGCGGACGCGATCATCCTCGATGTAGCCGGCCCGGCCCGACTGGTCCTGGATGGCATGGCCCTCGAGATTCTGCGCGATGAGCTCGACATGGCAGACGTGTCGGCACGCGTCGAGGCGGCGCTGGCCGTCCTGACCTCCGACGGCTGGGTGGCGCTGGACGTCCGGGATGTCCGTGCGAACGACGTCGGCGTGGATGTCCTGGTCACCGTCACCACACCCGCCGGGGGCCATCCTGACGGCCGCGGGCCGGATCAGCTGGCTCAGCAGGCCGGACGCCTGCTGTCGTCGAGCGCCGACCTCACCCGACTCGTGCCGGGCGGCCTGGGCGTCGTCCCCGGCTAGAGCACCGGACCGGTGAGATCCTCGCCCGGCCCCATGCCGGGAGGATCGGGGATCACCGAGGCCTCGCGGAACGCCCGCTGCAGCGCCTGGAGTCCATCCCGCAGGGGAGCAGCGTGCATCGAGCCCAGCAGGGGAGCGGCCGAGGTCACGAGGCCGGCCAGGGCGGTGATGAGGATGCGGGCCTCCGCCAGGTCGGCCTCGGGGGCGGGTTCCTCGGCGCTTGCCTCGGCGAGGCCGCAGGCGACCGCCGCGGCCGACATCAGGTGCATGGCGACCGTGAGGACCACCTCGACCGCCGGCACCTCGGCGATGTCGAGCGGGCGGGAGCCGGGGGATTCGGGCCAGTCGCTCACGGCTGGTACCCTTCCACGTGACTGATCCGGGGCTCGTACCCGGGTCGCGCAAGCGGAGTCCTCACTCCCACCTGCTGGCCGCTCGACGCGCTCGTGCGCGCGAAGCCTCGCGGGTCGAGCGCACAGCCCTGGGGGCTGTGCCGATGAGGCCTTCGCGTGCGCTGCTCCGAGGGCGCCCCGCCCGCCGGCTGCAGGTCTGGTGATCGAGCAGCGAGGAGGCGCCATCAGCGTCGAACCACGTATCAATGACCGTATCCGCGTGCCGGAGGTCCGACTCGTCGGTCCTGCGGGCGAGCAGGTCGGGATCGTCCGCATCGAGGATGCCCTGCGCCTGGCCGTGGAAGCCGACCTCGACCTCGTCGAGGTGGCCCCTATGGCCAAGCCGCCCGTCTGCAAGCTCATGGACTTCGGCAAGTTCAAGTACGAGGCAGCGCTCAAGGAGCGCGAATCGCGCAAGAACCAGACGCACACGGTCATCAAGGAGATGAAGCTCCGTCCGAAGATCGACCAGCACGACTACGAGACCAAGAAGGGTCACGTCGAGCGGTTCCTGAAGGCGGGCGACAAGGTGAAGATCACGATCATGTTCCGCGGTCGTGAGCAGAGCCGTCCGGAGCTGGGCCTGCGGCTGCTGGCCAAGCTCGCAGAGGACGTCACCGAGTTGGGCTTCGTCGAGGCCACTCCGAAGCAGGACGGCCGCAACATGATCATGGTTCTGGCGCCTCACCGGAAGAAGTCCGAGGTCGCCCGTGACGCCGCCAAGACGCGTCCGGAGATGGACGACGACATCGCCGCTGAGAGCGCCTGACCACCCCACGACCATCCGGTCCGACCTGGACCGGCAGGAACCCGGCCGCTGGCCGGCCGGACGAACGAGGAAGGCACCATGCCGAAGCAGAAGACCCACAGTGGAGCAAAGAAGCGCTTCAAGGTGACCGGCTCGGGCAAGATCACGCACGAGCAGACCAATCGTCGCCACCTGCTCGAGGTCAAGTCGAGCAAGCGCAAGCGCAAGCTGGAGGCCGACAAGGTTCTGGCACCCGGAGACGCCAAGAAGGCCAAGAAGCTGCTCGGGCACTGATGCCCCGCGCGTCCCGGCACGCGACCTCCGCCCTGCAGGGCACCCACGACTGACCCACCGAAACACAGGAGATACGACATGGCACGCGTCAAGCGCGCAGTGAATGCGCAGAAGAAGCGCCGCGAGACCCTTGAGCGGGCGTCCGGCTACCGTGGCCAGCGCTCACGGCTGTACCGCAAGGCCAAGGAGCAGGTGACCCACTCGCTCGTCTACGCCTACGCCGATCGGCGCACCCGCAAGGGGGACTTCCGTCGGCTGTGGATCCAGCGCATCAATGCTGGATGTCGCGCCAACGGCATGACGTACAACCGCTTCATCCAGGGCCTCAAGGCCGCGGGTGTCGAGGTGGATCGCCGCATGCTCGCCGAGCTCGCCGTCAACGACGCCCCGGCGTTCACCGCGCTGGTCGACGTGGCTCGCGCGAACCTGCCGGCCGCGGCTGCCTGAACGTCCTCACGACGCCGCCGGACGCTGTGCCTGCCGACACGCCGCACCTGACCTCGACGTCCTCAGATCGGGTCAAGGCGGTTCGAGCGCTTCATTCGCGCTCGGGTCGACGCAAGGCCGGCCGGTTCGTGGTCGAAGGGCCGCAGGCCCTCAGCAGTGCCCTCGATGCGGGCGTGTTGGTTCACGAGCTGCTCGTGGACCATCACGCCCGCGTCGTCTTCTCCGGCCTCGTCGATAGTGCCGAGGCCGCCGGTGCCCGAATCGTCACCGCTGAGCCGCACGTGATGGCGGCCCTGGGCGAGACGGAGCATCCGCAGGGCCTGCTCGCCGTGTGCAGCCTGCTCACAGGGGCCGCGCTTGACGAGATCTTCGAGGTCCCCGCTCCCGTCCTGGTACTGGATCGCGTGTCCGACCCGGGCAACGTGGGCACGATCATCCGCACGGCGGAAGCCGTCGGAGTGGCGGGCGTCCTCCTGACGCCGGAGTGCGCCGACATCCACAGCGGGAAGGTCGTCCGATCGACCACCGGATCGCTCTTCCGGGTTCCCCTGTGCACGGATGTTCCGATGGCCCAGATCATCGCCCACAGTCGGGCGCACGGGCGTGCTCTGGCTGTGGCGACCGGCGCGGGGGAGGAGTCCCTCTTCGACGCCGTCGATTCGGGGGTGGTGGGCCCGAGCACGTGCTTCGTCGTCGGCTCCGAGGCCCACGGGGCCAGCGATGAGGCGCTGGCAGGGGCCGACGTCAGGCTCCGTATCCCGATGGCCGCGGGCGTGGAGTCCCTCAACGCGGCGGTCTCCGCGGCCGTGATCCTGTACGTCCTCGCGCACGGGGCCCGGAGCGGCGACTTCGGGGCGCAGGGGTTCAGATGAGAGACTTCGGCCCATGAATCCCGCGGACTATGTGACCCTCCCCGCCTTCCAGGAGACCGGCTACGTCGTCCTGGACTCGCATGACCAGGCCCGGGATCCTCGGGAGTGGGAGCAGCTGACCTTCGTGGACTGGAAGTCCTCCGGTGACACCCGGTTCGCTCCCCTCGCGAGCGCCTACGGCGACATGGAGTGCAACGGGTTCTGGAACCACACCCCGCCGAAGACGGACAAGGACGGCGTCTGGGTCGAGGCGAACGTCGCCGTGGCCCCGCGGCTGAAGGCACGCGCGGAGGAGCCGGGGGCCAACATCGGCCGCTGCCGGGTCATCGAGCTGCAGCCGACCACCTACGGAGAGACGCTCTACAACCTCCACCGCGACGACAACAACCGCCTCAATCCCGAGGGCACCGGGTGGATCGTCCGGGCGTTCTTCAACCTGACTGACGACCCGGAAACCATGATGGTCCTGCGCGAGGATCGCGACGACGCTTCGACGGAGACGCGCATCGCCCTCCCTGCCGGAACGCAGGTCATCATCGACACCCAGCGGCTCTGGCACGCCGTGTGGCACCCGAGCGATCGGGCCCGCTACTGCCTGATCACCTCGTACGAGAGCGGGCCCGAGCTCGACGCCTACATCTCGGCCAAGAACGGCGTGAGCCGGATCGAGTCGGCACCGATCGATCCCGCAGTCGCCGCCGAAGGGGAGGCCCTCGCAGCCGCCAAGCGCGAAGCCCGCGCGGCAGCCCTGGCTGCTCGCGGCGAGGATCCCCGCTTCGGCGACGGAAGCCTGAGCGCGAGCACGATGACGGAGACGTACTCTGAGGCGTGACCCGGCCCTCACCCTGCCGGGTGCCCTGAACCCGGCGGTCTTGGCACCACCACGAGAGGAATCCCCGTGACCACAGCGGCCGCGACGGCCACCGTGCCGTACGACGCCGTCCTCGACGAGCTCGAGGCTGAGGCGATCCACATCTACCGGGAGACGGCGGCGGCCTTTCGGAATCCGGTGCTGCTGTACAGCATCGGCAAGGACTCCTCCGTCCTCCTCCATCTCGCCGTCAAGGCCTTCGCCCCTGCGCCGATCCCCTTCCCCTTGATGCATATCGACACGGGATGGAAGTTCCGGGAGATGATCGAGTTCCGGGATCGTCGAGCAGCGGAACTGGGACTCGATCTGCGGATCGCGCAGAACAAGGAGGCGATCGCTGAGGGCGTCACACCATTCACACACGGGACGCACGAGTACACGCGGCTGATGAAGACGGTGGCGCTGCGTGAGGGCATCGACCGCTACGGATTCGATGCGGCTGTGGGCGGTGCACGGCGGGACGAGGAGCGCAGCAGGGCGAAGGAGCGCATCTTCAGCCTCCGCGAGCCCGGGCACCAATGGGATCCGCGCAAGCAGCGGCCCGAGTTCTGGCGCACAGCGAACACGCAGCTGGCTGCTGGTCAGTCCATGCGGGTGTTCCCCCTCTCGAACTGGACCGAGCTCGACATCTGGAAGTACATCCAGCGGGAGGACATCCCGATCCCCGACCTCTACTTCGCCAAGCCACGGCCCGTCGTGGAGCGTGATGGAACGCTGATCATGGTCGACGACGAGCGCTTCCCGCTGCGGGAGGGGGAGGTCCCCCAGATGCGCACAGTGCGCTTCCGCACCCTCGGCTGCTACCCGCTGTCGGGGGCGGTGGAGTCCACGGCCGACACCATGGAGCAGCTGGTCGAGGAGATGGCCGGATCCAAGTACTCCGAGCGATCCGGTCGACTCATCGATGGTGAGAGTGGAGCAGAGTCCATGGAGGGCAAGAAGAAGGAGGGCTACTTCTAGTGGCCAGCACCAGTGCACTGAATCCCGTCCTGCACCTCGTGACGTGCGGCTCCGTCGACGACGGCAAGTCGACGCTGATCGGCCGGCTCCTCGCTGAGACGAACTCCGTCCCCATCGACACCCTCGAGTACGCCCGGCGCACCCGCCGTGGTGGCTCCACCATCCCCGTGGGTGAGATCGACTACTCCCTGCTGACGGATGGCCTCGAGGCTGAGCGCGAGCAGGGGATCACGATCGATGTCGCCTACCGGCACATGAACCTGCCCAACGGTCGACGCGTCCTGGTGGCCGACTCCCCGGGGCATGAGCAGTACACCCGCAACATGGCTGTCGCCGCCTCGAACGGTGACGTCTCGATCCTCATGGTCGACGCCGCCCGCGGAGTGCGTGCCCAGACCCACCGTCACCTGACCATCAGTGCCCTGATGGGTGTCAAGACCGTCATCGTCGCGGTCAACAAGATGGACCTCGTCGGATACGAGCATGCGACCTTCGAGGAGATCGTGGGCACGGTCCGCGTGACGGCAGCCCGTCTGGAAGTCCCCGAGGTCATCGCGATCCCGGTGAGCGCCTTCGTGGGCGACAACATCACCGAGCCGAGCACGAACATGCCCTGGTACTCCGGGCCCACCCTGCTCAAGGCCCTTGAGGACTGGCAGCCGCACGTCACTGATGCGGACGAGCCTCTCCGGTTCCCCGTGCAGTTCATCGTGCGCGCCGAGGGCAACTTCCGTGGCTACGCCGGCACGGTGGTGTCGGGTGAGGTGGCCCCGGGCGACGAGGTCGTGATCGCCGACTCCGGGCGCACGGCGAAGGTTGACCGCATCGTCACGTACGACCTGCATGTCGAGGGCCATATCGCCGAGCTCGAGAAGGCCGAGGCAGGGGCTGCCGTGACGATCACCCTCGACCACGAGGTCGACGTCACGCGAGGTGACGTCATCGCGGCGGCTGACTCGCATCCTGAGCCGTCCGACCGCTTCTCCGTCGACATGGTCTGGCTGGGTGAGGAGCCCCTGGCCCACGGCCGCTCGTACCTGCTCGTCTCGGGCAGCCGGTCCGTGCCGGCCACCGTGACGAACGTGCGCCATCGCCTCGATGTCGTGACCGGCCACGAGCACGCAGCTCGTCTCCTGGCGATGAACGACATCGGGCGGGTCGAGGTGGCGACCGACAAGCCCGTCCCGATGGACCCGTATGCGGTCTGCCGAGACACCGGGGGCTTCCTGCTGGTTGACCGGGTAACCGCCGACACCGTGGCGGCCGGCATGGTCCGGCATGCGATGCGTCGGTCGACCAACGTCGTGCGTCACGACTACGTCGTCGATGAGCAGGCTCGTCGTCTGCTCATGGGGCACGATGCCAAGGTCGTGTGGCTCACCGGCCTCTCGGGAGCCGGCAAGTCAACCATCGCTGATGCTGCCGTCCGCAAGCTGCATGCGCTGGGCGTCCACACCTATGTCCTCGACGGCGACAACGTCCGTCACGGGCTCAACAAGGACCTCGGGTTCACGCCGGAGGATCGGGCCGAGAACGTGCGCCGTGTGGCAGAGGTCAGCAAGCTCATGGTCGATGCGGGCCTTGTTGTCTTCGTCGCCCTCGTCTCACCGTTCGTCGGTGATCGCCGCGCTGCACGTGATCTCTTCGCTCCAGGGCAGTTCATCGAGGTGTACGTCGACACTCCGCTGGATGTCGTGACCGAGCGTGACACCAAGGGTCTCTACGCCAAGGCCGCGCAGGGCTCCCTGCCGAATCTGACCGGTGTCGGGCAGGAGTACGAGCCTCCGGTGTCACCGGAACTCGTCCTGCACGGTGTTGGCGATCTCGATGCGTCGGTCGACGAGCTCGTGCGCGTGATCCTCGGGGAGTAGTCGATGTCTGCCCCCAACTCCTCCTTCGACCCCAAGCAGGTCGCTGCCCTGGATGCCGATGCCATCGGTGGGATGGTGGCCGATGCTCGTGACGCCATCGCGGGAGCGACGGATCTCGCTGCCCTGAAGGAGGTCCGGCTGGCGCACGCGGGCGATCGATCCCCTCTCGCGCTGGCGAATCGCGAGATCGGTGCCTTGCCCCCCGCGGCCAAGGCCGAGGCGGGCAAGCGAGTCGGGCAGGCGCGTGCGGAGATCAAGGAGGCTCTCGACGCCCGGCAGGTGGCCCTGGAGGCCGATCGCGACGAGCGGGTCCTCGTGGAGGAGGCTGTCGATGTCACCGTCCCGGTGGACCGGAGCCCGAGAGGCGCCCGCCACCCGCTCACCACCCTCATGGAGCGCGTCGCTGACGTCTTCGTCGCCATGGGCTACGAGATCGCCGAGGGTCCGGAGGTCGAGGCCGAATGGGTGAACTTCGACGCCCTCAATGTTCCGCCGGATCACCCTGCGCGCACGATGCAGGACACCTTCTTCGTCGGCTCGGCCGACAGCGGGGTCGTGCTCCGGACGCAGACATCGCCGATCCAGATCCGGGCGATGCTCGATCGGGAGCTGCCTGTCTACGTCATCGCTCCCGGCCGCGTTTACCGTACGGATGAGCTGGATGCGACCCACACGCCGGTGTTCCACCAGATCGAGGGCCTCGCGGTGGATCGCGGCATCACCATGGGTGATCTCCGTGGCACGCTCGACCACTTCGCCGCATCCATGTTCGGAGAGGGAATTCGCACGCGCATGCGTCCGTCCTACTTCCCCTTCACCGAGCCGAGTGCCGAGGTCGACCTTGAGTGCTTCGTGTGCCGAGGCGAGTCCGTGGGGAATCCTGATCGACCCTGCCGCACCTGCGGGAGCGAGGGATGGATCGAGTGGGGCGGCTGCGGCATGGTGAACCCACGCGTGCTGCAGGCCGTGGGCATCGATCCGTCGGTGTACCGGGGCTTCGCCTTCGGCATGGGAGTCGAGCGCACGCTGATGTTCCGCAACGGCGTGAGCGACATGCGCGACATGGTCGAGGGTGACGTGCGGTTCTCGCTCGCGTTCGGAGTGGAGGCCTGATGCGCGCCCCGATGTCGTGGCTGCGGGAGATGGTCGACATCCCGGCGGATCAGACCGGACGTGATGTCGCTGAGCGACTGATCCGGGCGGGCCTCGAGGTCGAGACCGTCGAGGAGATCGGCGCGGGTGTCGAGGGTCCCCTCGTCGTCGGGCGGGTGCTCGAGATCGAGGAGCTCACGGAGTTCAAGAAGCCGATCCGCTTCTGCCAGGTCGAGGTGGGCCAGGCCGGTGGGGGAGTTCGCGGCATCATCTGCGGCGCACGCAACTTCCAGGCCGATGACCTCGTCGTGGTGGCGCTCCCCGGCACCGTCCTTCCGGGTGGATTCCAGATCGCGTCGCGCGAGACCTACGGGCGTCTCTCGGACGGAATGATCTGCTCCGAGCGCGAGATGGGGCTCGGGGAGAACCACGACGGCATCATGGTGTTGCCCGCGGAGTCTGCGACTCCGGGTGACGACGCCAAACCGCTGATCGGCGTGGGCGAGGAGGTCCTCGACATCGCGATCACACCCGATCGCGGCTACGCACTCTCCATCCGTGGCATCGCCCGTGAGGTGGCCATCGCCTACGGCTCGTCGTTCGCCGATCCGGGGGTCGCGCTTGCGGACCTCCCCGCTCCCGTCGCTGACCGGGCTCCAGCCGAGTGCGCGACAGAGGCGCCCGATGCCTGCGACCTCTTCACGATGAGCACCATCGTGGGGTTCGATCCGGCGGCGCAGTCACCTCTGTGGATGCAGCAGCGCCTCTCGGCGTGCGGCATGCGGCCTGTCTCGCTCGCGGTCGACGTGACCAACTACGTCATGCTCGAGCTCGGCCAGCCGTTGCATGCATTCGACCTGGACAAGCTTCAGGGGACGGTCCGCGCGGGCCGCGTGCCGGCTGGTACGAAGTTCGAGACGCTCGACCACGTCGTGCGCGAGCTCTCCGACGATGACCTCGTGATCCTCGACGACCGCGGTCCGATTGGCCTTGCAGGCGTCATGGGCGGACTGGAGTCGGAGATCGACGACGACACAACGAACATCGCCCTCGAGGCGGCGCACTTCACGGCGCCGGGCATCGCACGTTGCTCACGTCGTCATAAGCTCTCCAGTGAGGCGTCACGCCGGTTCGAGCGTGGGGTCGATCGCGATCTTGCTCCCTATGCATCGGCGAGGGCTGCGGCGCTGCTGCTGGAGCACGGCGGCGGTCATTACGTGGGCATGACTGCGGTGGAGGCTCCTCACGACGAGGCGGTGATCGCCCTGCCCGTGCACGAGCCGGGCGGGGTAGCGGGCATGGAGATCCAAGCCGACAGGGTTGTGCGGCTCCTCCGGGCGATCGGCTGCACGATCGTGGATGAGGCGACGGACGTCCTGCAGGTCACGCCGCCGACGTGGCGGCCCGACCTCACTGATGCCATCGACCTGGTGGAGGAGGTGCTGCGACTCGTCGGCTACGACCAGCTGCCATCCACGATCCCGGCCGCGCCACTGGGTCGTGGCATGACGCGCGAGCAGCGCCTGCGCCGACGGGTCGGCATGGTGCTGGCGTCGCGTGGACTTGTCGAGGTGCTCTCGTACCCCTTCGTCGGCGACGCAGATCTCGACGCGCTGCGCATCCCCGTCGACGACGCCCGGCGTCGCACGCCGCGTCTGGCGAATCCGCTGTCGGATGAGCAGCCGCACCTGCGCGGATCACTTGTTCCCGGGCTGATCTCCGCTGCTCGTCGCAACATCGGCCGCGGCACCACCGACCTGGCGATCTTCGAGATGGGTTCGGTCTTCCTCGGCGACGTGGCGGAGTCCACGACCCTGCGACCAACGGTCGCGCGCCGACCCTCCGAGCAGGAGTGGGTGGATCTCAACGGGCTCCTGCCGGATCAGCCGATGCACGTGGCAGCGCTCCTGTCTGGCCATCGCACCCCTCAGGGATGGTGGGGACCGGCTGAGCCGACCTCGTGGGCTGATGTTGTCTCCGTCGCCCACGACGTTGCTGAGGCCTGCGGGGTGACCCTCGACGTCCACCGCGGTGATGATCCGTCCTTCCATCCCGGTCGCTGTGCTGCGCTCGTCGTGGACGGCGCGACGGTGGGATTCGCCGGTGAGCTCCACCCGCGGGTGATCGAGGCGACGGGAGTGCCCGAGCGCTCGGTGGCCATGTGGCTCGACCTTGATGCCGTCATCGCCCATGCTCCCGACGTGCGCCCGGCTCCTGCCGTGATCACGCAGCCCCTGGCCAAGGAGGACATCGCCCTCGTGGTCGATCGGCAGATCCCGGCGGCGGAGGTCGAGAAGGCGGTTCGTTCGGGTGCGGGGCAGTTGCTCGAGGCCGTTCGGCTGTTCGACGTGTACGAAGGCCCTCAGGTGCCGGAGGGCAAGAAGTCGCTTGCCTTCGCCCTGCGCTTCCGTGCTCCTGATCGCACGCTGTCGGCGGAGGAGATCGCCGCTGCGCGTGAGGGTGCGATCGCCT
Source organism: uncultured Bifidobacteriaceae bacterium (assembly GCA_964597445.1). Taxonomy (GTDB): domain Bacteria; phylum Actinomycetota; class Actinomycetes; order S36-B12; family S36-B12; genus UBA10649. The sequence goes on along the minus strand of CAZQXO010000008.1, from coordinate 6,611 downwards.
CGGCAGCGGCGACCTGCGGGGCGACCCTGCGCTGAAAGAGTATACGCGTATGCGTATACTTGCGGCATGATCACTGCGGCGGTCGCCGGGGCTTCGGGCTACGCGGGTGGGGAGCTGCTCCGGCTGCTGGCCGCGCACCCCGACCTCGCCCCCGGTCCGCTCGCGGCGGGAGGCCGCGCGGGGGAGTCCGTCGGTGCGGTGCATCCCCACCTCACGGAGGTGGCGGACCTGCCTCTGGTGGAGACGTCTGCCGACATCCTGGCCTCGGCCGACATCGTGTTCCTCGCCCTGCCGCACGGGGAGTCAGCCTCCCTCGCGGCCCAGCTCCCCCCGGATCTGCCCCTCGTGGATCTCGGCGCGGACTTCCGGCTGGTGTCAGGTGATGCCTGGACGGCCTACTACGGAGGGACGCATGCCGGCACCTGGACCTACGGACTCCCCGAGCTCACCGTGGAGGGAGTACGCCAGCGGGAGGCCATCCGCGGCTCGACCCGCGTGGCGAACCCGGGCTGCTATCCGACCTCGGTGGCACTCGCCTTCGCGCCGGTGCTCGCAGCCGGGCTCGCCGAGTCGGATGTCGTCGTCGTCGCGGCCTCCGGAACGTCCGGGGCGGGGCGGAAGCCCTCGGATGCCCTGCTCGCCACCCAGGTCATGGGCTCGATGAGTGCCTACAAGGTGGGCGGTGGCCATCAGCACACCCCGGAGATGGAGCAGTCGCTCTCCTCGGCTGCGGGAGTGCCGGTCACGCTGTCGTTCACGCCGCTCCTGGCACCGATGCCCCGCGGCATCCTCGCGACGGTCTCGGCACCTGCCCGCCCGGGTGTCACGGAGTCGGCAGTGCGAGCGGCGCTGCTCAATGCCTACGCCGATGAGCCGTTCGTGCATGTGCTCCCCGAAGGTCTGTGGCCGCAGACGTCCTCTGTCGGGGGGTCGAACGCCGTACATCTGCAGTGCGCGGTCGACGCGCACGCGGGACGTGTCGTCGTCGTGGCGGCGATCGACAATCTCGGCAAGGGCGCGGCAGGTCAGGCCCTGCAGAACGCCAACCTGATTCTTGGCCTGGACGAGATGACCGGCCTCTCGGTGAACGGAGTCGCCCCGTGACCGTCACCTCCCCACGGGGATTCCGCGCCTCCGGCGTCACGGCCGGCATCAAGGCGTCCGGGCGACCCGACGTGGCGCTCGTCGTCAACGACGGGCCGCTGGCGGTGGCGGCAGGGGTGTTCACGGTGAACCGCTTCGCGGCGGCGCCGGTTCTGTGGTCGCGTCAGGTCGTCGCCGACGGCGAGGTTCGCGCGGTCATCCTCAACTCGGGTGGAGCGAACGCCTGCACGGGCCCTGAGGGCTTCGCCGACACGCACCACACCGCCGAGCATGTGGCGATGTCCTTGGAGGCGGCTGGATTCGAGCTGGGTGCAGGTGACGTCGCGGTGTGCTCCACCGGACTGATCGGTGAGCGGCTGCCGATGGAGAAGCTGCTTGCGGGAGTCGATGCGGCGGTCGCTGCGCTTGCGGCTGATGGTGGCGCGGATGCGGCGGTGTCGATCATGACGACCGACACCGTCCCGAAGACCGCGATGGTTGCCACGGGTGGCTACACCGTTGGCGGCATGGCGAAGGGGGCGGGCATGCTCGCTCCCGCGCTGGCAACGATGCTCGTCGTGGTGACGACCGATGCCGTCATCGACGCAGACCTCGCCGACTCGGCGCTGTGCGTCGCCACGGCCTTGACGTTCGATCGGATCGACTCCGACGGCTGCATGAGCACGAACGACACCGTGCTGCTGCTGGCGAGCGGTGCATCGGGAGTGAGTCCGGATCCCGCCTCGTTCACGGATGCCGTGACGGAGGTGTGTGCTGACCTCGCACGGCAGCTCATCGGGGATGCTGAGGGGGCGTCGAAGGACATCGACATCACCGTGCGCGGAGCGGCGTCTGAGGCGGACGCGCTTGAGGCAGCCCGCGCCGTCTCGCGCAGCAATCTGCTCAAGTGCGCCATTCACGGTGAGGATCCCAACTGGGGCCGCATCCTGTCCGCTGTCGGCACAACATCTGCCGCATTCGAGCCTGACCGGGTCGATGTGGCGATCAACGATGTCTGGGTGTGCCGGTCCGGGGGCGTGGGCGAATCCCGGGACCTCGTCGACATGACGGGCCGCCTCGTTCGCATCGTCGTCGACCTCGGGGCGGGCCACGAGTCCGCGAGTGTGCTGACAAACGACCTCACGTCCGATTACGTGCACGAGAACTCCGCCTACTCGACCTGATCATGTTCCTCGACCCGACAGGATGCGCATGACCGACGTGAAGGACGCTGGCGCCAAGGCGGCGGTGCTCGCTGAGGCTCTGCCGTGGCTGGAGACGTGGCACGGCGCCACCGTGGTCGTGAAGTACGGCGGCAACGCCATGACGGACGATGCGCTCAAGGCGGGGTTCGCCGAGGATGTCCTCTTCCTGCGCCTGGCGGGCCTTCGCCCGGTCGTCGTCCACGGCGGGGGTCCCCAGATCAGCGCCATGCTCGCCAAGCTGGGCGTCGATTCGGAGTTCAAGGGAGGCCTGCGTGTCACGACTCCTGAGGTGATGGACGTCGTCGGCATGGTGCTGGTGGGTCAGGTACAGCGCGAGCTCGTCGGCCTCCTCAACGAACACGGCCCCTACGCGGTCGGACTGTCCGGTGAGGACGCCCACCTGTTCACCGCCGAGCGCCGCGGAGCAGTGGTGGAGGGCGAGGAGGTCGATATCGGCCAGGTGGGCGACGTGGTGAACGTGCGCCCGGAGTTCGTCGAGCAGCTCCTGCATGACGGTCTCATCCCCGTCGTCTCCACCGTGGCTCGTGGTGAGGACGGCACGTCCTACAACGTGAACGCCGACACCGCGGCTGCGGCATTGGCGATCGCCCTGGGTGCCAAGAAGCTCGTTGTCCTGACCGATGTCGAGGGTCTCTATGCGAACTGGCCCGATCGCGACTCTCTCATCGCGGCGATCGGTGTCGACCGACTGCGGGCGATGCTTCCCTCGCTCGAGAGCGGCATGGTCCCGAAGATGGAGGCATGTCTGCGCGCCGTTGAGGGCGGGGTTCCGCGGGCCACGGTGATCGACGGCCGCGTGCCCCACAGTCTCCTCCTCGAGGTCTTCACCGACTCCGGCGTGGGAACCATGGTGCTTCCCGAGGAGCCGGCGTGACAGCTTCGTCGGAGGTGGAGCGGTCCGCATCATGGCCGGAGCGCTGGCAGCACGCGCTGATGGACAACTACGGCACACCCGCGATCACGCTTGTCCGGGGGCACGGTGCCCGCGTATGGGACACCGACGGACGCGAGTACATCGACCTGCTCGCCGGCATCGCCGTCAACATCCTCGGCCACGCTGATCCGCGCCTCATCGAGGCGGTGGCGGGCCAGATGGCGGTCCTGGGTCACACGAGCAATCTGCAGGCGACCGAGCCGGCGGTGCGGCTCGCCGAGCGGCTGGTCGATCTCGTTCAGGACCCCTCGGCTCGGGTCTTCTTCTGCAACTCGGGGGCGGAAGCCAACGAGGCGGCCTTCAAGCTTGCGCGCCTGACCGGCCGCACCGGCATGGTCGTGGCCCAGCGCTCGTTCCACGGACGCACGATGGGGGCACTGTCCCTGACGGCGCAGCCGACCAAGCAGGATCCCTTCCGGCCGCTCCCCGGAGACGTCACGGTCGTGCCCTACGGCGATGTCGAGGCGCTGGCATCGGCCGTGACCGAGTCCACGGCTGCCATCGTCCTCGAACCCATCCAGGGCGAGGGAGGAGTAATCGTTCCTCCCCACGGCTACCTGACGCGCGCCCGTGAGATCGCCGACGAGCATGGGGCGCTGCTGGTCCTCGACGAGGTGCAGACAGGCATCGGGCGCACCGGCACCTGGTTCGCCCACCAGGCCGAGGGAGTGCGGCCTGATGTCCTGACCCTCGCGAAGGGACTCGGCGGAGGGCTCCCGATCGGGGCGGTGATCGGGTTCGGCAGGGCGGCGGGGATGTTCACCCCGGGGTCGCACGGGTCGACCTTCGGGGGCAATCCGGTGTCCTGCGCTGCAGCCCTCGCGGTGCTGCAGGCGGTGGAGAGCGATGGGCTGCTGGATCGTGCGCGAGCGCTCCATGACGCGCTCGCCTCGGGTCTCGTCACCCGTGGCCATGGTCTTGTGAGTCATGTTCGGGGCCGTGGTCTCCTCCTTGCTGCGGTGCTCCAGACCCCTCCGGCGGCTGACGTGGAACGCGCCTGCCGCGATCATGGGCTGCTGGTGAACGCCGTAGCAGCGGACGCCATCCGCCTCGCGCCGCCGCTGATCCTTTCCGACGACGACGTCCACGACGCGCTTGATCGATGGGATGCCGCATGTGCATCTGTCGTGTCGATGCGGGAATCCGCATGAGCCGCGCCACGGGAACGCCCAGGACGGCGATCGCTCGACGCGCCCGCATCGCGACGCTCCTCGCCACGCATGAGGTGACGTCGCAGGAGGAGCTCGGCCTTCTTCTGGCGGACGAGGGTGTCCACGTCACGCAGGCGACCCTGTCCCGCGACCTGCTCGCCCTGGGGGCGGTGAAGTCTCCGGACGGGAGGCACCGCTACGTCGTCGACGCGGTAGCGGTTGCTGACACGTCGATCCCGGTCTCCGGTCAGGACGTAGCAATCGGGCGAGTGGTGTCCGAACTGCTCGTCCGGGCCGAGGCGGCCGGCCAGATCGCCGTCCTGCACACGCCCCCCGGAGCTGCCCAGTTTCTCGCGGGTCATCTGGACCGCAGCACGAACTTCGATACGGTCGGCACCGTTGCCGGAGACGACACGATCATCATCGTCATGCGCACGGACAAGGATGCACAGGCACTCTGTGCCTCGCTGCTGCGCATGGCTGACCAGAGGAGGGCACCGTGACCGACCCCCAGCCGACGCGACTGTGGGGCGGCCGGTTCACGGAGGGGCCCTCGGAGGCGATGGCGGCGCTGAGCCTGTCGACGCACTTCGACTGGCGACTGGCGCCGTACGACATCCAGCAGACGCGGGCGCATGCAGCCGTGCTCCATCGCGCCGGGCTGCTGACCGATGACGAGGTCGATGCCGTCGTGGTGGCGCTGGACTCCCTCGCCGAGGACGTCGCGGCCGGTCGCGTCCTTCCTGACCCCTCCGACGAAGACGTGCACACGGCGATCGAGCGCAACCTCATCGAGCGCCTTGGCGATCTCGGTGGTCGACTTCGTGCCGGACGCAGCCGCAACGACCAGGTGTCGACGGACTTCCGCCTGTATCTGCGGGATCAGGCGCGGGTGATCGCGCTGGCTGTCACGGATCTCCAGCAGGCGCTCCTGGATCAGGCGACCCTGCACGTGGACACCTACAGCCCCGGGTTCACGCACCTGCAGCACGCGCAGCCGGTGTCCTTCGGCCATGAGCTGGCCAAGCACATCCACGCTCTGGGTCGCGACGTCGAGCGGCTCGCCGACTGGGATCGGCGCGCCGCTCGCTCCCCGCTGGGTGCCGGTGCTCTCGCCGGCTCGAGCCTGGGTCTGGACCCTCAGGCGGTGGCGGTCGACCTCGGCTTCGACGAGGCTCTCGGCAACTCCATCGACGCGACGAGTGACCGTGACTGGGTGGCGGAGTTCCTGTTCGTGGCCGCCATGATCGGCGTGCATCTCTCCCGGATGGGGGAGGAGATCATCCTGATGGCCTCCCGCGAGTTCGGGTGGGCTCGGCTCCACGACTCCTGGTCGACCGGCTCCTCGATCATGCCGCAGAAGAAGAACCCTGACGTCGCTGAGCTCGCGCGCGGCAAGTCGGGGCGTCTCATCGGAAACCTCACCGGCCTGCTCGCCACCCTGAAGGGGCTGCCTTTCGGCTACAACCGCGACCTGCAGGAGGACAAGGAGCCGGTGTTCGACTCCGTCGAGCAGCTTCTCCTCGTGCTCCCGGCAATGACCGGCATGATCGCGACCCTCGAGTTCGACACGTCGCGCATGGCAGCCTCCGCTCCGGAGGGATTCGCGCTGGCCACCGACATCGCCGAGTGGCTCGTGCGGCAGGGAGTCCCGTTCCGCGAGGCGCACGAGATCGCGGGCGCCAGCGTCCGGGCCGCAGAGATCCGCGGTGGCGAGCTCTGGGACCTGTCGGATGCTGAGTTGGCAGGGATCTCTCCGCACCTCACGCCCGAAGTCCGCTCGGTCCTCAGCCTCGCGGGATCCCTGGACTCGCGCTCGGCCTTCGGCGGAACGGCTCCTGTGCGCGTGCGCGAGCAGCTCGATGGTCTGGGCCGCATGCTCGCCGAGCAGCGTGTCGCGTGGAGCTGACACGCCTCGAGGCGAGCCCATGCGCGGAGTGACGGTCTGGCGGATTCTCTGGGCGGCGGCATCCCTTGCCGTCGCGTGGACGTCGCTCCTGCCCCCGGATGACCTTCCTTCGGGCCTCGGGCTCTCGGACAAGATCCTTCACCTCGTGGGCTACGGCCTGCTCGGTGTGCTGGCTGTGCTGAGCGGGCTGCGCTGGCCGTGGGCGATCACGGCCGTCGTGGGATTCGGCCTGGTGATGGAGGTGGCTCAGGGGCTCCTCGGGTACCGCTCCTTCGAGTGGGCCGATCTTGGGGCCGACGCGATCGGAG
>CAZQXO010000007.1:0-66071 GCA_964597445.1 uncultured Bifidobacteriaceae bacterium | reverse complement strand
CGCCGGAACGTCTGACACCCGGTCAGCAGCGATGGGAGGGCGCAGTGACGATCGGCCGGACCCTCGACAGCGATCCCATCGAGGAGGCACGCCGTCAGTGGGTGGCGCACGGCTGGGAGAACGCGGCCGACGGCATGGCGGCCGTGACCTCCATCGTCCGAGCCCAGCAGATCGTCCTGCAGCGCATCGACACGGTGCTGAGGCCCCTCGACCTCACCTTCGCCCGCTACGAGATCCTGACCCTGCTGTCGTTCACCCGGACGGGATCCCTGCCCATGACCAAGATGGGTGCCCTGCTGCAGGTGCACCCGACGAGCGTGACCTCGGCCGTCGACCGCCTCGAGGGCCAGGGCTTCGTGGAGCGCGTGCCGCATCCGTCGGATCGTCGGGCCGTCCTGGCCTCCATCACCGACGCCGGTCGCGCGCGTGCCCTCGCGGCCACCACCGCCCTCAACGGGCAGGTCTTCGAGCAGCTCGGGATCACCGAGCACCAGATCAGCCAGTTGCGTGGAGTGCTCCGTGCCCTCCGCGCGAATGCCGGCGACTTCTAGTCCCCGCAGTGCGGTGCGCACGACATCGGCGCACCGTTCATCACATGGAAGAGATCACACAATGAACCGGATGGGTGTTGTCGGCTGCGGCGTCATGGGCGCAGGAATCGCAGAGATCGGGGCCAAGGGAGGCTGCGACGTCATCGTCGTCGACGCCTTCCCGGAGGCACTGGACAAGGCGAAGGCACGCATGGCGGCCTCGCTGGCCAAGGCGGAGGAGAAGGGCAAGCTCGCCGAGCCCGCCGCCGACATCCTCGCCCGCATCCGCTGGTCGTCCGACCTCGCCGATCTGGCCGACCGGGAGTTCGTGACCGAGGTGATCCGCGAGTCCCTGGAGGACAAGGTCGCGCTCATCGGGCAATTGGACGGCATCCTCTCGCCGGACACCATCATCGCGAGCAACACCTCCTCCATCCCGATCGCCCAGCTGGCGGCTGCGAGCGCCCACCCCGGACGCGTCCTCGGGACCCACTACTTCAACCCGGTGCCGGTCATGCCGCTGGTCGAGGTCGTCTCGGCCCTCCAGACCGATCCCGCCGTCGCTGACCGCACGCACGAGTTCTGCTCCTCCGTCCTCGGCAAGAAGGTCATCCGGGCCAAGGATCGCTCCGGCTTCGTCGTCAACGCCCTGCTGGTGCCCTATCTCCTCGACGCGATCCGCTCGCTCGAGAACGGAGTCGCCTCCCGGGAGGACATCGATGAGGGCATGGTCAGCGGGTGCGGCATGCCCATGGGGCCTCTCGCGCTCTGCGACATGATCGGGCTCGACACCATGCTTCTGGTCTCCGAGAGCCTCTATGCCGAGCACCTCGAGCACCGCTTCGCCCCTCCGGCCCTTCTGAAGCGCCACGTGGAGGCGGGCATGTTCGGACGCAAGTCCGGCCGGGGCTTCTACGACTACAGCTGATCAGTCGAGGATCCCGAGGGTCCCGTGCGGGCCCTCGGCGAAAGCCGCCTCGACCTGCTCCGGAGTCACCTCGGCGAAGGTCGCCGGGGACCACTGCGGGTTCCGGTCCTTGTCGATGATGAGCGCCCGCACTCCCTCGATTCCGTCGTGCCCGTACATCAGGTAGGACGAGATACCGAACTCCATCTCCAGGGCGTGCTCGACGCTCTCCAGGCCACGGGCACGCGAGACGGCCGCCAGGGCGATGCTCACGGCCAGAGGGGACTTGGTGCGGATGAGGGCCGCCGTCTCACGAGCGGAGGGCTCCGCGCTGGCGTCGAGGGCCGTCAGGATCTCGTCCACGGTGTCGAACCGGAAGCATTCGTCGATCCAGCCCTGGGCGTCCTCCAGGGGCGCCCGCGGGGCGGGGACCGTCAGCTCCCGGAGCAGGGAGTCGAGCGGCTCATGCTGGATGCGCTGCTCGAAGGCGGCCAGGTCGGCCGCGGGCATCATGAGATCGGCGAGGCCCAGGTAGATCGCATCGGCTCCCCCGAACGTCGTGCCGGTCATGGCCAGGTAGGTCCCGAGGAAGCCGGGCGCATTGGCCAGGAGCCACGTGGCCCCGACATCCGGGCAGATGCCGATGGTGACCTCAGGCATGGCCAGCACCGAGCGCTCGGTGACGATCCGCACGCTGCCGTGCGCGCTCACACCGATGCCGCCGCCCATGACGATGCCGTCCATCAGGGCCACGTAGGGCTTGAAGAACTGGTGGATGCGCGCATTCATGCGGTACTCGGCCCGGAAGAAGTCGACCGTCGAGTCATCCCCGGCCACGGCACCCGCGTACATGCCCTTGACGTCCCCGCCGGCGCAGAGTCCATGGGCCCCCGCACCCCTGATGAGCGCCAGTCGCACCGTCGGATCGGACTCCCACTCGTCAAGGTGGGCGGAGATGGCCGTGACCATGGGAGTGGTCAGGGAGTTGCGCGCCTGAGGGCGATTGAGGGTGATGTAGCCGACCCCGTTCTCGACGTCGAACAGGATGTCGCTCATCGCGACAGGTAGCCGCCATCGACCGCCAGGGCATGGCCCATGGTGAAGCCGGCAGCGCCGGAGCAGAGCCACAGGGCCGCGGCGGCGATCTCGTCGACCGTGCCGAATCGCCCGATCAGGGAGAGGCGGTTGGCGACCTCCTGGGGGTCACGCCCACGCTTCTCCATGGCTCCGCGCAGCATCGGGGTGTCGATGGAGCCCGGGCAAATGGCATTGATGCGGATGCCTCGGGGGGCGTAGTCGACCGCTGCGGACTTGGTGACGCCCAGCACGCCGAACTTGCTCGCCGTGTAGGCGGATTGGTGCGGCTGCGGGCGGTAGGAGTTGGTGGAGGCGATGTTGACGATGGCCGAGCCCTCGCGGTCGGTTGCGAGCATCGCGTTGATCTCATGCTTCATGCACAGGAAGATCGACTTGAGGTTGACGTCGATCATGCGGTCCCAGTCGCTCTCCGCGAGGTCCGCGAGGTAGTCGACCTCGAACTCGATCGCAGCCGCGTTGACCGCGAAGTCGAGGCCGTCGTAGGTCGAGACAGCCAGGTCGACCATGGCCTTGACGTCATCATTGCTGGCGACATCGGTCCGGATGAAGGTCGCCTCACCGCCCGCAGCACGGATGATGTCGACCGTCTCCTGACCGCCGGCTTCCGCGACGTCACTGACGACGACGCGGGAGCCGGCGGCGGAGAAGGCGAGGGCGATGGCGCGTCCCATCCCCCCTGCACCGCCGGTGACGATCGCTGAGCGACCGTCGAACCACTGGTCCAGGTTTCCGAGATGGGACAACGCCATGCCTTTCCGGTGTGTGCTGGGGTGACGCAGGTCGTCCGGGGCGACCTAGTAGGGCGAGGCACCACCGTCGATGTTGATGGTCGTGCCGGTGATGCCGCCACCGAGATCCGAGGCGAGCAGCACGCAGGCGGCCGCGACCTCCTCGACGGTGTTCGGGCGCTGGATGCACGTCACGGAGTACATGACAGCGGCCAGGGCATCGAGGTCCGGGAGGCCCATGGCCTCGACGGTGGCCGGCCCGGTCTCGTAGAACATGTCGGTGGGCACGAAGCCGGGGCAGACCGCGTTGGCCGTGATGCCCGAGGTGCCGACCTCCTTGGCCAGCGCCTTCATGAGGCCGATGATGGCGTGCTTGTTGGCGATGTAGCCGGGCACGGCCATCGTGGAGATCTTGCCGTACATCGAGGACATGCCGATGATGCGGCCGAACTGCTGGGGCAGCATGTACTTGAGTGCGCGACGGGACATCCAGAAGGTCTGATTGAGGTTGAAGTTGAGCTCGTACTGCCACTCCTCGTCGCTCATCATGGCGACGGGCGCCGTGTTGGCCACGCCACCCGCGTTGGGCACGATGATGTCGACCCGGCCGAACTTCTCGACGGTGCCGTCGACGAGAGCCTCGACGGAGGCCTGGTTGGACGCGTCGGCTGCGATGAAGTGGAGGCGGTCGCCGCCGCCCATCTCCTCGAGAGCCTTCTGGCCCTTCTCGGCATTGCGTCCGCTGAGGACGACACTGGCGCCCTCGGCATGGAAGGCCTCGGCGATGCCGCGGCCGATGCTGCGGGTGCTCGCCGTGATGACTGCAACCCTGCCGTCCAACTGGCCCATCTGGTGCTCCTTCGTGTGGGGTGCCCGGACTCGCTGCCGAGCGGTTCTGCCGAGGGTAGTAGGACTTCCTCGAATGCGCCCGGGTTTGGCCGAACCGTGATCAGGCCCCCGTGAATCGGGCCGGGCGCTTCTCCTGGAAGGCCGCGATGCCCTCGGCGAAGTCGGCCGACTCCAGCAGCGGCCCCTGTCCGGCTCGCTCGGCGTCGAGGATCGCGGGCAGGTCGGCGAGGGTCGCCGCCCGCAGGACCCGCTTGGTCGCCGCGTAGGCCAGCGGCGCGCCCGCGGCCAACTGTGCGACCAGCTGGTCGATCCGGGCCTCGAAGGCGTCGTCCGTGACGACCTCGGCGATCAGGCCCCAGTCCGCTGCCTGGGTGGCACTGACCTTCTCGGCCAGCAGGGCCATCCGAGCAGCGCGGGCACGGCCCACGGCGGCCGGGACGAGCAGCGAGGCACCGCCGTCCGGCATCAGGCCGATCTTGGTGAAGGCCAGCATGAAGGCGGCGGACTCCCGGGCGACGGTGAGATCCGCCGCGAGGGCGAAGGAGCAGCCCACCCCGGCAGCGATCCCGTTGACCGCGGCCACGACGGGGAGGGGGGAGGTCGTGAGGGCCAGGGTGAACCGATTGGCGGCATCGAGGGTGTCGAATCCCGGTGCGGCCCCGTCCGGTCCCACGTCGGCACCTGAGCTGAACGCACGCCCGCTGCCGGTGAGGACGATGACTCTCGTGCCGTCACCCGCGGCCGCGTCCACGGCGTCCGCCGCGGCATGGATGATCTCGGCGGTCAGCGCGTTGAGCCGATCCGGCTTGTCGAAGGTGAGCCGGAGAGCGTCACCGTCCCGGACGACCAGCAGTCCCGCTACCGTCACGACGCCCCCTCGATCCTCTCTTCCAGATGACGGCACTATAGCGATAGATTCTTTACATGGAGTCCAGTTTGAGTCATGACGTCGTCGTGCTCGGCAGTGGCGCCGCAGGCCTCACCGCCGCCCTCGCGGCCGCTCAGTCCGGTGCCGATGTCGGCCTCTACGAGAGGTCGGACGTCCTCGGTGGCTCCAGCGCCATCTCCGGCGGGGTCCCGTGGGTCCCCCTCAACCACCATCAGGACGCGGCCGGGGTCTCGGACTCCCGGGAGGAGGCGCTCGCCTATCTCGCATCCCTGTCCCTGGACCGCATGGACCCGACGATGGCCGCCGCCTTCGTCGATCACGGTCGCGAGACCATCCAGTGGCTCGAGGACACCACCGACGCCGCGTTCACCCTTCTGCCCCAGTACCCCGACTACCACCCGGAGAACCCCGGCGGGAAGCCCGACGGAGGCCGGTCTCTCGACCCCGGGCTGTTCGACTTCACGACCCTCGGGGCATGGCAGAACAGGGTCGCCCGCAGCAAGCGCAGCGCGCACCTGAAGATCACCGACACCACGCTCGGTGGAGGCACCGGCTACCTGTCGGACGAGGAGATGCAGCGGCGCATCGACAACGACCTGCGCGGGTGCGGCAACGCCCTCGTCGGGCCCCTCATCAAAGCCCTTCTCGACCTCGGCATCGACCCCGTCGTGAACGCACGAGCGACCGACCTTCTCGTGGAGAATGGCCGCGTCACGGGAGCCCGGATCGAGATCGACGGCACCGAGACGATCGTGCGGGCACGGCGCGGCGTCATCCTCGCGACCGGTGGCTTCGAGTGGGACCCGAAACTCGTGTCCGCCTTCCTGCGCGGCCCCATGACGGCTCCGACATCGGTGCCCACCAACACCGGAGATGGCCTGCGTATGGCGATGCGCATCGGTGCCCAGCTCGGCAACATGGGTCAGGCTTGGTGGGTCCCGGCCGTCAAGATCCCCGGGGATGTCGCCTTCGGCGAGCAGCGGTCGAATCTCGTCAACCGCGAGCGCACCCTTCCGGGCTCGATCATGGTCAACTCGGCGGGGCGGCGGTTCACGAACGAGGCCACGAACTACAACGCCCTCGGCGGTGCCTTCCACCAGCTCGACCCGGTGACGTTCACCTACGCCAACCTGCCGGCCTGGCTGATCTTCGATGCCTCGCATGCAGAGAGGTACGGGACGTTCGGGGCCCCAGCCGGCTCCGGCGTGCCTGACTGGGTCGCCACGGCTGCCACGATCCGAGACCTCGCCGTCGAGGTCGGGATCGACCCCGATGGCCTGGAGGCCACGATCGACCGCTGGAACGGCTTCGTCGATCGGGAGCAGGACGAGGACTTCCGACGTGGCGACAGCGCCTACGACCGCTGGAGCGGCGACGGCGACCACCGCTTCCTGAAGGCGTCGACCATGGGCCGTATCGACCGTGGGCCGTTCTACGCCGTCCGCGTCGAGTCCGGCACGCTGGGCACGAGCGGCGGCCCGCGCACGGATCCCGACGGCCACGTGCTGGACACGCACGGTGACGTCATCCCCGGCCTGTACGCCGCGGGCAACGTCGCGGCAGCACCGACCGCCATGGCCTATGGCGGCGCCGGCGGCACGCTCGGACCGATCCTGGTGTTCGGGCGCCTGGCCGGGCTCGCAGCCGCGTCAGGTGCCTAGCGGACGATCCCCTCGGGGCCGGTCTGCGTCTCCCGTGCGGAAGTTCGACATGTCGCCCGCCATCGGCGCGTGCTCGACGGTCGTGGTCGCCTCGTGCACGCAGATGCGGTGGACGATGCGCCACTGACCCTCGCGTCGCTCGTAGCGGTCGAGGTAGCGCCCCAGCCAGACCGACCAGGGTCCCCCGTCCCGCGGGATGAGGTACGTGACGTTGTACAGCTCGCCTCGCGCATGGTCATCGTCGTCGAACTCGATGCTGTGGTTGTAGACGCAGTGCATCGACGCCGCCCAGCGGTCATGGGTGCCCACGACGCGCTCGGCGAACTCCCAGCCGTTTCCTACGAATCGGCCGTGATCATCGGTGGCATCCGGCCAGTAGGCGCTCTTCATCAGCTCCGTGTCGAGCCGGTCCACGCCACGCGCATATCTCAGCGTCGCCTCGCGGATGGCCTCGCGATCATCGACCCGCATGCTCATGCGTCAACCTTCCCGCGGACGACAAGGGCAGCCGCCGACTGACCGGCGACGCGTCCCATCGTCACGCAGTTGCCGTACGAGTTGCCGCTTCCGACGTAACGCGGTCCGATCACACCGCCGGTCACCTCGCCTGCCGCGAAGAGCCCCGGGATGGGTCGACCGCTGGACTCGAGCACCTGCGCGTCGCGGTCGATGCGCAGTCCGCATGCCGTGAAGCAGCAGGTGGCCGGGCGAACCTCGACCGCGTAGAAGGGACCCTCCGCGATGGGCTCGAGGAACGAGGGATCCTTGAGGTAGTCGGCGTCCTGCTGGCGGGCATGGAGCTCGTTCACGCGCTCGACCGTCGCCCGCAGGTGGGCGGCCGGTACGCCGATCCGCTCCGCCAGGGCGTCGACGGAGTCCGCCACGTGGACCTTGCCCTCCTTCTGCATCAACTCGATGACGTCGAGGTTCCAGTGCGGGCTCTGCCTCTTGGTGGATCCGGGAATCGCCTGCTTGTAGCGCGCGACACCCAACTCGGTCGCCTCGACGAGCCGGCGGTGGTCGAAGACGGCGAAGGCGACATCGCCCTGCTCCGCCAGGAGGCCGTCCATGATCCCGTAGGGGGCGGTCTCGTTGCAGAATCGGCGTCCGTCGCGATTGACGAGGATGAGCCAGCCGGGGATGTACGCCTCGTACATCCTGTCGAAGTCCGTGTGCAGGAGGCGAAGGCCACGGTCGAATCCGGTGACCTGCGCATCGACCTCACGGGTGAAGTCGAGGGCGTCACCGCGGGCACCGTCCGCACCGATGTAGTAGGACCAGCCCGTGTCGAAGACGGAGGGGAAGAACTCGCGGCGCTTCTCCTCGTTGGCGCCGAATCCCCCGCTCGCGACGATGACAGCGCCCGCGGTGATCTCATCACCGCCGACGGCAACACCGCGCACGACTCCGTTCTGCACCACGAGGCGGTCGATCCGCTGGCCCAGGGCGAACTCGACGCCGGCCTCACGGCACCGGGCATACAGGGTGTCGACGACCGCCTGGCCGCGCCCGATCGGGCAGTGGACTCGGGGCACCGTCTCATCCCCGCCGTAGACCATCTGGTCGTAGAACTCGACACCGTGATCGCCCAGCCATTCCACTGCCTGGCCGGCACGCTGCGTCAGCCGCTCGACGACAGCGCTCTCCACCTTCCACTGGTTCAGGGTCATGTAGTCGTGGAACAGGGCCTCCGGGGAGTCCTCGATTCCCAGGGCGCGCTGGTACCGCGTGCCGGCGCCCATCATCAGGCCCCCCGACAGGCGGGACGAGCCGCCGATGATTCCCTCCGACTCGGCAACGAGCACCGTCGCGCCCGCTTCCGACGCAGCCAGGGCCGCCGACAGGCCAGCGGCACCCGACCCCACGACCACGACATCGACGTCGTACTCCCTCATGCGCTCTCCTTCTGCGGGGGCGGGAAGATGCCCGCCTGCGCGGTGACACCGCCATCGCACATCAGGACGGCACCGGTGATGAAGCTCGCCGCGGGCGAGGCAAGGAAGCAGATGGCCTCAGCCTGCTCCTCAGGGGTGCCCATGCGCTGCAGCGGGATGTTGCGGGTCAGCTCCGCGAGGTGCTCGTCGCTCACCCGGCCCCCCTGCAGGATGGCCGTCATGGTGGGGCCGGGGGCCATCACGTTCACGCGAACGCCCTTGACGCCCCAGTCCAGGGCTGCCGCACGAGCAGTGTTGATCGCTGCCGCCTTCGAGGCGTCGTAGGCGAAGCGCTCGGGATCCGCGCGCACTCCTGATGTCGAGCCGACGACGACGATGGCCCCTCCCCCGGAGTCCGCGATGGCGGGAGCGCCGTGTCGGATCCCCAGCACCACGCCGCGTGCGTTGACGGCCATGATGCGGTCGAATGCCTCGACGGCATCGTCCGCCGTCCAGTGGGTGCGTCGTGCGATGCCGGCATTGAGGACGAGCACGTCGAGCCGGCCGAACGCCGCGAGGGCGGCCTCGACCATCGCGGCGTTGTCAGCCTCGATGCTCACGTCGGCCACCTGCGCCACGATGCCGTCGATCCCCGACGTCCAGGCAAGGGCCTCGGATGAGACGTCGGCCGCCATGACTCGATACCCCCGAGCATGGAGCAGACGGGCCGTGGCCTCGCCGATGCCGGCACCTGCTCCGGTCACGATGGCGGACGGCACCATGGACACTCCCTCGAGGACGCGCGTCCGGCAGGACGCACGGACACCTGAGACTAACTTGAGGAAGCCTTCAGTAACAATCCCCTCGGGTCAGCGGACCTCGAACATCTCGTAGACGATGTCGTCGCCGTCCGAGCGCCCCTGCCCGATCGCCTGCACGGCGTTGAGCCACAGGTAGCGCTCATCATCAGTCTCGAAGGTCGGCGCCACGGTGTAGGTGCCGCGATGGCGGTCGGCACGGCCGTGGTACGTCACATAGACCAGAGCACCATCGTCCGTGCGGAGGACCTGACGGACCTCTAGGAGCATGACCGTCCCGTCGCCCGACGGGAGGGCCCAGTCGCCGCCCGGGGGCACGATCTCGCCGCTGAGCCGTTCGCCGTCCCATCTCCCGTGCGAGATGGCACCGATGACCCGCGTGTGGAAGGCCGTCTGGCCCATGCGATGGATCTCTCCACGGGTCACCCGCACCGTGGCCAGGGGAACGAGCTCGAAGGGAAGGTCGGACATGGCGCTCCAGTCGTCAGCGGGATCGGATGGGATCGGTGACGCCGTCCCAGGAGTCGTGCAGGTCGCGCAGGTGCGTGAAGAACCCTCCCGAGCGTTCGGTGAGGCCATAGAGCTCGACGAAGCAGCCGACGTCGCGCCGGCAGTCGAAGTAGACCGCGGGCGCCGACGTCATGAGCGAGGCGGCCATGTCGTAGCCCGCATCGGTGAACGCGGCGAGCTGAGCCTCCCAATCGTCCATCGGCACGAGCGCACAGACGTGGTGGAAGCCACCCTCGCCCGGCGCGAACATGTCGCGGTAGATCGACGAGCCCTCCCCCTGCTGGGCGATCAGCTGGATCTGGATGTCACCCGACTGTCCGAAGGCGTAGTCGACCGGAGTCGTACTGGGCTCGCCCCGGTACATCAGCTGGTTCCCGACGAAGTCGCGCATGACGACGAACGGACCCGCTCCCAGAGTGGAGCGCCACTTCTCGATTCCCTGATCGAGATCAGGGACGACGAAGGCGTGCTGGACGATGCGGTGGCGCAGCAGCGGCGATGTGATCACAGCGAACTCGACTTGCTACGCACGCGCATGGGATCCGTGACACCGTCCCACGACTCGTGTGCCTCACGGATCTCACGGAAGAGATCCGCCACGTCCTCATTGAGGCCGTGCAGTTCGACGAAGAACCCGAGTGCGCTGCGGCAGTCAAGGTAGGCGACGGGCACGTACGAATGGAGGGTCGACGCGATCTCGAAGCCCTCGTCCACGAATCGGGCGACCTCGCGCTCCATGTCCGCGGCCGGCACGAGGCACGCGACGTGGTGGAAGCCGCTCTCCCCTGGCGCGAACATGTCGCGATAGATGGACGGGGAGTCATCCATGCACTGGATGAGCTGCACTTGAGCAGGGCCGGCCTGCCCGAAGGCGTAGGAGAAGACCGCCTCGTCCGGCACACCGCGGTAGGTGTGATCCCGGCCGCGATGGCTGCGACTCACGAAGAAGGGACCAGCACCCATCACCTCAACCCAGTGACGCACACCCTCATCGAGATCATCGACGACGTACGCGTACTGGACGATCGGGTAGCGGATGAGCGGCTCGCGCACCGCCCGCTAGCCGATGCTGTCGATCGTGACCGTGCCCGTGGAGCCGTCGACCGTCACCATGGCACCGTCCGGGATGCGCTGCGTGGCTCCCTCCAGACCAGCGACACAGGGGATGCCGAGCTCACGGCTGACGATCATCGCGTGACTGTTCGGTGCACCCACGCCCACGACGACGGCGCTGGACACGACGAACAGCGGGGTCCACGACGGATCCGTCTGCGGAGCGATGAGCACGTCACCCGGCTCGAAATCCGCAATGGCACCCGGATCGAGGATCACGCGAGCGCGGCCTGAAGCGCGACCCGCGGCCGCGCCTATGGCTGTGAGGGTGTCGCCGACCGAGGCGGCCGGGAATGTGTCGCCCGACTTGCGAGGCACCTGCGTAACCGGCACGCGCGGCGCACGGGCATCGAGGAACAGCGGAACCTCGAGATCGAAGTAGGC
Source organism: uncultured Bifidobacteriaceae bacterium (assembly GCA_964597445.1). Lineage (GTDB taxonomy): Bacteria > Actinomycetota > Actinomycetes > S36-B12 > S36-B12 > UBA10649. The sequence goes on along the minus strand of CAZQXO010000007.1, from coordinate 54,710 downwards.
CTTCCAGTCCTGCTCGCGCTGCTTGATTGCATCGACGACGAGGTCGGGCTGCAGCACCAGTCGGTCCAACTCGACGTCGAGGGCCATGAAGATCTGCTGCGGCCGATCGAGGTAGCCCTCATTCGTCAGGCGCCGACCCATCTCCAGCAGCGCCACACGAGCCTCGTTGATGACCTTGATGCAGTTGCTCTTGCCGAGCTCGCGGTAGCCGGCGAACCGGCGAGCCGAGTCGAGCGCCATGCGCATCGTGGCCAGCGCCTCCTCGCTCCCCGCGAGGGCCTCGGCCACGCGTGCCACAGCTTCCTCGGCGGCCTGCATTCCCTGCGTGCGGCGCGCGACCGGCGACTGCTCGTCGTCGAGGAATCGCATGCGGTCGATGAGGGCGAGCGGGAGTTCCGGCTTGGTCTCCCAGGAGTCCGCACCGAGATCCCACTCGGACGGTCCGCGGTAGCCGTACTCGCGCAGGAAGGCCATGAAGCGCTGGTGGAACTCGGGGTGGTGCTCCTTGAGCCACGGCACCATGCCGTCGACGCCCGCATCGAAGAGCTCCATGAGCGCAGCGTCGGCGCGAACGATCCTGGAGAGGTCCCACAGCGCGTAGGACGGCTGCGCGGAGACGACGTCGCCCGCCGGGCCCACCAGGTCGAAGGGGGACAGGCCCATCTCCGCCGGGATGAGGGAGCCGAGCACGGCTGGGCCGATGGCTGCCTGGGCGCCGCCGACGAGCTCACCGCGCCACGTCATGCGCTCGTAGGGCGCGAGGCTGCGGGCGTACGCGACGAGAGCCGCGTTGCTCATCTCGTCGAAGTCCGGGCGCTGCGCACGCAGTCGATCCGCGATCCGGGTGTCCTCCTCGAGGTCGGGGAAGGACGAGGTCGTGAGGGTCCACGTGGTGCGGTCGGCGAGGCGCTGGGAGACCACGGGGTCGCCGTCGTCCGGATGATCCTCGTGCGGGGGCGCGTCAGGATGGCTGCCGAAGAACTGCGCATCGATGGCCTGCCAGCCGAGGCCGCTGCGGATGCCGGTCAGCCGTGCCGTCGTGACATTCACGTACATGTGCCCGTAGCGGAAGGCTGCCGCCGGGAAGGCGTCGAGGTCGACATTCGCCTCGGCGACGGAGATCGCGCCCATGTCGGCATAGGCATTCGAGAACCCCGGGAGGATGTGCGGGTTCCAGATCAGATCGGCACCCAGAGGGGTGATCGGGTCCGGAAGCACGTCGTTGGCGTTGAACCGGGTGTACACCGGGAAGCGCTCGTTGAGCTTGGCGCTGTCGATGCACCAGTCGTCGCTGACCTGACCTGTCTTGGCTGTCTCCGTCATGGGCCGAAGACTAGGACAGCATCTGCTCCAGCACCACGGGAACCTGGCGGATCCTCACCCCCGGGCGTGACCCCGACGACGGACGCCGGGGCTAGCCGAGGATCCCGGTCTCGAACCAGCGCTCCATGCGCGGCTTGTTGGCGAGGGCCACCGGCTCCAGGAGGAAGCCCGTGGGTGAGCGCACGTAGCTGAAGGAGCCGTACCCCTCCTCCGGCGACTTCTGGGCCATGACGAGGGTCCAGCCGCGGGACAGAAGCTCGTTCGTGAGGGCGGGGACATCGGCCCAGACGCCCGCGTGATGGAGGTTCTCCGGATCACCGTGCCACCAGGGCGTGCCCTGTGGCCCCTCGATGAGCTCGACCCGCTGCGGGCCGGCCATCGAGTAGCAGAACGTCAGCGGCACCGAGCGCTGGCCCTCCTCGGGCGTCCAGAGCGGCTGGTCCTCACGGACCACGACCTCGGTCCACTCGAACCCGAAGTCCGCACCGAGCTGGTCCATGGCCTGCTGGAGGTTCGGCACCAGGTGGCCGACGTGGAACATCTGGGTCGTGTAGTCGATCACGAGTCCTCCTGAGACCGGCACCATCGCTGAGAAACTTGTGAGAGCCCTCAGAAAGTATCAGTCTTCGGGCAGGCGCACATCCACGACCAGCGGAATTCCGGCGCTGCGAGCCGACGCCATCCCGCTGGCGCTGTCCTCGTAGGCGACGCACCGCGACGCGTCGACCCCCAGGTCGGCGATGGCCCGCAGGTAGGCGTCAGGGGCCGGCTTGCCCGACGGGACGTCATCGGCCGTGACGACCAGGTCGAACATCTCTTCGATCCCGACCGCCCGAAGAGAGGCGAGCACCGCGACCCGGGGACCTCCCGAGACGACCGCGAGCGGCAGTCGTCCGTGATGGGCCCGCGCGACCTCGAGCACGTGGTCGAAGGGCTCGACCAGGTGGACGGACGCGAGGAATGTCTCGTGGCCCTCGCGGCTCACCTGCGCGATGAACTCCGGCTCAGCGTCCGGGAAGGCCGCCTCCACGAAGGACTGGGTGCTGTGCCCACCCCACGTGGCGAACCACTCGTCCGTCATCTCGAAGCCGTGCCGGCCGAAGACCTGGCGCCAGCCGATGCGGTAGACGCCCATGGTGTCGACCAGGGTTCCGTCGCAGTCGAAGAGCAGGGCCTGCGTGCCCTCGGGGGGCTCCGTGTGTGTCACGCCGTGGATGGTCCCATGCACGGTCAGCCTGAGGCAGGATGGGGCCATGATGAAGCTCACCAGCACCCTCGCCGCCACCGCGACGCTCGCAGCAGCTCTCACCCTCGGCGTGACGAGCGCCGCCCAGGCCGACGACTACGTCTACATGAAGCCCGCCGAGCTTCAGCAGACCGTTCTGCGCGCCCAGATGCCGAAGAGCCTCGGCTCGTGGACCCAGAACTACTACTACTCCGAGTCGAGCAGGTCCTTCACGGTGCCCACCCTGTGCTGGAATGCGAAGGGTGCCGTGACCCTGCCCGCAGCCAAGGTCGTGGGAGCTGTCGGATACCAGATCGACCCCAACACCAGTGGTTCCGTCACCGTCTTCCAGTACGCCGATGCCGCCAAGGCGCAGGCAGCCCTGGCCGCCCTGCAGAAGGCCGGGTGCAGCGACAATCCGAAGATCGCCGACGAGGGCGGCACGCTCGTGCCCGCGCAGTCGGGATCGGACTTCACCGACGACTCGCGGACCGGCTACGCCGCCGGCGTCAGTTACACCGACGGCGGAGCTCAGGTATTCGAGGATGTGCGAACCACGCAGCGGGGTCTCGCGATCGTCCAGACCGAGGTCTTCCGCGCCGTGGAGGGAGCCCCCTCCGAGAAGCAGGCTCAGCAGACGGCGAGCCGGATCAGTTCCGTGAACAGCACGTGGCACGCGGCGGCCGTCAAGGCCTACGAGAGCTTCGGCCAGGGGCGCTCGCGCTGATCACACCGGTGACGTCTCCGACGGGGTCGTCCGTGATCCCGAGCGGATGACCATGACGATGCCGACGAACATGAGTGCGGCTGCGGGAAGCACGCCCCACGGGGGCAGCTGACCGAGGGCGATCGCGGCGATGATCGTGGCTCCCGGCATCTCGAGCAGGATGGCGAGGGAGACCACAGTCGCGGACGTCGTGGCCAGCACCTTGGTGATCAGTGTGTGGCCCAGCAGCTGCGCGCCGAGGGTCAGGGCGCCGATCAGCAGCCAGTCGGTGAGCGAGAACCCCACGAGCGCCTGCCCTCCGAGAAGGGCGAGGACGAGCAGGAGCACCGCAGCGCTCGCGTAGAGCCCGGTCGTCACCGTCGGTGTCGACACCGACTGGCGCGCGCTCTCCGCCACGGTGACGTAGGCGGCGGCGAGCACGGCACCGATCAGCGCGAGCACATCGCCGATGAGGTGACGGGGATTCGCCGAGACGTCGATCCCGGTCAGGATGACGACCCCCACCAGCGCGATGCCGATGCCGACCCAAGCCCGCGCAGGGATGTGGGCACCGCGCCACCTCGCGATCAGTGCCGCCCACACCGGCTGCGTCGCGACGAGAGCCGTCGACGATGCCACAGTGGTAAAGCGCAGGGACGGAATCCACGTGGCGAAGTGGGCTCCGAGGAGCAGCCCCGCCCACACGATCAGTCGGATGTCCCGCCGCGTCAGGGACGCGACCTCCGCGCGCCTTCGCCACAGCACCCAGGGAGCGGTCAGGACGGAACCCAGCAGGCATCGCCAGAAGGCGATCGCCAGGGCCGGGGCCGCGATCACGGCGATGATCGGACCGCTGGACGAGATGAAGAGGACCGCGACCCCGAGCAGCAGGACATCGCCGGCCGGGGGCCGTGCGAGAGTCGGCGCTGGACGCGCGGACGGAGCCATGAGCCAGCACCTCCTGTTCGGGGGTAGCCTGCCCGCGTGACGATAGGCGCAGCAACCCGGGTGTTCCTCGCCCGCCTTGCCGGCCTCGGGGTCTTCGATCCCAACGGCGACAAGGTGGGCAAGGTACGCGATGCCGTCGTCGTGCTCCGGATCGGCACCAACGCCCCGCGCCTCACCGGCCTCGTCGTGGAGGTGCCTCCTCGACGCCGCATCTTCGTCCCCATGACCAAGGTGACCGCCATCGATGCCAGTCAGGTGATCGTCACGGGCACCGTGAACCTCCGCCGGTTCGAGAAGCGCAGCAACGAGACGCTCCTGATCGGCGAGCTCCTCGATCGCGCCGTGCGCCTCACGGAGACCCAGGAGGAGGTCACCCTCCTCGATGTGGCCGTGGAGAAGACCATCACGCGCGACTGGTTCGTCACCGAGCTCTTCGTGCGGCGGCACGGAGGCGGGCTGCGTCGTCGCGGGCCGTCCCTCGTCGTGGACTGGAACGAGGTCGACGGCCTGTCGCTGCCGGCACCCGATCAGCCGGCCGAGCAGCTTCTCGCTCGCCTCGACACCATGCGGCCCGCGGACGTCGCGAACGTGCTGCACGACCTGACCTCGAAGCGCCGGCTCGAGGTGGCCCGAGCACTCGACGATGAGCGCCTCGCCGACGTCATCGAGGAGCTCAATGACGACGAGCGCGTGGAGATCCTGCAGGCACTGGAGGCTGAGCGTGCCGCGGACGTCCTCGAGGAGATGGATCCTGCCGACGCAGCCGACCTGCTCTCCGACCTGCCTCCTCAGCAGGCCCAGGACCTGCTCGAGCTGATCGAGCCGGATGAGGCCGAGGACCTCCGCCGCCTGCTCTCCTACGACGACTTCTCGGCCGGCGGCATGATGACGACCGAGCCCATCGTCATGGCTCCGGACGCCACGGTCGCCGAGGCCCTCGCGCACATCCGCAATCCCGATCTCTCCCCCGCACTCGCGTCACAGGTCTACGTCGCGCGCCCCCCGACCGAGACGCCCACGGGCCGCTACCTCGGGGTGTGCCACTTCCAGCAGCTGCTGCGCGAACCGCCGGCGACTCTCGTCTCCGCACTGGTCGACGTCAATCTCATGCCGGTCGGTCCGGATGCACCACTGGATGTGGTCACCCGGCTCTTCGCCGCCTACAACCTGGTGGCCCTGCCCGTGGTCGACGAGGGTGGTCACCTGCTGGGAGCGGTCACGATCGATGACGTCATCGACCACATGCTTCCGGCCGACTGGCGCGACGAGGATCTCGACGACGAAGGCGGTGCGTGACATGGCATCTCCCCGCCGTCGCAGCACGCGCCTGGACCAGCCGCTCGACCGTTCTCGGTCGCTGCGGCCGGCCGTCGACACCGAGCGCTTCGGACGCCTGTCCGAGAAGGCTGCTCGCGGAATCGGCTCCTGGGCATTCATCCTCTGGATGACGATCGCCATCGTCATCTGGATCGGGATCAACATCGCGATCTCCGAAGGCGGCCCTGACCCCTTTCCCTTCATCTTCCTGACGCTGCTGCTGTCGCTGCAGGCCTCCTATGCCGCCCCGCTCATCCTGCTCGCCCAGAACCGGCAGGCTGACCGCGATCGCGTGCAGTTCGCCGAGGACCGCCAGCGCACCGAGCGTCTCCTCGCCGACTCGGACTACCTCGCGCGCGAGCTCGCCGCGCTGCGCATGGCTCTGGGTGATGTGGCGACTCGCGACTACGTCCGCAGTGAACTGCGTGACTTCGCCGCAGACCTGCGCGAGCTGCTCGACGTCGAGGACGCCGACAAGCGCCGCACCCGGAGTCGACGTGACGCCAAGCACACGGATGTCGCACCGGAGGCGGCCCCAACCGACCCCCAATAGCATCGGCGCATGGCCGAACCCTCGCTCGATGCGATCCATGCTGCCCTCGCCACGGTCAACGACCCCGAGATCAACCGACCCATCACGGAGCTCGGCATGGTCAAGGGCGTGGACGTCACGCACGAGGGCACGGTCACGGTCGGGGTCTTCCTCACCGTGGCGGGCTGCCCCATGCGCACGACGATCACGGAGCGCGTGACTGCCGCCGTCCTGTCCGTCCCGAACGTCACCGACGTGTCAGTCGAACTGGACGTGATGTCGGACGACCAGCGCGCCCAGTTGCGCAATCAGCTACGCGGCCACGAGCAGCGCGAGATCCCGTTCGCGAAGGCTGGATCGACCACGAAGGTGTTCGCGATCGCATCCGGCAAGGGTGGCGTGGGCAAGTCGTCTGTCACGGCGAACCTCGCCGTGTCCATGGCGGAAATGGGCTTGAGCGTGGGCCTGGTCGATGCCGACGTCTACGGGCACTCGATCCCGCGCATCCTCAACGCGATGGACCCGCCGACGATGGTCGAGGGCATGATCATGCCGCCACAGTCCTACGGCGTGCGCGTCATCTCGATGCTGCCATTCAAGCCCGGTGGCGTCGCACAGCCCGTCGCCTTCCGCGGACCGATGCTGCACCGTGCACTCGAGCAGTTCCTCGCAGACGTGTGGTGGGGGGATCTCGACGTCCTGCTGCTCGACCTGCCGCCGGGCACCGGCGACATCGCGATCTCCACAGCGCAGCTCCTGCCGGGGTCGGAGCTCGTCATCGTGACCACGCCCCAGGCCGCCTCCGCCGACGTCGCGGTGCGCGCCGGCACCCTCGCCGCACAGACGCACCAGAAGGTTGTCGGCGTCATCGAGAACATGAGCAGCTTCCCCTGCCCGCACTGCGGGGAGCCGATGGACCTCTTCGGTATCGGCGGGGGTGAGCTGGTGGCCTCCATGATCAGCGCGGAACTCGGCAGCGATGTTCCGCTGCTCGGCCAGATCCCCTTCGATGTCGCCCTGCGCGAGGGCGGCGACTCCGGTCACCCCCTCGTGCTCAGCACGCCGGATGCTCCGGCAGCGCGGGCCCTGCGCAGCATCGCCGAGACCCTGGGGCGCAAGCCGCGTGGCCTGGCCGGGATGTCGCTCGGACTCACGCCCGCCGGTCGCTGACGACTCGGCGCGACGGGAGGCGGCGCGGGGACCCGCGTCCGATCAGGTGGCGTCCGGGTCGTAGGCCGGACGAGTCGGGGTCGTTCCCCCCGACGCCGGGGTGTCCGGTCGGCGGCTCGGCGCGTCGTCGTCCGACTCATCGAGCAGGCTCGCGGCAAGACGGCGGGGGTGGAAGTCGCGCAGCTCGCGCACCGTGTCGACGGCGTCCGTCAGGTCGAGCCCGGCCGAGTCCGCGAGATCCTTGCGGGCTCCGGTGGCCATGCCCCGGAGCTGGCGCATCCACTTGGCCGCGTCCGCGGCCGCACGCGGCAGCCGCTCCGGTCCGAACACGAGCAGGCCGATCACCCCGATGATGATGATCTCGCCGAGCCCGATGTCGAACATTGCTCCCCTACCCTGCCCGACTGTCGTCGCCAAGCACGAGATCAGCCTGCTGCGTGCGCCCACCCCGCTCGAACGTGACGAGGATGGTGTCGCCGGGAGCATAGGACCGGATCGCGACCACGAGCTCAGTGGCGTCCGCGATCGGACGGCTGTCGACCTCGCGGACGATGTCGCCGGTGCGCAGTCCTGCCGCCTCCGCCCCACTGCCCGGAGTGATCTCACTGACCCGAGCTCCACCGTCGGTGTAGGCCGGGTCCAGCTGTACCCCCATGAGGGGCGTGCGGGAGGTTCCTGTCGCGATGATCTCCTGCGCCACGCGTGACGCGGAGTTGCTGGGGATGGCGAACCCGAGGCCGATGCTGCCCGCCTCGCCTCCGATCGCGAGCGTCGCGATGGCCGAGTTGACGCCGATGACGTTGCCCGAGCGATCGAGGAGCGGACCGCCGGAGTTGCCCGGATTGATGGCGGCATCGGTCTGCACCGCATTGATGTACGACACATCGGAGGCGGACTCCCCCGCCATGACCGGACGATCCAGAGCGCTGACGATGCCGGACGTCACGGTGCCGTCGAGGCCGAGAGGGGCTCCGATGGCGATGACGATGTCCCCGACGCGGACCTCGTCGGAGTTCCCCAGAGCCAGGGTGGGCAGATCCGTGCGGTCGACCTTGACCACCGCGAGGTCATAGGACGGGCTCGTGCCGATGATGCGGCCGGGCCGACGGTCGCCGTCGGCGAACACCACCTCGACGCCGCCGTCCGAGGCCACGCTCACCACGTGGTTGTTCGTGAGGATGTAGCCGTCGGGACGGATCACGAATCCCGAGCCGCTGCCGGAGCCCGCGGATCCCTCCACCGCCAGGGACACGACCGCGGGGAGGGTGCCCGCCGCGATCTCGGCGATGGACCCGTCCTCGGTGACGATCGGGGGAGCGACGTCGCCCATCGGGGTGGTCTCGGCCGAGAGCACCGCTTCCTCGGATCCGAGACTGCGGCCGAGCGCGTATCCGGCGACGCCCGCGAACGCTCCCACGACGGCAGCCACGACCGCTGCTACGAGGACGGTGCCCAGGAGCCCCATGCCGCGACGCGGAGCAGGAGCCGGGGCTGCCGGATAGGGACTGGCCATCGTCGTCGGAGTCACGACCCGCGGGGGCACCTGCGGCCCGACCGGGGGTCGGGGGGTGTCCTCGGCCATGGTGCCTCCTCGCTCGCCCGTCGGACTTCCGGGAATCGTCCAGCGACCCGGACGCTCCCGTGGGTCGACCCCCCACGGTAGTTCTCAACTAGGCTTCGGGCGAACTCGGCCACCGATTCACCGGCGGCCCACGACCCGACCGGAGGTGCATCATCGCCAGCAACGGGCGTGACCCTTTCCTGCCGACGCCGATGGCGTGGGAGTACGTGGACGGCTGGTCCGAGGAGGCCGAGGCCGTGCGCGAGGCCCGCGAGCGGGCTGCCGAACTCGGATGCCCCGCCCTGAGCCGCCCCTCCGCCGCCCTGCTTCGACTGCTGGCGGCCACCGTCGGCGCCCAGACCGTGGTCGAGATCGGCACGGGTGCCGGCGTGTCCGGTGCTGCTCTGCTGGCCGGCATGGCTCCCACGGGTGTCCTGACCAGCATCGACGTGGAAGCCGAGCACCAGCGCGTCGCGCGCGAGACGTTCACCGCTCTCGGCTACGACCACACCCGGGCTCGGCTCATCGCCGGTCGGGCTCTCGAGGTGCTCCCGCGCCTGTCCGACGCGGCCTACGACCTCGTGTTCGTCGACGGTGACAAGACCGAGTACCCGGCCATCCTCGCCCAGGCCAAGCGGCTGCTGCGGGTCGGCGGCCTGGTCGTCCTCGACAACGTGCTCTGGAGCGGCCGGGTCGCCGACCCGGCCGAGCGGGACGCCGAGACCGTCGCCCTGCGCGACGTGGCCTCGATGATCCGGTCGGATGACGACTGGGTTCCCGCCCTCCTGACCGTCGGGGACGGCCTTCTGGTCGCGCACCTGTCCGACCGGACCTGATCCCGCCCGCGCGCACGCGAACGCCGAGGGGCCCCGGACGTCACCGTCCGGGGCCCCTCGTCAGTTCCGGGACTCAGGCGAAGAGCTCGAGCAGCTTCGCTCCGAGATCCTTGGCCTCCTCGCCGTTGAGCTCGACGACAAGGCGGCCGCCTCCCTCGAGGGGTACACGCATGACGTAGCCACGCCCCTCCTTGGTCACCTCGAGCGGGCCATCGCCCGTTCGCGGCTTCATCGCGGCCATGTGAACCCCTTCCGTCGCTTCGCCGGGGCCGGCAGGCCCCATACGTGCGCCGGGACCCAGGGGCCCCGACCGATGCCCGCTCGGCCGGACGGCTCCGGGACGAGACCCAGCAGCGCCCTCACTCTCAGCGGACACCCCATTATCGCCGATCGCCCCTGCCCCGGCTCGACCGGGTCGGGGCCGCCGTCAGCGTCCGGTCCCCGGTGCTTTGGCACGCAGAGCGGCGTTCTCCTGCTCCAGGGCAGCGATGCGGGCATCGACCTCGTCCATCCGGTAGCCCCGGAGTACGACATCGAACCCCGGGCCGGCCTCCGTCACCGGCCGGCGGTCGCGCTCGGGGTCTGGGAGGCCCGACCATCGTCCGGACGCATAGAGGAACGCACCGGCGATGACGAGGATCACCACGACGGCGAAGAGCAGGGTCACGACTCCATTCCACCACGTCGTGCTGCTGCCCAGCTCGATTCGATCGCGTCGAGGGCCTGATCGACACTGGTCACCCACTGCACGTGACCCAGCGCCTCCGGGCGGACGAAGCCCTGCGCGACCCAGTGATCCACGAGCGCATGCAGGTGGGTGAAGTCACCCCAGGGATCCAGGACGACGACGGGCTTGTGGTGCATGTTCAGGCTCCGAGAGGTCCACACCTCGATGAGCTCCTCGAGCGTGCCGATCCCACCGGGCAGCGCCAGGAAGGCGTCCGCGCGCTCATCCATGAGCCCCTTGCGCTGGCGCATGTCCCGCGTCACGATGAACTCGTCCGAGTCGTGGTCGGCGACCTCGAGGGTCACGAGCGCCTCGGGGATGACTCCGATCGTGCGACCACCCGCGGCCCGCGCGGATCGGCCGAGGGCCCCCATCATCGAGATGGATCCTGCCCCGGACACGACATCCCATCCCCGACGCGCGAGGCCATCGCCGACCTCGGCCGCCAGATCCAGGTAGCGCGGGTCGATGGCTGTGCTCGAGGAGAGGAAGACGCAGACAGCGGGCATGGCAGAACCCTAGGGGCCCGTCCGATCGGTAGTTGCGCCGTCAACTACATGGCACTACAGTGCTTCTAGTTGAACCATCAACGACCTTGACCCCGCCACCGTCCCTTCGGAAGGAACCCCATGTCGACCTCGACCGACAACTCGACCCTCGCCAGCGCGACCGGCACCTGGGTCATCGACCCGAGCCACACCACCATCGGCTTCAGCGTCCGTCACGCCATGATCGCCAAGGTGCGCGGCACCTTCGGCGAGTTCTCCGGCTCGTTCACCATCGACGGCGCGAACCTCGCCGCCTCCTCCGCCGAGGTCACCATCCAGGCCGCCAGCATCGACACCAAGAACGCCGACCGCGATGCTCATCTGACGTCACCCGACTTCCTGGACGTCGCGACCTTCCCCACCCTCACCTTCACCTCGACGAGCGTGCAGGCGAGCGGCAACGACGTCACCCTGTCGGGTGACCTCACCATCCACGGTGTCACGCGTAGCGTTCCGGTCGCCTACGAGTTCATCGGGCTCAGCCAGGATCCGTGGGGCAACCAGCGCATCGGCTTCGAGGGCACGGCCAAGATCAGCCGCAAGGACTTCGACCTGACGTGGAACGCGGCCCTCGAGACCGGCGGCGTTCTCGTTGGTGACGAGATCACGCTGCTGCTCGACGTCGAGGCCGTCAAGCAGGCCTGACGTCACCCCGTACTTCCCCTTGAGGGGTCCCCGGCCTTGGCCGGGGACCCCTCATCATGTCGGGGGTGCCTCATGTCGGGGGTGCGTCCGGTCACGTGAGCAGCCATGCCCGGAGCCGCTCCTCGCAGCTGCGGATCTGCCCCACCGCGACATGCTCGTCCTGCATGTGCGCCACCGACGGATCCCCCGGGCCGTAGTTGAGTGCCGGAACACCCAGCGACGAGAAGCGCGCGACGTCGGTCCAGCCGAACTTCGGCTGCGGCGCCGATCCCACGGCCGCGACGAAGTCCGCGGCCGCTGGGCGATCCAGCCCCGGAAGGGCGCCGGGGGCAGCATCCACCACGGTCACGTCGAACCCGGAGAAGACGTCGCGCAGGTGCGCCTCCGCCTCCTCGAGGGAGCGATCCGGCGCGAACCGGAAGTTGACGGTCACGGTGCAGGCGTCCGGGATCACGTTGCCTGCCACGCCACCCTCGATGCGCACCGCATTGAGGCCCTCGCGATACATGAGGCCGTCGATCACAGGCTGGCGGGGCGCATACTCCCGGAGCCGGTCGAGGATCTCGCCGGCTCCATGGATGGCGTTCACACCACGCCAGGAGCGAGCGCTGTGCGCCCGAACGCCCTCGACTCGCACCTCCGCGCGGATCGTCCCCTGGCAGCCGGCCTCGATGCCGGCATTGGACGGCTCCATGAGGATCGCCAGATCCGCCTGGAGCATCGCAGGGTGATGCGTGGCGAGCATGCTCAGTCCGTTGAGTTCGGCGTCGACCTCCTCGCACTCGTAGAGGACGTACGTGACGTCACGGGTCGGCTCCGCCACGGAGGCCGCCAGCGTGAGGGCGACGGCGACACCGCCCTTCATGTCGCAGGCGCCGAGGCCGAAGATCAGGTCGCCCTCACGACGATGCGGCACATTGCCGTGCGCGGGGACCGTGTCGAGATGGCCGCCGATCAGCACCCGCTCCGGACGGCCGAGTTCGGTGCGTGCCACGAGGGTGTTGCCGATTCGCAGGACCGTGAGCCAGGGGATGGTCGTGAGTGCCGACTCCACGAGGTTCGCGAGGTGCTCCTCCTGACGAGACTCGCTCGGGACGTCGATCAGGCGCATCGTCAGGGGCACCGATCCGACCGAGAGGTCCAGCTCAGCTGCAGGGGTCACGTCGATACGGTAGCCGCATGACGTCTGATGCCTCGTCCGCAACGACCGTGCGCGGCCCAGCCGCCGCTCTGGGGCTCGCCACCTTCGACGGCGACTCCGTCATGGAGGTCTGGTATCCCGAGCCCGTCCTCGGCGCGAGTCCCGTCGATGTGCCCCACCTCGAGGCAGGCATCGACTCCGATCCGGTTCGCGGCACGAGCGTGCGATCCATCTCCACCGTGATCGAGGACCTGCAGTCGCCGCCCGCCGATGCAGCCGACGCGTACCTCCGCCTGCACCTGCTCTCGCATCGCCTGGTGCGGCCGCACAGCATCAATCTCGAGGGCATCTTCGGCATCCTGCCCCTGGTCGCCTGGACCAGCGCCGGCCCGATCCCCCTCGACCGCGTGGCCGACGCGCGGCTGCACATGCGCCGCAAGGGCCACCACCTGACGGTGCACGGGGTGGATCGATTCCCGCGCATGGTCGACTACGTGATCCCGAGCGGGGTCCGCATCGCCGATGCCGACCGGGTCCGCCTCGGTGCACACCTGGCCCCGGGCACGGTCGTCATGCACGAGGGCTTCGTGAACTTCAACGCCGGCACGCTGGGGACCTCGATGGTGGAGGGACGCATTTCCGCCGGAGTGGTCGTCGGCGACGGTTCCGACATCGGCGGTGGGGCATCGATCATGGGCACCCTGTCCGGTGGCGGCACGGAGGTCATCAGCATCGGCAAGGGCTGCCTGATCGGGGCCAACGCCGGCGTGGGGATCTCCCTCGGTGACGGCTGCGTGGTCGAGGCCGGCCTGTACGTCACCGGCGGATCGAAGGTGCGGCTGCCGGATGGCGGCACGGCCAAGGCTCGCGAGCTCTCCGGGGCACCCGACCTGCTGTACCGCCGCAACTCGCAGACAGGAGCCATCGAGGTGGTGCCTCGCACCGGAACGTGGGGCGGGCTCAACGCGGCGCTGCACACCACGCACTGAGCCGAGGCTCAGGTCTCACGGCGCTGGGCCGCGGGGCACGCTCTCGTCCGAGGTCAGCGGTCAGCCATCGGCACGTAGTCGCGCAGCGGCTCGCCGATGTAGACCTGACGCGGCCGGCCGATCTTCGTGTCCGGATCGTTGATCATCTCGGTCCACTGGGCGATCCAGCCCGGGAGGCGACCGAGGGCGAACAGGACCGTGAACATCTCGGTCGGGAAGCCCATCGCCTTGTAGATCAGGCCCGTGTAGAAGTCCACATTCGGGTAAAGCTTGCGCTCGACGAAGAAGTCATCGGCGAGAGCCACCTCCTCGAGTCGCAGCGCGATGTCGAGCAGCGGGTCGCTGACGTTCAGCTGACCGAAGACGTCGTGCGCGGTCTTCTTGACGATGGCCGCACGCGGGTCGTAGTTCTTGTACACGCGATGCCCGAAGCCCATGAGCTTGACACCGTCCTGGCGATCCTTCACCTGGCGAATGAAGGTGTTGACGCCCCCGCCCTGCGCATGGATGTTCTGCAGCATCTCCATCACAGCCTGGTTCGCACCGCCATGCAGCGGACCGAACAGGGCGTTGATGCCCGCCGAGACGGACGCGAACATGTTCGCGTGCGAGGAGCCCACGAGGCGCACGGTCGACGTGGAGCAGTTCTGCTCGTGGTCGGCATGCAGCAGGAGCAGCTGGTTGAGCGCCTTGGACAGGACCGGGTTGACCTCGTAGGGCTCAGCCGGCACGCCGAAGGTCATGCGCAGGAAGTTGTCGATGAACCCGAGCGAGTTGTCCGGGTACATGAAGGGCTGACCCACGGCCTTCTTGTGGGCGTAGGCAGCGATCGTCGGCACCTTCGCCATGAGCCGGATGGTCGAGATCTGGACCTGACGCTGGTCGAACGGGTCCAGTGAGTCCTGGTAGAAGGTCGAGAGCGCCGAGACAGCCGAGGAGAGCACCGCCATCGGGTGCGCATCGCGCGGGAAGCCGTCGAAGAACCGGCGGAGATCCTCGTGGAGCATCGTGTGCATGCGGATATCGCGCTTGAAGGCGTCGAGCTGCTCTGCCGTCGGCAGCACGCCGTAGATGAGCAGGTAGGAGGTCTCCAGGAAGGTCGACTGCTGAGCCAGCTGCTCGATCGGGTAGCCGCGGTACCGAAGGATGCCCTGGTCTCCGTCGATGAAGGTGATGGCCGATGAGCATGCCGCCGTGTTCATGAAGCCGTGATCGAGGGTGACGTGACCCGTGGTCTTCAGCAGCGGGGCGATGTTGATGCCCGCGTCGCCCACCGTCGAGGGAACCTCGGGAAGGGGCAGGGTGCCGCCGGGGTACGCGAGACTGTAGTCAGACACAAGAAACCTCCTGCCGGGGAGCCTACCGAGGCCGCACGTGGCGGCTCTCCCGGGTCAGGACGCCGACCAGGTGACCCGGCTCACGACAGCCGGTCGGCCACCTCGCCGATCGCACCATCCGTGGCGGTCAGGGCGAGCCGGATGTGCCGGGCACCGTCCGGCCCGTAGAAGTCGCCCGGGGTCGCGAGCACGCCGCGCTCGGCGAACCACGCCACGGTGTCCCAGCAGGGCTCACCACGGGAGGCCCACAGGTACAGCCCTGCCTCGCTGTCATCGATGCGGAAGCCCGCCGCCTCGACTGCCGACCTCAGCACCTCACGACGCGCGCGGTAGCGCTCCCGCTGCTCGCGGACGTGCCCGTCATCGTCGAGCGCAGCGACGGCGGCCGCCTGGATCGGCGTCGGGACGAGCATGCCCGCGTGCTTGCGGATGTGCAGGATGCGGGCCACGACGGTCGGATCTCCCGCCAGGAACCCGAACCGGTAGCCGGCCAGATTGGAGCGCTTGGACAGGGAGTGGAGCACCAGCAGTCCGTCGTTCGACCCGCCGCTCACGTCGGGGTGGAGCAGGGAGACCGGCTCGGCATCCCAGCCGAGCTCGAGGTAGCACTCGTCGCTGACGACCAGCGTCCCCGTCTCCCGGGCCCACGCCACGATCTCCGCGAGCCTGGCCGGCGAGGTCACCCGGCCGGTCGGATTGCCCGGCGAGTTCAGCCAGACGAGATCGGCGCGCGGCACCGACTCGGGCTCGTCCGAGGCCACGAACTCGGCACCCGCGAGCACGGCACCCACGGCGTAGGTCGGATACGCGATGCGCGGGATCACCACGCGGGAGCCGGAGCCGAGCCCCAGGAGCCGGGGCAGGCCCGCGACCATCTCCTTCGACCCGAGTGCCGGCACGATCGCCGTGGTGGGGACGCGGGCTCCTGTGACGCGCTCGAGCCAACGGGAGCAGGCCGCGCGCGTCTCCTCGCGACCCGCCGCTGTGGGATAGCCCGGGGCGTCGGCGGCAGAGCGGAGGGCGCCCTGGACGATCGCGGGCGTCGGATCGACCGGAGTGCCGACCGAGAGGTCGATGATGCCGCCGGGGTGCTGCCGGGCCACGTCACCCAGAGGTGCGAGCCGATCCCAGGGGAAGTCCGGCAGGGACGGCGCCGACGAAGACGTCATCCCCGACGGAGCGCTCAGTGGTCGTGCTGCTGCGGGGGCACCGAGGCCAGCAGCGGGGCGTCGAAGGCCTGGGCACCCAGCTTGGCCGCGCCGCCGGGCGAGCCCAGCTCAGCGAAGAACTCGGCGTTGGCGGCCGTGTAGTCCTTCCAGTCCTCGGGAACGTCGTCCTCGTAGTAGATGGCCTCCACCGGGCACACCGGCTCGCAGGCGCCGCAGTCCACGCACTCGTCGGGCTGGATGTACAGCATCCGGTCACCCTCGTAGATGCAGTCGACAGGACACTCCTCAATGCAGGCCTTGTCCTTCAGGTCCACACAGGGAAAGGTGATGACGTAGGTCACCTGAGCCTCCGGTTGGTCCGCCCTCAGCCGAGGGCGCGGGATGCAACGACAGCCACAACCTACACAACACCGGGGCACGGGGCCGCCTGACGCGATCGGAGCCTGCCCCGCGTGGCGCTCGACCCTGCGGCGGGCTCAGTTCGAGAAGACGCCCGGCTCGCTCGGCTGACGGTCTGGCCTCCGCGAGGGCGTGCGATCCGGCTTCTCGGTCGG
This sequence comes from uncultured Bifidobacteriaceae bacterium, assembly GCA_964597445.1. Classification (GTDB taxonomy): domain Bacteria; phylum Actinomycetota; class Actinomycetes; order S36-B12; family S36-B12; genus UBA10649. The sequence goes on along the minus strand of CAZQXO010000007.1, from coordinate 37,982 downwards.
CTTGCGGTCCGGCCTCGCGCTGGCCTCGGGAGAGGAGCCGCCGGCCTCCGGGGAGGCGGACGCCGACGGATCGGATCCTGGCGCGGCATCCTCACCCGTGAACTCATCGGACTGCTGGCCCGGTCGGTTCTGGCCCTTCTTCTTCTTCGGCTTCTCGCCGCACACCACCTGAGGGGCGGGCTTGTAGCGGGTCGTGATCGGCTCGCGGCGCACCTCAGCGCCATCCTGGTAGAACACCCGATCGACCGTGATGGTGAACCCGTCGATCCCACTCTGCGGCTTGCATTCGGGATCCTCGTTGAAGATCTTGGAGAACGGGACGATGCCGGTACGGGGCCCGAACTCGGCCTCGATCCGCTCGTACTGGGGTGTGCCCCAGAAGCTGACCGTCATCGACGTGGGCGTCGTGCTGGCGGTGATGAACACCGCATTGGGACTGTCGTTGCGGAACTTGAGGTCGAAGATCCCCCACGCGACAGTCGCCTCGAGACCCGGCTGGTACCGGGAGATCCAGATCGAGTGCGCGATGTTCTGGACACGCTCCATGCCAGCGAAGAAGGCCGCGGTCCACGTGGTCGTCGCCGATGCCGACACCCCGCCGCCGAGGTCCTCGCGGAAGACGCCGCCCTCGCCCACCACGTACCCCGTCGTGTAGCCGTTCTCGACGGTGCGTTCGAGGATCGTGTCGTTCAGGGAGAAGGTCTCACCCGGCATCAGCAGCGTGCCGTTGATCCGCTCGGCAGCCTGGCCGATGTTCTGCGATCGGTAGGCCGCGTACGGGTACTTCTGCGTGAAGCTGGAGATGCGCTCGCGGATGCCGAGCTGCGAGGCCTCCGCCGTGGTGAGTGCGGGCTCACGCACACCCACCGAGACCGTGACCGCACGATCGCCCGGTGGGTTGGCGATCACTCCCGCCACAGCAGCCGCCAGCTCGTCGTCCTCGACCCCGCGGCCGACCTTCGAACTGACGACCTGGGGGATGCCCTTGCGGATCCGGAAGGTCGCATCGCGTCCGGGGGTCTCGACGCCGGCAAGCTCTGAGGCGATCGCCCGATGGAGCCTGGCGCCGTTGAGTCGGGGCACGAGCTGGCCATCCTCCGCCACGAACGTCAGCGCGCTGCCGATGTCCTCGCCACTGATCTGGGTCTGGACGGTCCCCGCCTGGACCGTGACCGGTGCTGAGGTCGCCGCGCGAGCGAGGGCGAGTGCCTGCTCCGTCTCCTCGGGCGCGATCGATGGCGGAACCTCGACGATCGCCGCGGTCACCGGGGAGCGCGGCAGGAGGAACGCCTCGCTGACCGCCGCCATCGTCGCGTCGACGTCGAGCTCCTGCCCGGGCTCACCGGACTTCGCGCGAGCTGAGCCGTTGCGCATGATGATGCGGGGCTCCTCCGGAGCCCGTGCTACGGCATCGGCCAACTGGGTGACCGAATCTCGCAGTGCCTCATCGTCGACCACGGGCACCAGCGGGAGATCCTGCGCCGTGAAGGGCGACAGCAGCAGGGTGATCGGGTTCCACGTCCGCCCGAACGCCGGAGCCACCGAGGCCTCCGCATCGAGCGAGAGGCCGGCATCCGCGGGGGTGACGCGGAAGCTGACGCCGTCCGCGCGGATCCGCACCGGCCGGCTCACCCGCTCCGACGTCGCCTCCTCGACGGCTGCGACAGCCTCCTCCTGCGACAGGCCGCTGATGTCGACGCCCCCGACCGTGACCGCGCCGCGAGCCGAGCTTCCGGATGACAGCGCCGCGATGACGTAGATGACGAGGAGGGCGCCGATGACCGCCGCGACGATCAGTCCGATGCGGCGCTGGGCCGGGGCGGTCGGCAGGGACGGCACCGGTCACTCCCCTTTCGCGGTCGTCCTGCCCAGCACGCGGCACTTGCCCACGATGCTACGTCGGCGTGCGGGGATGGGACGCCTCACGACACGGTCGCGTTCCGTCCGGCCGCCGAGGGCTCCGTCCCCCGAGGGAGGGGCAGGTTGGCCGCAGCGGAGGCGAGGATCACGCCCCCGATGAGGTAGATCAGCTGACGCCCGCCGCCTGACAGTGCGATATCGCCGGACGGCGTCTTCGTCGACAGCAGGACCGTGGCCGCGAGCCAGCCCACGGCCACCGCCCAGGCACCCCATCGGGAGCGCACGAGCCAGGCGCCTCCGCGGACGCCGGACACGAGGGCGATCCACACGACGCCCACCCCCCACGGGATCGGCATGAGGCCCCACGGGAGATCGACGATGGCACGCTGCGCCTGGACGAAGGCCCCCGCGAGGCCCAGCACGAGGCCGACGAGCAGAAGCGCGACGACCAGAAGCCAGAAACCCGCTCCCCGCGGACCCCTCACGCACGGATCCCGGAGAAGAGATCGTGCTCGCGGCCATCCTCGGCCACGGGTCCCAGGGAGCCGAGGGCGAGCCGGTAGTACTCCGTGCCGAAGGCCTCGACACCGACGTTGTCGGCCAGCGCGAAGAAGCCGCCATCGACCGTGACCTGCGTGCCGTGCGCGCGCAGCGCCGCCATCTTGCGATCCAGGTGGCCGGGGGCCTCGACCACGGTCGTCACGAGATCGTCATCGCAGGCGAACGGCAGGTCGTCAGGATCGAGGGACGCGAAGTCGTCATCGATGCCCTGCGCCTTCATCGCCTCGATGCCGGCGACGACGATGCTGCGAGGGAAGGCCGTCCAGTAGACCTTCAGGACCTGCCACGCCTGGCCGAGATCGGTCCGGAAGGTCGGGCTGGCCGCGAGCGCGACGGCATAGTGCGTGACGCGATGGGCCTGGATGTGGTCCGGGTGGCCGTAGCCGCCGAAGTCGTCGTAGGTCACGACCACCTGAGGACGGACCTCCCGGATGACGGACACCAGTTCGGTCGCGGCCGTGAGCAGGTCCGTGCGCCAGAAGCTGTCGGAGCGGTCGTTGGGCGGGGTGCCGATCATCCCCGAGTCCCGGAAGCGACCCGGTCCGCCGAGCAGGCGATGGTCGGTGACGCCGAGGATCGCCATCGCCTCCGCGAGCTCCGTCTGCCGATGCGCACCGAGGGCGTCCTCCTGGTCCGACGCCAGGTGCGCGAGCTCGGGCAGGAGAACCTCACCCTCCTCCCCGAGGGTGCAGGTGACGAGCGTGACGTGGACGCCTTCGTCGACATACCTCGCCATGGTCGCGCCCGTACCGATGCACTCGTCGTCGGGGTGGGCGTGGACGAGCAGGAGGCGGAGGTCGGGTGAGACGGACACAGGAGGCAGGGTATCGACGTGCCATGATCCCGGGGTGACCACCGACGACGGGACTCCGGACGGCACCGGCGAACTGAGCTACCCGCGGCAGGAGGCGCTGACCCGCCGCTTCCGGCTCGGCCAGCCCCGCGGCTTCGTCCTCTCCCCCGACGGTGCCCGGGTCGCCTTCATCCGCAGCGCCCACGGACGCGACCCACGCGGCTCGCTGTGGGTCGCCGAACCGGACGGCACGGGCGGCCTCTCGGAGAGGTGCGTCGTCGACGCGCTCGCCACCGGCGATGACGGCGCCGAACTTCCTGCCGACGAGCGAGCACGGCGCGAGCGCATGCGTGAGACGGCGACCGGCATCACCGCGTTCTCGACGGACGCCGCCGTGACGCAGGCCACCTTCAGCATCGACGGCATCCTCATGATCGTCGCCCTCGACGACCCGGACGCCCTGCCCCGCGAGCTCCCGAGCCCGGGCGGGGTCATCGACCCGCGCCTGTCGCCTGATGGTCGGGTCGTCGCCTTCGTCTCCGCGCGATCAGTGTTCGCCGTCCCCGCGGACGGCAGCGCGGAGCCGGTCTGCCTCGCGCGCGCGGACGACCCGAACGAGTCCTGGGGGCTCGCGGACTTCGTCGCTGCCGAGGAGCTCGAGCGCTCACGCGGCCTGTGGTGGCTGGCGGACAGCAGTGCCGTCCTCGCCGAGCAGTACGACGAGACGGACGTGTCCCTCCACTGGATCGCCGACCCGGCCCAACCCGAGAGCGAGCCACGGCCGCATCGCTATCCGCGTGCCGGGGGCGTGAACCCGACCGTGGCCCTCCACGCCCTGCCCCTCGACGGGGATCCGGTTGAGGTCGAGTGGGACACCGCTGCGTATCCCTATCTCGCCACGGTCCAGCCGGACGCGACGGGCGATACGGCCGTCATCAGCGTGCTGAGCCGGGACCAGAGCCGGCAGCTCATCCTCGGCGTCGAGCCGGACGGCGCGACGCAGGTGCTGGCCGAGCGGGTCACCGAGCCGTGGATCACGATGCAGGGCGGCGTGCCCCGACGGGACCAGCAGGGCCGCCTCCTGGAGGTCGTCGCCGATCTCGAGCGCGACACCTTCCGCCTGATGCGCGACGGACAGTGGCTGACCCCGAGCGGACTCCAGGTGACCGGGGTCGTGTCGTCGATGGCCGACGAGACCGTGATCTCTGCGCAGCAGGATCCGTTCGATCAGGGGATCTACCGGCTAGTAGACGGGGAGTCACCCGACCTGCTGACCCCTGATCCCGGCATCCATGCTGCCGTCGCCCAACGTGATGCCCGGGTCATCGTGTCGACGTCGCCGGATCGCCTCGGGAGCACCATCGTGGCAACGCTCGCCGGAGGCGAGGGCACGATCCGCTCGATGGCGGAGGTGCCCGCGGTCGTCCCCCGGCCCCAGTGGCACCGCGTGACCGACCGTCGACTGGCCTGCGTCGTCCTGCTGCCCTCCGACCACATCCCGGGGTCGCGCCGCCTGCCCGTGGTCATGGCGCCGTACGGAGGCCCGCACCACGCCCGCGTCGTCCACGCCGCCGGGGCCTTCGCCTCGGATCAGTGGATGGCAGACCAGGGGTTCGCCGTCGTCATCGTCGATGGTGCCGGCACCCCCGGCCGAGGACCGGCCTTCGAGTTCGAGGTGGACGGCGACCTCGCGACCCAGGTCCTCCAGGATCAGGTCGACGCCCTCGCCGCGCTCGGCGTCCTCTATCCCGATCTCGACCTCGCGCGGGTCGGCATCACCGGATGGTCCTTCGGCGGGTACCTGGCCGCTCTTGCCGTGCTCGACCGCCCGGACGTCTTCCACGCCGCGGTCGCCGGAGCTCCCGTCACCGACTGGTCGCTCTATGACACGGCCTACACCGAGCGGTACCTCGGCCTGCCGCAGGAGAATCCTGAGGCGTACGACCTGACGTCACTGCTGCGGCGGGCGCCCCAACTGGAGCGTCCCCTGCTCATCATCCACGGACTGGCCGACGACAACGTGCTGGCCGCGCACACGCTTCAGCTGTCGAGCGAGCTCCTCGCCGCGGGACGTCCCCACAGCGTGCTCCCGCTGAGTGGCGTGACGCACATGACGCCGCAGGAGGTCGTCGCGGAGAACCTGCTCCGACTCGAGGTGGACTTCCTCCGCAGGCACCTCGGCGCCTGAGGCTCAGCCCTTCTTCCGTCCTGCCTTGACGCGGTCGGTGGCCGACAGCAGCACCTTGCGCATGCGCACAGCCATGGGCGTCACCTCGACGCACTCGTCCTCGCGACAGAACTCGAGAGCCTGCTCGAGCGACAACTGCTTGTGCGGGATGAGGGGAACCAGCACGTCGCCCGAGGACTGCCGCATGTTGGTCAGCTTCTTCTCCTTCGTCGGATTGACATCCATGTCATCCGACCGGGAGTTCTCGCCGACGATCATGCCCTCGTACACCTCGGTGCCCGGGCCCACGAACATGGTGCCCCGCTCCTGAAGATTGGCGAGCGCGAAACCGGTCGTCGGGCCGCTGCGATCGGCGACGAGGGATCCCGTCGGGCGAGTGCGGAGCTCGCCGTGCCACGGCTCGTAGCGATCGAAGACGTGATGGAGCAGGCCGGTGCCACGCGTCTCCGTGAGGAACTCGGTGCGGAAGCCGATGAGTCCGCGCGCCGGGACGATGTACTCCATCCGGATCCAGCCGGTCCCGTGGTTGATCATCTGCTCCATGCGGCCCTTGCGCAGCGCCATCAGCTGCGTCACGACGCCGAGGTAGTCCTCCGGGATGTCGACGCTGAGTCGCTCGACCGGCTCGTGGAGCTTGCCGTCGATCATGCGCGTGACGACCTGGGGCTTGCCCACCGTGAGCTCGTAGCCCTCGCGCTTCATCATCTCGACGAGGATGGCGAGCTGGAGCTCGCCTCGGCCCTGCACCTCCCAGGTGTCCGGACGCTCGGTGGGGATGACACGGATCGACACGTTGCCGACGAGTTCCGTCTCGAGCCGCGCCTTGACCATGCTCGCGGTGAGCTTCGTGCCGCCGCTGCGGCCGGCCAGGGGTGAGGTGTTGATGCCGATGGTCATCGAGATCGACGGCTCGTCGACAGTGATGACCGGTAGCGCCACCGGGTTCTCGACATCGGCCAGCGTCTCGCCGATCGTGATCTCCGGGATTCCGGCGACGGCGATGATGTCGCCCGGCCCTGCCTCGGCGACGGGGACGCGCTCGAGCGCCTCCGTCATGAGCAGTTCCACCACCTTGACGCGCTCGGATGTGCCGTCGGCCTTCATCCACATGACCTGCTGGCCCTTGCGGATCGTCCCCTGGTGGACGCGGCACAGGGCGAGGCGTCCGAGGTAGGGCGAGGCGTCGAGATTCGTGACATGCGCCTGGAGCGGCTTCTCCTCGTCGTAGGAGGGCGCCGGGATGGCCGTCAGCAGCGTGCCGAACAGCGGCTCCAGATCCTCCGCTGCCGGCATTCCTCCATCGGCGGGCCGCTCGAGCGACGCACGTCCGGCCTTCGCGCTGGTGTACACGATCGGGAACTCGATCTGATCGTCCGTGGCATCGAGATCGAGGAAGAGCTCGTAGGCCTCGTCGACGACCTCGGCGATACGAGAGTCGGGACGATCCACCTTGTTGATGACGAGGACGACGGGCAGCTTCTTGGCCAGGGCCTTGCGCAGGACGAAACGGGTCTGGGGCAGCGGCCCCTCGGACGCGTCCACGAGGAGCACGACACCGTCGACCATCTCGAGTCCGCGCTCGACCTCGCCGCCGAAGTCGGCGTGCCCGGGTGTGTCGATGATGTTGAACGTCACGCCGCCCTCGGGGGCCGAGGGACCCACGTACCGAACAGACGTGTTCTTCGCGAGGATCGTGATGCCCTTCTCGCGCTCGAGGTCCATCGAATCCATGACGCGGTCGTCGACGTCCTGGTTGGCCCGGAAGGCGCCGGACTGCCACAGCATGGCGTCGACGAGCGTCGTCTTGCCGTGGTCGACATGGGCGATGATGGCGATGTTGCGAAGATCCTCGCGGCGGGTCACACCTGCTCCTTGGTCAAGCCGGGGCCGCGACGCTCCTCGTGGCGGCGGCTCGGCGGTCGTGAGTGACCCTACGGTGTCGGGGGTGGATCCCTGAAATCGCGGAGGCTGGATCATGACCTGGTACTCGGAGCTGCCCTCTCGACGGGCCCGTCAGATCCTCGGTGACGCGTGGCTGGTCGCCTGGACCGCGCTGTGGGTCTGGGTGGGATTCCGACTCCACGACCTGATCATGAACCTCGCCGCTCCGGGACTGGCGATCGCCGAGGGGGCGTCGGACCTCGCCGTGAGCATCGAGGAGGCAGGAGCGGCCGTCGCCTCGGTCCCCCTCATCGGCGGCGCGATCAGCGCACCCTTCGCCAGCATGAGCGATGCGGCGCTCGGCATCGCCGAGGCCGGCCAGACCACAGCCGACGCCGTGTCACTGCTCGCGCGGTTCCTCTCCATTGCGCTCGCACTGCTCGCCATCGTGTCGTGGGCGGCCATCTGGGTGCCCATCCGCGTCGCCTTCATCCGCCGCGCGACCGCAGCGCGGCGCTTCGTCGACGCCAACGAGGATCTCGACCTGTTCGCTTTGCGCGCGATGGCCCGTCAACCCCTGCACGTGCTGGCCTCCATCACGGATGACCCCGCGGGTGCGTGGCGCCGGGGCGATCAGCGCGTCATCCGGGAGCTGGCCGGTCTCGAGCTGCGCGCCGAGGGACTGCGCGTCCCCGACGTCAGCTGAGGGCCGGGAGCACGCAGGCCTGGAACAACGGCGCCAGGTCCGTGCGCACGCGAGCCTCGTCCGGAGACAGCCACTGCACCTCGTCGATCTCCTGGCATGCCGTCACGCCGGCCACCCACGCATGCTCGTAGATGTGCCCGTGGACCGTGCGTCCCGACTCGTTCGCCGCAGGTGCCGTCCACTCGCCCAACCGGATCAGGGCCGATGCGTCCAGGACCACTCCGAGCTCCTCGCGAGCCTCGCGGGCGGCGCAGAGCTCCGGGCTCTCGCCCGATTCGATCTTCCCTCCCGGGAGCATGAACCGGCTCGTTCCGCGCTTGCGCACCACGAGGATGCGTCCGTCCGCATCCCGCATGACGACAGCCGCGACGACGAAGTCCGGCATCGTCGCCTCACTCACTCGAGGGTCGCCCCTGCCGCGCCCGCTGCGAGGAAGGCCTCGAGTGAGTCGAAGTAGCTCTCCATGCCGGCCTGAGCCTGCACAGCCTCACCGTCAGGGAGCTCGCCGTACTGGCTGAACTTCACCCAGCTGTACATCCCACGACTGTCGAACTCGATCACGATGCGGTGGTGCGGGACCTCCGGGTCGCGGAGGGCGAACTCCTCGGCCGACTGCGAGTAGCTGAGCGTGTGCACGAGACGCTCCTGGTCGACGACCTCCGTGTAGCGGCCCCAGAAGTAGGCCACGAAGCCCATCCCCGGTACATCCACGGCAACCGACCACTCCCCGCCCGGGACCGCATCCGACGTGACCGAGCCGGGAACCACCGAGAGGTCAACGGGGTGGTACCACGACTCCAGGGCATCCGCGTCGACCCAGGCATCCCACAGGATCTCGACCGGCAGATCGAACTGGCGCTCGACGGAGTAGAGGAAGTCGCTCATGGCAACACTGTAGATCTCGGCAGGTCAGAGGCCATGCTCGGCGCGATAGACCGCCACCACAGCGTTGGCGTGGCCATGCCCCATTCCCATGGCCTTGAGGTGTGCCACCTGCTCCATGTGCTGGGCATCCCGCACGTCATCCAGCTGGGACATCCAGTACGAGATGGGCTGGCCGTACGTCTTCTCGATGGAGGGGAAGTAGGAAGCCGAGCCCGTCACCCGCTCAGACATTGAATCGGAACTCGACCACGTCGCCGTCGTGCATCACGTAGTCCTTGCCCTCGATCCGCACCTTGCCCTTGGCCTTGGCCTCCGCCATCGACCCCGCCTCGACGAGGTCGTCGAATGAGACGACCTCCGCCTTGATGAAGCCCTTCTGGAAGTCCGTGTGGATCACGCCCGCGGCCTCCGGTGCCGTGGAGCCCTTGCGGATCTCCCACGCCCGCGACTCCTTGGGCCCGGCCGTCAGGTAGGTCTGCAGTCCGAGAGTGTCGAATCCGACCCGGGCGAGAGCATGGAGACCGGGCTCCTCCTGCCCCACTGACTGCAGGAGCTCGAGCGCCTCATCGTCCGGGAGCTCGACGAGCTCGGCCTCCAGCTTGGCGTCGAGGAACACCGCCTCGGCCGGAGCAACGAGGTCACGCATGCGCTGCTTGAAGCCCTCATCGGCCAGTTCCGACTCGTCAACATTGATGACGTAGATGAAGGGCTTGGCCGTCAGGAGGAAGAGCTCCTTCAGGGGCGTCATGTCCATACCCGAGGCGAACACCGTGGTCCCCGCGTTCAGGTGCTCCTGCGCCGCAAGCGCTGCGTCGAGAAGCGGCTGCTTCGTCTTGTCGTTGCGTGCTTCCTTCTGCAGGCGGGGAATGGCCTTCTCGAGGGTCTGCATGTCAGCGAGGATCAACTCGGTGTTGATCGTCTCCATGTCCTCCTCGGGAGACACCCGTCCCTCGACGTGCACGACGTCGTCATCGTGGAAGGCACGCAGCACCTGGCAGATCGCATCGGACTCGCGGATGTTGGCCAGGAACTTGTTGCCCAGGCCGGCTCCCTCGCTCGCACCCTTGACGATGCCGGCGATGTCGACGAAGGTGACGGAGGCCGGGAGGATCCGCTCCGAGCTGAAGATGCCGGCCAGCACCTCCAGTCGCGGATCCGGCACCCCGACGACACCCGTGTTCGGCTCGATCGTCGCGAAGGGGTAGTTGGCGGCGAGGACGTCGTTCTTCGTGAGGGCGTTGAACAGCGTCGACTTGCCGACGTTCGGCAGGCCGACGATTCCGATGGTGAGGGCCACGACACTCATTTCTCGTGCGGGAGGGCACCCCTGATCGGGAGCCTTGAGTACGGTACTCAGGTGACTTCGGCGGGCGACTCCCCCGGGCCGGATCAGGTGGATCCGGCCTTCGAGGGGCTGTTCCGTCCCGAGACCCCCGAGCGTGATTCGTCCGCCCCCTCCGCCCCCGGGCCAGCACCCGTCGAGCCCCCCGGGCCCGTGATGCCCAGCGCGCCGCCCGCTGACGAGGTCGACTCCCCCGGGCGCCAGCCGGTCTCCGACACCGGGCGCCTCTTCCGCAGTCAGGGCGTGGCCGATCGGCCGGACGCCGTCCTGGCCCTGGAGTCAGGTCGCTTCAGCCGTCTGCGCACCCTGGAGCGCGGCGACACTGCACCCACCGTGGATCCCAGCGACATGGCCGTGGCCGCACTTCTCGTCGAACCCGCTCCCGAGCAGACCAGCGGAGAACCCATGCCCTCTCGGGAGACACCCGCGTCCCCTGCTCGTCGTGCCCGGCGGAGTGCCTCCGCCCGCACCTCCGGTCGCGGGGCCAGCGGCCTCATCGTGTCGGGGGTCGTCATCGCGATCACCGTCATCATCGGCTTCGCCAACGCCGCCCTCGGTGGCGGCTCCCTCGGCTGGCCGACGGGTCTCGCCCTGCTCGTGAGCTCGGTCTACGGGGCGATCGCGATCCGACGCGAGGACGACACCATCGCCTTCCTCGTCCCCCCGGTCGCCTTCCTCGTCGCCGCGCTGACGGCCGGCCAGCTCTTCCTGGACTCCGGGGAGGGATCCCTGGTCAATCGGGGCGTGATCGTGTTCTTCTCACTCGCCGACAACTGGCTCTGGATCCTCGGCAGCACCCTGGTCGCTCTGGTGATCGTGCTGGTGCGCCGCCGGCGCACCTGACGGCTACTGCGTGCCTGCGGCCTTCAGGTCGCGTCGCAGCTCGGGCGGCAGGGCGAAGATGAGGGTCTCCTCAGCAGTGAAGACCTCCTCGACCGTTCCGTAGCCGCGCTCACGCAGCCACGTCAGGACGTCATCGACGAGGATCTCCGGCACCGATGCGCCGCTCGACAGGCCGATGATGGACGCGCCCGCGAACCAGGCATCGTCGAGCTCGTCGGCGTAGTCGACTCGATGAGCGCTCGTGGCACCCGCCTCAAGGGCCACCTCAACCAGACGGACGCTGTTGGACGAGTTGCCCGAGCCCACGACGATGAAGACGTCGCACTGCGGGGCGATCGCCTTCACCGCGGCCTGACGGTTCTGAGTCGCGTAGCAGATGTCATCACTGGGCGGACTCACGAGATTCGGGAACCGGCTCTTCAGGACGTCGACGGTCTCCAGCGTCTCATCGACGGAGAGGGTCGTCTGCGACAGCCAGACGAGTCGGTCGCTCTCCGGCAGCTCGACGGACGCGGCGTCAGCAGGGTTCTCGACGAGCGTCATGACGCCGGGTGCCTCGCCCATCGTGCCGACGACCTCCTCGTGACCCTCATGGCCGACGAGGACGATCTGGTAGCCCTCCGCGGCGAACCGCTTCGCCTCTGCGTGCACCTTCGTGACGAGCGGGCATGTGGCGTCGATGGTCCGAAGCTGACGCTCCTTCGCCTCCTCATGCACGACCGGAGCGACCCCGTGCGCGGAGAACACCACCACGGACCCCTCGGGAACCTCCTCGAGCTCCTCGACGAAGATGGCGCCGCGATCCTCCAGGGCCTGCACGACGTACTTGTTGTGCACGATCTGCTTGCGCACGTACACCGGGGCGCCGTAGTGGTCGAGCGCCTTCTCGACGGTGACGACCGCCCGGTCGACGCCAGCGCAGTACCCGCGGGGCGCCGCGAGGAGCACCTTCTTTCCGATCGCCATGACGCCATGCTAGGTGGTGATGCTCGGGGCGGCATCATCGCGGACCGGCGCGAAGCGCTGCGGAGCGCCGCAGTCCCGCCCGGGACGTGATGGGATGGCTGCGTGACACGACTCATGCTCGGCACCGCCCAGTGGGGGTCCCACTACGGCGTGACCAACACGGCCGGACGCCTGGCTGATGACACCGTCGCCGACATCGTGGCTACGGCCCGCGAGTGGGACATCGCCGACATCGACACGGCTGCGGGGTACGGAGATGCGCAGTCGAGGCTGCGGCCCTTCGCCCGGGACTTCTCGATCACCACGAAGGTGGCCGGTGCGAGCGACGTGCAGGAGCAGATCCACGCCTCCCTGGTCGATCTCGGCATGGACCGACTCCACGGGGTGCTTCTGCACGACTGGGACGCCCTCGACGAGGCGTCGCGTCGCACTGCTGTCACCTCCCTGGGACGGGCCCGCGATGCGGGGCTCGTCACGCATGCGGGTGTCTCCGTCTACGACGCGAGCGGGGTGCAGTCGGCGACGGAGGTGTTCTCCTCCCGCTCGTGCCCTCTCGGCATCGTCCAGGTGCCCGCGAACGTCCTGGATCGTCGACTCGACTCGTCCCCGGCTCTCCTCGACCTCGCCGCGCAGGGTGCCGAGATCGTCGTGCGAAGCGCCTTCCTCCAGGGCGTGCTGGTCTCGACCGCGGGAGAGCACGCCTCACACCCCGACGTCTGGAGGTTCCGGGCTCACGCCGAGAGCACCGGGCAGACCCCCGTGGCCGCCTGCCTGTCGCACGTGCGCGCCCTGCCATGGGCCACGCACGTCGTCATCGGCGTCACGTCACCGGTCGAACTGAATGCCGCGTGCGAGGCATGGGCGTCCACGCCCGCTCGACTCGCCGACGCGTCCCTCGCCTCCGGCGACATCGACCTTCTCGATCCGAGGCGCTGGTAGCCGGGTCCCGTCAGCCCCGGTGAGCAGCGCCCTCGACCCGTAGGCTTCCCGCCATGGCGCTCGAGACGACACCGGAGTCTCCCGCCGCGGTCAGGACCATCGCGCGATCGCTCACCGACTGGATCGCACGCCTCGGAGCCGTGTGGATCGACGGGCAGGTGGCCGAGTACCGACCCCGTCCGGGAGCACGCTTCCACTACTTCGTGCTGCGCGACACGGACGTCGACATGTCGCTGACCGTCAAGGCCGACTCGATCGTGATCGGACGACTCGACCCGCCCCTGCAGGAGGGGCAGCGGCTCCTCGTCCACGCCAAGCCGGACTTCTACGCAGCCCGCGGGTCGCTGTCGATGCTGGCCCGGGAGATCCGGCACGTGGGCCTCGGGACACTGCTCGCCGACCTCGCTCGACTGCGCGACCTGCTGGCGGCCGAGGGCCTCTTTGCCCCCGAGCGCAAGAAGCCCCTGCCTTTCCTCCCACGTCGGGTCGGCCTCATCTGCGGACGCAACAGCGCAGCGATGCAGGATGTCCTCGTCAACGCCCGCGAGCGATGGCCGTCGATCGACTTCGAGGTCCGCGAGGTTCCTGTCCAGGGAGCACAGGCGGTGTCCGCCGTCACGAGCGCCGTCATGGAGCTCGATGCCCTGGCCGACGTCGACGTCATCATCATCACGCGCGGAGGCGGCAGCGTGGAGGATCTGCTGCCCTTCAGCAACGAGACCCTGGTGCGCGCCGTCTCTGCCTGTCACACACCCGTCGTGAGCGCCATCGGCCATGAGCAGGACGCGCCCCTGCTCGATTTCGTCGCCGACCTCCGCGCCTCGACACCGACGGATGCGGCCAAGCGCGTGGTGCCGTCGGTCATCGAGCAGCAGGCTCTCGTCACCGGTCTGCGATCCCGAGCCACCCTGACCCTTCGCCACCTGATCGACAGCGGCCAGCAGACCCTGGATCATCGGCGCCAGCGTGCGAGGGCAGTGATCTCGTCCCGACTCGATGCGGCAGAGCAGGACGTCCACCACCTCCAGGCCCGCATTCGCGCGCTCTCTCCGCAGGCCACGCTGGAGCGCGGCTATGCCATTGTGCTGACGGATGAGGGTCGGATCGTCCGCGATGCCGACGAGGTTCCCGCACAGGCCCTGCTCGACATCCGCGTCTCCCACGGACGCCTGACCGCGCGACGAGAGGACACACCGTGACCAGGAAGAGCTCCACCGCGGCGGCTCAGGACACCGACCTCACCTACGAGCAGGCACGGGACGAGCTCGCCTCCGTCGTGCAGCAGCTCGAGTCCGGTGGGCTCACGCTCGAGGAGTCACTCGCCCTGTGGGAGCGCGGCGAGGCGCTCGCGCAGCACTGCCAGACGTGGCTCGACGCGGCACGGGAGCGCGTCACGGTCGACGACGAGGACGACGAGGACTGATCCCGGACTGAAGGACTGATCGCGGACTAGGGCAGGGGCTGGAGAGTCGCCGCGAGACCCTCGATCTCCGACCACCCCCCCGTGCCGGACACGATCGTGGTGACACCGTCCTCGATCAGGACGAGGCTTCGACGGTCGTCGGCCTCCCACCTCTGCCACACCGCTCCAGCGACCTCGCGCGTGTCGATCGGCCTGCCTCCGGACGTCTGCTCCGTCAGGTAGCGCTCGGTTGCCGAGCGCGACAGGCTCACCTGGCCGTACTGGTCGGTCGGCGTCACGTAGCCGATGTGCAGCACGGGATCGGATCCGGACTCGGGTGACGGCTCCCACCGCGCACTGGTCGGACGCCAGTCAGCCTCCAGACCGGTGGGCGTGACCAGCGGGAAGTCGGCCTGGGCTGTGGCCTGGGCGATCGCCGGGGCGGGATCGATGACGTTGATGACCTGGGGGGTGGGCCGCCAGGCCAGCAGGACGATGACGAAGACCAGGGCGAGGACCACGGCCATGGACAGGACCATGTCCGTGACGGTCTTGCGCAAGTGCCCCGTGGACCGCCCTGTGGGCTGGGGCGTGGAATCGCCCACGTCGACCTGATCGCTCACGACCCCATGATCGCCCATTCCGGGAAGGTCCACGAATCGACCTCGCGACTCGTCCCTCCCCCATGGCTACGCTGGCGGCATGGCGGCGCAGGAGCGGGCACCCGAGGTCCCGGATCGCAATCTGGCTCTGGAGCTGGTGCGCGTGACCGAGGCGGCCGCCATGGCTGCCGCCCGCTGGGTCGGCCGCGGTGACAAGAACGGCGCCGACGGCGCGGCGGTCAATGCCATGCGCCAGCTGATCGGAAGCGTGTCGATGAACGGCACGGTGGTCATCGGCGAGGGCGAGAAGGACGACGCCCCGATGCTGTTCAACGGTGAGCGCGTGGGCGACGGAACGGGCCCCGACGTCGACGTCGCCGTCGATCCGATCGACGGCACCACCCTGAATGCCAAGGGCATGCCCAATGCGATCGCGGTGCTGGCGGTGGCGGAGCGGGGCGCGATGTACGACCCCAGCGCCGTCTTCTACATGGAGAAGCTCGTTGTCGGACCCGAGGGTGCCGATGTCATCGACATCACCGCCCCCATCGGAACGAACCTCACTCGACTCGCGAAGGCCAAGGGTGAGAACGTCGCCGACCTCACCGTGTGCATCCTCGATCGACCTCGCCACGACTCGCTCGTCGCCGATGTGCGCGCCACTGGAGCGCGCATCAAGTTCATCACGGACGGTGACGTCGCTGGTGCGATCATGGCCGCGCGGGCCGGGACCGGCGTCGACCTCCTCGCCGGCATCGGCGGCACACCCGAGGGCATCATCGCGGCCTGCGCCATGAAGTGCCTCGGCGGCACGATCCAGGGACGACTGACGCCGCGCGACGAGGACGAGCGGCGTCGGGCCCTGGACGCCGGGCATGACCTGTCGCGGGTGCTGACGACCGACGATCTCGTCACCGGAGACAACGTCTTCTTCTGCGCGACCGGCATCACCGACGGCGAGCTCATGGAGGGCGTTCGGTACACCCCCGCAGGCCCGACGACGCACTCGATCGTGATGCGGAGCAAGAGCGGGACGATTCGCGAGGTGCGCAGTGAGCACCGCCTCGCGAAGCTGTCGACGTACAGCAGCGTGGACTTCAGCAGTGCGGGGGGAGCCCACGGCGCGTAGGGATCCGGAGCGCCGCAGAAGCCGGCGCGTAGGGATCCGGAGCGCCGCAGGAGCCGGGAAACCCTGATTCCGGGCATGCACACGCTGACAGCCCCACCCCCACCTCTTGCCGACTACCCCTGCGGGGCATCATGCTGTGCGGTGACATCGTTTACATGGACGGAATGAGCACATGACCGCGCCCGCCTACGGCTCCACGATCGCCGACGGTCGTGCGCGTCTGGCGGACCGGCTCGCCGACGACCCGCAGGCCACGGATGTCCTGGCCCGGTACGACCGATGGGCCCCCGACCTGTGGGCAGGCCTGGTCGAGGTCTACGACCCGGCTCCCGTGCTGCGACGCATCGTCGATGTGATCGCCGACGTGCACCTGTCACGTCCCGAGAGCCTGCGTCAGCGAGATCGTGAGCGGATTCTGCGCCCGGACTGGTTCCAGTCCCAGGACGCCGTGGGCTACGTCGCCTACACCGACCTGTTCGCCGGGAACCTGGTCGGCATCGGCCAGCGCATCGACTACCTCGTCGACCTCGGGGTCACCTACCTGCACCTGATGCCGCTCCTCACCCCGCGCCCGGGGGCCAACGACGGCGGCTATGCCGTCATGGACTACCGCTCGGTGCGCACGGATCTGGGCACGATGCAGGACCTCGCCGAGCTCGCGTCCCAGCTGCACGACGCCGGCATCT
Organism: uncultured Bifidobacteriaceae bacterium; assembly: GCA_964597445.1. Taxonomy (GTDB): domain Bacteria; phylum Actinomycetota; class Actinomycetes; order S36-B12; family S36-B12; genus UBA10649. Next base: position 21,199 of record CAZQXO010000007.1, on the reverse strand, counting down.
CCCTGACCCTCGACCTCGTCCTGAACCACGTCGCGCGGGAGCACGCGTGGGCCCAGAAGGCCCGCGAGGGTGACGCCCACTACCGCGACTACTTCCTCGTGTTCCCCGATCGCATCACCCCGGATGCCTACGAGAAGAACCTTCCGGAAGTCTTTCCGGCCTTCGCGCCCGGCAACTTCACCTGGGACGCCGATCTGCAGGGCTGGGTGTGGACCACCTTCAACGAGTGGCAGTGGGATCTCAACTGGGCCAACCCCGAGGTCATGGTCGAGTTCGTCGACATCATCGGGTTCCTTGCCAACCAGGGGGCCGACTGCATCCGCCTCGATGCGATCGCCTTCACCTGGAAGCGGATGGGGACCAACTGCCAGAACCAGCCTGAGGTGCATGCGCTGACCCAGGCCATGCGCGCCGCCGCCCACATCATGGCCCCCGCACTCATCTTCAAGGCCGAGGCGATCGTCGGACCTGCCGACGTCGTGGCCTACCTCGGCCAGGGCGAGCACGCCGGCAAGGTGAGCGAGCTGGCGTACCACAACTCACTCATGGTGCAGATCTGGTCGGCCCTGGCCGCACGAGACGGTCGCCTCCTGGCCACCGCCCTCTCGCGGTTCAACCCGATTCCGGTGACCTCGGCGTGGGCCACGTACGTGCGGTGCCACGACGACATCGGCTGGGCGATCGATGACGCCGACGCAGCCGCGGTCGGGTGGGACGGCTTCAGCCATCGGGCCTTCCTCGCCGACTTCTATGCCGGGGAGTTCGACGGAAGCTTCGCACGCGGCGCGCACTTCCAGTCGAATCCCGAGACAGGCGACCGGCGCACCTCGGGATCAGCCGCGAGTCTCGCAGGAGTCGAGGCGGCTCTCGACGCGAAGGACTCCGCAGCCGTGGATGCGGCGATCGCGCGCCTGACGTGCGCCTACGCCATGGCCTTCGGCTTCGGGGGCCTGCCCCTGCTCTACATGGGCGATGAGCTGGGCATGCTCAACGATGAGTCCTACCTCGCCGATCCGGCGAAGGCGGACGACAACCGGTGGCTCCATCGACCAGCCATGGACTGGACGATGGCCGCCGGCCGTGGCTCGGGTGACGAGGTCCCTGCCCGGGTGTTCGCGGCCATCCGCTCCCTCATCACGGCGCGCAAGGGCCTGCCCGCGCTCCACGCCGCCGTGGGCACCGAGGTCATCGTGACCGACGACCCCGCCGTGCTCCTCTTCCGCAGGCGCCACCCCTCCGGTGCCCTCGTCGAGGTGTACAACCTCTCCGAGCGCCGCCGCGTGCTGTGGCCCGGTGCCCTGAGTCCCCTGAGTCCCGGCACTCTGCACGAGCACATTCGCGATGAGGCCATCGACATCACCGGCCCGGTCATCCTGCCTCCGTATGCCGCGTGGTGGCTGACGGCACCGGCGTCCCCCCGAGCGTGAGACCGGTCACCACCATGGTCACGAAGGCACCGCCTCGCTCGTCTCCCCCTACGCTGAACCTGTGACGGACTTCCTCTACACGGACATGCTCCCTCTGGGTGCCGACGAGACGCCCTATCGACTTCTCACCGCCGAGGGCGTCTCGGAGGTCACCCTCGGCGACCGCACCTTCCTGGCAGTGGAGCCTGACGCCCTTCGACTGCTCGCATACGAGGCGATCCACGACATCCAGCACCTCCTTCGCCCCGGGCATCTCGCGCAGCTGCGGCGCATCCTCGACGATCCCGAGGCCAGCCCCAATGACCGGTTCGTCGCCCTCGACCTGCTCAAGAACGCCAACGTGGCCGCTGGGGGCGTCCTTCCCATGTGCCAGGACACCGGCACCGCGATCGTCATGGGCAAGCGCGGCCAGCAGGTGCTCACTCAAGGCGACGACGAGCGTGACCTCGCGCGAGGCATCTACGACGCGTACCAGCGCCTCAATCTGCGCTACTCCCAGATGTCGCCGCTGAGCATGTGGCAGGAGCGCAACACCGGATCGAACCTGCCGGCCCAGATCGAGCTCTACGCCGACACCCACGCGGGTCACGAGCAGCAGTACGACTTCCTCTTCATGGCGAAGGGCGGAGGCAGTGCGAACAAGAGCTACCTGTTCCAGGAGACGGCCGCACTGCTGAACCCGGCCGCCTTCGAGCGCTTCCTGGACGAGAAGCTGCGCGCGATCGGCACCGCAGCATGCCCCCCGTACCACCTCGCGATCGTGGTCGGAGGAACGAGCGCGGAGTACGCACTCAAGGTGGCCAAGTACGCCAGCGCCCGCTACTACGACTCGATTCCCGTGCACGGCTCGGACGAGGGGCGTGGCTACCGCGACCTGGAGATGGAGCAGCAGGTGCTGCGCATGACCCAGGGCTTCGGCATCGGCGCCCAGTTCGGGGGCAAGTACTTCTGCCATGACGTGCGGGTCATCCGGCTGCCGCGCCACGGAGCCTCGTGCCCCGTCGCGATCGCCGTCTCCTGCTCGGCTGACCGGCAGGCGAAGGCCCGGATCACCCGAGAGGGGGTCTTCCTCGAGCAACTCGAGACCGAGCCGGCGCACTACCTGCCGGAGGTGTCCGACGACCACCTGGACGACGACGTCGTCCGCATCGACCTGAACCGCCCGATGGACGAGATCCGTCAGCAGCTCTCGCAGTTGCCGATCCGCACCCGCGTCTCGCTCACGGGGCCGCTCGTCGTCGCGCGTGACCTTGCCCATGCGCGCATCCGCGAGATGCTCGACCGGGGCGAGCCCATGCCCCAGTACCTGCGAGACCACGCGGTCTACTACGCGGGACCCGCGAAGACGCCCGAGGGCTTCGCGTCAGGATCCTTCGGCCCCACGACCGCCGGGCGCATGGACTCCTACGTCGATCGATTCCAGCAGGAGGGCGGCTCCTTCGTCATGCTGGCCAAGGGCAATCGCAGCGCGGCGGTCACGAAGGCCTGCCAGGAGCACGGCGGCTTCTACCTCGGATCGATCGGCGGCCCGGCCGCACGACTCGCCCAGGACAACATCCGCAAGGTGGAGGTGCTCGACTTCCCCGAACTCGGGATGGAGGCCGTCTGGCGAATCGAGGTCGAGGACTTCCCCGCCTTCGTGGTCGTCGACGACAAGGGCAATGACTTCTTCGCCGAGACACTGCGGCCGATCACCGAGATCCCGGTGGGACCGCCTCGCTAGCAGCCGCCGTGCCAGTGGCGGGCGCCTTCACCCTCACGCCAGATCGTCCAGAAGGCGCGATCCTGCCAGTAGCGGTTCCACCTGTTCGGCGTGAGCTTGCGCAGGGTCTCGAGGATGGCGACGCCCTCCTCGCCCATCTCGCGGCGGACCTCCGGCTGCATCATCCAGGTCGCACCGCGGCCCAGGGCCGCGCTCATCTGGTACGCACCGTGGTAGACCCCACTCGTGGCCCGGTAGTTGAAGTTGCTCTCGCGATCGAGGATGCAGCGGCGCACATCCTCCTTCCGGGGCATGAACCACTTGCCCTGGTACAGGCTGGGCTGCCAGCCCATCAGGTCGATCGCCATGCGGCTGCCGCGGGCATGCGCCGCCTCCCGCTCGCGATCGTTCATCGAGGAGAGGTCCGCGCCGCCCGTCCGATCGGTGTCGGCGTCGCCCGGCGTGGGGGCGTCCGGCGCGGAGTTCGCGGGTGCCGGCCGCTCGGCCTTGGGCCTCTCGACCGGGGCCGCGGGGGGCTCCTGGCCTGCGGGGTAGAAGACCTCGTCCGCCTGGGCGACAGCAGGAGCCAGGAGAAGCGGAAGTGCCAGCGCCAGGGCGGCGACGGCTCCCACTCTCGACCTCATGCACGACCCTTCGACGGTCTGGTCCGACTCACTCGGCTGGTGCGATCGGCGCCCACGCGGGCCCGACCGGGTTCCTACGCTGCCCAAGAATCACAGGATTGTCACGCCGGACCGGGGTGGCCCATGTCACAGGAGATATCCGATAAATCGGACACCAGCACCACGGCTCACAGGGCCATGAGGGAAGGCTGCCATAGGTGTGTGATGACCATCACATAGTCATCCACAGGGGTCAGACCTGAATGTCCTCGAGCATCTCGGTCACCAGGGCCGCGATCGGGGACCGCTCCGAGCGGGTCAGGGTCACGTGCGCGAAGAGCGGGTGGCCCTTGAGCTTCTCGACGACCGCGACGACCCCGTCGTGCCGTCCCACCCGGAGGTTGTCGCGCTGGGCGACATCGTGGGTGAGGACGACCCGGCTATCGCGGCCCACGCGCGAGAGCACGGTGAGCAGGACGTTGCGCTCGAGGGACTGGGCCTCGTCGACGATCACGAACGCGTCGTGCAGGGAACGTCCGCGGATGTGGGTCAGCGGCAGGACCTCGAGCATTCCGCGGTCGACGATCTCCTCGACGACCTCCTGGGTGGTCACCGCGCCGAGGGTGTCGAACACGGCCTGACCCCACGGCGACATCTTCTCCGCCTCCGTGCCCGGGAGGTAGCCGAGCTCCTGCCCCCCGACAGCGAAGAGGGGCCGGAACACGATCACCTTGCGATGCTGGCGACGCTCGAGGACAGCCTCGAGCCCGGCGCACAGGGCCAGGGCGCTCTTGCCCGTGCCTGCACGGCCGCCAAGCGAGACGATGCCGATCTCCGGGTCCAGGAGGATGTCGAGTGCGATGCGCTGCTCGGCGCTGCGCCCGTGGATCCCGAACGCCTCGCGATCACCGCGCACCAGGCGCACCCGCTTGTCCGAGGTCACCCGACCCAGTGCGCTCCCCCGATCCGACAGGAGGACGACACCGGTGTGGCACGGAAGGTCGGCTGCGGCCTCGATCTCGACGACCTGCTCCTCGTAGAGACGGTCCACGTCCGACACCGAGACATCCAGCTCCGCCATGCCGGTGTAGCCGGTCTCCACGACCAGCTCCGCCCGATACTCCTCCGCCGTCAGCCCGACCGAGGAGGCCTTGACCCGCATCGGGAGGTCCTTGCTCACCAGGACGACACCGTGGCCCTCGGCCTGCAGGTTCCGCGCGACGGCGAGGATGCGGGTGTCGTTGTCGCCCAGCTGGAGTCCGCTCGGGAGGACGGAGACGTCGGTGTGGTTCAGTTCCACGCGCACCGTGCCACCGGCCTCGCCCACCAGCATCGGCTCGTCGAGCCGGCCGTTCTGGACGCGCAGGTCGTCGAGCAGTCGCAGCGCCTGACGCGCGAAGTAGCCGAGCTCGGGGTGGCTGCGCTTGGCCTCCAGCTCCGTCACGACGACGATCGGGATGACGACGTCGTGCTCGTCGAAGCGGAGCAGTGCTCGCGGATCGGACAGCAGGACAGAGGTGTCCAGGACGTAGGTGCGGCGGTTCGATCCCTGCGAGCGGGCAGTGGGCACGTGACCTCCCTGAGGGGCCACCAGCCCGGTGACCCGGTGCGGTCGACCGCGGCAGGCGCCCCGGTCGTTGGCCATGACGCTAGGACGCCCGAACCGGGGTTGCCCGACGCCACGCCGACGTTCACGCGGTCGCCACCTGACCGCCCCTCACCCGGTTTGCGGAATCCGGATTCATGGCTCACCCTCGAATCGGGACGCCCCAATCCCTCGACGACTCGACCCTGGAGAACCCATGCGCCGCTCTGCCTCGATCATCACCGGGCTCGTCCTCGGACTCACGGCCCTCACCTCGACCGGAACGGCCCTCGCCGACTCCGGATCCGGATCGAGCATGACCCACATCAAGACGGCCCCCGGTCTGGCATCGGCCCTCGAGACCGCCGGGGTCGTCCTGTACGCCCGGGGCGGCGCGACCAGCGGCGTCATGGGCGACTCGATCGCGGCATCCAACGGCCAGGTCGTGTTCCACGTGCCCGTCACCGGCAGCTCGCCCACGGTCAAGCACCAGGGCAGCACGCTCGTCCTGTTCAACACCGCCGGCGATCGCCAGGTGGAGCTGCGCAACCCGATCATCGATCTGCGCTCCGGTGTCGTCCGCGCGTCCGTCGGCAATGCCAGCAAGGCGACCACCGTGTTCCGGATCCCGAACGCCGCACAGGTGAAGACGTCCACGAAGGACGGCGTGACAACCATCTCGGGTGCACGACTCGTGGTGGCTCCGGGTGTCGGTGCGGTGGTCGAGTCCGGCCTCGGGCTCCCCGCCGGGTCACTGCCGGACGGCACGCTCTTCGCCACCGCCGACGTGACGCTGCAGGGTCGGGGATGAGCGGCGCGGGTGAGGGACTGACGCGACGAGCGGTCCTGACCGGCGCGTGCGCCGCTCTCGGACTGGCCGCCTCGGCGGCGGTGGCCCTGCCCGCCGCCGCCGAGTCGACGGTGCGCCGACTGCCCGACGGTCGCCTCGCTGTCCAGGTGCGGCGCATTCCTGAACTGCAGCAGGTCGGTGGCGCGGTTCGCGTCGGCACGGTGCAGGGGCGCCCCGTCGCCGTGGCACGGACGGCCGGCGGCTACCGAGCGCTCTCCCTCGTCTGCCCGCATCAGGGGGCCACCGTCGTACGGGACCCGGAAGGCTGGATCTGCCCGGCCCACGGCTCGGAGTTCACGTCGACCGGCGCTCTGGTCCTCGGCCCGGCGACCCGCGGGCTCTTCGATGTGAAGTCGGATCTTCGCCGGGGAGTGCTGACCGTCGGATGACGACGGGCTAGGAGCCGAACCGCCGCTCCCGCTCGGCGTAGGCCCGAAGCGCCCGGAGGAAGTCGACGTGCCGGAAGTCCGGCCAGTACGCCTCGCAGAAGTAGAACTCCGAGTGGGCGCTCTGCCACATGAGGAAGCCGGAGAGCCGCTGCTCACCGGAGGTCCGGATGACGAGGTCCGGATCCGGCTGGCCCTTGGTGTAGAGGTGCTCGGCGATGTGATCCGGCTCGAGGAGCTGGGCCAGCTCGTCGAGTGACGTGCCCTGCGATGCGTGCTCCTGGAGGAGCGAGCGCACCGCGTCGACGACCTCGCGGCGCCCGCCGTACCCGACAGCCACGTTGACGAGTGACCCGTCGATGTCGGCGGTGCTCTCCTCGGCCTCCTTGAGCAGGCGGGCCGTGCGCGCCGGCAGGAGATCGAGAGCACCGACCGGGTGCAGGCGCCAGCGCCCCTGGCCGACGAGCCCGTTCACGGTGTCCTCGATGATCCCCAGCAGGGCGTCGAGCTCGGCGGGTGGACGGTTCAGGTTGTCGGTCGAGAGCAGCCACAGCGTGACGACCTCGACTCCGGCGTCATCGCACCAGCCGAGGAACTCGACGATCTTCGCGGCACCGGCCCGATGGCCGTCTGATGACGTCGTGCCCTGGACGCTCGCCCACCGACGGTTGCCGTCCAGGATGACGCCGATGTGGCAGGGCCGACGCTCGGGCGGGATCTGCTGGTAGAGCCGACGCTCGTAGACCCCGTACACGAGGTCACTGAGGCCCACCGTCGCTCCCGCCTGCGGCTCGGATGAGCCGTCAGCCTCAGGCTACCCCTCGACAACGTCCGCTCGGACGCCGATGCGAGCGGCCAGGTCCCGGATGTTCGTGGTCGGTCGATCACAGGTGAAGCCCCGGCACACGTACGCCGTCGCCTGGTCGTCCACGGGCGGCCGATCCCGCAGCAGCGCCACGGCATCGTCGCCGGGAGCCCCCACGGCGACGACCATTCCCGGCGATGTGCCCAGGGCGGCCGTCCACCACCACTCGCCCCGATGCACGTCATCCGGCTCGCTGACGATCGCCACCTCCAGCGGTCCAGCGACGAGAGCCGTCGCCGCCGCGAGGCCCCATCCCATGGCCCGTGGCGCCTGGGTGCCGAGCACCGTCACGATGCCGAGCGCGCGCTCGGCGGCTTCGCGGTAGTCGGTCACGCCCGTCAGGGCCGCCTGGGTCACGCAGGCGTTGGCGACCGCCGTCCAGCCGGACGGCTCCGCGTTGTCGGCCGGATCCCGGGGACGCTGGATGAGGGCGGGCACGTCGTCGGCGGTGACGAAGAAGCCACCGTCCTCCGCACGGAAGTGCTGGAGCGCGACGTCGAGCAGCATCCCCGCGAACACGAGCCAGGCGTCGTCGCCCGTGGCCTGGTAGAGCGCCTGGAACCCCTCAGCCACGCACCCGTAGTCGTCCAGGATGCCAGCGGTCGAGCCCGCGTCACCGTCACGCGATGTTCGCACCAGTCGATCGTCGTCCTCCGCACCGAGGTGGACGGCGACCAGGAGATCTCCCGCGGTGGCAGCGGCCTCGACCCATTCCGGCTCGCGCAGGAGGACTCCCGCGTCGGCGAGTGCCGCGATCGCCAGGCCGTTCCATGCGGCGACGACCTTGTCATCACGCCCCGGGCGCTCCCGGGCCTCGCGCGCCTGCGCGAGCCGATCCCGCACATCCGACCAGCGCTCGGGGTCATCGGGATCGCGCAGGAGCTGGAGGGTGGACAGGCCGTGCTCGAAGGTGCCCTCCGACGTCACGGAGAGGAGATCCGCAGCCCATGCTCCGTCCTCCTCTCCCAGCACTGCCATGAGGCCAGCCCGGTCCCACGCATAGAAGGCGCCCTCACGCCCCTCGCTGTCAGCGTCGAGGGCGGAGGCGAAGCCCCCCTCGGGGGTGCGCATCTCGCGCAGCAGGAAGCCCGCTGTCTCGCGGACGATGCGCTCCGCGAGCAGCGATCCCGTCAGCCGCCACCAGTGCGCATAGACGCGCAGCAGGAGAGCGTTGTCGTAGAGCATCTTCTCGAAGTGGGGGACCACCCAGGCGCTGTCGACGCTGTAGCGGGCGAACCCGCCCGCCAACTGGTCGTACATGCCTCCCCGCGCCATGGCCTCGAGCGTGCGCTCCGTCATGTCAAGCGCCTTCGCATCGCCGGTGAGTGCTGCGTAACGCAGCAGGAACTCCATCACCATGGACGGCGGGAACTTGGGAGCGCCCGCGAAGCCTGCGTGGCGGTCATCGAACTGAGAGTGGAGCACCTGCACCGCCACCGCCAGCTCCTGCTCATTCGGCGGAGCCTCCGCGTGGTCGATGGTGGCCCTGGAGGTCAGGGCCGCGACGATGCGCTCCCCTGAGGCCATCACGTCCTCGCGACGATCACGCCACGCCTCGGAGATGCCGGTCAGCAGCTGGATGAAGGAGGGGAGGCCGTGGCGCGGCTCAGGAGGGAAGTACGTGCCCGCATAGAAGGGACGCCCCTCGTGATCGACGAACACCGACATCGGCCATCCGCCGTGGCCCGTGAGCCGCACCGTCGCGTCCATGTAGACCGCGTCGACGTCGGGGCGCTCCTCGCGGTCGACCTTGATGCTCACGAAGTTCGCGTTGAGCACCCGGGCGGTCGCCTCGTCCTCGAAGGACTCGTGGGCCATGACGTGGCACCAGTGGCAGGCGCTGTAGCCGATCGAGACGAACACCGGGACGTCACGTCGACGTGCCTCCTCGAACGCCTCCTCGCCCCACTCCCACCAGTCCACCGGGTTGTCGGCATGCTGCTCGAGGTAGGGGGACGTGGACGAGGCGAGGCGATTGGGCACCCCTCATTGTCATGCCGGGAGGTGATGGCGGACATCCCGGGTGCTCGTGGGGATTCTCTTCCGGATCACCTGTCGGGCGCGGACCACGCATCGTCGAGCCCGAAGGCGGCTGCGGTCGGACCGTGCTCTCGCAGTGAGCGGATCGCGTCCTCAGCCTCGTCCGTGGTCGGCCGATGGCCCGCGGGCACCCACCACAGTGCCGTCATGCCCTCGGCCACGTGATGGAACCACTCCCGTCGCCTGCGCAGGACCTCGCGATGGAGACCGGAGTACACGAACGCCCGAAGGTCCCCCGGCGACGACCACGTCGAGAGATTGACGATGACACCCGCCGTACCCCTCTCATCCCACTCGAAGGCACGGATGGACGTGGCATTGCCGTCGTCCGCCTGCAGCCGCCAGAGGAATCCCGGCGCAGCCTCGGCCTCGGCGTTCACCGGATCGAGCGCGGCGACGAAGTCGGCCAGCGCAGCCGAGTCCAGGGGTTCCCTGAGTCGGGCGATGTTGACTTGTGCGAGATCCCAGCCGCGAGAGTCGCTCATGATCGAACCCATGACTGTCGTCGGCCGTCGGAGGGTCGAGAGCGCATCGGCGCAAGGTAGCAACATCGCCTGCCACCGTGGAGGATCCGCCCTCGCCTCGTCATGCGCGATCGCTGCGATTCACCCTTGGGGGTGTCCTCCCCGGCATCAGGCACTAATCTCCGAGACACGTAAGTCGAGCGAGGGGGCCCACATGTTCTCGTCCACATCCTGCTGCAATCCCAAGGGTTTGGCCGCCGCCCACGTCGGCCCTGCACTCGCGGGAGTCTCGGAGTCCATCTCTCCCGCGCACCATGCCAAGGGGAATCCATCAGGATCCACGGCAGACGTCGTCGTCATCGGCGACATCGTCACGAACAACCCGGCCATGCCGACGGCCGAGGCCATGGCGATCTCCGGCGGGGTGATCATCGGGATCGGGTCGCAGGCCGACGTCGAGGGCCTGGTCACCTCGTCCACCACCACGCTCAAGCCCGGCGGGTTCATCCTCCCCGGGCTCATCGATCCCCACATGCACATCTGGACGTCATTGCTCAACTACCCCGACGTGGACCTGGCCCACGACTCGTGCCCGACCCTCGATGACGTCACTGCAGCGATCAAGGCGGCAGTCGCCAAGGCGCCCCAGGGCACACCTGTCTGCTTCAAGAACTTCGATCCCAGCCTGTATCCCGGGGAACCGGTGCTCACACGCACCATGCTCGATCAGCTCGCACCGAGCAATCCTGTGCTGGTCTGGAATGCCTCCGGGCACTTCATGTACGTGAACAGCGCGATGTTCGCCGCCGCAGGCATCACCGACGAGACTCCAGATCCGCCGGGCGGCACCTTCGAGCGCGCTGACGGGAAGATGACCGGCGTCGTGGGCGAGCCCCCGGCGGAGCAGCTCATCCTCAAGGGCCTGCCCCAGCCGAACATGACCGACGTGGCGCGCTACATCCGCGAGATCCTCACGGCCTGCGCAGCCCAGGGGGTGACGTCGGTGCGCGAGGCGGCCACGGGTGCACTGGCCGGACCCAAGGAGCTGGCCCTCCTGCACCAGCTCAACGGCCAGGCCCGATTCCCCGTGCGCGTGTCCACCGCACAGTTCGCCGTGCTGCCCGGGCTGACTCCGACCCAGGTGGCGGCTCAGTGGAAGGCCGCCGGCGTCACGCCCTTCAGCGGTGACGAGATGCTCCGCGCCGACGCCTGGAAGGTCGTGTCCGACGGATCGAATCAGGGTCGCTCCGGCTACTTCCTGCAGCCCTACCTGGGCGAGGACAACGGCGGCAAGGCGGACTACACGCCAGAGTCCCTGCGCGTGGCCTTGCGTGCCGGTCTCGATGACGGGTGGCAGATCATGGTGCACACCAACGGTGATGCCGCGGTCGAGTTCGTTCTCGAGGCCTACGAGGAGCTCCTGCCGTCCTACGGCGACACGGATCTGCGGCATCGCCTCGAGCACTGCTCGTTCACGACCGATGATCAACTCGCGCGCATCGCCGCAGCAGGCCTGTCTCCGAGCTTCCTGATGAACCACGTCTACTACTGGGGCGCCGCCTTCCGCGACACCATCCTGGGACCTGCGCGGGCCGGACGCCTGGACCGCGTCGCATCGGCCTACAAGGCCGGCCTGCGCCCGTCGCTTCACTCGGACTACAACGTGACGGCAGTCCATCCGCTGCTGAGTGCCAGGACCGCGGTGCTGCGTCAGACCAAGGCCGACGGGCAGGTGCTCAATGCCACGGAGTGCGCGACTCCCGAGCAGGCACTGGCCGCCATCACGACGAACGCCGCATGGCAGATTCACGCCGACGACCGGGGAAGCCTGGAGGTGGGCAAGGCCGCTGACTTCGGTCTCGCCGATGGCAACCCCTGGAACTCGGATCCGTCAGGGTGGGCTGACGTTACCTTCCAGGCGACCTACGTCGGGGGCCAGGTCGCCTGGAGCGGGTAGGCACACGTCCCCCGACGGATCCCCGGAGGATCGGCACCCGCCCTCACGCCGCGCTACGGTTCGCGCATGCGTCGACTGATCGAGCTCTCGCGTTATGTCGTGGCCGTTCCCGCGGTGGGCTCCATCCTCGGGTCCTTCCTGCTCATGGGCATCGGCACCTGGGACATCATCAGGTCCTTCCTGAAGATCATCGACACCGAGATTCCCCTAAAGGAGTCCGTCGTCGCCGTCCTGACGGCGATCGACACCCTCCTTCTCGCGACCGTCCTCCTCGTCATCGGCTACGGCCTGTACGAACTGTTCGTGGACTCCTCAGTGCGGCTGCCACCGTGGCTCGAGATCCGGTCTCTCGACGACCTGAAGGCGAAGCTGATCGGGGTCGTCGTGGCGATCATCGCCGTCGTGTTCCTCGGAGTGCTCGTCGACTCGACCGATGCCAACGACGTCATGCTCATCGGGATCGGGGCGGGCGCCGTCGTGATCGGGCTCGCCGCCTTCACCTACGCGACGAGGAAGGACAAGTAGCGAGCGTCTTCCCCCGACGGGGGTCGGGAGTCAGTCCACGACCACGCGACGCTCCCCCGCCGCCGCCCACGCGCGCAGCTCCGCCCGCGAGAGCACGCGAGGACCGCAGTCGCACCATGCGGGGATGGCATCGTCGTCTACCCCATCCAGCAGATCGAACACCTGATGCGATCGACCGGGAGTGTGCGGAGCATCCGGCAGGTCGCGATCACCATGCGACCGCGAACGCAGGGTGGTGACCACCACTCGTCCCTGAGCAGTGTCAGCGACCTTGGCGACGTGATGCCCGGCCGCGCAGTGAACCTGAAGGGTGACGGCCCCGCGCCCGCCCTGCGGAAGCTCCTTCCACGCCTGACTCGCCTGTCGCTCACGCACGGCGCGCTCACTGGTCATCGCCATCACCTCCGAGGATCCGGGACCTGATGACACGGTAGGCAGGGGCGCTAAGCGACGAGGCTCTCGACAGCGTCCTGACCGGCCAATGCGCGGTCAGGGCGTCACAAGGAACCCCGGCCTTCCGGACATTCGACCCCGGACCAGCCGGAGCACCGCCCCGTCAGCGGGAGGTGGTCCGACGGAAGCGGCGCACCGACAGCGTCGAGAAGATGGCGATCAGGATGACGCAGGACAGGACCGTGTACAGCTGCGGATGCTGGAGCGGCCAGAACTCGTCGCCGGCCATCCCCGTCGGGTTGCCGAACAGTTCACGGGTCGCGAGCACCAAGGCCGATATCGGATTCCACGCAGCGATGTACTGCAACCACGTCGGCAGGGAGGCCAACGGGACGAAGGCGTTCGAGAGGAAGGTGAGGGGGAACAGCCAGGCCAGGCCGGCGGTGTTGGCCGTCTCCGGGTTGGGCATGTAGAGACCGATCCAGGCCCCGACCCACGCCACCGTGTAGGCGAACAGCAGCAGCAGTGCATAGGCGTAAATGGCGTTGAGCAGGCCGTTGTCGATGCGCCAGCCGACGAGGAAGCCCGTGATCGTCAGCACGAAGAGCACGAGGATCTGCCGTGCAGCATCGGCGAGGGTGCGGCCGATGAGAACCCCGGCGGGAGCCATGGGCAGCGACCGGAAGCGATCGATCAGGCCCTTGTGCATGTCCTCCGCCAAGCCCACGGTGCTCGCCGCGGCGGCGAAGGCGACCGTCTGCCCGAAGATGCCGGGCATCAGGTACTGGCGGTAGGCGTTCGGGTCCGAGTCACCGGGTACCGGGATGGCGCCACCGAACACGTAGGCGAACAGCAGGACGAAGATCACCGGCTGCACCAGCGAGAAGAACAGGAGCTCCGGCACCCGAACCGTCTGGATCAGGTTTCGCCGTGCGACGACCAGACCGTCGTGGAGGGTCCAACCGTAGATCGGTCGCCGCATGGCGACCGGGGACCCGATGCTCAGCGTGCTCATGCGCCCTCCCCTCCTCGTCCGCGACGACCTCGACCCTTGGGGGCGGGTGGAGTCGTCTCCTCCTCAGCAGCATGGCCGGTGAGGGTCATGAAGACGTCATCCAGGGTCGGACGACGCAGTTGGAGATCTGACACGGCGACACCGCGGGCATCGAGTGCGCGGATGGCGTCGACGAGGACGGTGGAACCGCCCGCCACCGGCACGGAGACCTGCAGGTCCTCGACAAGCGGCGCTCCCGTGCCCACGGACGCCAGGGCCTCAGCAGCCTGGTCGACCGTCGCCGGGTCTACGACGGTGATCTCGATGCGATCACCGCCGATCTGGTCCTTGAGGTGCTCCGAGGTTCCCTGCGCGATGACACGTCCACGATCGATCACGACGATGTCCTCGGCCAGCTGGTCGGCCTCCTCCAGGTACTGCGTGGTCAGGAGGACGGTCGTCCCCTCCTTGACGAGGTTCTCGATGACGCCCCACAGGCCCAGGCGCGAGCGCGGGTCGAGTCCCGTCGTGGGCTCGTCGAGGAACAGGATCGACGGCTGGGCCACCAGGCTCGCCGCGAGGTCGAGCCGTCGCCTCATGCCGCCGGAGTAGGTCCTCGCCGGACGATCGGCAGCCGCAGTCAGATCGAACCACTCCAGCAGTTCGGCGCTGCGCTCCTTCACGTACGAGGGCTTCAGGTGGTAGAGGTCACCGAACATGCGTAGGTTCTCGCGGCCCGTGAGGTACTCGTCGATGGCGGCGTACTGCCCCGTCAGGCCGATGGATCGGCGCACATCGTCAGCCTGCTTCACCACATCGAACCCGTCGACGGTCGCACGCCCCGCGGTCGGCTTGAGCAGCGTCGAGAGGATCCGAACAGTCGTCGTCTTGCCGGCACCGTTCGGGCCGAGAAGGCCGACCACCTGGCCGCGCTTGACCGTCAGGTCGATTCCGGCGAGGGCCTTGACCTCGCCGAAGTCCTTGACCAGGCCCTCTGCCTGCACTGCGATATCACTGTTCACGGGACGAGAGCCTAGGCCGTGAGCGGAGGAGGTGAGGAGCCGGCATGGGTGCTCTCGATGACGCGGAGTGGCTCGAGCCCCGAGAGCGGAGAGACCTGCGAGCTTGGCTCGCCGAGCAGCATGCCTCGAGCACGGGCGTCTGGGTGGTGTACCCCCGAAAGGCTGCGCGCACGACCGAGCTCGACTACGCCGCCGTCGTCGAGGAGGTCCTGTGCTTCGGCTGGGTCGACAGCAGACCCGGGCGCGTGGATGACTCGCGGACCCGCGTCTACATCAGCCCTCGGAAGCCTGGAAGCCCATGGGCTGCAACCAACAAGGCTCGAGTCGAGCGCCTCGTGGCGGATGGCCGCATGACAGAGGCAGGGCAGGCAGTCATTGATCGTGCACGAGCCGACGGCTCCTGGACCTCCATCGATTCCAGCGAGGCAGCTCTCGTCCCTCCTGACCTGAGCGATGCCTTCACGGCCTACCCGGGCAGCCAAGAGAACTTTGACCAGTTTCCTCCCGGAGTTCGCAAGCAGATCCTGCAGTGGATCATCACGGCCAAGCGACCGGAGACACGGGCCGCCCGCATTGACGAGACCGCTCGTCTCGCGCAGTTGGGCATGCGCGCGAATCAGTGGGTCCCACGGGACAAGCGCCACGAGACATCATGAATCTGCCTGACGAATGGGTGGCCACCACCATCGCCTCCCTGAGACCGCTTGCCTGCGAGCAACGCGGCCAGACCATGCGCCGCTACATGAAGGACATCGCTCCCTTCCTGGGTGTTCCTACCCCAGATCGACGCAGAGCCCAAACGGCCGCATGGCGAGCTCTGCCCCAGCCCGGCGCCGAAGACGTGGCGATCATCGTCCGATCCCTGTGGGCTCTGGATGAGCGCGAGTATCACTACGCCGCGTGCGATCTCCTTGCACGGACACACAGGTGCCTTCCCGGGAGTTTCCTCATCGACCCTGGTCAGGACCTGCTGACCAGCAAGGCCTGGTGGGACACAGTCGACTCGCTCGGATCAGCAGTCGTAGCACCGCTTGTGGTGAGCCATCCAGACCAGGTGTCTCTCATGTGGCGGTGGTGCGGTTCAGGAGACCGATGGCTCATCCGCGCTGCCCTGCAGCATCAGCGGGGACGACGTGAGGACACGGACCTCGATCGACTCCTGAGCATGTGTGCTCAGCATGCGTCCGACCGGGAGTTCTTCGTCGCGAAGGCGGTCGGCTGGGCATTGAGAGACGCAACCAACTGGAACCCGAAAGTCGTGGCGGCCTTCCTGGAGTCTCACCCGACGCTGAGCCCTGTGGCTCGACGCGAGGCTACCCGCGGTCTGGCCCGCGCATCCCTTCGGTGATCTTCGCGATCGCCCCGGTGAGCTCAGCCGGCACGACCCACACCTTGTTCGCGTCGCCCTGAGCCACCTCAGGCAGCGCCTGCAGGTATCGATGCGCCAGCTCATTGGGCTGCGGATCGGCCGCCCGGAGTCCCTCGTAGATCTTGGCGACAGCTGTCGACTCGGCCTCCGCGGCGATCACGCGTGCCTTCGCGTCGCCCTCGGCACGCAGCACGGCTGCTTGCGCATCGGCCTCGGCTGCCAGCACCGCGGCCTGCTTGGAGCCCTCGGCGTTCAGAATCGCGCTCTGCTTGGCGCCCTCTGCCGTCAGAATGACCGCTCGACGCTCTCGCTCCGCACGCAGCTGCTTCTCCATCGCCTCCTGCACGGTCGCAGGTGGATCGATCGCCTTGAGCTCCACTCGATTCACGCGGATGCCCCACTTGCCCGTCGCTTCGTCCAGCACTCCGCGAAGCTGTCCGTTGATCTGATCGCGCGATGTCAGCGCCTCCTCGAGGTCCATCGAGCCGATCACATTGCGCAGGGTCGTGACCGTGAGCTGCTCTATGCCGACGATGTAGCTGCTGATCTCGTACGTCGCTGCCTTGGGGTCCGTGACCTGGAAGTAGATGACGGTGTCGATGGACACGACCAGGTTGTCCTCAGTGATCACTGGCTGCGGTGGGAAGGACGCCACCTGCTCGCGCATGTCGACTCGCTGCCGGATGCGATCCACGACGGGGACGAGGATGTTCAATCCGGGGCTGAGCGTGCGGCTGTAGCGACCGAGCCTCTCCACGATGGCCGTATCCGCCTGACGGACGATCACGATCGTCCGGTTCAGGAACAGCGCGAGGACGAGCAGCACGACTCCAGCGACGACGATCGGGACGACGACATCCATGGCAGCCTCCTGGCTATCGGGGATCGACGGGGTAGACGAGAGCGGTTGCCCCGTCGATGCGTGTCACGACGACATCGACTCCCGCGGGCACGGGCTCGGAGGTGACGTCGACGTCGAGCCGAGCGGACCAGATCTCGCCGCGCAGGCGGATGCGGCCATCACGGGAGGTGATCTCCTCCGTGGCCTCGCCGCGCGTTCCCGGCAGGGCATCGACGCCTGTGCGGGTGTGACGGGCGCTTCGGCGGAGGTGGCGCATCGCGATGGGTCGGACGACAGCGATACCCACGATCGAGACTCCGATGCCGACAACGGCCTGCAGCCACAACGGAGCGCCCAGCGCGGCCGCGAGAGCCGCTGATGCAGCTCCGACGGCGATGAGCCCGAAGACCAGGTCAACCGTGAGGATCTCGATCCCGAGCAGGACGAGGGCGGCGATCAGCCACGCGAGTGCGACGGACATGGCAACCTCCCTCCTGTCAGGGTAACCCGATTCACCCGAGGGGACATCGCGAGAGATGAGCACCGCAGCACCGACCCGTTCACCGGGCGCCTTCTGGGTCTACCTCTTGGTGGCCGCCATCGGCCTGGTCGGGACCGCCTGGTTCAACGTCCAGAGCGTCATCAACCCAGGAGGCGACACCTTCTTCGCCGCCTGGTTCGCCAACCCGTCCGTCAGTTCCCTCTCGTGGGACCTTCTCGCCACGGCGAGCGCGGCATCGATCTTCATCATCCTCGAGGGTCGCCGCCTGGGCATCCGCTGGTACTGGGCCTATGTGGTGTTCTCCTTCGTGACCGCCGTGGCCTTCACCTTCCCTCTGTTCCTCGCTGTCCGGGAGCGGCACCTGGCCCGTGCGGCGGCGGGATGACCCCGCCCGAGCTCCCCGCGCCCGACGTGCACCATGTGGCGCTCTCGGTGACGGATCCCACGCGGAGTGCTGAGTGGTACCAGGCCCTGCTGGGCGACGCCTCGATCATCACGCGCGAAGGTCCCGGCTGGCATCGCCTCCGACTCCAGTGGCCCAGCGGCCTCGTCATCGGGCTCACCCGCCACGAGTCCACGGATCGGGGATCGGCCTTCGACCCCACTCGCGTGGGACTGGACCACCTCGGCCTCGCCTGCCCGGATGAGGAGGTCGTCCGCTCATGGGCCGAGCGCCTCGACCTCCTCGGCTTCGCCCATGGGCCGGTCGAGGAGGTCGCCTACGGCTGGGCCGTCACGGCCCGCGATCCTGACGGGATCGCGGTGGAGTTCTTCGCCAGCAGGACCTGAGGGGCCGCACCTGCGGAGGATTCTCGCTTGCTCATCCGAGAATTCGGACTAATCTGCCCGATTGTGACGTTTTTGCGGATTTCCGAGGCAGCCCAGCTCCTGGGGGTCAGCGATGACACTGTCCGCCGCTGGGCCGACGAGGGTCGGCTGCGTGCGGGAAGCGCCACCGGTCCCCGGACCGTCCTGGCCGAGGACGTCGCCGCGCTGATGCGTGAGTCGTCGCCCGAGCTTCCCCACCTCGCGACGTCGGCTCGCAACCGGTTCGAGGGCATCGTCACCCGCGTGGAGAAGGACGGGGTCATGGCGCTCGTCGAGATCCAGGCCGGTCCGCATCGGGTGGTCTCGCTCATGAGCCGTGAAGCAGCCGAGGAACTGGGCCTGGCGCCCGGGACCCTGGCTGCCGCCGTCGTCAAGGCCACCAACGTCGTCGTGGAGGCGTCGTCATGAAGACGAGGCTGACTCTCCTCGTCTCCCTCGCCGGCGCCGCCGCAACGGTCGCCGCGGTGATCGCCGTCCCCTCCACCGCCACTCCCAAGCCATCCACGGCACCCTCGGGCACCATCACCGTCTCGGCCGCCGCGTCACTGACCGATGTCTTCCCCGTCATCGCCGCGGCCTTCGAGAAGGCGCACCCGCAGATCGATGTCACCTTCAACTTCGGCAGCAGCAGCGCACTCGTCGAGCAGCTCCGTGCCGGGGCTCCTGCCGACGTCCTTGCCACCGCGTCCCAGTCGACGATGGCGAAGGCCCTCTCGAGCCGGCTGGTCAGCCGAGCATCCCCCTTCGCCGGGAACACCATGATGATCGCCACTCCACCCGGCAATCCTGCAGGCGTGAGATCCCTGACGGATCTGTCGAGGGTCAGCGTGGCCCTCTGCGAAGTCGCCGTGCCGTGCGGCACTGCGGCGCGTGATCTGTTCGCCAAGAACGGCATCACCGTCACGCCCGTGACACGCGAACTGGATGTACGCGCCGTCCTGGGCAAGGTCATGGCCGATCAGGTCGATGCCGGCATCGTCTACGTCACCGACGTGCGTGCCGCCGGTCGCAAGGTGACCGGGGTGCCGATCCCGAGCAGCCGGAACGTGACGACGACCTATCCGATCGCGGTGGTCGCGGACTCCCGCCAGCAGGCTGCTGCCCGTGCCTTCGTCGACTACGTGCGGCTCAACCCATCGGCCCAGGGGATCCTGCGCGCGTCGGGCTTCGCGAAGCCCTCGTAGATGAACCGCCGACCGCTCTTCCTGCTCCTGCCCGGACTTCTGGGACTGCTGTTCATCGTCGTGCCCCCTCTCGCTCTTCTCCTGGAGGCACCCTGGGACTCCATGTCGACGATCCTCACCTCGACGGCGACGCTCTCGGCGCTGCGCCTGTCCCTCCTCGTCTCCCTCATCGCCACGGCGATCGCGTTCGCAGTCGGAACTCCGCTGGCGTGGCTGCTCGCGAACGAGGCGCTCCCCTGGACCCGGCTCTGGCGGGCCCTCGTCATCGTTCCCCTTCTCCTGCCGCCCGTCGTCTCCGGTGTGGCCCTGCTGACGGCCTTCGGGCGTCGGGGCCCCATCGGCGGACCGGTGTACGACCTGCTCGGGATCCAACTGCCCTTCTCCACGGCCGCCGTGGTGCTCGCGTCGGCCTTCGTGGCGATGCCCTTCCTCGTCATCACACTCGAGGGGGCCTTCCGTTCGGTGGACCACGAGATCGAGGAGGCGGCGACGGTTGATGGCGCATCCCCACGACGCATCTTCTGGCGGATCACGCTTCCGATGATCATGCCCGCCCTGATTGCCGGAACCGTGCTCGCCTGGGCCCGTGCGATCGGCGAGTTCGGCGCGACGATCACCTTCGCCGGCAACCTCGAGGGGGTCACCCAGACGATGCCCCTCGCCATCTACACCGCCTTGGAGTCCGACCGTGATGTCGCGATCGGCATGAGCGTGGTCCTCACGATCGTCGCCGTTGGGATCCTCGTTGCCCTTCGCGGCTACTACCTGCCGGGCTCCCGACGAGGCAGGTAGGCCCACGCATACGGAAGAGTGGACCCGTGCCCGCCCCCATCACCGAGCTCGTGCACGAGTCCTGGGCACCGGCTCTCGCTCCCCTGCAGCCGGTGTTCACCGAGATCGGGGAGTTCCTGCGCGCCGAGTCGGCGGCCGGGCGCGCCTGGGCACCGTCAGGGTCGGCCATCCTGCGCGCGTTCCAGCAGCCCCTGGAGAGCGTGCGCGTGCTCATCGTCGGCCAGGACCCCTATCCGACGCCGGGTCACGCCGTGGGCCTGTGCTTCTCCGTGGCTCCTGACGTGCGTCCGCTGCCGCGCAGCCTGCAGAACATCTACCGAGAACTCCAGGATGACCTCGGGATCGCGTCGCCATCGAACGGGGACCTCACGCCGTGGAACGAGCGCGGCGTCATGCTCCTCAACCGCGTCCTGACGGTCCAGCTCGGCGAGCCCGGAAGCCACCGACGTCGCGGATGGGAGGAGATCACCGCCGCGGCGATCGATGCTCTCGTCGCCCGTGATGGAGAGCCGCTCGTCGCCATCCTGTGGGGCAAGGACGCCCAGTCCCTTGAGCCCTCGCTGCCGGACGTCCCGATCATCGCCTCCGCACACCCGAGCCCGATGTCGGCCGACCGGGGATTCTTCGGGTCACGGCCGTTCAGCCGCGCCAACGACCTTCTCGAGGACCTCGGTGCGGACCCGATCGACTGGTCACTCTGAGCGACAGACCGACCCTGACCGCAGGAGGGGTCAGGACGAGATCAGTCCGCGCGCCTTGAGGTCCTTGTGGACCAGTGCCTCGGAGAAGAACGATGCGAACGGGATCGTGCCGGCGAGAAGGATCGCGATCGTGCGGAGCACCGGGTAGC
>CAZQXO010000006.1:49387-68218 GCA_964597445.1 uncultured Bifidobacteriaceae bacterium | reverse complement strand
GGTCTCCTGCTGCTCTGGTCGCAGCTGGTGCGCGCTGACCTGCCGTTCGACGAGGCGGTCCGGGGCACGATCGCCGGGATCGTGACCATGGTTCCCGAGGGCCTCGTCCTGCTCACGTCCATCGCCATGGCGGTGTCGGTCGTGCGACTGGCCCGCAAGCGCGTCCTCGTGCAGGACATGCCGGCGGTCGAGGTGCTCGCGCGGGTCGACACCATCTGCGTCGACAAGACTGGCACCCTGACGGAGCCGGGCATGCGGGTGCAGGGGCTCACCGTGCTCGAGGGAATGGCCGAGGATCAGGTGATGCAGGTCCTCGGCGCCATCGGTGCGAGTGAGACGAGCCCCAACCCGACCCTCGACGCGATCGCGACGGCCTATCCCGATCCGGGATGGGCGCCCACCTCCGTCACCCCGTTCTCCAGTGCCCGCAAGTGGTCTGCCGTGGATCTGGGCCCGCATGGCGCGTGGGTGCTGGGGGCACCCGAGATCGTCGGGGCCGATGGTGATCCGGCGATCGTCCGGCAGGCCGAGGCCGTCGCGGCCGGGGGCTCCCGCGTGGTCCTGCTCGCGCACGCGCAGCAGTGCCCGGGCGCGGACGATGCCCTCAGCGGACTCGCTCCTGTGGCGCTCGTCGACATCAGCCAGCAGCTGCGCTCCGATGCCGCGCAGACGGTGTCGTACTTCCTCGACCAGGGCGTGACGGTCAAGGTGATCTCCGGCGACAACGCTGCGACCGTGGGCGCGATCGCGCAGCAGGCGGGCGTGCCAGGTGCCCAGTCGCCCGTCGATGCCCGGGAGCTTCCCGAGGATCCGGAGCTGCTGGCCGGTCCCATCGCGGAGTCGAACGTCTTCGGGCGGGTCACCCCCGTGCAGAAGCAGCAGATGGTCGCGGCGCTGCATGTGCGCGACTCCACCGTGGCCATGACCGGTGACGGTGTCAACGACGTTCTGGCATTGAAGAAGGCTGACCTTGGCATCGCGATGGGCTCGGGAGCGGGAGCCACGCGCGCCGTCGCACAGCTCGTCCTGCTCGACGACAAGTGGTCGGTGATGCCGAGTGTCGTGGCCGAGGGTCGGCGCGTCCTGGGCAACATCGAGCGAGTCTCCGACGTCTTCCTCACCAAGACGTCCTACTCGATCGTGTTCTCCGTCATGACAGGCCTCTTCGCCTTCGCGTTCCCGTTCCTTCCCCGGCATCTGACCCTCGTCAGTGCGCTCACCATCGGTATTCCGGGATTCTTCCTCGCGCTGATGCCGAACACGGAGCGCTTCCGTCGTGGATTCCTGCGGCGCGTGCTGCTGTTCGCGATTCCCTCCGGAGTCATCTGCGCGGCCTCTGCCCTGGTCAGCTACTCAGTTGCCCTGCGCGTCGGAGAACCCCTGGTCAACGCCCAGGCGGCGGCGTGCGTCACGCTGTTCATCGTTGCGACGAGCGTGCTCGCGATGTCGGCACGACCGCTGGACGGTCTCCGTCTCGGGATCGTCGCCCTGATGGTGGCCCTCTTCCTCGCGGTGCTGTTCATCCCCTTCCTGTCGGATTTCTTCGCCCTGTCCCTGGCACCTGAGCGCTACTCGATCGTTGCCGTGATCGCGGGTGCGATCGGAGCTGCGCTCGTCTGGATCATCGGCCTGTACGTCGATCGGTGGAGACGTCCTCCGGAGGCCGCATGACCATCGCCGTGGGGCTGTCGACGTCATCGGTCTTCCCCGAGTCGACCGCTGCTGCCTTCGAGCTCGCCGCGTACCTCGGATACGACGGAGTCGAGGTCATGGTGGGCACCGACGCGGCGAGCCAGGACTCCGAGGCCCTGAAAGCGCTGTCGGACCACTACGAGGTGCCGATCCTCGCCATCCACTCACCGTGCCTCCTGATCACCCAGCACGTGTGGGGCACGGATCCGTGGGGCAAGCTCCAGAGAGCGCAGCAGGCCGCGGAGCGGGTCGGAGCGCGAACGGTGGTGGTGCACCCGCCCTTCCGGTGGCAGCGCGAGTACGCGAAGCAGTTCGTGGAAGGCCTGGCGCGTATGGACTCGGAGACCGATGTGCGGTTCGCCGTGGAGAACATGTACCCCTGGCGAGCAGGGCCGGGGGCGGTGGCGGCGTACCTGCCGGACTGGGACGTCCGAAACGACGACTACCGACACACGACTCTGGACCTCTCCCATACGGCTGTCTCGCGCACGGACGCCATCGAGATGGCCACCGACCTCGGCACGCGTCTGGCTCACGTGCATCTGGCCGACGGCACGGACTCCAACCGCGACGAGCACCTGGTGCCCGGGCGAGGCGACCAGCCCGTGGCTGCTGTCCTGACCCAGCTCGCTGGCACGGGATTCGACGGCACGGTCATCGCGGAGATCAGCACGCGCAAGGCGCCTGACCGTGCAGCGCGACTCACCGATCTGGCCGAGACCCTGGCGTACGCGCGGCTGCATCTCGGCCAGGGTCCCCATCGGGCCGCGACGCCCGGTTCGTGACCCTCATCGTCGTAGGCTGAACGGGTGGCCGGCTCACCCCTCTCCCCGCAGGACGCTGCGGGTGCTGTGCTGCAGGCGGCCCGCCTCGCGTTCGGCGCACGCGGCTACGCCGGCGTCACGGTGAAGTCGGTCGCGGTGGCGGCGGGTGTGGCTCCTGATGTCGTCCGGTCGCTATACCAGAACAAGGAGCGGCTCTTCGCCGCGGCCATGCGCCTGCCCTTCGACCCCGCGGGTGCCGTCCCCGAACTGCTGGCTCCGGGCGTCGACGGACTCGGGCGCCGGCTCGTCCGACTCGTGCTGACCCTGATGGACGACGAGAAGGTGCGTGCCGACATGGCCCGACTGCTCTCGTCCGATTCCGTGATCGACACGTCCGGTGTCGCACGGGCGGCTGCGGACTCCGATGCGATGCTGCAGCTGCGCACCCTCTCCGAGTACCTGTCGACCGTGGTGGTCGACCCTGTGGTGACCGCCCTCGGCGTGCCGGATGCCCGACTGCGGGTCAGCCTGATCACGTCCCACCTCGTGGGGCTCGCAACGACCCGCTACCTCATCCGACTCGAGCCGCTGGCCTCGGCTTCGGAGGACGAGGTCGTCCGGCTCATGGCGCCGGCGATCCAGGCCCTTCTCGACCCCACCCGGCGTGAGGCATGATCCGCGAGGCGCTGACCTCGCTGGCGCGGACCCCTGTGGTCTCGACCGCGCTGGTGCGCACGCCCGGGGCCCGGCAGGTCGTCTCCCGCGTGGTCGGCGGCGAGCACCTCGACGAGGTGCTGCCGGTCGCGCAGGAGCTCGCCGATCGTGGGTTCCATGTCGCCCTCGAGCGCGTGGCCCCCGGGCTCGAGAGCACCGCTGAGGTCGACGAGGCCGTGGCCGGGTACGCGTCCCTGATCGATGCCGTTGCTGAAGCGGGCTGGTCCGGTGTGGCGGAGGTCGCGATCCTGACGGAATCGCTCGGCCAGGGCCTCCCCGGAGCCGACGCGGCCAGGGATCTCGACGCGCTCGCTGACCGGGCGGCCTCGGTCGGTGTCGCACTGCAGCTCGGCACGGGGCCCCTGGGCGAGGTGGAGGAGACGCTGGCGTGGGCCCGCGCCCTCCTCGGTCGGGGTCGGCCCGTCGGCGTGACCATGCCGGCGATCCTCCGGTCCACGGAGCGCAGAATCCCGGAGTGGTCGGCTCATCGGGTGCGACTCGTGAAGGGTGCGCACGCCGAGGGCGCCGGGGCCTTTCGTCAGCCCATCGAGACGGACAAGTCCTATGTGCGCTGCGCCAAGGCTCTGCTGCGGGGCACGGGCGAGCCCTCCTTCGCCACCCACGATCCACGCCTCATCACCATCATCGAGACCCTCGCGCGTCGCTACGACCGTCCGCGCCACAGCTATGAGTTCGCCTTCTACCTGGGACGCCAGACGGGCGAGCAGGAGCGTCTGCTGCGTGAGGGTGAGCGCGTGCGCATCTACATCCCCTACGGTCGGCGCTGGCTCGAGCGACTCGTGGGAGGCTTGCCGGAGCAGCCGGGAGGTGTCTCGGGTGCCCTGCGCTCGCTGCTGCCGGGATGACAGCGCGCGATCGACGACGGAAGGCAGACGCCATGCGCATCGCAGTCCTCGGTGGGGGAGTGATGGGCGAGACCCTCGTGGGCGGACTCCTCACGCTGGATCCGCGCCCGGAGGTCGTCGTCGCGGAGAAGCGCGACGAGCGGGCGCGCGAGTTGGAGCAGGTGCATGGAATACGCGCACTCCCTGCGCACGAGGCCGTGGCGGGCGCGGATGTCGTCGTCCTCGTCGTGAAGCCCCAGGACACGCCTGCGCTGCTCGCGGAGGTGGGCGGCCTCATCTCGCCGGGGGCCATCGTGGTCTCCATCGCCGCGGGCATCCGCACCTCGACAATCGAGGCTGCCGTGCCCGCGGGGGTGAGCGTGCTGCGCGCCATGCCCAACACGCCGGCCCGGGTGGGACGCGGCGTCACGGGAGTGTCCGCGGGCGTCGCCTGCGCATCGGAGGCCATCGACACCGTGACCCGGCTCTGGAGCAGCATCGGCATCGTCGAGGTGGTGCCGGAGGAGCTGCAGGATGCCGTCACGGCGGTCTCGGGCAGTGGCCCGGCCTATCTGTTCTATCTCGCTGAGGCGATGACGGCGGCCGCGATCGACCTCGGACTGCCGCACGAGTCAGCTGTCCGCATGGTGAACGAGACGCTTCTCGGAGCGGCGCTGCTGCTGGAAGGCTCCGGGCAGGATGCCGCCGATCTGCGCCGTCAGGTCACGTCGCCCGGCGGCACTACGGCAGCAGCGATCTCCGTGATGGAGGAACGAGCCATCGCGGACGGCGTGGTTGCCGCGGTGAGGGCAGCGCGTGATCGTGGACGTGAGTTGGCAGGCTCCTGACATGCGTGCCCGGTCGGCATGAGCTCTCGGGTGGGAGTCGTCTGGGACGACCGGCTCGGCGCCTACGACTTCGGCCCGGGTCACCCGCTGGCTCCTGTCCGAGTGCGTCTGGCCATGCGGTTGATCGAGGAGTTCGACCTGCTCTCGCCTGCACATGTCGAGGTGCTGTCGGACATCGATCCGGTGGAGGTGGCGACACTCGCACGAGTGCATGACCTCGACTACATCGACGCGGTCATGCGCGCGTCCGAGGACCCGCACTTCTTCGATGCGGCCCGCGGGCTCGGAACGGAGGACGACCCCGTCTTCCCCGGCATGCACACGGCGTCGGCCCGGGTGGTCGGGGCGACGCTGGCGGCGACGCGGGCGGTGTTCGAGGGCGAGGTCGAGCATGCGGTGAACCTCGCGGGCGGCCTCCACCATGCTCTGCCGGGATCGGCTGCGGGGTTCTGCGTGTACAACGACATCGGCGCCTCGATCGCGTGGCTCCTGGACCAGGGCGTGGAGCGGGTCGCCTACGTCGACGTCGACGTGCACCACGGGGACGGCGTCCAGGCGATGTTCTGGGATGACCCGCGCGTGATGACCGTCTCGATCCACGAGTCCCCGGCGAGTCTCTTCCCGGGGACGGGTTGGCCGACCGAGATCGGAGGCCCGGGCGCGGAGGGGACGTCCGTCAACGTCGCCCTCCCGGCCGGCACGGGGGACCAAGGCTGGCTGCGTGCCCTCAACGGTGTCGTCCCCGAGGTGCTCGAGGCGTTCGCGCCGCAGGTGCTCGTGAGCCAGCACGGGGTCGACACGCATTTCGAGGATCCGCTGGCTCACCTCCTGGTGTCGGTCGACGGGCAGCGCATGGCCTTCGCGGCCCTGCATCGCTGGGCGCATCGCTATGCCCAGGGCCGGTGGGTCGTCGTCGGCGGAGGGGGCTACGAGTGGGTCGATGTCGTTCCCCGGGCGTGGACGCACCTGGTGGCGGAGGCGGTCGGCACTCCGCTCCCCCCGGAGACGGCGGTGCCCGAGGGCTTCCATGAGTACGTGCTGGAGGCTCTCGGTCGGCAGGCCCCCGGTCGCATGACCGATGGCCGTGACCCGTGGCCGAGGCCCCTCGCTCAGGGGTTCGACCCGAAGGATCCCGTCGATGCGGCGATCCTCGCGACCCGGGAGGCGGTGTTCCCGCGGCTGGGCCTGGCTCCCGAGCCGGACCTGTGGTTCTGACTCGGGCTATGCGCCTCCGTCCCCCTTCGCTGGGGATTTCTCGATTCAACTTTCCCAACGACCCCATGGGCCACTAGTCTTCGAGCGCCTCGTGGTCGTGGTCTCCGGAGGGGAAGCCGGTGCGACCCGGGGAAGAGAGTTCGGTGTGACATGGCAACGTCCCCTGATCGGGCGCTGAACGACGTGCGCTTCCTGACCGTCGCGGAGGTGGCGGCGATGATGCGCGTCTCCAAGATGACGGTGTACCGCCTCGTGCACAACGGGGAGCTCCCCGCCGTGCGCGTGGGGCGGTCCTTCCGGGTCCCCGAGCAGGCGGTGTCCGACTACCTCCGCGATTCCTTCGTCGAGACGGCCTGAGCTTCCTCGCCGTACCTCCTGCGAGGCCGAGTCACGCCCGCAGGTAGGCTGACGCTCCGCTGGCGTGACCGTCGCCGTGGGCCATCGACCGGCCCGCTCGTGGGGTTCCTGCCTCGATCGACCGTGATCGCGTTGCCCGTGATCTCGTAGGACTGTGTTCTCGTACGACTGTGGTGAAGAGATGAGGAATCGTCGATGGGCTCTGTGATCAAGAAGCGGCGCAAGCGGATGGCGAAGAAGAAGCACCGCAAGCTGCTGCGTCGCACGCGAGTCCAGCGCCGCAACAAGAAGTAGGCGCCAGCGGGCCGCGGCCCGCGGTGACGTGACAGGGGGTCGCGATGACGCGCACTGTCCTCGTCACGGGTGTGTCCCGGCTGCTCGGCGGCCGGGTGGCTGGCGCTCTCGCCTCCCGCGAAGGCCTGTCGGTCATCGGTGTCGATGTCGTCGCCCCGCCGGAGCCGATCCCCGGGATCTCCTTCGTCCGCGCCGACATCCGCAGCCCCGTCATCGCTCGCATCATGGGCGATGCGGGAGTCGACACCGTCGTTCACCTGGGAGCGATCTCCACCCCACGCCAGGCGGGGGGTCGGTCGACGATGAAGGAGATCAACGTCCTCGGCACCATGCAGCTCCTGGCGGCGTGCCAGCGGACCCCTGCCGTGCGTCACCTGATCGTCAAGTCGACGGCGGCCGTCTACGGGTCCGGACCCAAGGATCCCGCGCTGTTCACCGAGGAGATGGAGCCGCGCCACCGGCCCACATCGGGATGGGCCAAGGACTCGGTCGAGGTGGAGACCTATGTCCGCGGGTTCGGTCGCCGGCGCCCGGACGTCAGCGTCACGATGCTTCGCTTCGCGAACATCATCGGACCGCGCATGCGCACGGGCATCACGGACTACTTCCGTCTGCCGGTCGTGCCGACGGTGCTCGGGTTCGACCCCCGGATGCAGTTCGTGCACGAGGACGATGCCGTTGCCGTGACCGAGGGAGCGGTGGCGGCGCCCGTCCGCGGCACGTTCAACATCGCGGGTCCCGGGATCGTGCTCCTCTCGCAGGCGCTCCGCATCGCCGGACGGCCGAGTGTCGCCCTGCCCGTCGTGCTGCTTCCCCTGGCCGGGCGAACCCTGAGCGGTGGTCGGCGCGTGGATCTCTCACCCGAGGTCGTGCGGTACCTGACCTACGGTCGGGGGCTGGACACCACGGCGGCGCGTGAGTCACTCGATGTCCTTCCGGCGATGACGACGCTGGACGCCTTCGCATCCTTCGCGCAGACTCTCCGGGAAGGCGTCTCGCATGATCGTGCGGGCGACGTCCCCGACCGACGGGGAGAGGAGGTGCGCGGTGACTGACCGTGTGCGCCGGCCGACCACGGATCCTGAGCGCATGAGCGCCTCGCGGGCAGCGCGCACCGTCGGCAACACCGGGCCGCAGCCCACACCCGCACCCGTGCCCGGCGCGCGTGCCTCAGGAGGGGAGCATGCGGCTCACGCCCTGCAGGTCGGGACGCCCGGAACCGAGGAGTCCTGGCTCGACTTCATCCGCCAGCGCCTCTCCGGCGACTACGCCGTCGACGACTTCGGATTCGATCCGGAACTCACGGATCGCGTCCTGCTCGGGCTCGTCCGCCCCCTGTACCGGTCGTGGTTCCGGGTCGAGGTCACCGGCCTGGAGAACGTGCCCTCGGACTCCGGTGCGCTGATCGTCGCCAACCATGCCGGTGTCATCGCCCTGGATGCGGTCATGACGCAGGTGGCCCTGCGAGACGAGCATCCTGCGCATCGGCACCTGCGCATGCTGGGCGCCAACCTCGTCTTCCAGACCCCGTTCATCGGCGAGCTCGCCCGGAAAGCCGGTCACACGCTGGCCTGCCACCCGGATGCCGAGCGGCTGCTGCGCGCCGGAGAGCTCGTGGGTGTCTGGCCGGAGGGATATAAGGGAATCGGCAAGCCCTTCTCCCAGCGGTACAAGCTCCAGCGCTTCGGGCGCGGGGGCTTCGTCACGGCGGCTCTGCGCACGGGCGTGCCGATCATCCCGACGGCCATCGTCGGCGCGGAGGAGACCTATCCGATGGTCGCCGATGCGAAGCTCCTCGCCCGCGTTCTGGGCCTGCCCTACTTCCCCCTGACGCCGACCTTCCCGTGGCTCGGCCCGCTCGGCATGATCCCGCTGCCCAGCAAGTGGCACATCCACTTCGGGGAGCCGATTCCGACCGATGCCTTCCCCGAGGGCGCTGCCGACGATCCCATGGTGGTCTTCGACCTCACGGACGAGGTCCGCGAGCGCATCCAGCAGTCGCTATACCGGCTGCTCGTGCTGAGGCCGTCTGCCTTCGGCTGATCAGGGTCGACGCCACCGGGCACCGAGATAGCCCACGGTCATGCCGAGAGCCAGGCCTCCGGCGCCGGCGGCGACGGGAAGGGCGTACTCCTTCACATGCTGGCGCCGACGGAAGTCACGCACCTGCCACTGGTTCTCGCGCGCGTGCGCGAGCAGCGTCGCATCCGGGTTCACGGCGACAGGTGTCCCCACGAGCGACAGCATCGGGATGTCGTTCGAGGAGTCCGAGTAGGCCGCGCACTCGGCGAGGTCGAGACCCTCGCGCAGGGCGATGGCCCGCACCGCCTCCGCCTTGGCCAGGCCGTGCAGGGGAGGGCCCTGAAGGCGTCCGGTGTAGCGGCCGTCGCGCACCTCGGACACGGTGCCGAGCGCGCCCGTGAGTCCGAGGCGGTGCGCGATCACGCTCGCCAGCTCGACGGGGGTCGCGGTCACGAGCCACACCTGCTGCCCAGCATCAAGATGACCCTGGGCCAGCGCGAGGCTGCCGGGAATGAGCTTGTCGACCATCGTGTCGTCGAAGATCTCCTGACCGAGACGCTCGAGCTCGACCACCGATCGGCCCTCCACGAAGGACAGCGCGGCCTCTGTCGCGGAGGCCATGTCCTCGAGGTCCTCGGAGCCGCTGAGCACGAACTTGAGCTGCTTGACGCCGAAGCCGAGGATCTCCCGACCGCTGAAGTAGTTGCGGCGTGCGAGGCCCACAGCCAGATGGAACAGGCTCGCGCCCCGCATGATGGTGTTGTCGACGTCGAAGAAGGCAGCTCCGCGTGCCGGTGAGGTGCCCGCGGTGGCGCTCAGTCCGCTTCCCGCGGCCTCGGCCGAGGCCCGGCCTGCCTCACGGTAGCGGGACAGCACATCTGATGCGCCGGAGCGGGATTCCACCTGAGGAGACTACCCAGCGCCGCGCGGCCGTGTGCCACACTCGGAGGAGTGGACGATCGCCGCCCGGCGTCGATCCATGTGGGGAGAGCGGATGAATGCCAACATCGCCGGCTTCCTGCGTGCCAGCGCAGACCGTGATCCCGATAGCACCTGCCTGGTGTTCGGCTCGACCACCCACTCGTGGCGTGAGGTCGATGCGAGTGCAGATGCCTTCGCCGCCGCGCTGATCAGGCGCGGCCTCCATGCAGGTGATCGCGTCGCCCTGCTGCTCGGGAACTGCCCCGAGTTCGTCATCGCCTACTACGGCATCGCGCGCGCGGGGGCCGTCTGCGTCCCGCTGAACCCCGCCTACACCGTGGCCGAGGTCGCGGTCCTCCTGGCGGACTCCGGTGCCCGACTGCTGCTCGTCCAGGAGGCGACGCGTGCGGTGGGGGAGGCATCTGTGGAGGCGCTCCCCGGGTGCGAGGTGATCGGGGTCGACGGCCCGGACTGGACCGACCTGCTCGCCTCGGGTGCTGACAGCGTTCTCGCCGAGGCGGGCACCGCGCCTGATGCCCTGGCACTCCTGCTCTTCACGGCCGGCACGAGTGGGCGCCCCAAGGCGGCGATGCTCACCCACGGTGCCCTGCGCTCCAACACCGAGATGCTGCTGGCCCTCGACACCCCGCCCGCAGTCCGTCCTGACGACGTCGTGCTCCTCGTGCTCCCGCTGTTCCACGTCTACGGACTCAACACCGGCCTGGGCCTGGCCGTCGCGGCCGGTGCGACCATCGTGCTCACGGACCGGTTCGATCCGGTCGAGTCGCTCGACGTGATCCGCTCCCAGGGCGTGACGACGATCCCCGGCGCGCCCGCGATGTTCCAGGCATGGAGCCGCGTCCCCGGCGTGCGCGAGGCGATGAGCGCGGTGCGCCTGCTGTCCAGTGGTGGCTCGCCGCTGCCCGTGGCCGTGCTGGAGGAGTTCACGGCCGCCGCAGGCCACGGCATCTTCGAGGGCTACGGCATGACCGAGACCTCGCCGGTCGTCGCGACGACGCTGGTGAGCGGTGCTCCGCGCCCTGGATCTGTTGGCAGCCCGCTGCCGGGTGTCGAGGTCCGGCTCGTCGACGATGCAGGCGGCCCCGTCGACGACGGTGATCCCGGCGAGGTGTGGGTCCGCGGACCGTCGGTGTTCCGCGGGTACTGGCCGCACGGTGACGGCGGTCCGGACAACGACGGCTGGTTCCACTCCGGTGACATCGCCTATGCGGATGAGGAGGGAGACCTCCATCTCGTCGATCGCCGGCGGGAGGTGATCCTGGTGAACGGGTTCAACGTGTACCCGCGGGAGATCGAGCTGGTCATCGATCAGATGCCCCAGGTGGCCGAGGCTGCCGTCGTCGGGGTCCCGGACGATCTCACGGGTGAAGCGGTCGTCGCGATCGTGGTGCCGCGCGAGGAGGGCGTCGTGACGGCCGAGGCAGTGGTCGAGTTCTGCGCCACGCGCCTCGCCCGGTTCAAGTGCCCGACCTCCGTGCGCCTGGTGCCGGCCCTGCCGCACTCGGCCACGGGGAAGATCGCGAAGGGGCGACTGCGTGAGGTGTACGGGGAGTCGGGATTCGGATCGTGAGCACCCGCGTCACCCTGATCGGCAAGCCCGGCTGCCATCTGTGCGACGACGCCCGCGTCGTCGTCTCCACCGTCTGCACCGATCTCGGAGTGGAGTGGAGCGAGCTCTCCGTGCTGGACGATCCGACCCTCTACGACGAGCATGCGGAGCGGATCCCCGTCGTGCTCGTGGATGACCGCCCGCACGACTTCTGGCGCATCGATCCGACCCGGCTGCGCGCGGCGCTCGCCCGGACGGCCACCTCTGAGTGACCTATTATCGGACATAATCGTCCGGTCAACTTTGTGAGTTCGTTCGCCTTTCCTTAACCTTGGGCTCGACGGAGCCTCGCTGCTCGTACTGCCGCGCAGTCCCCGTCACCCCCACTGGCTTCCCCCGGAGAACCGTGTCCCCTGCCCGCTCCGCCTCCGTGGCCGCCGCCGAATCCTCCGGCCGCGGCGGGACGACCGATCGTGGCATCCCGGGTGCGACCGTGGCTCGCCTCCCGATCTACCACCGGGTCCTGATCGGCCTGGCGGAGGCGGACGTGCGGACGGTGTCGTCGGACGAGCTCGCCGGGGTCTGCGGAGTCTCTCCCGCCAAGCTGCGCAAGGACCTCTCCCATCTCGGGTCGTTCGGCACCCGGGGCGTGGGCTACGACGTGCGCTTCCTCGCCTACCAGATCTCCCGTGAGCTCGGCCTGACGCAGCCGTGGGGCGTCGTCATCGTCGGCGCGGGCAATCTGGGTCAGGCGCTCGTGTCGTACCGAGGCTTCGCCTCGCGCGGATTCGCGGTCGTCGGACTGCTGGATACCGATCCCGACGTCATCGGTCGACCGCTCGGGGCCTTCGACAGTCCGATCGTCGTCGGCCCCCTCACGGACCTCGAGGTGCTCGTCCGCGCGGGAAGCGCGCACATCGGCGTCATCGCCACGCCGGCGGACGCGGCCCAGGCCGTCTGCGATCGCATGGTCGATGCGGGCCTGCGCTCCATCCTGAACTTCGCTCCCGCTGTGCTCGCCGTCCCCGAGGATGTCGAGCTGCGCAAGGTGGATCTCGCAGTCGAGCTGCAGATCCTCGCCTTCCACGAGCAGCGTCGAGCCGAGGACACCGATCCGTCCACGGACCCCGAGTCGCTGGGAGAGGCGATCTACGCATGACGAGGACAGTCGCCGGGAAGACCCCG
The DNA here is from genome assembly GCA_964597445.1 of uncultured Bifidobacteriaceae bacterium. Taxonomy (GTDB): domain Bacteria; phylum Actinomycetota; class Actinomycetes; order S36-B12; family S36-B12; genus UBA10649. The sequence continues at coordinate 55,791 of CAZQXO010000006.1, read as the reverse complement.
GCTGCGAAGAAGGCCACGCCCGTGAAGAAGACCACGCCCAAGGCGGCATCGAAGGCCCCGGCGCGGAAGTCGACCCCGAAGGCGTCGGTGGCGAAGCCGGCAGCCCCGAAGGTCGCGTCTGCGAAGACTGTCGCGGCGAAGCCGGCAGCTGCGAAGGCCGGTCCTCCGAAGGCTTCAGCGGCGAAGACGTCAGCGACGAAGGGGTCAGCGACGAAGGCGTCAGCGCCGAAGGCGCCTGCGGCCAAGGCGGCACCGGTGAAGAAGGCGGCATCCAAGGCCGCCACCGCCGCGTCCGTCCTCCCTGACGTCGATCAGGGACCGGAGATCTCGCCAGCCGCCAAGCCTCGTCGGGCTCCCGCACCCGGTCACGTGGCGCTCGTCGCCGCCGGTCCCGGTGCAGCGGACCTCCTCACTGTGCGCGCAGTGCACCTGCTGTCCTCGGCCGATGTGGTGATCGCCGACGCCGACGTCATCGATCTGGCTCGACTGCATGCCTCCACGGATGCCGAGGTCCTCCCGGCGGTCGACGCGTCCGGTCTGCCCCTCGATCAGGCGGGACGCAGCGCGCTGGTGGTGGAGGCGGCACGCGCCGGCCGAGCCACGGTGCGACTGATGTCGGGTGACCCCGTCCTCGATGGATCCTTCCTGCAGGAAGCCGCCGCCCTCCGCAAGGCGCGTCTGGACTTCGAGATCGCTCCGGGAGTCAGTGAGATCACCGGCGTCCCGGCGTACGCGGGCTTCGGCCTGACCGGCGGACGCACGCGGCAGGTGCGCATCCTCGATGCGCATGACACCCAGCTCCCGTGGGCCGAGCTCGTCGATGCACGGACGACCCTCGTCTTCACGGATGGAGCGGATCGTGCTTCGGAGATCGCCGACCACCTGATGAGTGCCGGCGCGGATGCCGCTCTGCCGATCGCGGTGACGCGTCGTGGGACGACGGTCGATCAGCGCACGCTCGTGGCGACGCTCGAGACGATCCGTGCGACGGCGAAGAACTCCCGTCAGGCGGGCTCGGGCGTGGTCGTGGTCGGTCATGTCATCGATCAGCGCGACAAGCTCGACTGGTTCGAGACGAAGTCACTGTTCGGGTGGCGAGTGCTGATTCCCCGAACGCAGGATCACTCCGGCCCGATCATGGAGCTCCTGCGACTGCATGGTGCTGTGCCGGTGGAGGTGCCGACCATCTCGGTCGAGCCGCCCCGCACACCGCAGCAGATCGACCGCGCCGTGAACGGCCTGGTGCAGGGTCGGTACGAGTGGATCGGCTTCACATCGGTCAATGCCGTGCGCGCGATCCGCGAGAAGCTGCAGGAGTACGGCCTCGACGCGAGGTCCTTCGCCGGGCTCAAGGTGGCAGCCGTCGGCGAGTCGACCGTGGCGGCGCTCGTGGAGTTCGGTGTCCGTCCGGACATCTTCCCCTCGGGCGAGCAGACCACGTCGGCCCTGCTCGAGGACTGGCCCCACTACGACTCCCTCACCGATCCGATCAACCGGGTCTTCCTGCCGCGGGCCGACATCGCCACCGACACCCTGGCTGCCGGCCTGGCCGAGCTGGGCTGGGAGGTCGAGGACATCACGGCCTACCGCACGGTGCGTGCCGCTCCGCCGCCGGCCGACACGCGCGAGGCCATCAAGACGGGTGGGTTCGATGCCGTTCTCTTCACGTCGAGCAGCACCGTGCGCAATCTCGTGGGCATCGCGGGCAAGCCGCACCACACGACCATCGTGGCGTGCATCGGCCCCCAGACCGCGAAGGCCGCTGAGGAGCACGGTCTCCGGGTGGACGTCCTCGCCGAGGCCAGCACGGTTCCGTCACTGGTCGACGCGCTTGCCGCGCACGGCGAGGCGATGCGCCTGGCTGCGCTGGAGGCCGGTGAGGGGTCGTGGCGTCCTAGTCGGCGCCGCACGGCGACGAGGCGACGGGCGACCTGACCATGGCCGCTGCTGACCGGACCGTCGTGCACCTCCTGCGTCACGGCGAGGTCTTCAATCCGGAGGGCGTCCTCTACGGGCGGCTCCCGGGGTACTACCTCTCCGACCTCGGCAAGCAGATGGCGGTGCGCGCCGCGGAGGCGCTCGCCGACCGTGACATCTCGCACGTCATCTCGTCGCCGATGGAGCGGGCCCAGCAGACGGCAGCCCCGGTGGCGGAGCGCCACGAGCTGCCCATCCTCACCGATCCTCAGCTCATCGAGGCGGAGAATATCTTCGAGGGCCAGCGGGTGAGCGTGGGCGACGGCGTTCTCAAGCAGCCGCGCACGTGGCGCTACCTGTACAACCCCTTCACGCCGTCGTGGGGCGAGCCCTACGTGCAGGTCGCTGAGCGCATGGGTTCGGCCATCGCTGACGCACGGGAGCAGGCGAGGGGACACGAGGCGGTGCTCGTGAGCCACCAGCTCCCGATCTGGATCGCTCGTCTCGCCGCCGAGGAGCGGCGGCTGTGGCATGACCCGCGCAGCCGGCAGTGCACGCTGGCCTCGCTGACCTCGCTCGAGTTCCGCGGTGACACCCTCGCTGCGATCACGTACACCGAGCCATCACGCGACCTGCTGGCGCAGGCGAGCAAGATCGCAGGAGCCTGACGAGTCCCATGGCCCTGCGATCCCGCACGCTGACCGTGGTCCTGGGCCTGCTCGTGTCGGGCATGACCCTGGCCGGATGCTCGTCGGCATCGGACTCCGGACCAGCGGCCGCGCCAGAAGGTGGCTACGTCGCTGGTGACGGCTCGATCGTGCTGGTGCCCGAGGCCGAGCGCGAAGCGGCTCCCGATCTCGTCGGTACCACCCTCGAGGGGGGCACGTTCCGCCTGTCGGACCATCTGGGTGAGGTCGTCGTCCTGAACGTGTGGGCCTCGTGGTGCGCACCGTGTCGGGCGGAGGCACCAACCCTCGCCGCCCTGTCATCGGAACTGGAGCCCGCCGGCGTGACCTTCGTCGGACTCGACACCCGGGATTCCGATGCGTCGGCTCGGGCCTTCATCGATCGCTTCGGCATCACCTACGACAACGTGATCGATCGGGACGGCCGCCTGCAGCTGCTGTTCAGCGACACCCTGCCGCCGCAGGCCATCCCCTCGACACTGGTCATCGATCGGGAAGGCCGCGTCGCCGGCCGTGTCCTGGGCAAGGCGAGCGAGTCCTCCCTTCGAGGGCTCATCGAGCCGCTGGTCTCCCCGGAGTCGACAGGCTCCTGATGGACGGCGTGGTCGAGATCGTCTCGGGAGGGGCACTCTGGCTCGCGCTGCCGATCGCCTTCGCGGCGGGAATCGTCGCCTTCCTCAGCCCCTGCGTCCTGCCCCTGGCCCCCGGCTACCTGTCCTACATGACCGGTCTCACCGGCTCGGAACTGGCGGAGGGAACAGGCAGTCGCCGACGGGTCCTCGCCGGCAGCCTGCTCTTCGTCCTGGGCTTCAGCATCGTCTTCGTCAGCTACGGAGTGCTCTTCGGCGGCATCGGCTCCGTCCTGCTGGAGTACGCCGACGTCATCAACCGCGTGCTCGGTGTCGTGGTGATCGCGATGGGCCTGGGCTTCATGGGGCTCATTCCCGGGCTCCAGCGGGAGTGGCGCCTGCATCGGACACCCACGTGGGGAGTCGCTGGTGCGCCGCTCCTGGGCCTGCTGTTCGGACTCGGATGGACTCCCTGCATCGGTCCGACCCTGACGGCGGTGCAGACCCTGGCCTTCACCGAGGCGAGCGCCCTCCGCGGGGCCATCCTGTCCCTGGCCTACTGCCTCGGGCTGGGCCTGCCCTTCATCCTCCTCGCCCTGGCCTTCAGCCGCATGGCGAGGGCGATCGGGTGGGTCCGGGAGCACTACGTGTGGGTGATGAGGATCGGAGGAGGCATGCTGGTCCTCGTGGGCGTGCTTCTCGTGACCGGTCTGTGGACCGACTTCACCGTGTGGCTGCGGATCCAGATGCCCGGATTCGAGACGGCGCTGTGACCACCGACATCGAGATGCGCGCGGATGATGCCGCTCCCTCCCTGCCTCCGCTGGGGACGACAGGGTTCCTGCGGTGGCTGTGGCGGCAGCTCACCAGCATGCGCACGGCGCTCATCCTCCTGTTCCTGCTGGCCCTCGTCAGCATCCCCGGGTCGGTGCTTCCTCAGCGAGGCACGAACCCCCTGCGTGTCGACCAGTGGATCGAGGAGAACCCGTCGACGGCCCCGGTGCTCGATGCCCTGGGCTTCTTCGATGTCTATGCCGCGCCGTGGTTCGCTGCGGTGTACCTGCTGCTCTTCATCTCCCTCATCGGCTGTGTCCTGCCGAGGATCGGCGTGCATGCCCGCGCGATGCGCACTCCGCCCCCGCCGGCGCCCCGAAACCTCATGCGCCTGCCCGCCCATCGTGAGGGGATCACGGACCGATCGGTGGAGGACGTCCTCGTGGCGGCCGGGCAGGTCCTGCGCTCGCAGCGCTGGCGCGTCCGCGCCGAGTCGGGTGAATGGGTCGCGGCGGAGAAGGGCTTCTGGCGCGAGACCGGCAACCTCGTGTTCCACCTGTCCCTCGTACTCGTTCTGGTGGGTGTCGCGGTGGGCGGCCTGCTCGGGTGGCGCGGAAACGTCGTCATCCGGGAGGGATCGGGATTCTCGAACACCCTGACCCAGTACGACGCGTGGGGGGCCGGTCGATTCATGGACGCGGACCGTCTCGCGCCCTTCTCCTTCACCCTCGAGGACTTCCGGGTGGACTTCGAGCGCAGCGAGGCCCAGTTGGGCTCACCGCGCCTCTTCGAGGCCGACCTGACCTACCTGCCCGAGCCCGGCGCGGAGCCTGAGTCGATCCTCGTGCAGGTCAATGAGCCACTGTCGGCGGACGGAGCCAGGGTCTTCCTGGTGGGGCACGGATACGCACCCCGCCTCATCGTCCGCGATGCGGCCGACCGTGTGGTGTTCGACGACACCGTCGTCTTCCTGCCGCAGGACGGCAACTTCACGTCGACGGGCGTCCTCAAGGTCCCGGATGCCGAGACGCCCCTGGGCTTCTCCGGCATCTTCGCGCCGACGGCCGCGCTGACCGAGGAGCTCGGGCCGCACTCCACGTTCCCGGCACCGGACTACCCGGCGGTGTTCCTGTCCGCCTTCACGGGTGACCTCGGCATGGATGACGGCGCCCCGCAGAGCGTCTACACGCTCGACACGGACGGCATGGAGCAGGTGGGCCTGGAGTCGCTCATCCCCGGTGACACCTGGGAGCTGCCGGACGGCCTCGGCTCCATCGAGTTCGTGGGCTTCGACCGCTGGGCCTCCTTCCAGATCGCCCACGATCCGGGAAAGGAGCTCGCCCTGATCGCCTCGGTGCTCGCCATGCTCGGCCTGATGGCCTCCCTCTTCGTCCGCCGTCGACGGATCTGGGTCCGGGCGAGCGCCACGACCGGCGGAGGTACGCTCGTGCAGATTGGAGCCCTCGGACGAACCGAGGCCATGGATCTGGATTCGGACGTCGTGTCACTGGCCGACCGCCTCGGCCTGGATGTCGCACCCGACAGGGAGGAGAGCCCGTGACCAGCATGCAGCTCGCGGAGGCCAGCAACGCCGCGGTGTACGCCACCATGGTCACCCTTGCGCTCGCGATGGTGTTCTTCGCTGCATCGTTCGCCGTCGGCCGGCGTCCGGTCGCGCCCGTGAAGGTCACCGTCGAGGGCGGTGGCGGCACCGCCCTGCTGGTGCGCGAGGAGCCGCCGTCGACGACCCAGCCGGGGCGTCGTGCCGGCAACATCGGCATGTCCCTCACGTGGCTGGCGGCTCTCCTGCTGCTGGTCGGCGTCGTGCTGCGGGGGATCTGGGCCGGCCGCGTGCCGTGGGGCAACATGTACGAGTTCTCCATCACGGCCGCCCTGGGAGTGCTCTTCGTCTTCCTTTTCCTGTCCCTGCGGCACGACCTGCGCTGGCTCGGGCTGTTCATCGTCATCCCGACCCTGCTGTGGCTCGGGCTCGCCGTCACCGTCCTGTACACCGAGGCGGCGCAGCTCGTTCCGGCACTGAAGAGCTACTGGCTCGTCATCCACGTGTCCGCCGCGATCGTCTGCTTCGGCGCGTTCACCTTCGGCGCGGCCACAGCGGCTCTGGCCCTGGGGCGCGGGCGCGCGGAGCGCCTGGCCGGGGCAGGTCCCGTCACGGGCTGGATGTCCCATCTTCCGAGTCGCGAGCGACTCGAGCGGCTGACGCACCTGGTCGTGGCCTTCTCCTTCCCGCTGTGGACGTTCTCCGTCGTCGCGGGGGCCATCTGGGCCGAGAACGCCTGGGGTCGCTACTGGGGCTGGGATCCCAAGGAGACGTGGGCGTTCATCACGTGGGTGGTCTACGCGGCCTACCTGCACGCACGGTCGACGGCTGGATGGCGTGGCGACCGTGCGTCATGGATCGCGATCGCCGGGTGGGTGTCGTTCCTGATCAACTACT